>NZ_BDJC01000024.1 GCF_002005565.1 Streptomyces sp. JHA26 | reverse complement strand
GCCGCATCGCGAAGGCCCACAGGGCGAGCGCGACGAGCGGAATGACGGCGGGCAGGGCGGCGGAGGCGGCGGCGCGCACCGGCCGGGCGGCGGGGGCCGGTGCGGCCGGGCCCGGGTCGGGCGGCCGGGGGGCGGTGCCGTGCTCCGGGCGCGCGGACACGTCGTCCGAGGACGTGCCGGCCGACTCCTGCGAGGCGCGGGAGTCGGTCCCGTACTCGGAGCCCGTCCCGGTCGTCGGCGTGTCCGTGTCCGGGTCCGGCCCGTCCGGGATCCCCTGCCCGGGTACAGGATCTGGTGCTGATCTCTCCCGTGGAGTTGCTGGCGGACGCACGACGGTTCCCCCCTGGCGGTTCGGCTCTGTGCTCGATCAGTCCCTGGACGTGTCGTTCGGTCTGCTGCGGTGTGCGTGTCCGGTCACGGCCGTCGGGCGGCGCGGTGGCAGGAGCAGGACGGCGAGGACGAGCAGCAGAAGCAGAGGCGGAGCGGCCGGCGCGAGCTCCTGCCGCCAGACCCAGCCCGCCACGGCGGCGAGATACAGCACCCCCCAGCGTCCCTGCCACGACAGCCGCCCGCCGGCCTTGGCGAGCAGCGGCCACAGTGCCACCGGACACAGCGACTGCAGGACGAGCGGTACCCAGCGCAGAAGGGGGGCAGGACCGTCCAATCCCACCGCATCCGCCAGAAAACCGGCCATCTTCTCGTACAACGCCCCGTCGACCGGCTGCGGTTCCCGGCCGAGGGCGACGGGTGCGGCGTACAGGGCGAGCACGGCGGAGCCCAGCGCGGCGCCGGGCAGCCGGGGGTCGGGGCGGGCGTACAGCGTCACGGACGCCGCGAACACCACGAGCAGGACCGCCCCCGCGACGAGCGCCGCCGACGGCAGCCCCCGCAGGAGTTCGCGCCCGGTGAGTCCGGCTGCCGCCTTCGACTCGTCGGTGAGCCAGGGGAGTTCGCGCAGGAAGGCCCAGAAGACCAGGGTGGCGGCGGCGAGCAGGGCCCACAGGCCGTTCGCCAGGTACCGCTGGGAGCGGGGGTCGTCGTGGCCTTCCCCGGGGACGCCGGACGCCGTCGCGGGGGCGGCCGCCCGGTCCGGGGCGGGGTCCGGGGCAGGTCTCGGCGCGGGGTCCGGGGCGGGGACGGATGCGGGGCCTCTTCCGGAAGCGGACGCGGGGGCCGCCGTGGCGTCCGGGCCGGAGGCGGAGGCGGAGACGGGTGCGGGTGCGGGTGCGGGACTCGGCGCCGCATCCGTGTCCGAGGCGGACGCGGAGGTCGCCGCCGGGTCCGGCTCCGAGGCACGCGGCGGCTCCGGCTGACGGGACGGGCGGACGACCAGGGCCAGGGTGTCCGCCTGCAGGGCCTCGCGTTCGTAGCCGGGGCGGCCGATGAACAGCGCGGCCGTGTCGTCGCCGGTGCCCTTGTCCCCGTACGCGGCCCGGCGCGCCCAGCTCGTGCCGTACCCGGCGGTGGCGTTCAGCCGCGCCCAGCTGGTGCCGTAGTCGGAATCCTCCGCGTTCCGGCCGCGGCCGCCCGTGCCGCCCCCGTCGCGCAGGACGGAGCGCAGGCCGGGCACGCAGCCCACGGCGACCAGCGTCATGCTCAGCAGCACCGCCCACCCGGCGCCCGAGATCCCGGCCGGGCCGAACAGCGCGGCCGCGCTGCCCAGGACGAGGGTGCACATGGCGCCCTGCACCGCGGCGAGCGCACCGGTGCGTCCCTGGACGCGCAGCACGCCGATGTACAGCTCGACGACGATCCTCGGCAGCGCCCCGACGGCGAGCAGCCGCAGCACCGTGGAGCCGTGCTCGGCGTAGTCCTCGTCGAAGGGGGCGAGGATCTGCGGGGCGAGGACGACCAGGACCAGCACCACCGGCACCAGCAGCAGCGTCATCCGGCGCAGCGCCCCGCGGACGCCGTCGGCGAGGTGGCGGGGATCGTGCGAGGCGTGGGCGGTGAGCGAGGAGGCCATGTTGATGGCCATGAACTCCATCGTGCCGCCGACGGTGTACGCCACGTAGAAGAAGCCGTTCTCCGCGGCGCTGAAGCGGACCGCGACCATCACCGGCAGCAGGTTGATCATCGCCAGGCTGAACAGCGCGCCCAGCGAGTCCCCGGCCAGGAAGCGGCCCATCTCCCGTGCTCCGGGCGGCTCCACGTCGCGGTCGGCGGCGGCCTGGCGCGGGATGAGCCTGCGGAAGATCAGCCAGCCGAGCGGCAGGGTGGAGAAGGCGATGGCCACGGCCCAGGACACGAAGATGCCGAGCACCGGCAGCGCGGAGGCGAAGACGGCCAGGAGGATCAGCTTCCCGACCGAGAACACCGCGTTCCCGGCCGGCACCCACTCGGCCTTGCGCAGCCCGGTCAGCACCCCGTCCTGGAGGGTGAGCAGCGCCCAGGCCACGCACGCGGCGACGAACAGGGCACCCGCCGCGGGGGTGCCGAGCGGCGCGTACGAGGCACCCCACAGGTCGAGGGTGAGCAGGAAGACCACGGCGGCCACGACCACGACCACCGAACTGGCCACGTACGCGCGCCACACCAGCGGACCGGTCGCCCGTCCGGCGCGCGGCACGAAGCGGACGACGGCGCCGATCATCGTGGTCGCCGTGATGCTGGCCAGCAGCCGCATCGCGGCGATGGCGGCGGAACCCTGGCCGACGGCCTCCTCCGAGTAGTAGCGGGCGGCCACGAACCAGAACCCCAGGCCGAGCACGGCCGAGACGCCGGTGCTGAGCATGAGGAAGTAGGCGTTCTTGAACAGCGAGTCGGAGCCCTGCCCCCTCCCGGGCGGCTCCGGGTCGCCGTCCGCGGACGCCGCGGCGGCCTCGTGCACCCGCGTCTCAGCCACGGGACGGCCCCGCCCCTTCCGGTGCCCGGGCGGGCAGCGCCCCCGACTCCTCCAGCACCCGCACGACCGCGCGGGCGCGCAGCGGGTCCACGGGCAGCGCGTGCCGCGCGAACCAGCGCGCCCCCTCGGGGCTGGGCGAGAGGTCGGTGAACTCCGCCCCCGCGTAGTCGTCCAGCGGCGGGTCGTAGAGGTACCCGACGACGATGCCCCGCCGGGCCAGTGCCGCGATCGCCGCGTCCCGGTCCGCCACGAACAGCGGCACCCGGAACAGCGGCTGCGTCCCGTCCGGCCGGCCGCCGCCGGCCGGGTGCGCCCAGCGGGTCGACAGCAGCAGTTCCGTGCCCGCACGGCAGCCCGCGAGCACGTCGTCCAGCCGGTCGAGCCTGCGCCCGACGCGTCCGAGCCGGAACCGGCCCGACCGCAGGCGGTAGTCGTGCATGTCCACGCGGACCCAGGGATCGTGCGCCTCCAGGTCCGGCGCCGAGGCGACCGCCCGGGCCAGCTCGCCGGGTCTGAGCGGCATCCGGATCCCCTCGCGCTCCGTCCTCCCCAGGAGCCGCAGCGTGGCCCAGGCCGCCCGGCGCAGCCGCAGGCCGCGCACGGCCGCCTCCGCGTACGGCCGTACGGCGTAGGCGACCTCGGCCGTGGTCCGGCGCGGCAGCAGCAGGTCGTCGCAGGACTTCGCCAGCGCCTCCCGCAGCCCCGGGTCGGCGACCGCGAGGATCCCCCCGGCCTTGGCGCCGACGTGCTTGGACAGGCTGAACACGGACGCGTCGCCCCAGGTGCCGACGGGCCGCCCGCCCACCTCGCTGCCGATGGCGTGCGCCGCGTCCTCGAACAGCGGGATGCCGAGCGCGTCGCAGCGCTCCCGCAGCCGGGGTGCCGGGTCCGGGTTGCCGTACAGATTGGTCGTCAGCACGGCGGACAGGGAACCCCACACCTCCTCGGGCACGGCGTCGACGTCGATGGACGCGTCCAGCGGGTTCAGCGGCGCCTGCACCGGCCGCAGTCCGGCGGCCAGGACGACGAAGAAGATGACGTCGTCGTTGACCGGCGACATCAGCACCCGGCCGCCCGGCGGGCACCAGTGACGCAGGGCCGCGTACAGCCCGAAACGGCACGACGGTACGTAGACGCATTCCCGGCCGAGTCGGCTGCGCATGGTCTCTTCGAGCCGCTCTCTCGGCTGCGAACCGGACCGCGCCGTACCCGGACGGGCCTCCCCTGTGGCCATCCGCCCCCCTGATGTGCCGTCGGAACGCCCCCTCCCCGAGGCCTTCCGGCACGCGTCCAGAGTCACCCCGTTCGCACCGCTCCGTCAAGATTGCGTTCCGGCCTGTGGACAACTTCCCGCACACGGGTGGTGGCGGAGCGCCACGGTCCCACGGGTCGTCCTCCGCACCGCCCGCGCCGGCGCCGGGCCGCTCCCCGCCCGCACGTCGGCCGCCCGTCCCCACCGGCCGCCGCCACCTCTTCGGACACTGCCCAAGACCCGTGTGCCACCCGTAACGTGTGGCACGACCACGGATCACGTGGCGCACGGCGAGCACGAGAGCGAGGCAGCACCCGATGCCCCCCTTCGATGTCCCCGAGGGCGATCCCTTCGGCCCGCACAACCTTCCGTACGGCGTGTTCTCGATCCGCGGCGCACAGGAGCGGACGGTGGGCGTCCGGCTCGGCGACCACGTCCTGGACGCGGGCGCGGCGGCCCACGCGCTCGGGTCGCCGTACGCGTCCCTGCTGGCGCGGCCCACCCTGAACCCGCTGCTGGCGGCCGGTCGCACCACCTGGTCGGACGTGCGGCGCGCGCTGACGGCCTGGGTGACGGTCCCGTCCCACCGGGAGGCCCTGGAGCCCCTGTTCCACCCCCTGTCGTCGGTGACCCTGCACCTGCCCTTCGAGGTGGCGGACTACGTCGACTTCTACGCCTCCGAGAACCACGCCCGGAACGTCGGCCGGATCTTCCGCCCGGACGCCGAGGACTCCCTCACCCCCAACTGGAAGCACCTCCCGATCGGTTACCACGGCCGCGCCGGCACGGTCGTCGTGTCGGGCACGGACGTCGTACGGCCCTCCGGGCAGCGCAAGGCCCCCACCGACGCCGCGCCCGTCTTCGGCCCGTCCGTCCGCCTCGACATCGAGGCCGAGGTCGGCTTCGTGGTGGGCACGCCGTCCGAGCCGGGCCGTCCGGTGGCGCTCGGCGACTTCCGCGAGCACGTCTTCGGGCTGTGCCTGCTCAACGACTGGTCCGCGCGGGACGTCCAGGCCTGGGAGTACGTCCCCCTCGGCCCGTTCCTCGGCAAGTCCTTCGCCACCTCGGTGTCGGCCTGGATCACCCCGCTGGACGCCCTGGACGAGGCCCGGGTGGCGCCGCCGGAACGCACGCACGCGCTGCTGCCCTACCTGGACGACGCCGAGGAGGAACCGGGCGGCTACGACCTGCGGATCTCGGTCGCGGTCAACGGGCACGTGGTCGCCGAGCCGCCCTTCTCCACCATGTACTGGACCGCCGCCCAGCAGCTGGCCCACATGACCGTCAACGGGGCCCGCCTGCGCACCGGCGACCTCTACGGCTCGGGCACGGTGAGCGGGCCCACCGAGCGGGAGCGCGGGTCGCTGCTGGAACTGACCTGGAACGGCCGCGATCCGCTGGAACTCCCGGACGGCAAGCGGACGTTCCTGGAGGACGGGGACGTGGTGACCCTGTCGGCGTGGGCGCCGGGTCCGGGTGGCGCCCGGGTGGGGCTGGGCGAGGTGACCGGGCGGATCGTCGGCCGGTGACCGCCCGCGCCGCCGGACCGGAACCGGCCGGACGACCGGCTTCCGGACGACCGGCTTCCGGGCGGGCGGTTGCCGGGCGGGCGGTGTTCGGCCCGGCGCGGCCGCTTCCGCACGCGCGTCCGGTGCCCGTCGGGGCCTGACTCGCACCGCCCGTCACCGTCATACTGGCGTCGGGCGGTGTGCGCGGCGCGCCCGTCCCCCTCCGGCACGGCTCGGAACCGCGGCGGCGCCGACGGCGCGGGGCCCGGGCTCGGCCCGGAGGTCGCACCACCGCCGCGCCCGCCCCTGCACCACAGCACCACAGCCAGAGCCGCCTTCCGACAAGGATCCGGAGCCCGTGGCATGACCGTCTGCCTGCTCCTGCTGTTCGCCGTCGCCGTGACCGCCGCCGTGCCGGTGCCACGCGCGCTGACCCGTTCCGCGTGGCCCGAACGGGATCCCGTGGTCGCGCTGTGGGTGTGGCAGTGCCTGGTCGCCACGGTGCTGCTGTGCTGCCTGACCTCCCTCGCGCTCGGCGCCGCCGCCGTCTTCGGCACCGTGCGCACCCAGCTCTTCGCGTCCGCGCCCCCGGCGGTGACCGCCGCCTACAACCTCTCCTCCGGCCCGCCCTGGGCGGCGACCCTCACCCTGCTGCTGGCCGGCGGTGCCGCCTGGACCACCGCGATGCTCGTCCGCGAGCTGGTCGAGGCCCGCAGGCGCCGCGCCCTGTCCCGCGCGCACCTGCGCGAACGCGCCCCCGACCTGCCCGCCGGCCTCCCCCGGGCCCGCGGTCCCCTCCTGGTCCTGGAGGACGAGTACCCGGACGCCTGGTGGATGCCCGGCAGCCCGGCCCAGCTGGTCGTCACCACCGGCGCCCTGCACCGCCTGACCGACCATCAGCTCGACGCCGTGCTCACCCACGAACGCGGTCACGCCCGGGCCCGCCACGACTGGCTGCTGCACCTGTCCACCGCCCTGGCCACCGGCTTCCCGCGGGTCCCGCTCTTCTCCCACTTCTGCGACCAGACCCACCGCCTGGTGGAACTCGCCGCCGACGACACCGCCTCCCGCCGCTGCGGCCACCTGACCACGGCACTGGCCCTGATCGAGCTCAACCAGCACCGGGGCGTCCTGTCCTGCGCCTCCAGCCACCGCCTCCTCGGCGAGCGGGTCGACCGCCTCCTGGAACCCCCGCCCCGCCTGACCCCCCGCGACCGCGCCCTGACCACGGCGACGGCCGCCCTGGTGCCCCTCCTCCCCCTCCTGATCACCTTCGCCCCGGGCCTGACGGCACTGACGTGACCCACCGCGCGCCGGCCGAGACGCCGGCCGTCAGGGCCTACGCGGCCCGGGCCCTGTGACGGGGAGGCGCCGCCGTCTCATGCCCAGTCGTCGGGCTCCGGCTCCGGCTCGTCCTCGGGCCAGTCGTCCGGGCCGGGCCCGGCGCCGTCGGCCGCGGGGGACGGGGCCGGTGACGCCTCACCGGCCAGCCCGGCGAGCACCGCCAGCACGCCCTCCCCGTACGTCGCCAGCTTCTTCTCACCGACACCGCTGATCCCGCCGAGCTGCCCGACCGAGGTGGGCCAGGCGGTGGCGATCTCCCGGAGCGTGGCGTCGTGGAAGATCACGTACGCCGGGACGCCCTGCTCGCGGGCCTGCTCCGCGCGCCAGGCGCGCAGCGCCTCGAACGCGGGCAGCAGCTCCTCGGGCAGCTCGGCCGCGGCGGCCTTGGTCTTGCGGTCGCCGCGTCCACCGCCCGCCGCCTTGGCCGTGGCCGGCTTCTTGGGCTCCTTGCGCAGCGGCACCTCCCGCTCCCGCCGCAGCACCGCCCCGCTGGCCTCGGTCAGCACCAGCGTGCCGTACTCGCCCTCGACCGCGAGCAGCCCCTGGGCCAGCAGCTGACGGGTGACGCCCCGCCACTCGCCCTCGGTCAGCTCCTCGCCGATGCCGAACACGGAGAGCTGGTCGTGGTCGAACTGGATCACCTTGGCCGTGCGCTTGCCCAGCAGGATGTCGATGATCTGCCCGGCGCCGAACTTCTGCCCGCGCTCCCGCTTCAGCCGCACCACGGTCGACAGCACCTTCTGCGCCGCCACCGTGCCGTCCCAGGTCTCGGGCGGGGTGAGGCAGGTGTCGCAGTTGCCGCAGCCCGCCGGGTCCGGGTCCTGCCCGAAGTAGGCGAGGAGCTGGCCCCGGCGGCACCGGACGGTCTCGCACAGGGCGAGCATCGCGTCCAGGTGGGACTGGGCCCGGCGGCGGAACGCCTCGTCGCCCTCGCCGGACTGGATCAGCTTGCGCTGCTGGATGACGTCGTTGAGCCCGTACGCCATCCACGCGGTCGACGGCAGTCCGTCCCGCCCGGCGCGACCCGTCTCCTGGTAGTACCCCTCGACCGACTTGGGCAGGTCCAGGTGGGCGACGAAGCGGACGTCCGGCTTGTCGATGCCCATGCCGAAGGCGATGGTCGCCACGACCACCAGGCCCTCCTCGCGCAGGAACCTCGACTGGTGCGCCGCGCGGGTGCCCGCGTCCAGGCCCGCGTGGTACGGCACGGCCTCGACGCCGTTGCGCGACAGGAACTCGGCGGTCTTCTCGACGGAAGCGCGCGAGAGGCAGTAGACGATGCCCGCGTCCCCGGCGTGCTCCTCGCGCAGGAAGCTCAGCAGCTGCTTCCTGGGGTCGGTCTTCGGCACGATCCGGTACTGGATGTTGGGCCGGTCGAAGCTGGCCACGAAGTGCCGCGCCGCCGGCATGTTCAGCCGCTCGGTGATCTCGCGGTGGGTGGCGTGCGTGGCCGTCGCCGTGAGCGCGAGGCGGGGCACGTCCGGCCAGCGCTCGCCGAGCAGGGACAGGGCGAGGTAGTCGGGCCGGAAGTCGTGGCCCCACTGGGAGACGCAGTGCGCCTCGTCGATCGCGAAGAGGGAGATCTTGCCGCGGGAGAGCAGGTCGAGGGTGCTCTCCAGCCGCAGCCGCTCGGGCGCCAGGTACAGCAGGTCCAGCTCGCCGGCGAGGAACTCGGCCTCCACCGTGCGCCGCTCGTCGAAGTCCTGCGTGGAGTTCACGAACCCGGCCCGCACGCCGAGGGCGCGCAGCGCGTCCACCTGGTCCTGCATCAGGGCGATGAGCGGCGAGACCACGATGCCCGTGCCGGACCTGACCAGGGCGGGGATCTGGTAGCACAGCGACTTTCCGCCGCCGGTGGGCATGAGCACGACGGCGTCGCCGCCGGCCACCACGTGGTCGACGACCGCCTCCTGCTCACCGCGGAAGGCCTCGTACCCGAAGACCCGGTGCAGCGTGGCCAGCGTCTCGCTGTCCAGCCGCCCGGCCTCTGCCGTCTCTGCCGTCTCTGTCATCTCGTCGATCACGCCCATCGTCCTGTCCCCCCGTACGTCCTGCCGCGCCCGTCCCGCCGTGCCCGTCCTGTCCCGACCACTGCCCCAACGATAGGGGCCCGCACCGACAGCCCCGGAGTTGTCCACAGACTCACTTCGTCACCTTGTGCAACGCGTCGGTGGCCTGGGGCGACACCCGTGACTCCGCCCACCGGGACCGCGTGCACACGGCAGCCGGAACCTCGCCCCCTGACTGGCCGATTCCGCCCGACACGGGCTGGACGGCTGACGATCTGGACCGTCTTCCCGACCTGCCGGCGCACACCCAGCTGATCGACGCCGCGCTCGTCCTCCCCTGCCCGCAGTCGGTCTTCCACGAGCGGGCGACGTCCTTCTTCGGCCGACGGCTCTCCGCAGCCGCGGTCCAGGGCTCGACGTCCTGTGCGGGTTCACCATCGACGTGGACCGGCAGAACAGGCCGGAGCCGGATGTGCTGGTGTTGGAGGAAGAGGCACTGACAAGTCCCGATCAGACCCGCGTCCCAGCGGCAGCCGTCGTGCTGGCCGTGGAGGTCGTCTCGCCGGACTCCGTGTCCCGCGACCGCGAGACCAAGCCCCTGAAGTACGCCCGGGCCGGTATCGCCCACTACTGGCGCGTGGAGGACGAGAAGGGCCTCACCGTCGTCCACGCCTTCGAGCCGGAGCCCACCACCGGCGCCTGCACCAGCGTCGGCATCTTCCGTGAGCGCATGAAGGTGAGCGCGCCGTTCCCGATGGATCTGGACCTGACCGCCGTCAGGGCACGCCGCGGCGGCGAGTAGCCCCCGAAGCCGCACGGCGGCGGCCCGGCACTCCCGAGGGTGCCGGGCCGCCGCCGTGTCCGAACGGGCGGGCGCACGCGTCAGCGCACGAACACCCCCGCCTGTCCCGCCAGGTCCAGGAAGTACTGCGGTGCCACACCGAGCACCACCGTGACCGCCACGCCGACGCCGATCGCCGTCATCGTCAGCGGGGACGGCACCGCGACGGTCGGGCCCTCCGGCCGCGGCTCGCTGAAGAACATCAGCACGATCACGCGGATGTAGAAGAACGCCGCGATCGCCGACGAGATCACGCCGACCACGACCAGCGGGGCCGCGCCGCCCTCCGCCGCCGCCTTGAACACGGCGAACTTGCCCGCGAACCCGGAGGTCAGCGGGATGCCCGCGAAGGCCAGCAGGAACACCGCGAACACGGCCGCCACCAACGGCGACCGGCGCCCGAGCCCGGCCCACTTCGACAGGTGGGTCGCCTCGCCGCCCGCGTCGCGCACCAGCGTGACCACCGCGAAGGCGCCGATCGTCACGAAGGAGTACGCGGCCAGGTAGAAGAGGACCGACGAGACGCCGTCCGGCGTGGTCGCGATGACACCCGCGAGGATGAAGCCCGCGTGCGCGATCGACGAGTACGCCAGCAGCCGCTTGATGTCCGTCTGCGTGATCGCGACGATCGCGCCGCCCAGCATGGTGACGATCGCCACCGCCCACATCACCGGCCGCCAGTCCCAGCGCAGGCCGGGCAGGACGACGTAGAGGATGCGCAGCAGGGCGCCGAAGGCCGCGACCTTGGTCGCCGCCGCCATGAAACCGGTCACCGGCGTCGGCGCGCCCTGGTACACGTCCGGCGTCCACATGTGGAACGGCACCGCGCCCACCTTGAACAGCAGGCCCACGACGATCAGGGCGGACCCGACGAGCAGCAGCGCGTCGTTGCCCATGGTGCTCGCGAGTGCCGGGGTGACGTTCTGGACGGTGCCGTCGACGACCTGCGCGATGGTGCCGTACGACATGGAGCCCGCGTAGCCGTAGAGCAGGGCGATGCCGAACAGGGTGAACGCGGAGGCGAACGCGCCGAGCAGGAAGTACTTGACCGCCGCCTCCTGCGACATCAGCCGCTTGCGCCGGGCCAGCGCGCACAGCAGGTACAGCGGGAGGGAGAAGACCTCCAGGGCGACGAAGAGGGTCAGCAGGTCGTTGGCCGCCGGGAAGACCAGCATGCCGGCGACGGCGAACATCAGCAGCGGGAACACCTCGGTGGTGGTGAACCCGGCCTTCACCGCCTTCTGCTCGCTCTCGCTGCCCGGCACCGCCGCGGCCTGCGCCGCGAAGGAGTCGACGCGGTTGCCGTGCGTCTCCGGGTCGAGCCGCCGCTCGGCGAAGGTGAACACGCCGACCAGTGCCGCCAGCAGGATCGTGCCCTGCAGGAAGAGGGCCGGTCCGTCGACGGCGACGGCGCCCATCGCCGCGATGCCCGCCTTGGTCGTGCCGTACCCGCCCGCCGCGAGCGCGACGACCGCGGCGAAGGCGGCGACGAGCGCGACGACGGACACGAACATCTGCACGTAGTAACGGGACCTGCGCGGCACGAACGCCTCGACCAGGATGCCGACGATCGCCGCGCCGATGACGATGAGCGTGGGCGCGAGCTGCCCGTACTCGATCTTCGGTGCGTCGATCTTCGCGATCGGGTCGGCCGCCGTTGCCGCCGTTGTCCACAGGTCGTGGACGGCTGATGCGCTCACTTGGCCGCCTCCACCTCGGGCCGGGGGTCCTTCTTGTGTACGTCGGACATGGTCTGCTGCACCGCCGGGTCGACGATGTCCGTGACGGGCTTCGGGTAGACGCCCAGGAAGATCAGCAGCGCCACCAGCGGCGCCACGACCACCAGCTCACGCACCCGCAGGTCGGGCAGGGCCGTCACCCCGGGCTTCACCGGCCCGGTCATCGTCCGCTGGTAGAGGACGAGGGTGTAGAGCGCGGCGAGGACGATGCCGAAGGTGGCGACGATGCCGATCACCGGATAGCGCGTGAACGTGCCCACCAGCACCAGGAACTCGCTGACGAAGGGCGCGAGACCCGGCAGGGACAGGGTGGCCAGGCCGCCGATCAGGAACGTGCCGGCGAGCACCGGGGCGACCTTCTGCACACCGCCGTAGTCGGCGATGAGCCGCGAGCCGCGCCGGGAGATCAGGAATCCGGCGATCAGCATCAGCACGGCGGTCGAGATGCCGTGGTTGACCATGTAGAGGGTCGCACCGGACTGGCCCTGACTGGTCATCGCGAAGATGCCCATGATGATGAAGCCGAAGTGCGAGATCGACGCGTAGGCGATCAGGCGCTTGATGTCGCGCTGGCCGACCGCGAGCAGCGCCCCGTAGATGATGCTGATCACCGCCAGGACCAGGATGACCGGCGTCGCCCACTTGCTGGCCTCCGGGAACAGCTGGAGGCAGAAGCGGAGCATCGCGAAGGTGCCGACCTTGTCGACCACCGCCGTGATGAGCACGGCGACCGGCGCGGTGGACTCCCCCATGGCGTTGGGCAGCCAGGTGTGCAGCGGGAACAGCGGCGCCTTCACCGCGAAGGCGAAGAAGAAGCCGAGGAACAGCCAGCGTTCGGTGCTGGTCGCCATGTCCAGCGAGCCGTCGGCCCGGGCCTCGGCGATCTCGGTGAGGGAGAAGTTCCCGGCGACCACGTACAGCCCGATCACCGCGGCCAGCATGATCAGGCCGCCGGCGAGGTTGTAGAGGAGGAACTTCACCGCCGCGTACGACCGCTGGGTCGCCGCCGTCTCCTCACCGTGCTCGTGCGCCCGGTCCCCGAAGCCGCCGATCAGGAAGTACAGCGGGATCAGCATGGCTTCGAAGAAGATGTAGAAGAGGAAGACGTCGGTGGCCTCGAAGGAGATGATCACCATCGCCTCGACGGCCAGGATCAGGGCGAAGAAGCCCTGCGTCGGCCGCCACCGGCTGCTTCCCGTCTCCAGCGGGTCGGCGTCGTGCCAGCCCGCGAGGACGATGAACGGGATCAGCAGGGCGGTCAGCGCGATCAGCGCCACCGCGATGCCGTCCACGCCCAGCTCGTAGCGGACGCCGAAGTCCGCGATCCAGGAGTGGGACTCGGTGAGCTGGTAGCGGTCGCCGTCCGGGTCGAAGCGGACCAGGACCACGATCGCCAGGACCAGTGTGGCCAGCGAGAACAGCAGCGCCAGCCACTTGGCCGCGGTGCGCTTCGCGGCCGGCACGGCGGCCGTGGCGATGGCCCCGACGGCCGGGAGCACCGCCGTCGCTGTCAGCAGGGGAAAGGACATCGGTATCAGACCGCCCTCATCAGCAGGGTCGCGGCGACGAGGACCGCCGCACCGCCGAACATCGAGACCGCGTAGCTGCGCGCGAACCCGTTCTGCAGCTTGCGCACCCGCCCGGACAGGCCGCCGAACGAGGCCGCCGTGCCGTTGACGACCCCGTCGACCAGGGTGTGGTCGACGTAGACCAGCGAGCGCGTGAGGTGTTCGCCGCCGCGGACCAGGACGACGTGGTTGAAGTCGTCCTGGAGCAGGTCGCGCCGGGCGGCCCGGGTGAGCAGCGACCCGCGCGGGGCGACGGCCGGGACCGGACGGCGCCCGTACTGCGCCCAGGCGATCGCGACGCCGATGACCATGCAGGCCACCGTCGCCCCGGTGACCGTCCCGGCGCTGATCGGCGCGTCGCCGTGGCTGTGCCCGGTGACGGGCTCCAGCCAGTGCAGGAAGCGGTCGCCGATGCTGAAGAAGGCGCCGCCCGCCACGGACCCGACGGCCAGCACGATCATCGGGATCGTCATGGTCCTCGGGGACTCGTGCGGGTGCGGGGGCGCGTACGCGCCGCGCGTCTCGGCGGCCGGCTCCACGTCGGGCTCGGCCGGCGACGGCGTCGGGGCCTTGCGCCAGCGCTCCTCGCCGAAGAACGTCATCAGCATCACGCGCGTCATGTAGTACGCGGTGATGGCCGCGCCCAGCAGGGCGCAGGCGCCGAGGATCCAGCCCTCGGTGCCGCCCTTGGCGAACGCCGCCTCGATGATCTTGTCCTTGGAGAAGAAGCCGGACAGGCCCGGGAAGCCGATGATGGCGAGGTAGCCGAGGCCGAAGGTGACGAAGGTGACCGGCATGTACTTCCTGAGGCCGCCGTAGCGGCGCATGTCGACCTCGTCGTTCATGCCGTGCATGACGGAGCCGGCGCCGAGGAACAGCCCGGCCTTGAAGAAGCCGTGCGTCACCAGGTGCATGATCGCGAAGACGTAGCCGATGGGACCGAGGCCCGCGGCGAGCACCATGTAGCCGATCTGCGACATGGTCGAGCCGGCCAGCGCCTTCTTGATGTCGTCCTTGGCGCAACCGACGATCGCACCGAACAGCAGCGTGACCGCGCCGACGACGGTGACGACCAGCTGCGCGTCGGGCGCGCCGTTGAAGACCGCCGCCGAGCGGACGATCAGGTACACGCCCGCGGTCACCATGGTCGCGGCGTGGATGAGGGCCGAGACCGGGGTCGGGCCCTCCATCGCGTCACCGAGCCAGGACTGCAGCGGCACCTGGGCGGACTTGCCGCACGCGGCGAGCAGCAGCATCAGGGCGATCGCGGTGAGCTTGCCCTCGTCGGCCTGCCCCGCGACGCCCGGGTCGTGCAGCGTGCCGAGCACCGGCCCGAAGGCGAAGGTGCCGAACCACAGGAACATCAGCATGATCGCGATCGACAGGCCCATGTCGCCGACGCGGTTGACCAGGAAGGCCTTCTTCGCGGCCGTGGCCGCGCTCGGCTTGTGCTGCCAGAAGCCGATCAGCAGGTACGAGGCGAGACCGACGCCCTCCCAGCCGACGTACAGCAGCAGGTAGTTGTCGGCGAGGACCAGGATCAGCATCGCCGCGAGGAACAGGTTCAGGTAGCCGAAGAAGCGGCGGCGGCGCTCGTCGTGCTCCATGTACGCGACCGAGTACAGGTGGATCAGCGAGCCGACGCCGGTGATCAGCAGGACGAACGTCATCGACAGCTGGTCGAGCCGGAAGGCGACGTCGGCCTGGAACCCCTCCACCGGGATCCAGCTGAACAGGTGCTGCGTCAGGGTGCGGTCCTCGGCGCCGCTGCCGAGCAGGTCGGTGAAGAGGACGAGGCCGATCACGAAGGACACGGCGGCCAGCAGTGTGCCGATCCAGTGGCCGACGGCGTCCAGCCGCCGGCCGCCGCACAACAGGACCGCCGCTCCCAGGAGGGGCGCCGCCACCAGCAGCGCGATCAGGTTCTCTGCGTTTGTCACGGTCAGCCCCTCACAGCTTCATCAGGCTGGCGTCGTCGACCGAGGCCGAGTGGCGGGAACGGAACAGGGACACGATGATCGCGAGCCCGACCACGACCTCCGCGGCGGCGACGACCATCGTGAAGAAGGCGATGATCTGCCCGTCCAGATTTCCGTGCATCCGGGAGAAGGCGACGAACGCGAGGTTGCAGGCGTTGAGCATCAGCTCGACGCACATGAAGACCACGATCGCGTTGCGCCGGATCAGCACACCGGTGGCGCCGATCGTGAACAACAGGGCTGCGAGGTAGAGATAGTTGACGGGGTTCACTTCGACGCCTCCTCGGACCGCTTGAAGGTGGCCGGGGCGACCGCCCTGCGCTCCAGACGCTCCTCGGCGCGCTGCTCCAGGGCCTTGAGGTCGTTCAGCGCCTCCGTCGAGACGTCGCGGACCTGGCCCCGCTCGCGCAGCGTCTTGCTGACGGTGAGCTCGGACGGGGTGCCGTCGGGCAGCAGGCCCGCGATGTCGACCGCGTTGTGCCGGGCGTAGACGCCGGGCGCGGGCAGCGGCGGCAGGTACTTGCCGTCGCGGACGCGCTGCTCGGACAGTTCGCGCTGCGTCCTGGCCCGCTCGGTGCGCTCGCGGTGGGTGAGCACCATGGCGCCGACCGCGGCCGTGATGAGCAGCGCGCCGGTGATCTCGAAGGCGAAGACGTACTTGGTGAAGACGAGGGACGCGATGCCCTCCACGTTGCCGTTCGCGTTGGCCTGACCGAGGCCGTCGAACTCCTCGAGGGACGCGTTGCCGATGCCGGCGATCAGCAGGATGCCGAAGCCGAGCCCGCTGGCCAGGGCCAGCCAGCGCTGGCCCTTGATGGTCTCCTTCAGGGAGTCCGCCGCGGTGACGCCGACGAGCATCACCACGAACAGGAACAGCATCATGACCGCGCCGGTGTAGACGACGATCTGCACGATGCCGAGGAAGTAGGCGCCGTTGGCGAGGTAGAACACCGCCAGCACGATCATGGTCCCGGCGAGGCAGAGCGCGCTGTGCACGGCCTTCTTCATGAAGACGGTGCACAGGGCGCCGATCACCGCGACCGTGCCGAGGATCCAGAACTGGACGGCCTCTCCGGTGGAGGTGCCGGCGGAGAGGGTCGCCGCGGCGGCGAGCTGCGCGCTCATCGGCGGATCACCTCCTCCGAGGCCGGCTCGGTCCCGCCGAAGGTCGAGTCGCCCTCCTGGACGACCTCCCCCTTGGAGTGGGCGACCTGCCGGACCGTGCCGGGTGCGGCCTCGGTGACCAGGCCCCGGTAGTAGTCCTGTTCGTCCGTGCCCGGGTAGATGGCGTGGGGCGTGTCGACCATGCCCTCCTCCAGGCCGGCGAGCAGCTGCTCCTTGGTGAAGATGAGGTTGGCGCGGCTGGAGTCGGCCAGCTCGAACTCGTTGGTCATCGTCAGCGCGCGCGTGGGGCAGGCCTCGATGCACAGGCCGCACAGGATGCAGCGGGCGTAGTTGATCTGGTAGACGCGGCCGTACCGCTCGCCCGGCGAGTAGCGCTCCTCGTCCGTGTTGTCCGCGCCCTCCACGTAGATCGCGTCGGCGGGGCACGCCCAGGCGCACAGCTCGCAGCCGACGCACTTCTCCAGGCCGTCCGGATGGCGGTTGAGCTGGTGCCGTCCGTGGAAGCGCGGAGCGGTGGTCTTCTTCTGCTCCGGGTACTGCTCGGTGAGCCGCTTCTTGAACATGGCCTTGAAGGTCACGCCGAAGCCGGCCACGGGGTTCAGGAAACCGGGGTCGGTCTCCTTGGGTTCCTCAGCCATCGGACGCCTCCTTTCCATCCGTAGATCCACCCAGGGGTCCATCACTGTGAGTATCCGGTCCGCCACTGACAATCAGCTCCCGGTCCCGGCGCGGGCGGCGCCTGGGCACCGGCGGAAGCTCCTGTCCGGGCATCGGCGGCACGGGGAACCCGCCGGCCATCGGGTCGAAGGCGGCCGGTTCCTCGACGGGCGCCTCGGCACCCCTGCTCTTGTCCCGGTAGATGTCGGCGACGAAGGACACCAGCAGCAGGGCCAGGACGCCGCCGCCGACGTAGAGCGCGATGTCGGTGAAGCCGTAGTTCTCGTTCCGCATGGCCCGCACGCTCGCGACGAGCATCAGCCAGACCAGGGAGACCGGGATGAGGACCTTCCAGCCGAGCTTCATCAGCTGGTCGTACCGCACGCGCGGGAGCGTGCCGCGCAGCCAGATGAAGAAGAACAGCAGCAGCTGGACCTTGATGACGAACCAGAGCAGCGGCCACCAGCCGTGGTTGGCGCCCTCCCAGAAGGTGCTGATCGGCCAGGGGGCCCGCCAGCCGCCGAGGAAGAGCGTGGTGGCGACCGCCGAGACCGTCACCATGTTCACGTACTCGGCGAGCATGAACATCGCGAACTTGATCGACGAGTACTCGGTGTTGAAGCCGCCCACCAGGTCGCCCTCGGACTCCGGCATGTCGAAGGGGGCGCGGTTGGTCTCGCCGACCATCGTGACGATGTAGAGGATGAAGGAGACCGGCAGCAGCACGATGTACCAGCGGTCGGTCTGCTGGGCGACGATCTCCGAGGTCGACATGGAGCCGGAGTAGAGGAACACCGAGGCGAACGCGGCGCCCATCGCGATCTCGTAGGAGATCATCTGCGCGCAGGACCGCAGGCCGCCGAGGAGCGGGTACGTCGATCCGGAGCTCCATCCGGCGAGCACGATGCCGTAGATGCCGACCGAGGCGACCGCGAGGATGAACAGCATCGCGATCGGCAGGTCGGTGAGCTGCATGGCGGTGCGGTGGCCGAAGACCGACACCTCGTTGCCGGCGGGTCCGAAGGGGATCACCGCGATCGCCATGAAGGCCGGGACGGCCGCGACGATCGGCGCCAGGACGTACACCGCCTTGTCGGCGCGCTTGACGACGACGTCTTCCTTGAGCATCAGCTTGATGCCGTCGGCGAGCGACTGGAGCATGCCCCAGGGGCCGTGCCGGTTGGGGCCGATGCGCAGCTGCATCCAGGCGACGACCTTGCGCTCCCACACGATGGAGAACAGCACGGTCACCATCAGGAAGGCGAAGCAGAAGACCGCCTTGATCACCACCAGCCACCAGGGGTCGGTGCCGAACATCGAGAGGTCTTCAGCGGCGAGGTACGGGCTCATGCCTCCACCTCCTTGGGGGCCTCGCCCGCGAGCGTGGCCGGGCCGATGCGGACGAGGGTTCCGGGCAGCACCCCGGCGTCGGAGGCGACGCCGCGGCCGGCCGAGTTCAGCGGGAGCCAGACCACCCGGTCGGGCATCTCGGTGATCTCCAGCGGGAGTTCGACGGCTCCGGCGGGGCCGGTCACGGCCAGGACGTCGCCGTCCTTGACGCCGGCCTCGGCGGCCGTGGCGGCCGACACGCGCGCGCGTGCGGCGTGCCGGGTGCCGGCCAGCGCCTCGTCGCCCTGCTGGAGGAGGCCCTGGTCGAGCAGCAGCCGGTGTCCGGCGAGCACGGCCTCCCCGGCGGCCGGCCGGGGCAGGGCGCCCGCGGTGTGCAGCGGTTCACCGGCCCGCGGCCCGTCCCAGGTGCCGAGCCGGTCGATCTCCGCACGCGTGGTGCGCAGGTCCGGCAGGCCCAGGTGGACGTCCATGGCGTCGGCGAGCATCTGGAGCACGCGCGCGTCGGTGGGCGCGAGGCGGCGGGTCATCTGGTCGGGCTTGAGCGCGGCCTCGAAGAAGCGCACCCTGCCCTCCCAGTTGAGGAAGGTCCCGGCCTTCTCGGCGACCGCCGCGACGGGCAGGACCACGTCGGCGTGGTCGGTGACCTCGCTGGGCCGCAGCTCCAGCGACACCACGAAGCCGGCCTCGGCGAGTGCCGCACGCGCGCGCGTGGGGTCGGGCAGGTCGGCGACCTCCACGCCCGCCACCAGCAGCGCCTGGAGCTCACCGCGCGCGGCGGCCTCGACGATCGCGCCGGTGTCGCGGCCGTAGCGGTGCGGGAGGTCGGCCAGGCCCCAGACCGCGGCGACCTCCTCACGCGCGCGCGGGTCGGTCGCGGGGCGCCCGCCCGGCAGCAGCGACGGCAGCGCCCCCGCCTCGATCGCGCCGCGCTCCCCGGCCCGGCGCGGGATCCACGCCAGCCGGGCGCCGGTCGCGGCGGCGGTCCGCACGGCGGAGGTGAGCCCGCCGGCCACGGACGCCAGCCGCTCGCCGACGACGATCACGGCGCCCTCGGCGCGCAGGGCCTCGGCGGCCCGGGCACCGTCGTCCTCCAGGCCGACGCCGCTCGCGAGCGCGTCCAGCCACTCGGTCTCGGTGCCGGGAGCGGCGGGCAGCAGCGTGCCGCCGGCCTTCTCCAGGCCCCGTGTGGCGTGGGTGGCCAGCGAGAACACCTTCAGCCCGTGCTTGCGCCAGGCCTTGCGCAGCCGCAGGAAGACGCCGGGCGCCTCCTCCTCGGCCTCGAACCCGACCAGCAGCACGGCCGGCGCCTTCTCCAGCGCGGCGTACGTGACGCCCGTGCCTCCCTCAGACTCCGTCTGGGAGGTGCCCCCAAGGTCACGGCCGCGGCCGGCCACCCAGGCGGCGAGGAAGTCGGCCTCCTCGGCGCTGTGCACGCGCGCGCGGAAGTCGATGTCGTTGGTGTCGAGCGCCACGCGCGCGAACTTGCTGTACGCGTAGGCGTCCTCGACGGTGAGCCGTCCGCCGGTCAGGACGCCGGTCCGTCCGCGCGAGGCGAGCAGTCCCTGCGCGGCGATCTGCAGGGCCTCCGGCCAGGAGGCCGGTTCCAGCTCGCCCTCGGCGTTGCGCACCAGGGGGGTCGTCAGCCGGTCCCGCTGCTGCGCGTACCGGAAGGCGAAGCGCCCCTTGTCGCAGATCCACTCCTCGTTGACCTCGGGGTCGTTGGCCGCGAGGCGCCGCATGACCTTGCCGCGCCGATGGTCGGTGCGGGTCGCGCAGCCGCCGGAGCAGTGCTCGCACACGGACGGCGAGGAGATCAGGTCGAACGGCCGGGAGCGGAACCGGTACGCCGCCGAGGTGAGCGCGCCGACCGGGCAGATCTGGATGGTGTTGCCGGAGAAGTACGACTCGAAGGGGTCGCCCTCGCCGGTGCCGACCTGCTGGAGCGCGCCCCGCTCGATCAGCTCGATCATCGGGTCGCCGGCGACCTGGTTGGAGAACCGGGTGCAGCGGGCGCACAGCACGCACCGCTCGCGGTCGAGCAGCACCTGCGTGGAGATCGGCACGGGCTTCTCGTAGGTCCGCTTCTTCCCCTCGAAGCGGGACTCGGCCCGGCCGTGCGACATGGCCTGGTTCTGCAGCGGGCACTCGCCGCCCTTGTCGCAGACGGGGCAGTCCAGCGGGTGGTTGATGAGCAGCAGCTCCATCACCCCGTACTGGGCCTTCTCGGCGACCGGGGAGGTGAGCTGGGTCTTGACCACCATGCCGTCGGTGCAGGTGATGGTGCAGGACGCCATGGGCTTGCGCTGGCCCTCGACCTCGACGATGCACTGGCGGCAGGCGCCGGCCGGGTCGAGGAGGGGGTGGTCGCAGAACCGGGGGATCTCGATGCCGAGCTGCTCGGCGGCCCGGATGACCAGGGTGCCCTTGGGCACGCTGATCTCGATGCCGTCGATCGTGAGCGTGACGAGGTCCTCCGGGGGGAGGGCCGGCTCTCCCCCGCCGGAGGGAGCGCTCGTGGTCACGGTCATGCGTTCACCTCCGTACGGTGGTCGGCCCAGGCCGTCGACCTGGCCGGGTCGAAGGGGCAGCCCCGGCCCGTGATGTGCTGCTCGTACTCCTCGCGGAAGTACTTCAGCGAGGAGAAGATCGGCGAGGCCGCGCCGTCGCCCAGGGCGCAGAAGGACTTGCCGTTGATGTTGTCGGCGATGTCGTTCAGCTTGTCGAGGTCGCTCATCGAGCCCTTGCCGGCCTCGATGTCGCGCAGCAGCTGCACGAGCCAGTACGTGCCCTCGCGGCAGGGCGTGCACTTGCCGCAGGACTCGTGGGCGTAGAACTCGGTCCAGCGGGTGACGGCGCGCACCACGCAGGTCGTCTCGTCGAAGCACTGGAGCGCCTTGGTGCCGAGCATGGAACCGGCGGCGCCCACTCCTTCGTAGTCGAGGGGGACGTCGAGGTGCTCGTCGGTGAACATCGGCGTCGAGGAGCCGCCCGGCGTCCAGAACTTCAGCCGGTGCCCGGGGCGCATGCCGCCGCTCATGTCGAGGAGCTGGCGCAGGGTGATGCCGAGCGGGGCCTCGTACTGGCCGGGGGTGGCGACGTGGCCGCTGAGCGAGTAGAGCGTGAAGCCCGGGGACTTCTCGCTGCCCATCGACCTGAACCACTCCTTGCCCTTGTTCAGGATCGCGGGAACCGACGCGATGGACTCGACGTTGTTCACCACGGTGGGGCACGCGTAGAGGCCCGCGACGGCGGGGAAGGGGGGACGGAGCCGCGGCTGGCCCCGGCGGCCTTCGAGGGAGTCGAGCAGTGCGGTCTCCTCACCGCAGATGTACGCGCCCGCGCCCGCGTGCACGGTGAGTTCGAGGTCGAGTCCGCTGCCCAGGATGTTCTCGCCGAGGAAGCCGGCCGCGTAGGCCTCGCGGACGGCCGCGTGCAGCCTGCGCAGCACGGGGACGACCTCCCCGCGCAGGTAGATGAAGGCGTGCGACGACCTGATGGCGTAGCACGCGATCACGATGCCCTCGATGAGGCTGTGCGGGTTCGCGAAGAGGAGCGGGATGTCCTTGCAGGTCCCCGGCTCCGACTCGTCGGCGTTGACGACGAGGTAGTGGGGCTTGCCGTCCCCCTGGGGGATGAACTGCCACTTCATCCCGGTCGGGAAGCCGGCGCCGCCGCGGCCGCGCAGACCGGAGTCCTTGACGTACGCGATCAGGTCGTCCGGCGACATCGCCAGCGCCTTGCGGAGCCCCTCGTACCCCTCGTGCCTGCGGTAGACGTCCAGCGTCCAGGACTCGTCCTCGTCCCAGAAGGCCGACAGCACGGGTGCGAGCAGCTTCTCCGGGCTGTGGTCCTTGATCTCGGCTGCCAAGGTCATCACTCCCCCTCCTCGGCGGTGGGCCCTGCCGGGTGGGAAGGGTCGGAGGCCGATGTCTCCTGCGGCGCGTCGTGCGAGCTGAGGTGCTGCGTCGGCGACGGGTCGTGCACGGCCCGGTCCTGCGGCGCGTCGTGCGGTCCGCCGTCCCGCGGGTGCACCACGCGCGCGGCGGACGCCTCGCCCTTCGCCAGCTTCAGCCCGGCCAGGGAGGCGGGGCCCGCGCTGCCGCCGGCCGCGACGGCGCCGTCCCGCTCGTCGGGGAAGCCCGCCAGGATCCGGGCGGTCTCCTTGAAGGTGCACAGCGGCGCGCCGCGCGTGGGCGTCACCGGCCGTCCCGCGCGCAGGTCGTCGACGAGGCCGCGGGCGCTCTCGGGGGTCTGGTTGTCGAAGAACTCCCAGTTGACCATGACGACCGGGGCGAAGTCGCAGGCCGCGTTGCACTCGATGTGCTCCAGCGTGACCTTGCCGTCGTCGGTCGTCCCGCCGTTGCCGACGCCCAGGTGCTCCTGGAGAGACTCGAAGATCGCGTCGCCGCCCATGACCGCGCACAGCGTGTTGGTGCAGACGCCGACCTGGTAGTCGCCGCTCGGCCTGCGCCGGTACATGGTGTAGAAGGTCGCGACCGCGGTGACCTCGGCCGTGGTCAGGCCCAGTACGTCCGCGCAGAACTGCATGCCGGTGCGGGTGACGTGCCCTTCCTCCGACTGCACGAGGTGCAGCAGCGGCAGGAGGGCGGACCGGGAGTCCGGGTAGCGGGCGACGACCTCGCGCGCGTCGGCCTCCAGCCGGGCCCGGACGTCGTCCGGGTACGCGGGCGCGGGCAGTTCCGGCATGCCCAGGCCGACGCCCCGATCCGAAGAAGAGGTGGTCACCGGTCGACGCCTCCCATCACGGGGTCGATGGAGGCCACCGCGACGATGACGTCGGCGACCTGGCCGCCCTCGCACATCGCCGCCATGGCCTGAAGGTTGGTGAAGGACGGGTCCCGGAAGTGGACCCGGTAGGGACGGGTGCCGCCGTCGGACACGACGTGCACCCCGAGCTCGCCCTTGGGCGACTCGACCGCCGCGTACGCCTGTCCCGGGGGGACGCGGAAGCCCTCGGTGACCAGCTTGAAGTGGTGGATCAGGGCCTCCATGGAGGTGCCCATGATCTTCTTGATGTGGTCGAGGGAGTTGCCGAGTCCGTCCGGTCCGAGCGCGAGCTGGGCGGGCCAGGCGATCTTCTTGTCGGCGACCATGATCGGTCCGGGCTCCAGCCGGTCCAGGCACTGCTCGACGATCCGCAGCGACTGGCGCATCTCCTCCAGCCGGATCAGGAAGCGGCCGTAGGAGTCGCAGGTGTCGGCGGTCGGGATGTCGAAGTCGTACGTCTCGTAGCCGCAGTACGGCTGCGCCTTGCGCAGGTCGTGGGGCAGGCCGGTGGAGCGCAGGACCGGGCCGGTGGCGCCGAGGGCCATGCAGCCGGCCAGGTCGAGGTAGCCGACGTCCTGCATGCGGGCCTTGAAGATGGGGTTCCCGGTGGCGAGCTTGTCGTACTCCGGGAGGTTCTTCTTCATCTTCTTCACGAACTCGCGGATCTGGTCCACCGCGCCCGGCGGCAGGTCCTGGGCGAGTCCGCCGGGGCGGATGTACGCGTGGTTCATCCGCAGGCCGGTGATCAGCTCGTAGATGTCGAGAATCAGTTCACGATCGCGGAAGCCGTAGATCATGATCGTGGTGGCGCCGAGCTCCATGCCTCCGGTGGCGATGCACACCAGGTGCGAGGAGAGCCGGTTCAGCTCCATCAGCAGCACCCGGATGACCGAGGCGCGGTCGGGGATCTGGTCCTCGATGCCGAGGAGCTTCTCGACGCCCAGGCAGTACGCCGTCTCGTTGAAGAACGGCGTCAGGTAGTCCATGCGCGTCACGAACGTGGTGCCCTGCGTCCAGGTCCGGTACTCGAGGTTCTTCTCGATGCCGGTGTGCAGGTAGCCGATGCCGCAGCGGGCCTCGGTGACCGTCTCGCCGTCGATCTCCAGGATCAGGCGGAGCACGCCGTGGGTCGACGGGTGCTGCGGGCCCATGTTGACGACGATGCGCTCGTCGTCGGCGCGGGCCGCGGTCTGGACGACCTCGTCCCAGTCGCCGCCGGTGACCGTGTAGACGGTGCCTTCGGTCGTCTCCCTGGGGGAGGCGTGGGAAGTGCTCACGAGTACGACCTCCGCTGGTCCGGAGCCGGGATCTGGGCGCCCTTGTACTCGACGGGGATGCCGCCGAGGGGGTAGTCCTTGCGCTGCGGGTGGCCCTGCCAGTCGTCCGGCATCATGATCCGCGTCAGGGCCGGGTGACCGTCGAAGACGATGCCGAAGAAGTCGTACGCCTCGCGCTCGTGCCAGTCGTTCGTCGGGTAGACGGCGAACAGCGACGGGATGTGCGGGTCGTCGTCGGGGGCGCTGACCTCGAGCCGGATCAGCCGGTTGTGGGTGATCGAGCGCAGGTGGTAGACGGCGTGCAGCTCGCGGCCCCTGTCGTTCGGGTAGTGGACGCCGCTGACGCCGGTGCACAGCTCGAAGCGCAGGGCCGGGTCGTCGCGCAGGGTCCGCGCGACGCGGACCAGGTGCTCGCGTTCGACGTGGAAGGTCAGTTCGCCGCGGTCGACGACCGTCTTCCCGATGGCGTTCTCGGGCAGCAGCCCCTGTTCCTCCAGCGCGCCCTCGAGCTCGTCGGCGACCTCGTCGAACCAGCCGCCGTAGGGCCTGCTCGCCGGTCCCGGGAGGCGGACCGAACGGACCAGCCCGCCGTAGCCGGAGGTGTCGCCGCCGTTGTTCGCGCCGAACATGCCGCGCTGGACGCGGATCTCCTCGCCGCCCTGGCCGCGCTGGCCGGGGAGGTTCTGCGCGGAGAGGTCCTTCTCGGGGTTGGGCCCGTTCCCGTCACCCGGGGTGTTGTTCGCGTCGCTCACCGCAGCAGCCCCTTCATCTCGATGGTGGGCAGGGCCTTGAGCGCCGCCTCCTCCGCCTCGCGGGCCGCCTCCTCGGCGTTCACCCCGAGCTTGGAGTTCTGGATCTTGTGGTGGAGCTTGAGGATGGCGTCCATCAGCATCTCGGGCCGCGGCGGGCAGCCGGGGAGGTAGATGTCGACCGGGACGATGTGGTCGACGCCCTGGACGATCGCGTAGTTGTTGAACATGCCGCCCGAGGAGGCGCAGACCCCCATGGAGATCACCCACTTGGGGTTCGGCATCTGGTCGTAGACCTGCCGCAGCACCGGCGCCATCTTCTGGCTCACCCGGCCCGCGACGATCATCAGGTCCGCCTGCCGCGGCGAGCCGCGGAAGACCTCCATGCCGAAGCGCGCCAGGTCGTAGCGGCCGGCGCCGGTGGTCATCATCTCGATGGCACAGCAGGCGAGGCCGAACGTGGCGGGGAAGACGGACGACTTGCGCACCCAGCCCGCGGCCTGCTCGACGGTGGTCAGCAGGAAGCCGCTCGGCAGCTTTTCTTCGAGTCCCATGACTAAAGGCCCCTCAGTCCCATTCCAGGCCGCCGCGCCGCCATACGTACGCGTACGCGACGAAGACGGTGAGCACGAAGAGCAGCATCTCCACGAGCCCGAAGATCCCCAGGGCGTCGAAGGTGACGGCCCAGGGGTAGAGGAAGACGATCTCGATGTCGAAGACGATGAAGAGCATCGCCGTCAGGTAGTACTTGATGGGGAAACGCCCGCCGCCGGCCGGCGTGGGGGTCGGCTCGATGCCGCACTCGTAGGCCTCGAGCTTGGCCCGGTTGTACCGCTTCGGACCGATCAGCGTGGCCATGACCACGGAGAAGACCGCAAAGCCTGCCCCGAGGGCTCCCAGTACGAGGATGGGCGCATACGCGTTCACCGCTCCTCGCTCCTCTCAGTCGGCACTGACTGCATGGGGTCCCCCCTGGTCGAGCGGAGCCGAGACCGGGGAGGTCGCACTGGGCTCACAGCCGCCCCAGCAGTCCCACGAACCCCGCTCGTCCCGGCGAAGATCGCGAACATGTGAAGCAGGTCACAAGCCCAACTGCCTCGCATCTTATGCCTGCCGCTCTGTGATCTGCGACACGGGGTATTGCACAAGCTTTGTGATCTCCACCACCTGACGAAGGATCATGAAGTCGGATGAGCGGTGATCTTCATACAGGAAGCGTTCAGCTGATCACCAGAGGTGACATTTTCGCTCGTCGCCGCTGGCCAGAGGGCGTGGGAAGTGAGCGTCTCCATATCAAGATGCTTCGCGTGCATGCAAATTGGCGCTGGACTCGATCTCCTGATAGTGGCTCCCGTTCACACATCGGGGGGACGGCGGGGCGCGATGTGGACGCGTGCACGCGTTCACGAGCGCCACGGGCATCGCTCCGCGCGGGGGACGCGGCCGCGGGGGCGACCGTTCCGTGACCTCCGCCACATTCATGAGAGGTGTCTGAGAACCGGGCTTGGCCAATCACCTCAACCAGTGGTAAGCGAGGGGCAATTCGGGCGAAACGATCAAAGACCGTGATCACAGGTGGGTCACGGAGGCTGCGCAATGTTCGCCAGGGTGTCAAAAAAGGGCGACACGCCCGGGATTCAAGGGGTCCGTTGAACAACTGTGGCGCAGCCCACGTTTCTTGAAGGTATGGAGGAGCTCCTGATACCGGTTGTCCCTATGTCCCACACCGCTCACATACGCAGCCACCGGAAGCCCCGCCGCAGCGCGTCGACCCTCGCGATGCGGGCCGGAGTTGCCGGTGGCGTCCTCAGCACCCTGGCAGTGGCCGGGGCGTCGGGTTCGGCGAACGCGGCCGAGCCGGTGACGCAGACCCTCGAACTGCCCACCCTGACGGCCGACCTGGCCGCCCAGGTCGCCCAGTCCGCGGACGCCACGCAGCAGGCCGCGGCCAACTACGAGCTGCGCGCCGAGCGCGACGCGGCCGCCGCCGCCGCGGCCAAGGAGGCCAAGGCGGACCTCGCGGAGGCCAAGAAGAAGGCCGCCGCGGCCAAGAGGAAGGCCGCGGAGGAGGCCCGCCAGGAGGCCGCCGAGCGCGCTTCCCGTGCCGCCGAGCGCGCCACCCTGAGCGCCTCCGTGGACACCGGCTCCTCGTCCTCGTCGTCGTCCTCCTCGGTCGAGGTCTCGGCCGGCGTCAGCACGTCCACGGCCACCGGTTCGGCCGCCGCCGTCGTCTCCTTCGTCCAGTCCCAGGTCGGCGACGCCTACGTCTCCGGCGGCACCGGCCCCAACTCCTGGGACTGCTCCGGCCTCGTGCAGGCCGCCTTCAAGCAGGTCGGCGTCGACCTGCCGCGCGTCTCCCAGGACCAGTCGGTCGCCGGCACCCAGGTGTCGCTGAGCAACCTCCAGCCGGGCGACATCCTGTACTGGGGCGGCGCGGGCAGCGCGTACCACGTGGGCGTCTACGTCGGCGACGGCATGTTCGTCGGCGCGCAGAACCCGTCGACGGGCGTCGTGCTGAAGCCCCTGTCGTACGACCCGCCGAGCGGTGCCGTCCGCGTGCTCTGACGCTCGCGTCCGGACACCTCGGACACATCCGTACGAAAGGCCGCAGCCGCTCGGGGGCTGCGGCCTTTCGGGCTCTCCTGACGGACGCGGGCCTCTCCTGGCAGGCTCTGGACGGACCGGTTCCCACCGGCCGTCCACGAGACCGACCACGTGAACGGGCACGTCTACCCGGACCGGCTCTCCGCGCGCGACCGGAAGCGGGCGCTGCGGCAGTCGGCGGCCCGGCGCGACGAGGTGTTCGCGCGCCGGGCCGTCAACGCGGCCGCCTTCGACGAGGCGTGATCACGCCTTCGGGGCCACCTTGCTCAGTCCGTTGATGATGCGGTCCATCGCGTCGCCGCCCGTCGGGTCCGTCAGGTTGGCGAGCATCTTCAGGGTGAACTTCATCAGGATGGGGTGGGTGAGGCCGCGCTGGGTCGCGATCTGCATGACCTTCGGGTTGCCGATGAGCTTCACGAAGGCGCGGCCCAGCGAGTAGTAGCCGCCGTAGGTGTCCTTCAGGACGCGCGGGTAGCGCTGGAGGGCGATCTCGCGCTGGGCCGGCGTGGCCCGCGCGTGGGCCTGGACGATGACGTCGGCGGCGATCTGGCCGGACTCCATGGCGTAGGCGATGCCCTCGCCGTTGAAGGGGTTCACCAGGCCGCCGGCGTCGCCGACCAGGAGCAGGCCCCGGGTGTAGTGGGGCTGGCGGTTGAAGGCCATGGGCAGGGCGGCGCCGCGGATCGGCCCGGTCATGTTCTCCGGGGTGTAGCCCCAGTCCTCCGGCATGGACGCGCACCAGGCCTTCAGCACCTCGCGCCAGTCCAGCTCCTTGAAGGAGGCGGAGGTGTTCAGCACGCCGAGGCCCACGTTCGACGTGCCGTCGCCCATGCCGAAGATCCAGCCGTAGCCCGGCAGGAGGCGGTCCTGGGGGCCGCGGCGGTCCCACAGCTCCAGCCAGGACTCCAGGTAGTCGTCGTCGTGGCGCGGGGAGGTGAAGTAGGTGCGGACCGCGACGCCCATCGGGCGGTCCTCGCGGCGGTGCAGGCCCATCGCCAGGGACAGTCGGGTGGAGTTGCCGTCGGCGGCCACGACCAGCGGCGCGTGGAAGGTGACTTCGCGCTTCTCCTCCCCCAGCTTCGCGCGCACGCCGGTGATGCGGCCCGTGCGGTCGTCGACGACCGGGGCGCCGACGTTGCAGCGCTCGTAGAGGCGGGCGCCCGCCTTCTGCGCCTGGCGGGCGAGCTGCTCGTCGAAGTCGTCGCGCTTGCGGACGAGTCCGTAGTCGGGGAAGGAGGCCAGATCCGGCCAGTCCAGCTGGAGGCGCGAGCCGCCGCCGATGATGCGCAGGCCCTTGTTGCGCAGCCAGCCGGCCTCCTCGGAGATGTCGATGCCCATCGCCACGAGCTGCTTGGTCGCACGCGGGGTGAGTCCGTCGCCGCAGACCTTCTCCCGCGGGAACGCGGTCTTCTCCAGCAGGAGGACGTCGAGTCCGGCCTTGGCCAGGTAGTACGCGGTCGTGGAGCCGGCTGGCCCCGCGCCCACGACGATCACATCGGCGGTGTTGTCGGAGAGGGGCTCGGTCACGGCGGGATCTCCCCAGAGTTTCGAGAATCTGCGTGCCGATGGGCACTGGACATGGGCAGTCTATTCAGCGGCACCGATCACCCGACTGAAGGGCTGCCCCGTGAACCGAGCTCTGCCCGTCGTACGGTTGCGCGTCCCCACCGACGAGGACGCCGTCGCCTGGCACCGGGTCTTCGACGACCCGGACGTCATGGAGTTCCACGGCGGGAGGCCCGCGGAGCTGTCCGTCTACGAGGAGCTCACCGCCCGCCAGCGCCGGCACGACGCCGAGCGCGGCTTCTGCCTGTGGACCGTGGTGGACGAGTCCGGGCGGGTCGTCGGCTTCACCGGCGCCCAGCCGTGGCCGGACGACTGGGGCCCCAAGGGCGAGATCGAGATCGGCTGGCGCCTCGGGCGGGAGCACTGGGGCAAGGGGTACGTCACGGCGGCGGCCCGGCAGGCCCTGGAGCGGGTGCGCTCGGCGGGCGTGGCGGAGGTGGTGGCGATGGTCGACGCCCGCAACGCGCGCTCCATCGCGGTCACGGAGCGGCTCGGCATGCGGCTCGCCGAGGTCTTCACGACCCCGGCGACACAGCGACGGGGACACTGCTACCGGCTCCGACTCTGACGCCGGGGGACGGGCCGCCTCGGCCGGCGACGCGACGCCTCCGGGCGGTGCGCGGCGGAGCCACCGCGCCCGTGCCACCGGCGCCCGTGCGCCCGGCGTCGGGGCCACCCGCCGTGTGCGTACGGCACCGGACCGGCCCGAGGGCCGTGGACGCGGACGAGGTGGCGCGGGGACGGGGCCCGTCCCTCACCGCGCCGGACCGGCCTCCGCCTCGCCGTCGCCGTCGCCGTCGTCGGCCACGCCGTACGCCGGTGTCCGCGGCCCGGTGCCCGGGTGCCGCGGGAGTCGGGGCCCGCTCCGTGCTCGGCCGCCCCGGGGCGCGTGCCGCTCAGCTCTCCTTGAAGCCCCGGTGCAGCGCCACGACGCCGCCCGTCAGGTTCCGGTGGGCCACCTTCGACCAGCCGGCCTTCCGCAGCCGCTCGGCCAGGGCCGCCTGGTCGGGCCAGGCGCGGATGGACTCGGCGAGGTAGACGTAGGCGTCGGGGTTGGACGACACGGCGCGGGCCACCGGCGGCAGGGCGCGCATCAGGTACTCGGTGTACACGGTGCGGAACGGTGCCCAGGTCGGGTGCGAGAACTCGCAGATGACGACCCGGCCGCCGGGACGCGTCACCCGGTACATCTCGCGCAGCGCCGCGTCCGTGTCCTGCACGTTGCGCAGCCCGAAGGAGATGGTGACCGCGTCGAACACGTCGTCCCGGAACGGCAGCCGCGTCGCGTCGCCCGCGGTGAACGGCATCCAGGAGTGCCGCTCCTTGCCCACCCGGAGCATGCCGAGGGAGAAGTCGCAGGGGACGACGTAGGCGCCGGCGCGGGCGAAGGGCTGGGACGAGGTCGCCGTGCCGGCGGCCAGGTCGAGGACCTTCTGCGCGGGCCGGGCGTCGACGGCTCTGGCGACCTCCTTGCGCCACGCCCGGTCCTGGCCGAGGGAGAGAACGGTGTTCGTCAGGTCGTACCGTTCCGCGACGTGGTCGAACATCGAGGCGACTTCGTGCGGCTGCTTGTTCAGGGAAGCGCGGGTCACACGCCCATTGTCGCAGGGCCGCCTCACGGCACGAGCCGCGGCCTCTTCCGCGCGGCGACGTCCTCCACCCAGCCGAAGAGGACGACGGCCACCGCGATCAGGACCCAGCCGACGCCCAGCAGGAACCACTGGCTGTCCAGCGGCAGACGCGCCTCGAACGCCGGTACGTCCCAGAAGCGGTCGATCAGCGGCACCGCGAGGACGAGGGCGAGTTCGTGCCAGAGGTAGATCGTCACCGCGCGGGCGTTGAAGACGGTCACCAGCCGGTCCAGGCCCCGGAACCGGGCCGGTCCGGCGAAGTCGGCCCCGAGCCGCGCCTTCGTGTACATCAGCAGCGTCACGAACCCCGCCGACCAGAAGGCCTGCGCGAGCGGGATGTCGTCGAGGTCGTAGGTGCCGTACTCGCCCTGGTGCGCGAACGCGTACCACCCGCCGTACGCCAGCGCGGCGAGCGCGGGCAGGGCGACGGCGGCCGGTTTCAGCCGCCCCAGCACCCCCTCGTGGTGCGCGAAGCCGAGCAGCCAGCAGAAGAGGAACGTGGCGAGGTCGGTGAGGGCGCTGCCGAAGCGGTCGTCCGGCGGCTGCCAGACGTACTGGAGCACGACGGCGGGGGCCAGCGACAGCACCAGGACGGGCACGGGCGCCGCCCGGAACACCCGCAGCAGCAGCGGCGAGAGGAGGACGAACCACAGGTAGGTCCGCAGGTACCAGAGGATCTCCCAGGCCTGCTCGCCCCAGGCGTTGCCCGGCGGGTCGCCGAGCGGCACGATCCAGTAGACGGCCTGCCACCCCGGCATCCAGCCGTGCATCAGCATCGCGCCGGTCACGAACAGGCCCCAGCACCAGAACGGCGGCAGCAGGCGCCGCAGCCTGCCGCGGAGCACCGCCGGGGCCGGGCGCCGCAGCGACCGGGCCATCAGGGTGCCGGCCAGGCCGAACATGATGCCCATGGAGGGGAAGACCAGCCCCGCCCAGGGCCAGCCGAAGGCGTGGTACGCGACGACCCGGACCAGGGCGACGGCGCGCAGGGTGTCGAAGTAGCGGTCCCGGCCCCCCGTCGCGCCCCCGCCGGGGGCACGGCGCACGGCGTCCCCGGTCACCCTCTCGCCGTGCGCCATCTCGCCGTGCGTCGCGGGAGCGCGCCGCGCCGCCCCCTTGCTGTGCGCCCCCATCACCCGTTCCCCGCCGGCGTGCCCACCTCGCCCGTCCGCTTGAGCTTCTGCCAGCGCAGCCGGCCGCCGGTGAGGGCGGTGACGCAGGAGTGGATGAGGACCAGGTACATCATCTGCCGGTACGCCAGCTGCTGGAGCGGCATCATCAGCAGGTACCGGTACTTCTCCCGGTCGAGCCGGAAGGCGTAGGCCGCGCACAGGAGCTGGACGCCCAGCACCCCCAGCCAGGCGAGCAGGGCCGCGCGGAAGTCGACGAAGACCATCGAGTAGACGGTGAAGACGTCGATGAGCGGGGCGAAGACCGGCGTGACGATCTGGAAGAGCACGACCAGCGGCATGCCGACCCGCCCGAAGCGTCCCGAGGGTCCCCTGTCCGTCAGCGACCCGCGGTGCTTCCACAGGGCCTGCATGGTGCCGTAGGACCAGCGGTAGCGCTGCGACCAGAGCTGCTTCAGGGAGCCCGGCGCCTCGGTCCAGGCCCGCGCGTGCTCCTGGTAGACGACCCGCCACCCGGCGCGGTGCAGGGCGATGGTGATGTCGGTGTCCTCGGCGAGCGTGTCCTCGCTCATGCCGCCGACCTCCAGCACCGCCTCCCGGCGGAAGGCACCGATCGCGCCGGGGATGGTCGGCATGCAGCGCAGCAGGTCGTACATGCGCCGGTCGAGGTTGAAGCCCATCACGTACTCGATGTGCTGCCAGGCCCCGATGAGGGTGCGCCGGTTGCCGACCTTGGCGTTGCCGGCGACCGCGCCGACGCCGGGGTCGGCGAAGGGCTGCACGAGGTGGCGTACGGTGTCCGGCTCGAAGACGGTGTCGCCGTCCATCATCACGACGATGTCGTAGCGGGCGTTGCGGACGCCGTTGTTGAGTGCGGCGGGCTTGCCGGCGTTGGCCTGCCTCACGACCCGGACGTTGGGCAGGCCGAGGGACTCGGCGATCTCGGCCGTGCCGTCCGTCGACCCGTCGTCCACGACGACGATCTCGATCGGGTGGGTGCTGCGCGCCAGCGACTGGAGCGTGTTGGCTATGCACTCCTTCTCGTTGTACGCCGGGACGATCACGCTCACCGGTCCGGTGACGGGTGGTCCCCAGCTGAAGCGGCGTCTGTTGCGTTTGCGGTGGTGGCGGCGGGCGAGGATCAGCATCATCCCGAAGCGGCCCATCACGGCGACGCCGACGACCATGAGCCCGACCGACAGCGCCGGCACGGTCCACTCGGCGACGGCGACGGCCGCGATGAGCGCCCTGCCCTCGTACAGCGTGGTGCCGGTGGCCCGGTGGTGGGCGGCCTGGAGTCCGCCGCCCTGGATGCCGGACGCCTGGGCGCCGGGCCCGCCGGAGGGCTGCTGGCCGGCCTGCTGGTCGGCCATGACGCCGCTGATGGTGGTGAAGGTGTAGCCCTTCGCCTTCATCTTCTCGATGTACTTCGGCAGCGCCTCGATCGTCTGCGACCGCTCGCCGCCGGCGTCGTGGAAGAGCACGGAGGCGCCCTCGTCGTCCTCCGGCGTGGCCCAGTCGACGATCTTCGAGACGCCGGGCCGCTTCCAGTCGTCGCTGTCGGTGTCGATGAAGACGCTGGTGTAACCATCCTCGCCGAGCTTCTCGTAGACGGGCCAGCTGTAGTTGTCGATGGCGTCGGTCTCCGAGGAGTACGGCGCGCGGAACAGCGTGGTGGTGATGCCGGCCGCGCCCGCCAGCGCGAGCTGGGTCTGCTCGATCTCGCGCGTGACGCGGGCTTCGCTCTGGTAGGACAGGTCGATGTGGGTGAAGGTGTGGACACCCACCTCGTTGCCCTGCTCGACCATGTCCTCCACGATGTCCGGATAGCGCGAGACCATGGAGCCGACCAGGAAGAACGTGCCCGGCACGTCGTACTTCTCGAGGATCTCCAGCACCTGCGGCGTCCAGGTCGGGTCCGGTCCGTCGTCGAAGGTCAGCGCGATCGTCTTGTCCGGGACGGAGACCGTGGTGGCCTGTCCGCCGCGGAAGGTGAGGATCGGGCCGCCGTCGAGGACGTCGTCCGGTACGTCGCTCGCGCTCGCCCCGGTGCGCACGCGCTGGTCGCCGCCGACCTCCGCCCGCAGGTAGCCGTCGAGGAGCATCACGCAGGTCAGCGCGAGCAGGAGCAGCAGGGCGAGGAGCACCCGGGGCCGTTGGAGGGCGGCGGCCCGGCCGGCGGCCCGCTCGATCCGGGTGGGGGCCCGTCGGCGGCCTCCGGAGGAGGGTGGTGTGGTCGTGGTCATGGCTGTGGTGGCGTCCCGGTCAGTCGGTGGCGGCGGAGGCGCCGGAAGAGGGGGTGGCGGTCGGCGCCCGCCCGCCGGGGGCGTCGGCGGACGGGGCGCCCGTGGGGGCGAGGCCGTCCTGCGGGCGCGTGCCGCCGGCCGGGCCCCGGCCGTCCTGGCCGCCCCCGAAGGGCAGCAGCGAGGACGGGGCGACCGAGGTGCCGACGCCCATGAAGGCCAGGCCCAGCACGGCCGCGTAGCCGACGCAGACGGCACCGACGAGGAGTCCCAGCCGGCGCAGCAGCCTGGCCCGGCGCCCGGAGTTGTCGACGAACACGGGCCCCTCGGCGGACCCGTTGCCGCGTTGACGGCGGCGACCGCGCGCGGGCCTCTCGCCCAGGGCGGCGCGGCTTTCGAAGGCAGGCTCGGAATGCATTCCCCGGACCATAGGGAGCTTGCCTGTCGCCGGCTGGGGCTCCGTTGTGAGTTCACGATGAAAAGCCGCGCAGGCTGTCCGTCCCCTGTGGGACGGGGGGAAAACGGCCCGTTTCCTCAGGAAGGCCCCAGCCGCGTGTGGAACGCTCACTCGTCCGACGACGAGAACGGGAGCGTACGCACATGAGGGCTTACCGGAAGGCGGCGGCCGGGTGTGCCCTGTTGCTGGCCCTGGCCACCGCCGGCTGTTCCGGGCAGGACGGCACGACGGACGCGGCCGGTGCGGCACCGTCCGGCTCCGCCGCACCGTCCGCCGCCGCGCGGGGCACCGCCTACGCCCCCTACGTCAGCGCCACCACGGCCTCCGCCGAGGACGCGGCGGGCTCCCCCACGACGTACAACCTGGCCTTCGTGATCGCCTCCGGCGACGACTGCGATCCCCGCTGGAACGGCACCCACGAGATCGGCGACGCCTCGGTCGCCTCCCGCGTCGCGAAGCTGAAGGAGTCCGGCGCCGCCGTCCGCGTCTCCTTCGGCGGCGCCTCCGGCACGGAGCTGGCGGCCGCCTGCGACAGCGCCGCCGCGCTGGCGGCGGCGTACGGCGAGGCCCTGGACGCGGCGGGTGCCACGCGGGCGGACTTCGACGTCGAGGGCGACGAACTGACCGACGCCGACTCGGTCGCCCTGCGCTCGGAGGCGATCGCGCTGCTCCAGGAGGAGCGGAGCGGTCTGGAGGTCTCCTTCACCCTCCCGGTGATGCCCTCCGGCCTGGACGCCGACTCCCTCGCGCTGCTGACGTCCGCCAACGACCACGGCGTGAAGGTCTCCACGGTCAACCTCATGACCATGAACTACGGCGAGTCCTACGACGGCGACATGGGCGAGTACGCCCTCACCTCGGCGAAGGCCGCCCACGCGCAGCTGAGGAAGGTCTTCGGGACGTCGGACGCGGACGCCTGGCGGGGCATGGCGCTCACCTCGATGCTGGGCGTCAACGACGTGGCCGGGGAGACGTTCACGCTCGTGGACGCGGCGGAGGTCCGCGCCTTCGCCGAGGAGAACGGCATCGCCTGGGTGTCGATGTGGGCGACGTTCCGGGACCGGCAGTGCGCCGACGACGCCTCCGCGGACGACGCGCTGACCGAATGCAGCGGGGTGGAGCAGGAGAGCGGCGCGTTCGCGGAGGCGTTCGCGGGGTAACGGGCGCTCAGCGCCGCCGGTGCACGAGGCGGCCCGCGACGACGGTCGCCACGCACGTGGACGCGCCGTCCCGCACGAGCGCGGCCCGGTCGGGTACGTCGAACACCGCGAACCGCGCCGGGCTCCCGGGAGCGAGCCCGGGAAGCAGCACGAGCGGCACCGGTGAGAACGACGCGGGCCCGGGCAGGCCGGCCGGGCGTCCCGCCAGGGCGAGCCCCGCTCCGCGCACCGCGTCCAGGGCCGCGCGGCTGCGCAGTTCACCGGCGACGGCGACCGTGCCGTGCGCCAGCATGCGCTGCACCCCGCGGCGTGCGCTGGCGCCCCGCGCGGACGGACCGCTGTCGAGGAGCGCCCGCCCGCGCTCCCCGAAGACCGGCTCGGTGCCGAGCCGGTCCGCTTCGCGCGGGTCGGGGTGGTAGGCCTGCTCCAGCAGCTCCGGACCGTACGGGTTGAGCAGTCCGGGCGTCAGGATGCCGGGCCACCGGCGCACCCGCGCCCGCGGATGGCCGGCGGCCAGTTCCTCGTACGGGCCGACGGCGGCGATGTGTGCGCCGTCGACCAGGACGGCCGCCTCGGGAGAGGCTTCGCAGGCGTGGATCGTCAGCACGGCGGCGTCAGTTGGACGCGAGCAGCTTCAGCTCGGGGTGGGCCGTGCCGCCCTCGATCGCCGTGGAGGAGATGTGGGAGACGACGCGCTCGTCGACGGGGTCGTTCGCCGGGTCGTCGTGCACCACGAGGTGCTCGTACGTCGTGGAACGCTGTGCCGGGACGCGCCCCGCCTTGCGGATCAGGTCGATGATCTCCAGCCGGTTGGAGCGGTGCTTGGCGCCGGCGGAGGAGACGACGTTCTCCTCCAGCATGATCGAGCCGAGGTCGTCGGCCCCGTAGTGGAGGGAGAGCTGGCCGACCTCCTTGCCGGTGGTCAGCCACGAGCCCTGGATGTGGGCGACGTTGTCGAGGAAGACCCGGGCGATGGCGATCATCCGCAGGTACTCGAAGAGCGTGGCCTGCGTGCGGCCCTTCAGGTGGTTGTTCTCGGGCTGGTAGGTGTACGGGATGAAGGCGCGGAAGCCACCGGTGCGGTCCTGCACGTCCCGGATCATGCGCAGGTGCTCGATGCGCTCGGCGTTGGTCTCGCCGGTGCCCATCAGCATGGTGGACGTCGACTCGACGCCCAGCCCGTGCGCGATCTCCATGATCTCCAGCCAGCGCTCGCCGGACTCCTTCAGCGGCGCGATGGCCTTGCGCGGCCGCTCGGGCAGGAGTTCGGCGCCGGCCCCGGCGAAGGAGTCGAGCCCGGCCGCGTGGATCCGGGTGATGGCCTCCTCGACCGACACCCCGGAGATCCGGGCCATGTGCTCGACCTCGCTCGCCCCCAGGCTGTGGATGACGAGCTGGGGGAACTCCTTCTTGATGGCGGCGAAGTGCTCCTCGTAGTACTCGACGCCGTAGTCCGGGTGGTGGCCGCCCTGGAACATGATCTGCGTGCCGCCCAGCTCGACGGTCTCCGCGCAGCGGCGCAGGATGTCGTCGAGGTCGCGGGTCCAGCCCTTCTTCGTGTCCTTGGGGGCCGCGTAGAACGCGCAGAACTTGCACGCCGTGACGCACACGTTCGTGTAGTTGATGTTGCGCTCGATGATGTACGTCGCGATGTGCTCGGTGCCCGCGTACCGGCGCCTGCGGACGGCGTCGGCGGCGGCGCCCAGCGCGTGCAGGGGGGCGTCGCGGTAGAGGACGAGGGCCTCTTCGGGGGTGATCCGCCCACCGGCGGCGGCACGGTCGAGGATGGGCTGAAGGTCGGCCTTCTCGGTCACCGGCGTCCCTTTCGTAAGGGTTGTGGACGGACTTGACCAGCGTACGCCAGCCGTTTTCCCCGGCCGCGCTCAGGCCGCGTAGGCGCCCGCGAGGAGGCCGAGGAGGGCGCCCGCGAGCAGGAACGGCCCGAAGGCGATGGCCGTCCCGCGTCCGGCCCGCCCCGTGACGACGAGGACGCCCCCGTACAGCGCCCCGAGCAGGAACCCGGCGAAGGTGCCCAGCATCAGCGTCGGCCAGCCGTACCAGCCGAGGACGGCACCGGCGCCCAGCGCGAGCTTGACGTCCCCGAAGGCCATGCCGGCGGGGTTGAGGAGGAACAGCGCGAAGTAGCCGGCGCCGAGCGCGAGGGTGCCCAGCAGGGCGGTGGTCCACTCCCCGGCGTGCTCGGGCACGAGCGCGGTGACGCCGAGCAGGGCGAGCGCGGCGCCCGCGAGCGGGAGGGTCAGCGGATCGGGCAGCCGTCGCACCCGCAGGTCGACGACGGCCAGCAGCACGCCGACCGGTGCGAGCAGCAGCCAGACGGCCAGCTCGGGCCGGGTCCCGGTGGCGGCGGCCAGGGCGGCGCACACCAGGGCGGTGACGACGGCGGGCCCCGCGGCACCGGGACCGTACGGCACCGGGGCGGGCCGCCCGTCCGCGCACCGCGCGCACCGCGCCGGACCGAGCCATCCCCGCAGGGGGTGCGCGGCCGGACACGCGTCGCGCCACGCCTCGCCCGAGGGGGCGGAGAAACGGTAGGCCGCCCGCGGCAGCAGCGCCCCCGCCGCGGCGCCCCAGAGCACGGCGACGAGGAGGACCAGCACATCGACGCTCAGCACGCGCACACCCTATGGGGCGGCCGCACGGCCGTGACCCTTTCCGCCCGTCCGCCTGCCCGCCGCCTACCCGACCTTCGACAGCCGGGCCTGCGGCTTCCCCGACTCGGCGCTCTCGGAGGCGTACGCGAGGTCGTCGCCGACCGGGGTGAAGCGGACGGTCGTGGGTGACTGGTTGCAGCCGTCGTGGTTGCCCTCGGCACCGACGGACGCGGCGACGATCTGCCGGTCCGTCACCTGCTTGAGCGTCAGGACGTCGACGCAGGAGCCGCCCAGCTGGTCGGTCTGGCGCAGCCGCCCCAGCTCCTGGCCGACACCGACCCGTGCGATGGTGACGCGGAAGGTGCCCGCCGGCAGCGTGCCGCCGAGGGCGGTGCCCTGGCCCTCCCAGGTGCCGAGGTAGGCGTCCGGGACGGTGTTCCGGGCGCCATCCGAGGCGGACGGCCAGTGGGTCTCGCGGCCGGTGCCGCCGTCGGCGGCGTCCCGGCGGTCGTCCGGCAGCAGGTCGAACAGGAACGCCGAGCCGACCGTCACCGCGGCCAGCGCCCCCGCCACGGCGAGGGCCACCGTGCAGCTGAGCCTGCGCCCCCGTCCGTCGCCGCCCCGCGTGGAGGCCGCCGCCACGTGCACGGAGAACTTGCCGGGCCCTCGCCCACCGTCCCGCTGCCCGGACACGGCGTCGGAGGGCGTGGGTGCCCCGAGGGGTGCGGATGCTCCGAGGGGTGTGGGAGCCCCCAGGGACGCGAGTGCTCCGAGGTGCGCAGGTGCTTCAGGGTGCGCGGGAGGCCCCGGCATCACCGGTGGCGGTCCGAAGGCGCCGGCGGTGGGAGCGTCCGGCCCTTCCCCTCCCGCCGTCTCCGTCCCTTCCGTCTCCGTCCCCGCCGTCTCCGTCCCCGCCGCCTCCGCCCCCGCCGTCACCGACGACCGGCTGAAGCCCACCGGCCCCGATTCCGGCCCGCCCTCCCCCGCCGCCGCCTCCAGGTTGAGCAGCCGCACGGCGCTCCGGCTGACCTGTTCCACCAGCGCCCCCGGCAGCCAGCCGCCCGCGACCAGCCGGGCGGCGCCGTCCGGGGCGAGCCGCCGGGCCACCTCGCCGGGGGCGGGACGGGCTCCGGGCTCCTTGGCCAGGCACTGCCGCACCAGTACGCCCAACTCTCCGTCCAGGGCGTCGAGTTCCGGCTCCTCGTGGACGACCTTGTAGAGCAGCGCGGCCGAGGAGTCCCCGGGGAAGGGCGGCCGGCCGGTCGCCGCGAAGGCGAGGACCGCGCCGAGGGAGAAGACGTCGGCGGCGCCGGTGACGCCCTTGCCGAGGATCTGCTCGGGCGACATGTAGCCGGGCGAGCCGATCGAGACGCCCGTCGAGGTCAGGGAGGCGGTGCCCCCGGTGGCGCGGGCGATGCCGAAGTCGATCAGGAGGGGGCCGTCGAGGGTGAGCAGGACGTTGGACGGCTTCACGTCCCGGTGCACCAGGCCCAGCTCGTGCACCGCGGCCAGCGCCTCGCCGAGGCCCGCGCCCAGCGCCCGGACGGTGTGGGCGGGCAGCGGGCCGCCGTCCGCGACCGCCGCCGTCAGGGACGGCCCGGCCGCGTACGCGGTGGCGACCCAGGGCACGCGCGCGTCGGGGTCGGCGTCGAGCACCGGCGCGGTCCAGGCGCCGCCGACCCGGCGTGCGGCCTCCACCTCGCGGCGGAACCGGACCCGGAACTCCTCGTCGAGCGCGAAGTGCGGGTGCACGATCTTCACGGCGACCGTCCGGCCGCCGGCGCTGCGGCCCAGGTAGACCCGGCCCATGCCGCCGGACCCCAGCCGGCCGAGCAGCCGGTAGGGCCCCACGACGGTGGGCTCGTCGACATCGAGCGGCCGCATCGGTCCACCCCTCCCCCGTACGCCGGAACCTTTCAGCAGGGTAATGGGCCGACGGCGCGACGCTCAGGGTTCGAGCAGCTCCACCTTCACGTCCGCCGGGAAGCCCGTCGTCGGACCGACCCGGCGGGCGAACTCCGTGACCGCCTCCAGCTGCGGGGCGCCGAAGCGGAAGTCCAGGGTCGTGAAGTACCGCGCGAGGGTCTCCTCGTCGAAGACCTCCCAGCGGGCCGCCTGCTCGGCGACCTTGTCGACCTCCTCCAGGGAGAGGTTGCGGGAGGCGAGGAAGGCCTCGTGCACCTTGCGGGCGATGACCGGCTCGCGCTCCACGTAGTCGCGCCGGGCCGCCCAGACCGCGAAGACGAACGGCAGACCCGTCCACTCCTTCCACAGCGCGCCCAGGTCGTGCACGTCGAGGCCGTAGCGCGGCCCGTCGATCATGTTGGCGCGCAGCGCGGCGTCGCCGATGAGGACGGCCGCGTCGGCCTCCTGCATCATCACGCTCAGGTCCGGCGGGCAGGTGTAGTAGTCGGGCCGGACCCCGAAGCGCTCGGCCAGCAGCAGCTGGGCGAGCCGGACCGAGGTGCGCGAGGTCGACCCGAGGGCGACGCGGGCGCCGTCCAGCCTGTCCAGCGGGACCTGCGAGACGATCACGCACGACATCACCGGGCCGTCGCAGCCGACGGCGATGTCGGGGAAGGCGACCAGTTGGTCCGCGTGCTTGAGGAACTCGACCAGGGTGACCGGACCGATGTCGAGATCGCCCTGCACCAGCTGCTCGCTGAGCTTCTCCGGGGTGTCCTTCGTCAGCTCGAAATCGAGGAGCGTTCCCGTTCTCGCGAGCCCCCAGTACAGGGGCATGCAGTTCAGGAACTGGATGTGGCCGACACGCGGCCGGGTGCGAGAATTGTCCACATCGCGAGGCTAGCCCTCCCCCGTCGGCCGCCCGGCGGCACCCCCCGGTGTCAGCCGAATGGCACGTGCGTTCAAACATTCGGGTGAAGTGATCTTGACCTCTGTTGCGTCGGGGGCCCTGCGTGCTAGGCTCACAGCAAGTTGCAGTTTGGTTTCCCTTGCAGTACAGAGCCTGCGGAGCATGTGACCGCGGGCTCTCGTCATTCTCAGACATATGCAGTTGTGCGGATCGGTCTTCACACTTGCTGGTTCTGGAGCAGGGCAACCCTTTGGGCCCAAGGAGGGCTTATGGCTACCGGAACCGTGAAGTGGTTCAACGCCGAAAAGGGCTTTGGTTTCATCGCCCAGGAAGGCGGCGGCCCGGACGTCTTCGTCCACTACTCCGCGATCAACGCTCAGGGATTCCGTTCCCTCGAGGAGAACCAGCAGGTGTCCTTCGACGTCACGCAGGGTCCGAAGGGCCCGCAGGCGGAGAACGTCACTCCTGTCTGATCGACAGCAGTACCCAAGGAGCCCCGCGCCGTTTTCGGCGACGGGGCTCCTGCCCTTTCCGGCGCCCTCGTGAATTCCCGGTGAATTCCGGCGACCGGCGCCGGCTGTCGGTGGCGGGCCCTAGGGTCGCGCCATGACCCACGACACCGGCTTCCTGGACACGACCCGGACCTTCTACGACACCATCGCCGAGGACTACGCCGACCACTTCCGCGTCATCGGCGCCGGCACCGCGCTGGACCGCGCGCTGATGGCCGCCTTCGCCGAGCTGGTGGGACCGGAGGGCCGGGTGGCCGACCTGGGCTGCGGACCCGGCCGGGTCACCGCCCACCTCGCCTCGCTCGGCCTGCGGGTCTTCGGCCTCGACCTGTCCGCCTCGATGCTCGCCGTCGCCCGCCGCGAGAACCCGGGCCTGCGCTTCGAGCAGGGCTCCATGCTGGAGCTGGACCTGCCCGACGGCGCTCTCGCGGGGGCCGTCTCCTGGTACTCGTCGATCCACACGCCGTGGGACCGGCTGCCGGACCTCTTCACGGAGGTGCGGCGCGTGCTGGCCCCGGGCGGGCACTTCCTCCTCGCCTTCCAGGTCGGCGACGAGCCGAGCCGCCTCGACCGCCCCTTCGGCCACCCGGTCTCCCTGGACTTCGAACGGCGACGCCCGGAGCGGATGGCGGAGCTGCTGGAGCGGGCCGGCTTCACCGTGCTGTCGCGGACGGTGCGCGTACAGGAGGAGGACACCTCCGCGAAGGTCCCGCAGGCCTGCCTGATCGCCCGCCGCTGAGCCGGCCCTTCCGCCTACCCCCCGTACAGCGTCTCCACCGTCTCCGCGAAGTCCCGCATGATCACGTCGCGCCGGAGCTTCATCGAGGGGGTCAGGTGGCCCTCCCACTCCGTGAAGTCCCTCGGCAGGACGGCGAAGCGGCGGATGGACTCCGGGCGGGAGACCATCTTGTTGGCCTCGTCGACCGCGCGCTGGAGCACCGCGTGGACCTCCTCGTCGTCGGTCAGCAGCTCCGGCGGCACGGGGTGCTTGCCGTTCATGCGGCGCCAGTGGGTGATGCCGTCGGGGTCGAGGGTGATCAGGGCGGAGACGTAGGGGCGGCGTTCGCCGATGATCATGCACTGGGAGATCAGGGGGTGCTGGCGCAGCCAGTTCTCCAGCGGGGCCGGGGCCACGCTCTTGCCGCCCGCCGTGATCAGCAGCTCCTTCTTGCGGCCGGTGATCGTCAGGTACCCCTCGTCGTCCAGGCTGCCGAGGTCGCCGGTGGGGAACCAGCCGTCGGGGGCGGCCGGGACGACGCCGCCCGCCCGGGGGTCCCAGTAGCCGTGCAGGACCTGGTCGCCGGCGACGAGGATCTCGCCGTCGGCGGCGATCCGGATCCGGGTGCCCGGCAGCGGCCAGCCCACCGTGCCCAGGCGCGGCTTCAGCGGCGGCGTCACGGTCACCGCGGCCGTCGTCTCGGTGAGGCCGTAGCCCTCGTAGATCTCGATGCCGGCGCCCGCGTAGAAGGCGGCCAGACGGCGGCCGAGCGGGGAGCCGCCGCAGATGATGTGCCGGACCCGGCCGCCCATGGCGCTCCGGATCTTGCGGTAGACGAGGGGGTCGTAGAAGGAGCGGGCGGTCTTCAGGGCGCGGTTCGGGCCGCCGCCCGAACCGGTCCGGCGGTCCTCCATGGCCTCGCCGTGGCGCACCGCCACCGAGACCGCGCGGTCGAAGACCGCGGCCCGCCCGCCCGACTCGGCCTTGGCGCGCGCCCCGTTGAAGACCTTCTCCAGCATGTACGGGATGGTCAGCAGACAGGTCGGCCGGAAGGCCGCCAGGTCCGGCAGCAGGTCCTCCGCCTTCAAGCTCGGCGCGTGTCCGAGGCGGACCCGGGCGCGGACACAGGCCACGGCGACCATCCGGCCGAAGACGTGGGACATGGGGAGGAAGAGCAGGATCGACGGCTCCTCCGTCTGCGTCTTGAAGACCGGGTAGAGCAGCTCGATCGCGTTGTCCACCTCGGCGAAGAAGTTGCCGTGGGTCAGCACGCACCCCTTGGGGCGGCCCGTGGTGCCCGAGGTGTAGATCAGGGTGGCGAGCGTGCTCGGGCTCAGCACGCCCCGGCGTACGTCCACCTCCGCGTCCGACACCTGCGCGCCCAGCTCGGCGAGCTGCTCCACGTGCCCCTTCTCCATGATCCACAGGTGTCGCAGGTCGGGGAGGCGGCCCAGCTCGGGGCCGAGGGCCGCCGCCTGCGCGGCCGTCTCGGTGACCAGGGTGACCGCGCCCGAGTCCTGGAGGATCCAGCGGACCTGGAAGAGCGAGGAGGTCGGGTAGACGGGCACCGTGACGAGGCCCGCGGCCCAGGCGGCGAAGTCCAGCAGCGTCCACTCGTACGTCGTCCGGGCCATGATCGCTATCCGGTCGCCCGGCATCAGGCCCTCGGAGATCATCCCCTTCGCCACCGCCAGCACCTGCGCGGCGAACTCGGCCGCCGTCACGTCGCTCCAGTGGCCGTCGCCCGACCTGCGGCTGAGGACCACCGCGTCGGGCACGGCCGCCGCGTTGTCGAAGGGCAGGTCGGCCAGGGAACCGTGCCGCACCGGCGGGGCGAACGGCGGTACGTACGCCTCCCGCACGGCCCCGTCCAGGCGTCGCGTCTCGGGTGCCACCAGGGTGGGACCGGGTGAGTCGGTGAACGCGGCGGAGGGGGCGAAGGAGGGAAGCGGGGTGGACACGGGCGGCTCCTGGGACGTGCAGCGGCGGCACTGCTCAGCTGCATGACGTACGTGCCTCGGGCGCCGAGGCGTTCATCGCCGGGCCCGGTGGATGAGGTCCTGCCGGGGGTTACCGGCGGTCAGGTTCGGGATCGTACGGGGCTCGCGTGGGGAGTTGGTGCGGGTTCGGGGATGGTCCGGCGCCGGGGCTGTGCAGTCTCGGGGGTTACCTGCGGGTAAGTCACGTTCGGTCCGGAATGATCGGCACACCACACCTCTCCGCAACGGGACGACCACGCCTTACCTCCGGTAACATTACTTCAAAGTAAGTGTTGTTCGGGTCTGTTCACAGAGCTGGGGGACGCCCGTGGCCGACGACCGTCCGCTGACCGCCGTCCCCGCCCTCACGCCGCTCCTCGCCCGCGGCGCCCTGCTGTCGCCCCTCAAGCGGCCCCGCCCCGACGCGGACTTCCCGCGCACCCGCCTGGTGGTCCCCGGCCTGCGCGTGGACCCCGCCCGGCTGGCCGCCTACGAACGGGCGTGCGGCTTCCCGGCCGGGGCGGCCACGCTTCCCCCGACCTATCCCCACGTGCTCGGCTTCCCGCTGGCCGTGCGGCTGATGAGCCGCCGGGACTTCCCGCTGCCGCTGCTCGGGCTCGTCCACACGTCGATCGGCCTCACCCGGCGGGCCTCCCTGCCGGCGGCCGGGACCTACGCACTCGCCGTGCGCGTCGAGGCCCTGCTGCCGCACCGGCGCGGCACCGAGGCCGCGGTCGTGACGGAGCTGCGGGCCGGCGGCGAGCTGGTGTGGGAGTCGCGCAGCACCTACCTGGCGCGGCACGGCACCGGGGGGCGGAGCTCCTCCGACGTCCCGCGGCGGCAGGAGCCGCCGCTGCCCGTGCGCGCCGAGTGGCGGCTCGCCGGTGACCTCGGCCGGCGCTACGGAGCCGCGTCCGGCGACCGCAACCCGATCCACCTGCACCCCCTCACCGCCCGCCCGTTCGGCTTCCCCCGCCCCATCGCACACGGCATGTGGTCGGTGGCCCGGTGCCTCGCCGAGCACGGCACCCCGGAGGCGGTCACGGTGCGGGCCGCCTTCGAGGCGCCACTGCCGCTGCCGGGGACGGTGACGTACGGGGCCGGGGACGGACGGTTCGAACTGCGCGGCGGCGAGGGCCGGCCGCACCTGTCCGGCGAGGTCGTCCCCTATCCGGCGGCGTGAGCCACCGCTTCGGCCCCGGACTCCTCGGGCGGGGTCCAGGGCCGGTCCGTCATCAGGTTGCCCAGGCCCGCCCAGGCGAAGTTCATCAGGGTCGCCGCCGCCTGCCTCGCGCTGACGCCCTCGGTCGCGTTGGCCCAGTCCGCGAGCGACTCGGCGGCGCCGACCAGGGCCTCGGCGAGCCCGGCGACCTCGCGCTCGGGCAGGTCCGGGTCACGGTGGGCGTCCCGCGCGGCGGCGGCGATCAGCTGCGTCACGAACGCGACGATCTCCTCGCGCATCACCGCCACCTCGGCGGCGAACGGCTCGCCGTGGGTACGGGCCTGGAGGTGCAGCACCGCCCAGGCGTCCGGGTTCCGGGCGGTGTGGGTGAAGAAGGCCCGCAGGCCCGACCAGAGCTGGCCGTCGGCCGGCAGTCCCGGGCGGACGCCGGCCCGCACGGCCTCGGTCAGCGCCCGCGCCTCACGGCGGATGCAGGCGGTGAAGAGGTCTTCCTTCGAGTTCAGGTAGAGGTAGACCAGCGGCTTGGACACGCCCGCGAGTTCGGCGATCTCGTCCATCGACGCCGCCATGTACCCGCGCTGCCCGAAGGTGCGCACCGCGGCGTCCAGCATCTGCTGCTCACGGACCGCACGCGGCATCCGCTTGGTCTTCCCCACACCCATGGGCATCAGCGTACGGTCCGCGCGACCACGACAGGGGCGTCCGGACGCCGATGCGTCCGGACGCCCCTGTCGTGGTCAGGCGGTCAAGCGGTCAGGCCGCGGCCGGGACGGGCTCCGCGTCCCGCTTCTCCCGCTCCGGCTCGTCCAGCGGCGAGCTGTGCGCCTCGTCGTACGCCTTGCGGTCGAGCAGGCCCTCGCGGGCGGCGACGACGACCGGGACGAGGGCCTGGCCGGCGACGTTGGTCGCGGTGCGCATCATGTCCAGGATCGGGTCGATGGCGAGGAGGAGGCCGACGCCCTCCATCGGCAGGCCCAGCGTGGACAGGGTCAGCGTCAGCATGACCGTGGCGCCGGTGAGGCCGGCCGTGGCGGCGGAGCCGACCACCGAGACGAAGGCGATCAGCAGGTAGTCGCCGACCCCGAGGGGGATGTCGAAGATCTGCGCGACGAAGATCGCGGCGATCGCCGGGTAGATCGCGGCGCAGCCGTCCATCTTGGTCGTCGCGCCGAACGGCACGGCGAAGGACGCGTACTCCCTCGGCACGCCGAGGCGCTCGGTGACCTTCTGGGTCAGCGGCATGGTGCCCACGGACGAGCGGGAGACGAAGGCGAGCTGGATGGCGGGCCAGGCGCCCTTGAAGAACTGGAGCGGGCTGACCTTGGCGACGGTGGCGAGCAGCGTCGGGTAGACCACGAACAGGACGATCGCGCAGCCGACGTAGATGTCGGCGGTGAAGGTCGCGTACTTGCCGATCAGGTCCCAGCCGTAGGTGGCGATGGCGCGGCCGATGAGGCCGACGGTGCCGAGCGGGGCCAGGCGGATGACCCACCACAGGGCCTTCTGGAGGAGTTCGAGGATCGACTCGCTCAGGTTCAGGATCGGCTGGGCCTTCTCGCCGAGCTGGAGGGCGGCGATACCGGCGACGGCCGCCATGAAGACGATCTGGAGCACGTTCAGCTCGGTGAACGGCGTGATGACGTCGGTCGGCACGATGCCGGTCAGGAAGTCGATCCAGGAGCCGGTGTGCTCGGGCTCGGCGCCGTCGGCCGGGGTGAGGCCGGTGCCCGCGCCGGGGTTGGTGACCAGGCCGATGACGAGGCCGATGGCCACCGCGATCAGGGAGGTGATCATGAACCAGAGGAGGGTGCGGGACGCCAGGCGCGCCGCGTTGTTGACCTTCCGCAGGTTGGTGATCGAGACGAGGATCGCGAAGAAGACGAGCGGGGCGACGGCCAGCTTCAGCAGGCCGATGAAGGTGCCGCCGATCTTGTCCAGGGTGGTGACCAGCCAGGAGACGTCCTGGCTGCGGGCCAGCCAGCCCAGCAGGACGCCGAGGACGAGGCCGGCGATTATCTGGGCCCAGAAGGGCACCTTGAAGGACTTGGTGAGGGAGGACACGGACATGCTCCGTAGGGGGACGGGACGCGGGGACGGACGCGCACGTGCTGACGTGGGGAACGACGGATGAGAGGGGACGTCAGGGGCGACAGTTCGCGGACGCGCACCGACAGAGGTCCACGTGCAGGCGCGCCACGAGCCCGAGGCTCGGCGGTGTGGCGGGCGCGGCTGCTGACATCATGCGTACGACTTTAACACTTACGCTTTGAGACCCCCAAAGCCTCACTTTGAGAGGCTGGAGCCGACTCCTGACCGTAAAACGTAAAGCGCCCCGGTTTCCTGTGGTTAGGGAACCGGGCGCTCGGGTGCGTGAGGGGGTTACGAGGTCCGGCCCTGCGCGCGGGCGGCCTCGTCGGCGAGGTCCTCCTGGCCGCGGTTGGCCTCCAGGTTGGCCTTCATCCGGTCCACCCGCTGCACGACCTGCACGGAGGCGCGGTCGCGCTCCTTGCGCAGCACCACGAAGCTGATGGGGGCCGAGAGCAGCAGGGACAGCAGGACGATCCACATGCCGTTGGAGTCGCCGAGGCCGCGCGGGAACACACCGGCGTAGACGAGGCCCCAGACGGCCACGAGGCAGGCCACGAAGATCCCGAGGCGCATCAGCGTGTAGCGGAGCATCTCAATCCACTCTTCCGTTGGGGGAGGCCGGAACGTACCCAAATGGGCACCGTCCAGTGAAGCACGCCGGGGCCCGTGCGCCTCAGTCGGGGTGGTGCGCTCAGGTCAGCGGCAGCAGCATCGTGATGTCGTCCCGGTCGTCGTCCGGCGCCACCCGGATCGCGCCGGGCACCCGGCCGACCTCCTTGTAGCCGCAGGACGCGTAGAACCGCTCCAGGCCGAGGCCGCCCCGACAGGTGAGCCGGATCGCCTCGATGCCGTCGTGGGCGCGGGCCGCGTCGGCGGCGGCGGTCATCAGGTCCCGGCCGTACCCCCGGCCCTGGTGGCGCGGGTGGACCATCACCGTGTAGAGCCACAGCCAGTGGGTCATCAGCCGGTGCGTGTTGAGGGTGAGGAACGCGGTGGCGGCCACCCGCCCCTCCTCGTCGTGTCCGACGAGGAGCCGGGTGCGGCCCTCGGCCATGGCCACCATGTGCCTGACCAGCTCGGGGCGGATGTCCTCCCGGGTCACCGTCGGTACGAAGCCCACGGAGCCGCCGGCGTTGGTCACGTCGGTCCACAGGTCGAGGACGCCGTCGCGCAGTTCGGGGGTCAGGGCGGGGTCGAGCGTGAAAGTAAGCGGCACGAGGCCATACTAACTATTACCCCTCCGGTTCCCGGAAGGGTCCCCCGCCAGGACCCGCGCCGCCACCTCCAGGTCGGAGACCAGACCCCGGTAGGCGCCCTCCCGGTCGTCCGCCCGCAGCACCGCCGACGGGTGCACCGTCGGCACCAGCCTCTCGAACCGCCCGTGGATCTCCTCCTCCAGGACAGTGCCGCGCACCTGCGTGACCCGGAACGACGGGCCGAGCAGCGCCTTCCCGGCCGTGGCGCCGAGCACCACGATCAGTTCGGGCTCCACCACGGCGAGCTCGGCGGCCAGCCACGGCCCGCACGCCGTCGTCTCGCGCCGGGCGGGCGCCTTGTGGACACGGCGCTTGCCCGGCCCGGCCTGTGTGAACTTGAAGTGCTTGACGGCGTTGGTGACGTACGCGTCCGCCGGGTCGATGCCGGCTTCGGCCAGGGCCCGGTCGAGGAGTCTGCCGGCGGGCCCGACGAAGGGCCTGCCCTGGCGGTCCTCCTGGTCACCGGGCTGCTCGCCGACGAGCATGACGCGCGCGTCCGCCGTGCCGGCGCCGAACACGGTCTGTGTGGCGTCCCGGTGCAGCGGGCAGCCGCGGCAGCCGGCGGCGGCCTCGCGGAGGGCGGTCAGGCCGCCGCGCTCGGGAACGAAGGGCTCCGCCGTGTAGGCGTCCTCGGGAGCTCGGGTGGTGGCCATGGGGTGCGGGTACCCGCCGCGGGGGCGCGGATCCCTGGCCGGGTGCGGGCCGACGGGGGACTACCGCCCGTTCACACCCGCATCGGCTGCGGCGCGTCGCGACGCGCCGGGTCGGGGCCCTCGTACTCCCGGATGATCTCGTACCGCGTGTTCCGCTCGACGGGGCGGAACCCGGCGTCGCGGATCAGGTCGAGCAGGTCCTCGCGGGTCAGCTTGTTCGGCGTGCCGTAGTTGTCCGCGTCGTGCGTGATCTTGTACTCGACGACCGACCCGTCCATGTCGTCGGCGCCGTGCTGGAGCGCGAGCTGTGCGGTCCGGACGCCGTGCATGACCCAGAAGACCTTGACGTGCGGGACGTTGTCGAACAGCAGCCGCGACACCGCGAAGGTCTTCAGCGCCTCCGCGCCGGTCGCCATCTGCGTCCGCGCCTGGAGCCGGTTGCGGATCTTGCCGTCCTTCATGTCCACGAAGTCGTGCTGGTAGCGCAGCGGGATGAAGACCTGGAAGCCGTTCGTCTCGTCCTGCAGCTCACGCAGCCGCAGCACGTGGTCCACGCGGTGGCGGGGCTCCTCGATGTGGCCGTAGAGCATGGTGCACGGGGTCTTGAGCCCCTTCTCGTGCGCCAGGCGGTGGATGCGCGACCAGTCCTCCCAGTGGGTGCGGTGGTCGACGATGTGCTGCCGCACCTCCCAGTCGAAGATCTCCGCGCCGCCGCCGGTGAGGGACTCCAGACCGGCGTCGATCAGCTCGTCGAGGATGTCGGAGGCGGACATCCCGGAGATCGTCTCGAAGTGGTGGATCTCGGTGGCCGTGAACGCCTTCAGCGACACGCCCGGCAGCGCGGCCTTCAGTTCGCGCAGCGAGCGCGGGTAGTAGCGCCACGGCAGGTTCGGGTGCAGTCCGTTGACGATGTGCAGCTCGGTGAGGTTCTCGCCCTCCATCGCCTTGGCGAGCTTCACCGCCTCCTCGATGCGCATCGTGTAGGCGTCCTTCTCCCCCGGCTTGCGCTGGAAGGAGCAGTAGGCGCAGGACGCCGTGCACACGTTGGTCATGTTGAGGTGACGGTTGACGTTGAAGTGGACGACGTCGCCGTTCTTCCGCGTCCGCACCTCGTGCGCGAGGCCGCCGAGCCAGGCCAGGTCGTCCGACTCGTACAGCGCGATGCCGTCCTCGCGGGTCAGGCGGACGCTCGCCCGCACCTTCTCCTCCAGCTCGCGCTTGAGCCCGGCGTCCATGCGATACCTCTTTCTGAGACGAACTCGTCAACCGTACTCCCCCACCCTTCGGGCGGGGGGACCCCCGAACGGCGCTCCGTGCCCCGGCTACTGGACCTCTTCGGGCAGCTCACCGACCCGGTTCTCCCACTTGGTGGAGAGCACGATGGTGGTACGGGTCCTGGACACGCCCTTCGTGCCGGACAGCCGGCGGATGATGCTCTCCAGGCCGTCCACGTCGGCCGCGCGCACCTTGAGCATGTAGGAGTCGTCGCCGGCGATGAACCAGCAGTCCTCGATCTCCCGCAGGTCCCGCAGCCGCTGCGCGACGTCCTCGTGGTCGGCGGCGTCGGAGAGCGAGACGCCGACCAGGGCGGTGACGCCGAGGCCGAGCGACGCGGAGTCGACGGTGGCCCGGTAGCCGGTGATGACACCGGCCGCCTCCAGCCGGTTGATGCGGTCGGTGACGCTGGGGCCCGACAGCCCGACGAGGCGCCCCAGTTCCGCGTAGGAGGCCCGTCCGTTCTCCCTCAGGGCCTGGATGAGCTGCCTGTCCACCGCGTCCATGCGATCGAAGCCTTCCGCTGAAGAGGTCTGAAGATACGTGTGGGGGAGATGGTGCTCGTGGGGTGTTGCCGTGGGGGTGTTCTCGTGGGGTGTGCTTTCGTGCTCAGCCGGTGGTGCGCGACCCTCCGCCGAGCTCGCCGCGCCAGCGGCGGTACAGGCCGTGCTCGACGCCCGCCGCGTCCAGGACGCGTCCGGCGACGAAGTCCACCAGGTCCTGGATGTGCGTCGCCCCCGCGTAGAAGGCCGGGGAGGCGGGCACCACGCTCGCGCCCGCGTCGTCCAGGGCCACCAGGTGCCGCAGCGTCCGGCCGTCCAACGGGGTCTCCCGCACGGCCACGACCAGTGTGCGCCCCTCCTTCAGGGTCACGCTCGCCGCCCGCTGCAACAGGTCCTTCGACAGCCCCAGCGCGACCCCGGCCACGCAGGCCGTGGAGGCGGGGACGATCAGCATGCCCTTGGCGGGGTACGACCCCGAGGACGGCCCGGCCGCGAGGTCGCCCGCGCTCCAGTGCCGTACCCGGTCGCCGTCGAGGCCGACGTCGAAGGTGCCCGGCTTGCCGTCGGCTCCGCGGGCCAGCCACTCGCGCAGGTCCTGCTGCCAGTGGGCGTCGCGGAAGGAGATGCCGGTCTCGTCGAGCAGGGTGAGCCGCGAGGCCCGGCTGACCACCAGGTCGACGTTCTCGCCGGCCGCGAGCAGCGCCCGCAGCACGGCGGCGGCGTACGGGGTGCCGGAGGCCCCGGACACCCCCACGATCCAAGGCACGCGCTGCGATTTTCCTGGGTTCACATCTTGAGCCTATCCGGCCGCCCTCCGTGCGTGTCGGGCGGCCGGACAGCGATCCCCGCAGGTGCGGGGAGCACCTTGACCGTCAACCGGTTCATGGGCGTAGCGCTCGGGCCATCCCCGCTGGTGCGGGGAGCAGAACCCGATCAAGGCCCGTTCAACGGACGAGTTCTCGAGCGGGTGGACACGGCGGCTCCGCCGACGTCACCTGAAGGGGCTACACCGTGAGCCCGCGCACCAGTAGATCGATCAGCGCGCACACGAAGAGGCTGATACCGATGAAGCCGTTGACGCTGAAGAACGCCCTGTTGAGGCGGGTCAGGTCGGTGGGGCGGACGATGGTGTGCTCGTAGAGGAAGGCGCCCGCGACGATGACCAGGCCGAGCCAGAAGAACGCGCCGGCGCCGGTGGCGAGGGCGTACCAGACGAGCAGGGCGGTGGTGACCGTGTGGCAGGCGCGGGCTCCCCAGATGGCGGCGGGGATGCCGAAGCGGGCCGGGACGGACTTCACGCCGACCTGCCGGTCGGTCTCGACGTCCTGGCAGGCGTAGATCAGGTCGAAGCCGCCGATCCAGATGCCGACCGCGAGACCGAGGATCACCGCCTCCCAGGACCACTCGCCCGTGATCGCGAGCCAACCGCCGATGGGCCCCATGGCCTGCGCGAGGCCGAGGATGGCCTGCGGGAAGTTGGTGAACCGCTTGCCGTACGGGTAGACCACCATCGGCACGACGGCCACCGGGGCGAGGGCCAGGCAGAGGGGGTTGAGCAGGGCCGCCGCGCCCAGGAAGACGACCAGGGCGATCAGCGCGCCGGTCCAGGCGTGCCTGACCGACATCGCGCCGGTGACCAGCTCGCGGTGGGCGGTGCGCGGGTTGCGGGCGTCGATCTCGCGGTCGATGATCCGGTTGACGGCCATCGCGAAGGTGCGCAGGCCGACCATGGCGACGGTGACCAGGAGCAGCCGGCCCCAGTGGATGTTCTCGTCCCACTCGTACATCGCGGTGAGGGAGGCGATGTAGGCGAAGGGCAGCGCGAAGACCGAGTGCTCGATCATCACCAGGCGCAGGAACGCCCTGGTGCGGCCCGGCTGCGGCATCGCGGCGGCGGAGGCGCTCACAGTCCGTGCCCCGTCCCACGGCGCTCGACCGGACCGCCTCCGCACCGGCGGACAGGCCCCGCCGGTGCGGTGCCGCGCTCCCTCATGACCTCGACTGTCACAGGCCGTATTCCTTCCAGCGTCGCGTCACCCGTTCGGATGTCTCCGGGTCGGACAGCACCATGTCCGGCCAGCCCCCGTCCCGCGTGTACCCCTCCTCGGGGAGCTTCTTCGTCGCGTCGATGCCCGCCTTGCCGCCCCAGAACTGCTGGTAGGAGGCGTGGTCGAGGTGGTCGACCGGGCCCTCGACGACGGTGAGGTCGCGGGCGTAGTCGGTGTTGCCGAGCGCGCGCCAGGCGACCTCGTGCAGGTCGTGGACGTCGCAGTCGGCGTCGACGACCACGATCAGCTTGGTCAGGGACATCATGTGGGCGCCCCAGATGGCGTGCATCACCTTCTGGGCGTGTTTGGGGTACTTCTTGTCGATCGACACGATCGCACAGTTGTGGAAGCCGCCCGCCTCCGGGAGGTGGTAGTCCACGATGTCCGGGACGATGATCTTGAGGAGCGGGAGGAAGAAGCGCTCCGTCGCCCGCCCCAGCGGCCCGTCCTCCGTCGGCGGCCGGCCGACGACGATCGACTGGAGCAGCGGGCGCTTCCGCATCGTCACGCAGTCGATCGTCAGGGCCGGGAAGGGCTCCTGGGGCGTGTAGAAGCCGGTGTGGTCGCCGAAGGGGCCCTCGGGCAGCATCTCGCCGGGCTCCAGCCAGCCCTCCAGCACGACCTCGGCGTTGGCCGGGACCTGGAGCGGCACGGTCTTGCAGTCGACCATCTCGATCCGCTTGCCCTGCACGAAGCCGGCGAAGAGGTACTCGTCGATGTCGCCGGGGAGGGGAGCGGTGGAGGCGTAGGTCACGGCGGGCGGGCAGCCGAAGGCGATGGCGACGGGCAGGCGCTCGCCGCGCCGGGCCGCCACCTGGTAGTGGTTGCGGCTGTCCTTGTGGATCTGCCAGTGCATGCCGATGGTGCGCTTGTCGTGGCGCTGGAGCCGGTACAGGCCCAGGTTGCGGACGCCCGTCTCCGGGTCCTTGGTGTGGGTGAGCCCCAGGTTGAAGAAGGAGCCGCCGTCGTCGGGCCACGTGAACAGGGCGGGCAGCCGCTCCAGGTCCACGTCGTCGCCGTGCAGGACGACCTCCTGCACGGGCGCGCTGTCGGACTTCACCTTCTTCGGCGGCACGTGCGCCATCGCACCGAGCTTGCCGAACGCCTCGCGCATCCCGACGAAGCCCTGCGGCAGCTCCGGCTTCAGCAGCCCGCCGATCTTGTCGGAGATGTCGCTGTACGCCTTCAGGCCGAGGGCCTTGAGCAGGCGCCGGTCGGTGCCGAAGACGTTCATCGCGAGGGGCATGGCGGAGCCCTTCACGTTCTCGAAGAGCAGGGCGGGGCCGCCGGCCTTGTTCACCCGGTCGACGATCTCCCCGACCTCCAGGTACGGGTCCACCTCGGCCTTGATGCGCTTGAGGTCGCCCTCGCGCTCCAGCGCCCTGAGCAGGGAGCGAAGATCGTCGTAAGCCATGCGGTCCAGTATCCCCGAGCGGCTAGGCTGGCCCTGTACCTGGGGGCGGTGACGCGTCCCCGCCCACCGCTTGAGCTGGAGAGGCCCATGCTCCGGGTGCTGATGTTCCTCGTGCCACTGGCGCTGAGCGTCTACGCGTTCATCGACTGCATCAGCACGAAGGACGAGGACATCCGCCACATGCCCAAGCCGCTGTGGGCCATCCTCGTGCTGCTGTTCCCGCTGGTCGGATCGATCTCCTGGCTCATCGCGGGCAAGAAGCGGCACCCCGCCGGCGCGGGGCCCTGGCAGGGCGGGGGCCGGGGTCAGTGGGTGGCACCGGACGACAACCCCGACTTCCTCAAGTCCCTCGGCGAGGAGCGGGACAGGGGCGGGGACAGGGGCAGGGACCGCGACCGGGACGAGGACTCCGACCGGGACAAGAACCCCGACCGGGACGACGACCCGCGGGGCGACTGAACCGTCCGGCGGCGCGTCCTCCCCGCGCAACGCCGGACCGGCCGGACCCGAGGCCCGTACGTTCCCCCCGGGCCGTACGGACGGACACGAGTCCGGCCAGACGGACAGTCTGTCACCACCCCGCCCCGGATTGAAAGTTACTTCTAGAAACCCGCTTCTAACTCCGCGCGTACGAGCCGAGCCCGACCAGGCAGTACACGTACTCGCTGATGGCCGCTCCGTTGAGGGTGTAGCGGTAGGAGAACGCGTACTCGGTGCGGGGGTTGTCGTCGCACGCACTCATGTCGGACGTCATGGGGAAGGTCTGGATCACCCGGTAGTGGGCGTCCGACGCCGAGCAGTCGACCTCTTCGACGTCGTCGACCTCCTGCGCGGTCGTGGAGTCCGGCAGCGTCCCGTTGAGACAGGTGCCCGACTCGAACGGGTCGGGGGCCTCGCTCTCGGACGCGTAGGGGTCGTCCTCGGTGAACGGGTCCTCATCGGCCGGGTCTTCGTCGACCGGTTCTTCGTCGGCCGGGTCCTCGGTGTACGAGTCGTCGTAGGTTTCGTCGTCGTAGGTGTCGTCGCCGTAGGTGTCGTCGCCGTACGAGTCGTCGGTGTACGCATCCTCCGTGGCGGTCTCGTAGGACGACGAACCCGTGGACGACGTGTCGCCGCCCCCGCATCCGACGGCCGACAGCGCCAGCAGCGCGACCACGGCGGCCGCCGCCGCGCCCCTCGCCCGGGCGGTGCGGCGCGGCCTGAGAACGGTGGGGATCCCTGATCCTGATCCAGACATGCGCACAGTGTGCTCGCGCCTCCGCCGCACCGGAGCCTTTTTCTAGAAATCTGCTCTAGAATTCCACGGACGGGGTACCGGGCGGAACGTTGCTTTACCCTGGTCCCCACGGTCCCAGCAGAGAACGGTCGCCCCATGAGCCCCAAGCAACAACGCGGTGAGGCCACTGTCGAACTGCTCCTGGACACCGCCCTGCGCCTGTACGGCGAGGAGGGCGAACAGGGCCTGACCGTCAACGCGGTGACCAAGGCCAGCGGCGTGAGCCTGGGCAGCCTCTACCACCACTTCGGGAGCATCGACGGCCTCGTCGACGCGCTGCTGATGCGGTGGCTCGAGCGGCTGCTGGGCGAGATGCTCGCGGCGCTGGAGCGCTCACGCACCGCACGGACCGGCGTCCGCGCGCTGGTGCGCGCCTATCTGTCCTTCGTCCGGGAGCACCCGGAGGCGGGCCGGCTCCTGCACTCGTCCCGCGCCGACCACCTCGGCATGGAACAGGCCAGGCAGCTCCGTGACGCCCAGGAGGCCAGGCTGACGCCCCTGACCGGCTGGCTCCAGCGGTACGTGGACAAGGGGGAGGTCGCGCCGCTCTCCCCGCCGCTGCTCGAGTCCCTCGTCCTCGGCCCCGTCATCGGCGTCTCCCGCCGCTGGCTGACCCTCGGCGACGTCGACCTCGACGAGGCCGCGCGCGTCCTGCCGGAACGGATCTGGCGGTCGGTGAGCGCGGAGGCGGCGCCTCACACGTGACGGACGGGGGGCTCGAAGACCCCGGCTCCGATGAACGCGGCCCAGGCGGCGCGCCCGACGACCAGCACGGGACCGTCACCGTCGTAGCGCGAAGGCCGGTTTCCGTGACCCGGGTCACGGAAACCGGCCTCGTGATGCTCGCGGTGCTCCGGGTCAGAAGCCCACGGACTGCAGTGCGCCCAGGCCGACGTCGGCGTACGAGTGCTTGCCGGAGACGAAGATGTTCACGCCGTAGTAGTTGAACAGCCAGCAGGCGAACGCGGCCAGGGCCAGGTAGGCGGCCTTGCGGCCCTTCCAGCCGGCGGTCGCGCGGGCGTGCAGGTAGCAGGCGTAGGCGACCCAGGTGATGAAGGACCAGGTCTCCTTGGGGTCCCAGCCCCAGTAGCGGCCCCAGGCGTCGCCCGCCCAGATGGCGCCCGCGATGATCGTGAACGTCCACAGCGGGAAGACGGCGGCGTTGACGCGGTACGCGAACTTGTCGAGGGACGCGGCGGCGGGCAGCCGGTCCAGGACCGAGTTGGCGAAGCGGCCGGGGGTGCCGCCGGTGGCGAGCTTGTTCTCGAACGAGTCCTTGAACAGGTACAGGATCGTGGAGACCGCGCCGACGTAGAAGACCGCGCCGCAGAAGATCGCCGTGGAGACGTGGATGTACAGCCAGTACGAGTGCAGCGCCGGGACCAGCTGGTCGCTCGCCGTGTACAGGACGGTGACGGCCAGGCCGAGGTCGAGCAGGACCGTGGTGGCCAGGGGCAGGCCGAGCCAGCGGATGTTCTTCTTCAGCGCGAGCAGGACGAGGTACACGCCGACGGCGACCGTCGTGAACGTGATGTTGAACTCGTACATGTTGCCCCACGGCGCCCGCTTCACCGACAGGGCGCGCGTGAGCACGCCACCGGCCTCGATGGCGAAGGCGAGCACGGTGAGCGAGATGGCGATCCGTCCGTAGAGGTCGCCCTTCTCGGTGCCGCCGTGGGCGCCCGGCCCGTCGGGCACGTCGCGGGAGCCGGAGGCGGCCCGCACGACCACCTTCGGCCGCTCCAGTACGGCGGTGCCGCCGTTCTTCTTCACCGTGACGGCCGGTGCGCTCTTCGCCTCGGCCGTGGCGGTGAGCGCGGCGGCGGTGCGGCCGACCTTGCTGCGGCTGCCGAAGATCCACTCGGCGATGTGGGCGAAGAAGGCCAGCGTGTAGACGGCCATCGCGGAGTAGATCAGCGTGTTGCTGAGGTTCGCGAGGTGCTCGTTGGTGGCGGTGGCCAACTCCGTTGCGGCCTCTGTTGCGGCGGCGAGAGTCACTTCTCAGCCCCTTCGGCAGGTACGACTCGGGGATCGGGGGTTTCGGGATCGGCGTCGGCGTCGGGGACGCCGGGCGCCTGTTCGTACAGGATCCCGGCCAGGTCGCCGAGCTCCTCGGGCACCTTCGCGGACTCGCTGCGGCCGAGGCCGGCCATCTCGACGACCGTGACGCCGTCGGCGCCCCTGACGGCCCGCACCCACACGCGGCGGCGCTGGATGAACAGGGAGCCGGCGAGGCCGAGGATGGCGACGACGGCACCGGCGAGCGCCCAGCCGCTGGCGGGCTGCCGGGTGACCTGGAAGTTGGCCCATTCCCGGACGCCGTCGAAGGTCACCGTGCCGGCGCCGTTCGGCAGGGTCATGGTGTCGCCGACCTTGAGCTGCTTCTTGAACAGCTCGCCGTCGGAGTCCTTGAACTCCTTCAGCTTGGTCTTGTCGAGCTGGTAGATGCTCTTCGGGAAGCCCGCGTCGACACCGAGGTCGCCGTGGTAGGCGGAGAGCGCGAGCATCGGGTTGAGCAGGGCCGGGAAGGCCGAGAGCATCGTGCTCCCCTTGCCGCCGTACGTCGGCAGGAAGAACGCGTTGAAGCCGAGCTGCTCCTTGACGCCCTCGGCGTTGCGGTAGCCGTCCCGGACCATGACGGCGCCGGAGGAGGTGACGTTGGAGTCCAGCGGCAGCAGTGCCGTCGCCTCGTGGTCCATGACGACGTTGCCCTTGGCGTCCTTGACGGTGAGGACGGGCGCGTAGCCGTGGGCGGTGAGGTAGACCTTCGAGCCGTCGATCTCCAGCGGCTCGTTGACCTTGATGGTGGTCGGCCTGTCCTTGCCGTAGGCACCCTCGCTGTAGGTGATCCTGGCCTCGTAGAGGCGCGGGGTGCCGCGGTTGGGGCCGGTCGCCTCGTAGGTGCCGTGGAAGTCCTTCAGGGTGAAGCTGAAGGGGTCCAGGTCGCGGTCCGGGTCGAACAGGTTGCCGGACTTGAAGTCGTCGTACTGCGTGAGGGTGTTGGAGAAGCCGTCGCCCTCCAGGATCAGCTTGTTGCCCTCGTACTTGAACAGCTGGCCCCAGGCGAAGGCGATCAGCATCACGATCAGCGCGATGTGGAAGGCGAGGTTGCCGACCTCGCGCAGGTAGCCCTTCTCGCCGGCGACGGCGTCACCGACGACGTGGGCGCGGAAGCGGCGCTTCCGCAGCAGTGCCAGCGCGGCCTCGCGGACCTGCTCGGGCTCGGCCCCGGTGCGCCAGGTGGTGTGGGCGGGCAGCCGGGTCAGGCGCCGGGGGGCGCCCGGCGGGCGGCCGCGCAGCTGGCCGACGAACTGCCAGGTGCGCGGGACGATGCAGCCGATGAGGGAGACGAACAGCAGGATGTAGATCGCGGAGAACCACACCGAGCTGTACACGTGGAAGAGGCCGAGCTTGTCGTAGACCGGCGCCAGGAGGTCGTGCCTCGCGCGGAAGTCGTCGGCCTTCGTGGCGTCGACGCCCTCCTGCGGGATCAGCGACCCGGGGATCGCGCCCAGCGACAGCAGCAGGAGCAGCAGCAGCGCCACCCGCATCGAGGTGAGCTGCCGCCAGAACCAGCGGACCCAGCCGACGACGCCGAGGGCGGGGAGGTTCGGTGCCTCCTCCTGGGGGGCGGTGGAGAGCTGGGAGCCGGCGGCGCCGAGGTCCTGGTCGTCGCCGGCCCCCGGGGTGGTCCCCGGCACCGTTTTCGAAGTGCTGCTCATCGATTCAGATTCCCACGTTGAAGCCGGTGGACCAGGTCTGCATGTCCTGCACCATGCTGTCCCACGCGCCGGTCAGCAGCAGCAGACCGGTCGCGATCATCATGACGCCGCCGACGCGCATCACCCATACGTAGTGGCGTTTGACCCAGCCGAAGGCGCCGAGCGCCTTGCGGAAGGCGACCGCGGCCAGGACGAACGGCACGCCGAGGCCGAGGCAGTAGGCCACGGTCAGCACGGCGCCGCGACCGGCGGTGCCCTGCTGGGAGGAGAGCACCAGCACCGAGGAGAGCGTCGGGCCGATGCAGGGCGTCCAGCCGATGCCGAACAGGGCGCCGAGCACGGGCGCGCCCACCAGTCCGCTCACGGGCTTGCGGTGGAAGCGGAACTCGCGCTGGGTGAGCCAGGGCATCAGGCCCATGAAGAAGACGCCCATGAGCACCATGAAGACGCCCAGCACCTTGGTCAGGACGCCCCGGTTGGCCTGGAGCGTCTCACCGAAGTAGCCGAACAGCGCGCCGCCGGAGACGAACACGGCGGTGAAGCCGAGGACGAAGAGGGAGGCGCCGGCGACCATCCGGCCGCGCCGGGCCTCGGCGAGGTCGGTGCCGGTGACCCCGGTCACGTAGGAGAGGTAGCCGGGGACGAGCGGCAGGACGCAGGGCGAGAAGAACGAGACGAGGCCGCCGAGGAGGGCGACGGGGAGGGCGACCAGCAGGGCGCCGTTGAGCACAGTGCCGTTGTAGCCGTCCGCAGCGAGCGTGGACATCACGGTCACGTCACTTCTCCGGCTTCTCCGCGAGGAACGGCGCGAGCATCTTGCGCAGCTTCTCCTCGCTGAGCCCCTGGAGGGTGCGCGCGGCGACCTTCCCGTCCCGGTCGATGACCAGCGTGGACGGGATGGCCTGCGGGTTGAGCGTGCCCTTCTCGAACCGGAGCATCATCTTGCCGGTGGGGTCGTACAGGCTCGGGTACGTGATCCCGTAGTCCTTCTCGAAGGCGCGGGCCGGGCCGACGGACGGGTCACGGGTGTTGATGCCGACGAACTGGACGCCCTGGTCCTTGACGTCCCGGTAGACCGTCTCCAGGTTCTTCGCCTCGGCACGGCAGGGCCCGCACCAGGAGCCCCACACGTTGACGACGACGATCTTGCCCTTGTAGTCGGCGACGTCGACCTGTCCGCCGTCGACGGTCTTGCCGGACAGCTCGGGGGCGTCCGCCCGCTCCCCCTTCTCGGCGGTGGAGATGCCGTCCGAGCCGGTGATGAAGCCGGTCTGGCCGCCACCGCCGGAGGTCCCTCCCGAGCTGCACGCGGACACGAGCAGCGCGGCCACGGCCGCACCGGTGGTCAGGGCGGCACGACGGCGGACACGGGCGGCGGTGCGGTTCGAGCGCAGGGGGGCGCGGCTGGCGGCACTCATGTGAAAAGTTTCGCATGTCCGTTCCGGGGATCTTGCGCACCCCCCTCACGGGCGGAAACCCGCATTTCAGGCGGCATTCCCGGTGGGTGTCGAGCCGGTGGCGGAGGTGTCCTTGAGGAAGGTGTTCCAGCCGCCGGCGGGCCGCTGCCCCACCTCGACGGTGCGGAGCCTGGCGAGCACCTCGGGCTTCTGCACGTCCAGCCAGTCGGTGAACTGGCGGAAGGAGACGAGCCGTATGTCCCCGCCCTTCTCCTTCTCCCGCGCGATGTGCTTCAGGGCGTTCTCGACGGCGTCCATGTAGATGCCGCCGTTCCACTCCTCGAAGTGGTTGCCGACGAAGAAGGGTGCCCGATTCGACTCGTACGCCCGCGTGAAGCCGGATATGTACGACCGGGTGGCCTGGTCGCGCCAGCCCGGGTAGTTGTGGGCGGGGGCCTTGGTCGAGTTGACCGACTGGTTGGCGAGGATGTTGTAGTCCATCGACAGGACCTCGAAGGAGTGGCCGGGGAACGGTATCTGCTGCAGCGGCAGGTCCCAGATCCCGTCCTTCTTCGCCGGCCACACCTGCCGGCCGCCGGGCGAGGAGGCGTCGTAGCGCCAGCCGAGCTCGCGGGCGGTGGGCAGCAGGTTGTCCTGGCCGAGCAGACAGGGCGTGCGGCCGCCGACGAGTTCCTTGTCGTAGTCGAAGGGCAGCGACGGCAGGTCGGTCCAGCCGGTGTTGGTCCGCCACTCCTTCACGAAGGACTTCGCCTGCTCGATCTCGCTGCGCCACTGCACCGGGGTCCAGTTGCCGACCGTGCCGCTGCCGCCGCAGAAGTGGCCGTTGAAGTGGGTGCCGATCTCGTGGCCGTCCAGCCAGGCCCGGCGGACGTTCTTCAGCGTCTCCTTGATGTGGGCGTCGGTGAGGTAGCCGATGTCCGAGGCGCCGCGCGGGTTGTTCGGCGGGTCGTAGAGGCGCTTCTTCGACTCGGGCAGCAGGTACAGCCCCGAGAGGAAGAAGGTCATGTGCGCGCCGTGCTCCCGGGCGAGGTCGAGGAAGCGCGGGAAGAGCCCGTTGCCGACCTCTCCCGCGCCGTCCCAGGAGAAGACGACGAACTGCGGCGGCGTCTGGCCGGGCTCCAGCGGCACGGGTGCGTCCGGCTGGTGCGGCTGCCTGCCGGTGTACGACGTGGAGCCGTCGCCGATGGGGCGGGCGGGCGGTGCCGTGCTGCCGGACGGCGAGGGCCGCTCGGCGGGGCCGCCGGCCTGGTGCGAGCCGTCCGCCGACGGGTGGGAGCCGCAGCCCGCGAGACCGACGGCGGCCGCGGCACCCGCGCCGAGTCCGAGCATCCCCCTGCGGGTGAGAGTGCGGGTGGAAGTGCGCATCGCAACCTCGTTCGTCACGTCCTCTGGTGGTCACTGGGTGAGAGGACGTGACGAACGGGCGGGTTCCGGATATTTGTGCGGATTCCGTAACGAGGTTCGCGAGCGGCGGGTCGCGCGGCCGTCGGATCGCGCGGCCGTCGGATCGCGCGACCTTCGGGTCTCAGGCCCCGAAGGCCTTGCCCTGCCCCTTCACCGGCTTGGCCCCCGCGAGGAGGTGCGCCGGGACGAGGTCGCGGGCGGGCTCCGTGTAGCCGACGGACACGATCCGGTCGCCCCGGAACGTGAACGTCGTCAGGGAGGCCAGCGTGCACTGCCGCTTGCGCGGATCGTGCCACAGCCGCCGCCGCTCGACGTACGAGCGCAGGATCCAGATCGGCAGCTGGTGGCTGACGACGACGGCCTCGTGCCCGCGCGCCTTGTCCTTGGCGGCGTTCAGCGCGCCCATCATCCGCACCACCTGGTCGACGTACGGCTCGCCCCAGGACGGCTTGAACGGGTTGACGACGTGCTTCCAGTTGGCGGGGCGGCGCAGCGCGCCGTCGCCGATGCCGAAGGTCTTGCCCTGGAAGACGTTGTCGGCCTCGATGAGCCGCTCGTCGGTGTCCAGGTCCACCCCGTGCGCCTTGGCGATCGGCGTCGCCGTCTCCTGCGCCCGCTCCAGCGGGGAGGCCACGACGTACGTCACGTCGCGCGGGGCGAGGTGCTCGGCGACCCGGTCGGCCATGCGCCGGCCCAGGTCGGAGAGGTGGTAGCCGGGCAGCCGGCCGTAGAGCACGCCGGTCGGGTTCTCGACCTCGCCGTGCCGCATCACGTGGACGACGGTCAGGTCGTCCTTCTCGTCCCCGGCGCTCACGCGGTCGCCTCCGCAGCCGCGCGGGCCGCCGCCGGAAGGGCGTCGGCGATGCGCTGGACGGCCCGCTCGTCGTGGGCGGTGGACACGAACCAGGACTCGAAGGAGGACGGCGGCAGGTAGACGCCGTTCGCGAGCATCGAGTGGAAGAAGGCGGTGAAGCGGAAGGACTCCTGCGCCTTGGCGTCCTCGTAGTTCCTGACCGGCCGGTCGGTGAAGAAGACGGAGAACATGTTGGAGGCGTTCTGCAGCGTGTGCGCGACGCCCTCCTTGGTCAGCGCCTCGGTGACCAGGCCCTGGATCTGCTCCGAGACCGCGTCGACCTTGGTGTACGCCGCGTCGTCGAGGAGGCGCAGCTGGGCGAGACCGGCGGCGGTGGCGACCGGGTTCCCGGACAGGGTGCCGGCCTGGTAGACGGGGCCGGCCGGGGCGAGGTGCGCCATGACGTCCGCGCGCCCGCCGAACGCGGCGGCGGGGAACCCACCGCCCATGACCTTGCCGAAGGTCATCAGGTCGGGGACGACGCCCTCGACGCCGTACCAGCCGGCCCTGCTGGTGCGGAAGCCGGTCATCACCTCGTCGGAGACGAACAGCGCGCCGTTCGCGGCGCAGGCGTCCTTGAGTCCCTGGTTGAAGCCGGGCAGCGGCGGCACGACGCCCATGTTGCCGGGCGACGCCTCGGTGATCACGCAGGCGATCTCACCGGGGTGGGCGGCGAAGGCGGCGTGCACGGCCTCGAGGTCGTTGTACGGCAGCACGATCGTGTCGCTCGCCTGGGCGCCGGTGACGCCGGGGGTGTCGGGCAGCGCGAAGGTGGCGACGCCGGAACCGGCGGCGGCGAGGAGGGAGTCGACGTGGCCGTGGTAGCACCCGGCGAACTTGATCACCTTGGTGCGCCGCGTGAACCCGCGGGCGAGCCGGATGGCCGACATGGTCGCCTCGGTCCCGCTGGACACCAGCCGCACCTGCTCCAGCGGCGCGACCCGCTCGACCATCGCCTCCGCGAGGGCGACCTCGCCCTCGGCGGGCGTGCCGAACGACGTCCCGCGCGCGACCGCCTCCTGCACGGCGGCGATCACCTCGGGGTGCGCGTGCCCGAGGATCATCGGACCCCAGGAGCAGACGAGGTCGACGTACTCCCGCCCGTCCGCGTCCGTCAGGTACGGCCCGGTGCCGGACACCATGAACCGGGGCGTGCCGCCGACGGCGCGGAACGCCCGCACCGGGGAGTTCACACCACCCGGGGTGACGGCCGCCGCACGGTCGAACAGAGCCTGCGAGGCCGGTGCTTCGTATGGATATGCCAGTTCGCTCATGACCTGCGACTTCTCCGACCTTCTCGACCTTCTCCGACTTCTCGGACACCGGTTGCCCAGAGTGACCTCATTCAGGGTAGACAACCCGCCCGAACGCCGTGTCGTCTGCCAGACTGGAACCCGTCCACGCAGCTCACGCGGGCGGCGCGGACAGGGGCCGCCGGCTTCCGCGGGCACGTGACGGCCGTACGACGGCCATATGTCCGCCGCACGTTTCGGCGGGCGGCCGTGGGGGAGGTCACTGACACGATGATCGGGTTGCGCGGCGGGGGTCACGCGTCCTAGAAAAGCAGTCGGGTGGAGATATGCATCGCGGTGGCGGACTGGGCGAGGGGACCGACGACCTGGGTCCTCGACGTGCCCGGCGGGGAAGGCACCGGCGCGAGGCGGCGGATTCGACCGAAGCACGCCAGGCGCACGGACCCCCGGGAGAGCCCGACCGGCTCGACGCGCGGGCCGGCCGGCTGGGGACGGGGAGCGGGAATGGTGGTCGGGTGGGGGTGACGTACAAGTACTTCGGCGCGCCCGACGGCGCGACCGCGGCCCGCGTCCCGATCTCGATGCGCCCCGAGGAGCTGGGCGGCGACGAGCTCGGGATGAACGGCATGTTCACCAAGATCAAGCCGGAGACCATGGCGGCCATGGTCCTCACCGGCATCGAGGGCGTGCCCCTGCACAAGGTGCCCCCGCTGGAACTGGTCGTCCTGCACCCCGACTACGCGGTCGTGAAACTCCCGATGACCGTCGTCGACCCCCTGCGCGGCGTCGGCGAGGAGGCGGTCGGCGCGGCGGCCTTCATCTGGTCGACGGTCCCGGACCGGGGCGGCCCGCGGGACGCGTTCGACGTGTACCAGCTGCTGCACGAGTGGCAGGACTTCAGCCACCGGCTGCATGAGGCTGGGCATCAGGCTTACTGCCTGGTGTGGCCCTGAGCTGGGGTTTCGTAGGAGTCGGGCGGGGTCTTCGGGCCCCGCCCTTTTCCGTGCCGGAGAGGGGTCCTCAGGCGGCCAGGGCACATCGAGGGCACATTGGTGCAGCCGAGGGGCTGATGCACCCGCCCCTTCTCGCCCCCGCACCCATCCGCGCCCAGCTCCGCGAAGCCGCTTCCGCCTTCGAGCGCGCCACGCGCTCCCGTATTCAGGCCGAACACCACCACGCCCGCGCCCTGCGAAGCGCCATACGGGCGATGCTCCGCGAGCCCGCACCGGGGGACGGTACGGCTCTGGCGATGTTCCTCGATGCCGCGATCCTCGTCACCATCGCGGCCACCCGCTCCGCCACCACGACCAGCAGGTCACCGCCGCCCAGCAGACTCTGCTCCACCTCCAAGCCGCATACGACCAGGCAGCAGCACCCCTGACCGCCCTCGTCCGGCACCGACCGCCGCAACCAACGGTGGACCGGCATGTCCACCACATCCGTCGGGCCGTACCCGCGCACTCGGAGCAGGTCCTCGCAGATCCCGCGATCGCTGCCCTCACTGCCGCACTCGCCGAAGCGGAAGCACTCGGGCACGACCCGGAACGACTTCTCAGGCAGGCCGCCGACCAACGTGCCCTGGATGACGCCCGCTCCCCCGCACGGACCCTGGCGTGGCGTATTCAACGCGTCAGCGCACGACCGACGCCCAACGCACGCGCCCGTGCAGCACAGGCCCACAGCGCAGCACGGCCCGATGGGACACCCAGCACTCCGGCCCACGGGGCAACCACCGTCTCGCTCCCGCAGCCGCGAGCGCATCGGCGCTGATCACGACCGCGCGGACAGCCTCGGGGCAAGCAGCTCCAGCACTTCCTCCCAGCGGTAGCGGTCGGCCCCGCCGCCCGCCTTCGGCCGGTGAGGCTCGTAGGAGCCGACCAAGACGCCCATCTCGCGCAGCAGGTCCAGACTCCGTCGGTATGCAGGGTGGGCGGCCTGGGCGGAGTTCAGGTACGGCAGCACGGCGACCGGTACACCCATGGCAGGCGCCTCGCACAGGATGCCCAGCGCGAGATTGTCCGAGATCCCGGCGGCCCACTTGTTGACCGTGTTGAAGGTGGCCGGGGCGACCGCGATCGCATCCGCAGGCCGGCTCGGACGCGGCTCTCCCGGTGACCGCCAGGCCGAGCGGATGGGGCGGCCGGTCCGGGCCTCGACCGCCTCGGCATCAAGGAAGCCGACTCCTTGCGGGGTGGCTACGACGCCGACGTCCCAGTGCCGTTCCTGTGCTGCCGTGATCAGCCGGCCGACGTCGGCGGCGACCCCGGCCGCGCAGACCACGATCTGGAGGAACGGCTTGTCATGCTGGTCACTCACGCGGGCACTCCCAGTTGGCGGCTGAAGTGGTGGAGCTCGGGCAGCGCCCGGCGACGGTCACGGGCTGCCATGTCGGCGACCAGTTCGCGTACGGCCGGGCGTCGGACGTCCTGTGCCGCGCAGCTCTCGGCGATGCGCAGGGCCTGGTAACCGTCGGCGAGTCTGCCCTGCTGACTGTAGGCGCGGGCGGCCTCCACCCAGAGCGCGGCCCGTCGCTCGGGGACGGGGATGTGCCGCCGCATGAGGGGGCGAGCGGTTTGGAGGGCGATTCCGGCGTCGCCGAATGAGACAGCCGCGCTGATCTCGTGCAGGGCTACGTTGGTTGGGCTGAAGTTCGCCCAGGCGTCCGGCCTGTCGAATGCGACGTAGCGGGCCACCTCTTTGGCCTCGGTGAGGAAGTCGTGGGTGGTTTCGCGGTCGCCGTTTCTGCTGGCGGCGGTTGCTCCGCGGAGCAGCAGCAGGCCGACCGCTGCCAGATATCGGGGCGAGCGTTGGTCGTAGGAGCCGCTGAGCTGGTCGACGGTGTGGCGCACCATGTTCACGGCTTGGGCTGTGTGCTTATCCCGTACGAGCACGTGAGCGTGAACGCGGACGCTGGCGGCGAGGACGACAGGGTCCCCGGACCTTTCCGCCTCGGCCATGGCCCGGCCGGCCGCGAGCCAGGCGTTGCCCTGGTCGGCTCGCTTCAGCAACAGGCTCACCGCCGTCTGGTAGGTGGTCGCGAGCAACCCGGACGCCTCCGCCGAACCGGAGGAGCCGCCGGCGACCTGGCGCAGGTCGGCGATCAGGCCCGGCAGGACCTGCTCCAGTTTCGCGTAGTCGCACGTGCAGAACAGCCGGCGCACGGTCCGCGCTCGCTCCCGCAGCTCGTCGATACCGGAGGAGTCACCGGTGGCGGCGGGGCTCGGTCCCGGCAGCAGGACCTGGATCAGGTCGTGGTGCGCCATGGTCGGCGTTGCCGCGAGCGCGGCGACGCTCGCGGCAAGGAAGGTACGGCGGTGCATGTCCTCGGTTCCGGGATCGCTGGGGCTGGCGTCGGGGGCAGCGGCGAGGCCGAGGCGTTGCGGTGGGATGTCCAGTACCTTCGCGATCTCGCGCAGCACGCGCACGTCCTCCGTGCCCCTGCCGTTCTCCAGGCGGCTCACCTTCGACTGGTGGTAGCCCAGTGCGGTGGCAACGTCCTTCTGCGAGCGCCGCTGTAATACGCGTGCCTGACGGATGACTTCGCCGATCCGTCCAGCTTCACTCTGTGCGTCGGCCATCTGCGCCACGGCCCCTTCTGCCGTCGCCGATCCTGCCTGCTCAACCGAGCGTAACCGAGCATCGATTGGCCGCGATGCAGCTCCTGCATAAGTGATGCGGCCCCGGCACACGGCATGGTCCCGCTTGCCTCCGGAGCGGTTGCCTGGAGCAGCCGCACCGACCCTGGAGGCAGCTCGTGAAAGCGCACCAGTTCGCACTCTCCGTATCCGCCACACCGACCGCGGTCACCGCCGCCCGGCACCGGGCCGTGGACGCGATAGAGGGCTGGGACACGGTGCTGGGCAACGAGGTGGTGCACACCGCCGAGCTCGTGATCAGTGAGTTGGTCACCAACGCGGTCCGGCATGCCGAAGCCGGCCCGGTTTCCCTGTCCGTCCGTCTCGACGAGCAGTCACTGCGGATCGAAGTCTGCGACGACTGCCCGGAGCTGCCCCGGCCGGGTCTCCCGGATCCGTGTAGCGAGAGCGGCCGAGGTTTGTTCCTCGTGGCCGCGCTCGCGGATCGATACGGCGTCGAGCCGACGGCAGTCGGGAAGTGCTGCTGGGCCGAGATCGCACTGCCCACCAATCCGGACCATCCGATCGTGTCCCCTCTTGTTACACAGAGGAGTTGCTGATGACGACCACTCGCGTCCCCGGCGCGGCCGCCGAGGTGATCGCCGTTCGTCCGGGCCCACCGCTCACCGGCACTGTGACTGTCGACGGCTCCAAGAACGCGGCGCTCCCGCTGGTGGCCGCCGCAGCTGCCCTCGGCTGTCCGGTGAGTCTGAACAACATCCCTGCCAACACGGACGTGCAGACCATGCTCGCGCTGCTCCAAGAGTCGGGCTGGCACGTAGCGCAGCCGGTCGGGAAGCCGACTGCGGCGGTGATTCTGCCGACTGAAAACCAGCCCGTGCGCCCCCACCTGCCCCAGGCCGCGCGTATCCGTGCCTCGTACTACCTGGTGCCGGCCCTGCTCGCCCGGCACGGAGAGGCACGGCTGCCGTGGCCGGGAGGCTGCCGGATCGGCGCACGCGGGATGGATCTGCACTTCAAGGTGTACGAGGTATTCGGCGACCGGAGTGTCTTGGATGACTCCGGATATCGCGTCGAGGCCGCCAGACGTCGCTATGGCACCGTGTCCCTGGTGCTGCCGTTCCGCTCGCGCGGGGCGACCGTGGCCGCCCTGCTTCGAGCCGTCACCACCGGCCGGCCTCTGCGGCTGGGCGAGCCCAATCTCTCGCCGGAAGTGCTGTACGTGCTGGAGGCCCTGCAGGCGGCGGGATGGGAAACCCGGGCCAGCGAGCGCCTGCTCGCCCTCTCGCCGCCCCCCTCGGCACCGAGCGACGCCGCATGGGTAGTGCCGGGAGACAAGGTGGAGGCAGGGACACTCGCCTGTGCAGTCGCCACCACCGGCGGAAGCGCGCGCATCCGAGGCGCGCGAGCCGACGACCTGGGCCCCCTCGTGGCCGCCCTGCACCGACTGGGCATCTCCACCGTCAGCGAGTCGGACACTCTCACCGTGAACGCCCAGGACGGCCGCTTGGCCAGCCGCCCCTTACGGGCCACCGCCTCGCTCAGCCCGGGCGGCTTGGACGCCGACTTCGAACCACCACTCATGGCACTGGCCCTCGGCCTACCCGGTACCCACCTGTTCGCCGACGCCATCAACCCGGGTCGCCACGGCAATCTTCTGCCGCAGTTGGCCCGCCTCGGGGCGGACATCGAGGAGATCTCCCCCACCGAGTGCCGCCTTACCGGCCCTCAACGGCTGACCGGGACGGGCGTGGAGGCCACCGACATCCGAACCGGATCCGCCCTCATGGTCGCCGGCCTCGCCGCCCAGGGCGTCACCACCCTTGGTGGCCTCGACCAACTCCGCCGCGGCCACGCCGACCTGCCCGGCAAGCTCCACACCCTGGGCGCTGACATCTGCGAGGTCACCCCATGACCACCGACGGGCGCAGCCTGCGCCAGATCGTTGCCACAACGGACGTCCACTCCGCCTTCGACAACGCCGCGCCGTTCCTGACCCACCTCCACTCGCTGCGGCCGACTTCCCTCATCGTGGACTGCGGCGACTTCTTCGAAGGCAGCGGGTACTACCGCCTCGCCCGCGGCACGATCGAGCGGGGGATCCTACTCAGGCTGTACGACGTGCTGGCCCCCGGCAACCACGGCTGGCCCCACTACTTCGAACCCGTCCTTCATCGGCGCACTGTCTGCGCCAATGCCGTGGATGCCAACACCGGCGACGCTCTGTTCCGCCGCCTGTACATCGCCGACATCGATGGACGGCGCGTCGGCGTAACCGCTGTGATCGGCCGGCAAGCCTTCCACTCGATCCCGGCTCCCCAGCGAGCCGGCCAATGCGTCACCGATCCCCTGCAGTCCCTGCGCGAGGTGATTCTCGCCCACCACCACGAGGTGGACAGCTGGGTCCTGCTCAGCCATTCCGGCTTCGACGAGGACCGGAAACTCGCGGCGGCCTGTCCGTTCCTCGACGTGGTCTTCGCCGGGCACTGCCACAGCGATCAGTACGGACCGGTCCGAGTCGACGGCACCCTGGTCGCCAAGGGTCGGGAACTCGCCGACGGCTACGCGATCGCCACGCCCGTGGGCACGGGATGGGGTGTGGGCACCACATCCTTCCCGAGGCGGGCCCCGAGCGTCGTTCCCATGGAGCTTGCCGATCTGCGCTCCCACATCGAAGACGTCAAGCAGCGGCTGGCCGCCGTCCTCGGTCCGATCAGTCCGGCGTACCGCCACCAGCCCCTCGACCGGCGCAGCCTGCTCATGGAGCTCACCGCCCGCCTGCGTACGGCACTCGGGGCAGACACGGTCATCCTCAACGAGACGGCACTACGTGCCGTCCCGCTCGGCGACACACTCACCCAGGGCGACCTGCTCTCCATCGAGCCGTTCGCCAACCAGCTGGTGCACGCCCACGTACCTGAGCCGGCACGCAGCGACCTCCGTGGCCTGCTGTCAGATCTGACCGCCCAGTCCGGTCCGCTCGTCACGGCCCCCTATCCCCTGCCGGACGCCATCACCACCGTGCTGACCACCGACTACCTCGCCGACACCTACCTCGGCGGACGCACACACGAGGCCGGCCTGCGCCTGGACCAGGCCGTCCAGCACGTCCTCACCGCTCCCGACACCGCGGAAGGAGACAGCGAATGATCCTCACCGGCCCGGAGATCACCGCTGCCGCTCACGACGGCCGCCTCCGCATCACCCCGTTCGCCGCCGACCAGGTCAACCCCAACAGCTACAACGTGCGTCTGGGCCCCACCCTGATCACCTACACGAGCACGGTCCTGGACCCACACCGGCCCAACCCCACAAACGCAACCAGCATCGGCTCGGACGGGCACATCCTCCAGCCAGGCGAGCTCTACCTCGGCCACACCCTCGAAGAGGTCGGCTCCGACACCTTCGTGCCACTGCTGTTCGGTCGTTCCTCCGTCGGACGCCTCGGCCTGTTCGTCGAGATCACCGCCCCCATCGGCGACATCGGCTTCCACGGCCAGTGGACGCTCATGCTCACCCCGATCCGACCGCTGCGCGTATACGAGGGCATGAAGATCGGGCAGATCATGTTCTTCGTCTCCACCGGCGCCATCGACCTCTACCGCGGCAAGTACCAGGCCGCCGCAGGACCGCAGCCCTCCGCCTACTGGCGAGACCTCGCCCGACTCCGGGCGGTGGCATCGTGATCCTCACCGGCCCTGCCATCGCCGCCGCCGTCCAGGCCGACGAGATCACCATCGACCCGTACGAACCCAGCCGCCTCTCCCCCAACGCCTACGACTGGCGGCTCGGGGACACGATCCGCGTCTGCGACGGCGACCTCGACGCCGCGACCCCCACCGCCTTCACCGAGCAGCCCATCCCCAACACCGGCCTCGTACTGCGCCCTGACCTGCTCTACCTCGGCATCACGCTGGAGCGGACCGGTTCGGAGACGTACGCGCAGCTACTGAACGGCGACCGCACCACCGGGTCCCTGGGCATCTGGGTTCACGTCTCGGCTCCGCTCGGACACCAGGGCCATGCGATCCGCTGGACGCTGGAGATCCGCGCCACGCGACCGGTGCGCGTGTATCCGGGCATGACCTTCGGCAAGCTCGTCTTCCTCACTGCCTTCGGCGCCCCGGCCAGCTACCAGCATCAGCCCGCCAAGTACGCGTCCACGGAAGGCATCGACGTCTCGCGCCTCTACGAGGAGATCGACGGAGGCACGCGGTGAACGCTCGCTCGGCCACCGGCCCGATGGCTGCCACCTTCCTGGACCTCCCCGTTGGAAGCCCCGGCGGCAGCGTCGAGCTCTTCATCGACCTCTACACCGGCCGACAACCCCTCATCCCGGCACGCGCCTTCATGCTCGCACCACCTGGTCACGCTCCCCGGCCACCCGCCGGACTCAGCGTGCTCCCCGTAGCAGGCAAATGTCTGGAAGGAACGGCCTTCAGCCGCTACGTCGCCACCCTGCGCAGAGCGCTCACAGCCATACTCGATCCCACGCAGATCGGCGTCCTCCACTTGCAGCACCTCGCATTCGGCGCCACTCCTGCCCTCATCCACGCTCTGCCCGCGCATCCTCGGATCGCCCTCGTCCACGGCACGGACCTGCTCTTCGCCGAGACCCACCGAGACCAGCTCCAAGTGCTGCGCAAAACAGCCAGGGCCGCCGACGCCATCGTGGTCCCGACCAATGCAATGGCCGACCGCCTCCTCAAGCTCGCCCCGCAGATCGAACGCCGCAAGATCACCCACATCCCCTGGGGCATCCCCGACCACCTGCTCACCGCCCCACCCGCCCGGCCGGCACGCACCTCCAGCAGCCACCTGCGGCTCCTGTACGCAGGACGCCTGACCGTCGAAAAGGGTGGTGAGGCCCTGATCAAGAGTCTGGCCCCGGTGCCCGGTGTCGAGCTGAGCGTCGCCGCGCCCAGAGCCCAGTTCCACGCACTGGCCCCGCTGCTGCAACGAGCCGGCGTACGAGTCCGCTACCTCGGCTGGCTGCGCCGCCCACAACTGTGGAAAGCCTTCACCGAACACGACGTACTGGTCATGCCGTCCACCACCCTGGAAGCCATGGGACTGGTCGCGCTGGAAGCCCAAGCGTGCGGGCTCCCCGTCCTTTACCAGCCTGTCCCCGGCCTCAGCGAGGCGCTCGCCGCTTCCGGTATGACCACCGACTTCACCCACTCCGCCGCACTCGCACGGGATCTCGACCGGCTGATGAAGACCCCTGGGTTGCTGTCGGCCCTGCGCCAGGCGGGCTATGCCAACGCGGCACGCTACCCCCTCTCGGCAACCGCACGATCCCTGACCGACCTCGGCCGACAGCTCACCTGAACCGACCGCCAGACGTCCCGACACGTCACTACCCGAACCGCTCTGCGAACGTCACTACGCTGACCGACGGGATACCCCGGTGAAGAGGGAGACCATGACGTACGACCATGACCGCATCGAAGCCCTACTCGACGAGGGGGTCCGCGACAAGGTGTACCCGGGCACCGTGTGGGCCCTCGGCGATGCCGCCGGCATCCTCGACCAGGGTGCCACCGGCGTCCTCGACCCCGACGAGCCGGACGTGCCGATGCGCGCCGAAACCGTCTTCGACGCCGCCAGCCTCACCAAGATCCTGGCCGTCTGGTCCTCCGTCGGCGCCCTGTACGAGGACGGAACCCTCGACCTCGACCAGCCGCTCGGCAGCTTCTGGCAGGAGGTCACCGGGCACCCACTCGGAGCCGTCACCGCCCGGCATCTGCTGACGCACACCGCCGGCGTCCCACTGCGAGCCCAGCTGAAGAACCTCTACGGCACCAACCCGGACGACATCCGCCGCGGAGTACTGCACGAGGCACTCCACCGGGCACCTGGCGAAGCCGTCGAGTACACCGACCGAGCCGCCCTCATCCTCGGCTACCTCGCCGAACACCTCTCCGGCAGCCCCTTGGACCAGCTGGCCACCGCCCGCTCCTGGCATCCGCTGGGCATGACCGGCACCCGCTTCGGCCCCCTGCCCGCCGACCTCGCCGCCCGCTGCGCACCCACCGAACTCGACCAGGACACCGACACCCACCTCAAGGGAGTCGCCCACGACTTCTCTGCCCGCCTTCTGGGCGGCGTCTGCGGCATCGCCGGCGTCTTCACCGTCCTCGACGACCTCGCCGCCTTCCTCCGGTACATGCTCGCCCCTGCCGCTTCCCCGTTCCGGGCTGGTTTCGGGAGCGAGTGGATCACCTGCTCCCTGGCCATCCAGACAGGTGAGCTCCAGCCCGCTCGCGGCCTGTTCTGGCACCCCGCTCCCGGCACGACCACCGACGAGGATGTCTGGGTCCACTACGGCTTCACCGGCACAGGCATGTGGATCTGCCCCGCCAACGACCGCTGGGCGGTGCTCCTCACCAACAAGCTCTACTACACAAGGGACCGGGGGCCATTGACCGAGGTTCGCAACACCTTCCGTGAACTCGCATTCAACTGAAGTGCCAAAGCCCAATCCAGGCCGCACTCGACGCCCACCACTCGGTGTTGAGCGCAACGCTGCCTGCCCACTTGCCAGGACGGCTGGCCTCGCGCTCAGCGTCACGGCTGACGGAACCTCTGTCGCTCCCGACCCGCACCACGCCCGCGCCTGTTCAGGCAAGCAACGTGCCCGAGCAGTGCCCACACGTGTGCGGGCAGGCCCGTCTACGATCAGCCGACATGGACTGGCTGGAGCGGATAGCGAAGCTGAGGCAGTGGACCAGGAGTGGAACGCGCGCTCCACACAAGCCGCTGCTGCTCCTGTACGCCCTCGGCCGGTTCCAGGAGGACGCCGACGGCGGTTTGCGCTACACCGCGGTGGAGCAAGACCTGCAGCGACTGCTCATCGAGTACGGCCCACCCCACAAGACGACACCCGCCTACCCCTTCCACCACCTGGTCAGCGACGGCGTGTGGGAAGTCCGCACTGATCACGGACCAGGCAGCCCGGGCAGCGGGGTACGGGACCTCCGAGAGACGGGCGCCACGGGGCAGCTCGCGCCGAACTTGAGAGCGGCCCTGCGACGTGAACCGGACCTGCTCGGCAGAATCGCGCGATTGCTGCTTGACCTGCACTTCCCACCCTCTCTGCACGGGGAACTGTGCGAAGCCGTCGGCCTGGGACTGGAGCCGGCGGAGGCCGAGCAGCTCTCGGCTGTACGCAGGCAGCGGGACCCGCAGATGCGGGAGCTGGTGTTGACCGCCTATGAGTACCGGTGCGCCTTCTGCGGATACGACGGCAGGATCGGCGCGGTACCCGTCGGGCTGGAGGCCGCCCACGTGCGCTGGTGGGCGTTCGGCGGACCCGACGAGATCGAGAACGGGCTGTGCCTGTGCGCGCTGCACCACAAGCTCTTCGACATGGGCGTCCTCGGCGTGGGGGATGATCACCGCATCCTGGTCTCACAACGCTTCGTCGGTCACAGCCCCGCCGCTCGCACGCACGTCATAGCCCTCGCGGGCCGTCCACTCATCGGCCCTCAGCCCGGCTCGCGCCCTGTTGCCGCAGTTCACCGCGACTGGCATGCCCAGCAAGTATTCCGCGGCGAACCGCGCCCTGCCACGGCTGCCTGACCCTGGCAGCCACCCACGAGACACCCCCTTCACAGAACGTGTGTTCGACCTGAAAGATGGGCACGGTCGCGTGCCAGTTCGGTACGTCGCTCGTTAGGCAGCGCAGTCGAAGCGCTGAGTGGGCAAGCGCTGGTGGCCCTTGCTCAACTGTTACGGGAGGGGACCCATGGGCGATCGCAGCACCATCGAGTGGACTGAGGCGACCTGGAATCCCACCACCGGTTGCGATCGCATCTCCCCCGGGTGCGACAACTGCTACGCCCTGACGTTATCCAGACGCCTCAAGGCCATGGGGGTGGCGAAGTACCAGGCCGACGGGGACCCCAGGACATCTGGCCCCGGTTTCGGCCTCACGCTCCATGCGGACACGCTGGCCATTCCGCGCCAGTGGAAGACCCCCCGCATGGTGTTCGTGAACTCCATGAGCGATCTGTTCCACGCCAAGGTGCCGTTGGACTTCGTACGGCAGGTTTTCCAGGTGATCGCCGACACCCCGCAACACACGTACCAGCTGCTGACGAAGCGAGCCCGAAGGCTCCGGCGACTGGCGGACCAACTTGACTGGCCCCCCAACCTCTGGATGGGCGTCTCCGTCGAGAACGCGGATCACATGGACCGCATCGACGACCTGCGGCAGGTGCCCGCCGCAGTGCGCTTCCTGTCCTGCGAACCTTTGCTCGGCCCGCTGACGGACTTGCGCCTGGACGACATCGGCTGGGTGATCGCCGGCGGCGAATCCGGACCCCAGCATCGACCCGTGCATGAGGAATGGTTGTTCGAGATCCGCGACGCCTGCAGCGACGCCGACGTGCCGTTCTTCTTCAAGCAATGGGGCGGCCGTACACCCAAATCAGGAGGCCGTGAGCTCGCAGGGGTCACATGGGACGAGATGCCACCTCGCCTGCCGATGGCAGCACAGTAACAGCCAATCTTCAACGGACGCCGTACGCGCTCTGGTGGCATATGGCAACGGTGTGTGACCCTCTCCCCAGCGGGGCCGTAGACGAGTGGGGGGAGCGGTCATGGCCGTACCGAAGGATGCCGTATGGGAACGCGATCCGCACACGGCCGCCAAACACGACTTACTCAGGCGGTACCTGGAAGCGTGGGCGCCGATCCTTCTGTCGCGGAACGACGTGATCACCTACGCAGAAGGGTTCGCGGGGGCCGGCGTCTATAAGCAGGGCGAGCCCGGGTCCCCCGTCGTCGCCTACGAGGTCTTCGCCCGCGCTCTGCACCGTTTCCCTAAGCGCACGCGTCTGATCCTCATGGAGGAAGACCACCGGCGGGTGGAGGAATTGCAACGCCAGATGACCCTCGTGCAATCGAGGCACGCGGACAACATCACTGCACGTCTGTCGGTCGACATCGGGCAGGGAGATTTCCACCCGGCCCTTCTGAGGAAGCTGCAAAGCACTGGCAGGCTGGGCAAGCCCCTCTTTGTCCTCCTGGACAGCTTCGGTGGGCCCGACATCCCGTACTCGCTCCTGCATGAGCTCGGTCGTTACCGAAGCACGGAAGTCATGGTGACCTTCGAACCCGCCTTCCTCACCCGGTTCGCCGAGAGACACGACGGCCACCGGAAACTCGGTGACGAAGCCTTCGGCAGCCAGGAGTGGCAAGACGTATTCCGGCAGCCGTCCTCGCACAAGTTCACGTTCCTTCGCGAGCAATACCGGGCCACGCTGCGCCAGGCCGGTTTCACGCACACGCTGTACTTCGAGATGGTCGACGAAGGTGGCAGGAAGCTCTACCTGATCTTCGGCACCCAGCATGAGCTGGGACTGGAGAAGATGAAGGACGCCATGTGGAAGGTGGACCCTTCCTACGGCGTCCGCTACCGCGACCCCAGGGACACCGAACAGCAGATGCTGGATCTCGTATTCGAACCGGATACGGCTCCGCTACGACGCATCCTGCACGACTTCATATCCGAAGCTCCCAAGGGGCGAACTGTCACGGAGCTCCAGCGCTACACCCTCCTGGAGACCGTCTACCGGCCCGCCCAAGTGATCACGGCCGTCCGACAGCTACGCGAGTCAGGCGCTGTGACGACGGAACCTCGTGCCATCAACACCAAGACCCGAGTGAGCGCAGTGGTGCAGCCGCCCCGTACCGGTCCGTCGGGCGAGCAGGGTGTCCTCTGGTGAGTGGCCACGAGGGCACATCCAGGGCACATGAGCCTGGGAAACGGCGTTGACCCGTGAGAACTACCGAGACGAGTTCCCGCAGGTCAACGCACGTTTCACCGAGAATGCACAGGTCACAACCCCGCCTCTTCCAATCGCTGCACGAGTGGCAGGACTTCAGCCACCGGTTGCACGAGGCGGGGCATCAGGCGTACTGCCTGGTGTGGCCCTGAGTCGGGGGTTTCGCAGGGGCCGGTCGATCGGGCGGGGCTGCAGCGGGCTCTGCGGAAGACGCGCCAAGCCTTCAGTCTCGCGATGCTTCGTTCGACCGGCACTCGTGCCGCTGACAGGGACCGGTTGATCGTCCGCCGGGTCGCGGTGAGGTCCTGGTGGGGAAGACGTCCGGTCGGCTTGGTCACCCAGGAGCCGACCCCGGAACCGGCACGGTGTCCCGGCGTTCACCGCCGTCGGTCACAGGGCGGTGGCGGCGCGGACCAGTGCGGCGACCACCGCCGAACGGCTGTGCGGGGGCCAGGCGATGACCGTGGTGACGCGGGGGGCGTCGGTGATCGGAACGGCGGTGAGGCCGTCGCGCAGGCCGGTGCTGCTCGACTCCGGGACGACCGCACAGGCGCGGCCGAGGGTGATGAGCTGGGCGAGCTGCGTGTGGTCGCGCACCTGCGGTCCGGGGCCGTCCGGGAAGGTGCCGTCGGGGCGGGGCCAGCGGGGCAGGGGCAGGTCGGGGAGGGCGGTGACCTCGGCGAGCCGCAGGTGGGGACGGGTGGTGAGAGGGTGGCCCGCGGGGAGGACCGCGATCTGGCCCTCGGAGTGCAGGTCCTCGGTGTCGAAGCCGGCCGTGTCGTCGAAGGGCCGGTGCAGCAGGGCCACGTCGGCCCGGCCGGTGCGCAGCACCGTGGCCTGCTCGCCCGGCCCGCACAGGACGACGTCGACGTCGACGGCGCCGGGCTCGGCGGCGTAGGCGTCGAGGAGTTTGGCCAGCAGTTCGTCGGAGGCGCCGGCCTTCGCGGCCAGGACCACGGCGGGACGGCCCGTCGCGGCGAGTGCGGCCCGGCGGGTGCGTCGTTCCGCGGCCTCGACGGCGTCCAGCGCCGCCCGCGCCTCCCGCAGCAGCACCTCCCCGGTCCCGGTCAGGGCGACGCCCCGGCCGCCTCGTTCCAGCAGGGTGGTGCCCAGGCGTCGTTCGAGCCCGGCGATCGCCCGTGACAGCGGAGGTTGGGCGATTCCGAGCCGCTGCGCCGCCCGGCCGAAGTGCAGCTCCTCGGCGACCGCGACGAAGTACCGCAGCTCACGTGTCTCCACCCCACCAGCCTAACCAGCCCGGCCAGGAGTGATACCCGGGCGGTATCGCCGCCCACCCAGTCGGTCTTGGACGCCCTGCCCGGCGGGGGAGAAGCATCGGTGTCATGACTGAGACGAACACCGTGAACCGCCCCAAGGTCGCGCTGGTGACCGGGGCCAACAAGGGCATCGGGTACGAGATCGCCGCCGGGCTCGGCGCCCTCGGCTGGACGGTCGGGGTCGGCGCGCGGAACGAGGAACGGCGCGAGGCCGCCGTGGACAGGCTCCGCGCGGCCGGCGCCGACGTGTTCGGCGTGCCGCTGGACGTGACCGACGACGCGAGCGTGACCGCGGCGGCCCGGCTGATCGAGGAGCAGACGGGGCGGCTGGACGCGCTCGTCAACAACGCCGGCGTCACCGGCGGTGTACCGCAGGAGCCCACCACGGTCGACGTGGACCGGGTACGGGCGGCCGTGGAGACCAACGTCATCGGCGTCATCCGCGTCACCAACGCCCTGCTGCCGCTGCTGCGCCGCTCGCCGGCGCCGCGGATCGTGAACGTCTCCAGCCGCGTCGGCTCCCTCACGCTCCAGACCGCACCCGGCACCGAGACGGGCCCCCTCGCCGTCGCGTACGCCCCGTCGAAGACGTTCCTCAACGCCGTCACCGTGCAGTACGCCAAGGAACTGGCCGACACGCACATCCTGGTCAACGCCGTCTGCCCCGGCTACACGGCGACCGATCTGAACGGCTTCCGGGGAGTGCGCACTCCTCAGCAGGGCGCAGCCGCCGCGATCCGGCTGGCCACCGTGGACGGCGACGAGCCGACGGGCCGCTTCTTCGACGACGAGGGAGAGCTGCCCTGGTGACGAACGGTCCGCGCGCGCCGTTCCGGGGAGACGACGCGTACGCGTCCAGGTGACCGGCACTGTCGCACCCTGTCGGTACGGCCGTCGCGCCCGAGCCGCCGACGGCCGACCGACGAGGCGGGGGGGGCCGGAGGGCACCGGGCGTCTGTGTGTCGCCCGACGGAGGCCGTGGGCCGTTCCGACGGAGGACGGAGACTGTTCCGGCGTGACGGCCGAGCGGGAACGCCGCCGCGGTCGCTCCGACCGACCGGCCGGTCGCGGCGGTGCTTGGACGGTGTGCGCGGAGGACGGTGCCGTGGCCCCGTTCCCGGGCGTTTCCACCCGGCCTGAGCCGTACGGGGGAACCCTGCGGACCGGGGACGCGAGCGGTGGCTCAAAAGCATCCGCCGTGCACAGACTGAGGCACACGTGCGTGCTCGTCGCCCGGAGCGGGGTACCCCAGCGGCGCGCGAGTCCCCTCTTCCTCAGGAGGCACCCCCCCATGACCTTCAATCCGCTGGAGCAGCGGGGTATCCCACTGGACCGCCAACTGCGCAACTGGCGTGAGCTGAACGTGGACCCGATCGACCCCGACCACTGCGACCCGTACACCCGCTGTCGGATCATCACGATGAACGGGATCGAGGTGGAGGCGATCCTGTTCAGCCACCACCTCGCCCGCCACACCGCCGACCCGGAGATCAAGCGGCAGCTCGCGCGGGTGCGCTACATCGAGGCGCAGCAGCAGAAGGTCGTGAACTGGCTGCTGCCGGGCGTCTCCTCGGTGCTGGAGACGACCATCGCCTACGAGCAGGTCGCGGTGGACCTGACGGCGTGGGTGGCGCGGATGGAGCCGGACCCGTACCTGAAGCAGGCTTACCAGTTCGGTGTGCTGGAGGACTTCGACCACCTGTACCGGTACGCGAACCTGTACGAGATGATCGAGCACCGCAAGGCGGAGTCGATCGTCGACAACCTGACCGAGGTCATGCCCGGCCGGCCCACCCGGTACCACCACCGCAATCCGGTCGACAACGTCCGCGACCCCTACGCCAAGGACCGCACGGACCCGCTGTCCAAGCTGCACGCCCTGACGATCATGTCGGCGGAGCAGCAGACCATGAACTTCTACATGAACACCGGCCCCACCTACATGGAGCCGATCGCCCGTCAGCTCTACCAGGAGATCGGGCTGATCGAGGAGGAGCACGTCACCCACTACGAGTCCCTGGTGGACCCGGGTGAGACGTGGTGGGAGCAGCTCGTCAACCACGAGTACAACGAGTGCTACCTCTACCACTCCTTCATGGAGCAGGAGAGCGACCCCCGGGTGAAGGCCATCTGGGAGCTGCACCTGAACATGGAGCTGGAGCACCTGCACCTGGCCTGCGACCTCATGCGCGAGCACGACGGCCGCGACCCGGCCTCGGTGCTGGCCCCCGAGCTGCCCAACGTGCTGACCTTCGAGCCGAACAAGGCCTACCTGCGGGAGCTGCTGGACACCCAGATGGACCTCACGACGCTCGGCGCCGGCTACGTGCGCGAGGCGCACGAGCGGTTCGAGAAGATGCAGGAGAGCATCCACGGCGGCGAGGCTCCCCCGAGCGACCGGGTCATGACCGAGCACGACGAGATGTTCGGCCGCGAGTACCGCGTCCAGACCGAGGGCGAGCACCCCGACCCCGCGCAGCGCGAGAAGTAGGGGGGCGACATGTCCGAGCTGCACACCCCGCACGCCGGGGACGACAAGGCCCGGGACGACGACGTCGTCTCCCTGCTGATGCGCCAGCACGGCGACATCCGCAACCTCTTCGACGAGGTCGAGGCCTGCACGGGTGAGGAACGCCGGGACGCGTTCCGCCGCCTGGTACGGCTGCTGGCCGTGCACGAGACCGCCGAGGAGGAGGTCGTCCACCCCTTCGCCCGGCGCGCGCTCCCCGGCGGGGAGCAGGTGGTGGAGGACCGGCTCGCCGAGGAGAAGGCTGCCAAGGAGACGCTGTCCGCGCTCGACGAGATGGACACCGACGACCCGAAGTTCATGCCCCAGCTGCTGAAGCTGCGCAAGGACGTGCAGGAGCACGCCCGGGCCGAGGAACGCTACGAGTTCACCCACATCCGCCGCAGCGCCGACACGGCCGGCCTCGCCTCGATGGCCAAGGCGATCAAGGCCGCCGAGGCGATGGCGCCCACCCGGCCCCACCCGGGCGTCGAGTCCGGGGCGAAGAACGTGGCCCTCGGCCCCGTCGCCGCCCTCATGGACCGCACCAAGGACGCCGTGCGCAAGGCCATGGGCACGTAGGTCCGGCAACGGGCCGCGGTCCGGCCGGGGCGGTGCGCCGAGGGCGGTGCGCCGCCCCGGTGGCGTTCTCCAGGGCCCCGTACGCCCCGCGTCCCCCGCACGCCCCGCGTCCCCCGTACGCCCGCACGCCCCGCACGTCGTCGTTTCGTCGTGAGGGACGCGGAAACCCGCCCCCCGACGGTGATGGCCAGGTTCCGGCGGAAGGCTGCTCATGAAGAAGGCGTTGTGGATGCTCCCGATAGTCGCCGCCGGCGTCGCGGCGGCGCGGAAGGCCGGGACGGCGCACCGGAGCGAGGACCGGACGGCCGACCGGTGGCTGACGGTGACGGTCAACCGCTCGATGTCGGATGTGCGACCGGCCGGGAAACTGCCCGGCTCCCTCCGGCGGTTCGCGGACGAGATCGACGTGCGGGTGAGCCCCGCGCCGGGCGACCGCGGCACGGAGGTGGCCGCCCGGTTCAGGGAACCGGTGTCCGCCGCGTCGTCCTCCGCACCCGCACGCCTGGCCGGCCGGGACCCGCGGCAGGAGCTGCGGCTCGCGCTGCGCGAGACCAAGGCCCTCCTGGAGGCCGGGGAGGTGCTGCGCCCCGACGCGCCGCCGACGACCCGGCCCACGCCGGGCGGCAAGCTGGTCGAACTGTTCACCCGTCGCTCCGGCGGGGAGGGAGTGCTGTGAAGGCGCTGTGCTGGGAAGGCGTGAACAAGCTGTCCGTCGAGCAGGTCCCCGATCCGGAACTGCGCAACGACCAGGACATCGTCGTGCGACTGATCGCGGGCACCACCTGCGGCTCCGACCTGCACCTCATCGGCGGCTACATCCCGGCGATGCGCGCCGGCGACGTCATCGGCCACGAGTTCGTCGGGGAGGTCGTCGAGACCGGTCCGGCGGTGCGCAGGCACAAGGTCGGCGACCGGGTCGTCGTCTGCTCCTTCATCGGCTGCGGACGCTGCTGGTACTGCGCCAACGACCTGTGGTCCCTGTGCGACAACACGAACACCAACCCCGGCATCGGCCAGGCCCTGTTCGGCTACGAGACCGCCGGCATCTTCGGCTACTCGCACGCCATGGGGGGCCTGCGCGGCAGCCACGCCGAGTACGTCCGCGTCCCCTTCGCCGACTACGGGGCCTTCAAGGTCCCCGAGGGCGTCGACGACACCAGCGCCCTGTTCGTCTCCGACTCCGTCCCCACCGGGTGGATGGGCGCCGACCTGGCCGGGGTGAAGCCCGGCGACGTGGTCGCCGTCTGGGGCTGCGGGGCCGTGGGGCAGATGGCCGCCCGGGCGGCCGTCCTCAAGGGCGCCGAACGGGTCATCTCCATCGACCGCATCCCCGAACGGCTGGCCATGGCCGAGCGGTACGCCGGTGCGGAGACCATCGACTACACCACCACCGACGTCGCCGCGGAACTGCGCGAACGCACCGGCGGACGCGGCCCCGACGTGTGCATCGAAGCCGTCGGCATGGAGGCCCACAGCGACGGCCCGATGCACCTGTACGACCAGGCCAAGCAGCAGCTGCGTCTCCAGACCGACCGGCCGACCGCCGTACGCCAGGCCATCCACGCGTGCCGCAAGGCCGGCACGGTCTTCATCCTGGGCGTCTTCGCGGGCGCCGTCGACAAGTTCCCGCTCGGCGCCGTGATCAACAAGGGGCTCACCGTGCGCGGCGCCCAGATGCACGGGCAGCGCTACATCCCGATGCTGCTGGAGCGGGTGGCCGCCGGGGAGATCGAGACGGCCCACCTGGCGACCCACACCCTCTCGCTGGACGAGGCGCCCACGGCGTACGACATGTTCAAGCACAAGACCGACGGCTGCGTCCGGGCCGTCATCCGTCCCGGGACCCGAGGGGCCGCATGATCGTCGACCGGACCGCCCACCTCGTGGCCGACCGCCTGGCCCGTCGGCGCTCGGCACCGGCCCTGCACCCCCACGGGGTGCTGTGCACGGGGACGCTGACCGTGACCGGCCGCGCGGACGGCGCCTGGGGCGCGGCCTGGCTGGACCGGCCCGCCACCTACCGGGCGACCGTGCGCTGGTCCCGTGCGCTGGGCCTGCCCCGGCGGCTGCCGGACGGCCTCGGTCTGGCCGTCCGGGTCGAGGACGCCGACGGCCCGGGCACCGCGCTCGACGTGCTGTTCACGTCCAGCCGTCCCGGGCGGTTCGGCCGTCACCTGCCGCTCCTGCGGCCCGACGCCCTGACCGGCCCGTACTCCACCCTGCTGTCCTACCGGACGGGGCGCCGCGAACGCGTCCTGGCGGCCTTCCCGGTCCGCGCCCCGGGCGGTGACGCGCTGCCGACGCTGTGGCAGGAGCTGGCCCGCCGTCCCGTCCGCTTCGACCTGCGCGCGGCCGCCCCCGACGAGCCCTGGAGCACCTTCGCCGTCCTGTCCCTGGACGCCGCGCACGCCGCTCCGGGCACGGCCACCGTGTCCTACGACCCCTACGCGCACTGCCTGCCCGGCCTGCACCCCACCGGTCGGCTGCGCCGGCTCCGCGACGCGGCCTACGCGGGCTCCCGCCGGGGGCGGGGCGCCTCGGAACGGGAGCACCCCGCCCTTTACCCCGCCCCTTGACGGAGCGGGGTGCGGAGCGTCCCTCGGCGCCCTCCTCGGTGCGTCCCTCAGCGGAACAGGGTGCACAGCGTGCTGCCGACGCCCGCCGAGCACGCCAGCGTGGCCGACGCCCAGGCGGCGTGGCGCACGAGCAGACGGCGCCGCAGCTCCAGGTACCGGGCCTCGTACTCCTCGCGCAGTTCCTCGGCCCGCCGCACCGTCGCGGCGAGCATGCGGCGGGACAGGGCGATCCGGCCGTCGACGTAGTGGTGCGTGAGGTCCTCCGCCTGCGCGGTGGTCAGCCACGGCAGGCGGTCGCACAGGGCACGCGCCTCGCGGTGCGCCTCGGTCCAGTGCGACCGCGCCAGCAGGAAGCCCTCCGCCTCGGCCCCGATCGCCGCGGCCACGTCGGGGTCCGGACGACGAGCGCGGCCGCCGGTCACGGCCGTTCGCCCTTGTGGCCGCTGGTGTCCAGGATGTCGCGCTGACCGGTGTTCTCCGCCTGGTCGAGGCTGGCGACCGCGGGGTGGTGCAGGTCGAAGGCGGGGGATTCGGACCGGATCTTCGGCAGGGTGACGAAGTTGTGCCGGGGCGGCGGGCACGAGGTGGCCCACTCCAGCGAACGCCCGTAGCCCCAGGGGTCGTCGACCTCGATCCGCTCGCCGTACTGGGCGGTCCGCCAGACGTTGTAGAGGAAGGGCAGGGTGGACAGCCCGAGGAGGAAGGCGCCGATGGAGGAGATGGTGTTGAGGGTGGTGAAGCCGTCGGCGGCGAGGTAGTCGGCGTAGCGGCGGGGCATGCCCTCGGCGCCCAGCCAGTGCTGGATCAGGAACGTGGTGTGGAAGCCGACGAACAGCGTCCAGAAGTGGATCTTCTCCAGCCGGTGGTCCAGCATCGTGCCGGTCATCTTGGGCCACCAGAAGCTGAAGCCGCCGAACATGGCGAACACCACGGTGCCGAAGACCACGTAGTGGAAGTGGGCCACGACGAAGTAGCTGTCGTGCACGTGGAAGTCCATCGGCGGTGAGGCCAGCAGGACGCCGGTCAGCCCGCCGAAGAGGAAGGTGACCAGGAAGCCGATCGCCCACAGCATCGGTGGTTCGAAGGACAGGGAGCCCCTCCAGAGCGTTCCGGTCCAGTTGAAGAACTTCACCCCGGTCGGCACGGCGATCAGGAAGCTCATGAAGGAGAAGAACGGCAGCAGTACGGCGCCGGTGGCGAACATGTGGTGCGCCCAGACGGTCACGGACAGGCCGGTGATGGCGATCGTGGCGGCGATCAGGCTCGTGTAACCGAAGATCGGCTTGCGGGAGAAGACCGGCAGGATCTCCGTGATCACCCCGAAGAACGGCAGGGCGAGGATGTAGACCTCGGGGTGCCCGAAGAACCAGAACAGGTGCTGCCACAGGATCGGTCCGCCGTTCTCCGGGTCGAAGACGTGCGCCCCGAACTGCCGGTCCGCCGCCAGCACCAGCAGGGCCGCCGCCAGCACCGGGAAGGCGAGCAGCACGAGCACCGAGGTGAGCAGCACGTTCCACGTGAAGATCGGCATCCGGAACATGGTCATGCCGGGGGCGCGCATGCAGATGATCGTGGTGATGAAGTTGACCGCCCCGAGGATGGTGCCGAAGCCGGACAGGGCCAGGCCCAGGATCCACAGGTCACCGCCGACGTACGGGGTGCGCTCGCCGCCGCTGAGCGGCGGGTAGGCGGTCCAGCCGAAGTCGGCGGCGCCCTGGGTGGTGAGGAAGCTGCTCACGACGATGAGCCCGCCGAAGAGGAAGAGCCAGTACGAGAGCATGTTCAGCCGGGGGAACGCCACGTCCGGGGAGCCGATCTGCAACGGCATGATCGCGTTGGCGAACCCCGCGAACGTCGGGGTGGCGAACAGCAGCAGCATGATCGTGCCGTGCATCGTGAAGGACTGGTTGTACTGCTCCGCGGACACGATCTGCAGGCCCGGTCGCGCCAGCTCGGCCCGCACCACCATCGCCAGCACCCCGCCGATCAGGAAGAAACCGAACGACGTGATCAGGTAGAGGTGGCCGATCTTCTTGTGGTCGGTGGTGGTCAGCCAGGTGACCACCACGTGGCCCCTCCCCCGCCGCTCGGGCGTGGGGACGGGGGCCACCGGCTCGGTGTGGGTCGCCATCGGGATCCTTACTCGGCGTTCGGCACTCGGCGTTCGGCAGGAGAGGGCGGCACGGACGGTGACGACCGCCCGCGCAGCCGGGGAAAAGGGAGTACACAACCGTGGGGAAAGTAGTGCCCCCCGGTGCCGACGCGCGCCCGCAGAGGGCGGTACGCGGCCCGAACGGGTCAAGGTTCCAGCCGTACGGGTGAGACGGCGGGACCCGGCACATCGGGCGCGGCGCCGCCGCGCACCGGAGACCCGTTTGCCCCTTCTGTCCGAGGGGGACCCGGCGCGCATGAGGAAAGAGCCGCGTCGCCGCCCCATCGGACAGAACCGCATGCTGTCGCTGCTGGACGCCCTGGAGCGTGATTCCCGGGCGGACGCGGTGATCGACGTGCTGACCGGACGCGTACGGGCCCTGCCGCTCGGCCGGGCGCGGGACGTGCTGCACGGTAAGCCGCTCGGCCATCCCGCGCACCCCTTGTTGGTGCAGGTGCCGGTCGGCAGCTGGATGTCGGCCGCGGTGCTCGACCTGTGGCCCGGCCGCTCCCGGGAGGCCGGCGCCCTGGTGGGCGTCGGACTCGCGGCGGCCGTCCCCGCCGCGCTGGCGGGCGCCGTCGACTGGGCCGAACTGCGCCGCGAGCAGACACGGGTGGGGCTGGTGCACGCCCTGGCCAACACGGCGGCCCTGGGCCTGTACGGCGCCTCGCTCGTCTGCCGCCTCACCGGGCGGACCGGCGCGGGGCGGACGTACGGCTTCCTCGGGCTGACGGCGGTCGGCGTGGGCGGCATGCTCGGCGGCCACCTGGCCTACCGGCAGGCGTCCGGCGCCAACCACGCCGAGGAGGTCCCGCACGTCGTCTCCGAGGGCTGGCACCGGGTCGGCGGCGTGGACGAGTTCCCGGCCGGCCGGCCGGTGCGGCGCACCGTGGACGACGTGCCGGTCCTGGTGGTGCGGGAGACCGGCGGCGCCTTCCACGCGCTGGCCGAGCGGTGCAGCCACCTCGCCGGGCCGCTGTCCGAGGGCACGGTCGCCGACGGGTGCGTCGAGTGCCCCTGGCACGGCAGCGTCTTCCGACTCTCGGACGGCTGGAACGTCCGCGGTCCCGCCACCGCGCCCCAGCCCGTCTTCGACACGCGTGTCGTCGACGGGTGCGTGGAGGTCAGCCTGCGCGGGCCGGACGCGGCACCGCCCGGCCCCGGGACGGACGCCGGGCCGGCGCGGGCGGACGAGCGCCGCCTGCACGGGCACGGCGCCTGACGTCACCCCCGTACGCCGAGAGGTCCCGTCCCCTCCCGAACGCCGAACCCTTGGCATATACCCCCGGGGGGTATATGGTTCCGAGGTGTGAGGCGGGCCAGCAGAGGTTCGCCGGGCATCGGACGGGGGCGAGGTCATGGACCACGAGCACGAGCACGAGCACGAGCAACCGCAGGGGCACGGGCACGGGCGGCACCACGGGCACGGTCCGGCGTCGTGGGCCATGGCCGCGAAGGCGACGCTGCACTGCCTGACCGGGTGCGCCGTCGGCGAGATCCTCGGGATGGTGATCGGCACCGCCCTGGGGTGGGGCAACGTCCCGACGATGGTCCTCGCCGTCGCACTGGCGTTCCTCTTCGGCTACTCGTTCACGCTCTTCGCCGTGCGCCGGGCCGGGCTGGACCTCAAGGCGGCGGTCAAGGTCGCGCTGGCCGCCGACACGGTCTCCATCGCGGTGATGGAACTGGTCGACAACGGGATCATCGCCCTGGTGCCGGGCGCGATGGACGCCCAGTTGTCGGACGGGCTGTTCTGGTACGCGCTGATCGGCGGGCTCGCCCTCGCCTTCGTGCTCACCACGCCGGTCAACAAGTGGATGATCGGCCGCGGCAAGGGCCACGCGGTCGCCCACGCCTACCACTGACCGGCCCGCCCCGCCGTCCGCCCACCGGCGCGTCCGGCCGCATCGCCGGCCTCCGGCCGCCTCCCCCACGTCCTCACACCGGGATCCGTCGACGTTTTCACCCGAATGGCCTACGCCCGGTCGTGGCCGTCCGGTTGCGGACGAACACTGGGGAGTGCCCGCGCATCGCGGACTCCGAGGGACGGAGAACGACCATGGCCAACGCCACCCGCAGCACCGGAGCCCGGTCCGGAAACAGCAGGGCCGCCTGGGCCTCCGGCGGCGTCGTCCTCGCCGGCGTACTGATGCTGCTCGAAGGCCTCTTCGGCGTCTTCAGCGGCATCGCCGCCATCGCGAAGGACGACGTCTACGCGACCGTCGGCGACTACGTCTTCAAGTTCAACCTCACCTCCTGGGGATGGATCCACCTGATCCTCGGCGCCCTCGTCATCATCACCGGCTGGGGCGTCCTCACGGGCGCCGCCTGGGCGCGGGGCCTCGGCGTCGGGCTCACCGCCCTCTTCGTGATCCTGCAGTTCCTCTGGCTGCCCTACACCCCGCTCTGGGCGATCATCTCCATCGGCGTCGGCGTCTTCGTCATCTGGGCGCTGTGCACCGACCACGGCCGCACGTCGTCGGCCTGAGCGCCGGCCCGTACCGCCGTCAGGCCGAACCGCCGTCAGGCGGTACCGCCGTCAGGCCGTGCCGCCCGGCGGCTCGTCCCGCGCCGGGACCTCGCCCACCGTGAACCCGATCACCGACCCGCCCCCCTCCCGCCGGTGGGCGAACGGCGCTCCGCCGTGCGCCAGCGCCACCTCCCGCACGATGGACAGGCCGAGGCCCGAACCGGGCTGGGAGCGGGCGTCGGCGGCGCGGTAGAAGCGGTCGAAGACGCGGACCAGGTCGGCGTCGGTGATGCCGGGGCCGCGGTCGCGGACCTCGACGCTGATCGTGCCGGGACGAGCCGGACCGGCCACGGTGACCTCGATGGGGCCCGTGCCGCCCCGGTCGAACTTCGCGGCGTTCTCGACCAGGTTGGAGATCGCGCGGGTCAGCATGACGGGCCGGCCGGTCGTCGTCGTGTCGCCGCAGGCCCGCACGCTGATCTCGCGCCCGGTACGGCGCCGGGCGTGGGTCGCCACCTCGTACGCGATCTCCCCGAGGTCGACCGGCCGCACCGGCTCCGTCCCGGACTGACCGGCCGCCAGCTCGACCAGCTCGTTCACCAGGTCGGTCAGCTCCCGGGCCTCCTGCCCCAGGTCGGCGACCAGTTCCTCGCGCGCGGCGGGCGGCAGCTCGTCGATCCGGCGCAGCAGCGAGATGTTGGTGCGCAGGGAGGTCAGCGGGGTGCGCAGCTCGTGGCCCGCGTCCTGGACCAGGCGCCGCTGGTCCTCCTCCGACTGGGCGAGCCGGCCCAGCATGCGGTCGAAGGCGCGGCCCAGCCGGCCCACCTCGTCGTGCCCGGTGACCGGTACCTGGATGCCGAGCCGGCGGGTGCGGGCGACGTCCTCGGCGGCGGAGGCGAGGGCGATCAGGCGCCGGGTGATGCGCCGCGCCAGCCACCAGCCGCACAGGCCCGCCGCGGTCACCACCGCGCCCATCAGCACCCAGGTCCGCCGCTGCAGGGCCCGCAGCAGGTCCTCGGTGTCGCTGAACTCCTGCGCCACCTGCACGGCGCCCCGGCCGTCGCCGAGGGCGACGGTGGCGATCCGGTAGACGTCGTGGCCGACGTCCACGTCCCTGTGCTGCACCATCCGCCCGGCCACCGCGGCGCCCGCCGTCCGCCGGTCCTCGCCGGTCACCGGCAGCCGGCGGCCGGCCGGGTCGGAGACCTCGCCGTCCGGCCCCAGCACCTGCACGTCCGTACGGGCCGGGCGCACGATGTCGTGGCCGGGCGCGGACGAGGAGAAGTCGCCGGGCGACATCGGCCGCTCGCGCACCTCGGCGCGCAGGTCCTGCACGACCTGGTCGAAGACGGACTCCTGGTCCACCCGCACCAGCCGCGCGGCGGCGTTGTACGACAGCACGCCGACGAGGACGGTGACGACGGCCGTGACCGTCGCGAACGACACGGCGAACGTGGTCCGCAGCGACCGCAGCCGCGGCCGCCGCCCCCGGCCCCCCGCCCCGGTCCAGCCCCCCGTTCCGCCCCGGCCGCCCGTTCCGGACGAGGTGCCCACTCAGCCCTCCCGCAGCACGTAACCCACCCCGCGCACGGTCTGGATCAGCTGTGGGGCGCCCGGCTGGTCGAGCTTGCGGCGCAGGTAGCCGACGTAGACGGCGAGGTTCTTCGAGCCGGGGCCGAAGTCGTAGCCCCAGATGCGGTCGTAGATCGTGGAGTGGTCGAGGACGATGCCCGCGTTGCGGACCAGCAGTTCCAGCAGCTCGAACTCGGTGCGGGTCAGCTCCAGCTCCCGCTCGCCCCGCCAGGCGCGGCGCGCCCGCGGGTCCATGCGGAGCCCGGCCGCCTCCAGGTACCGGCCGTCGGGCTCCCCGCGCTCCGGAGCCCGCCCGGACGCGCCCTCCCCCGTCGTCGGGGTGTCCCCGGCGGTCACCGTCCCGGTGCCGTCCGTCTCCGTCCGGTCGGTGCGGCGCAGCAGCGCGCGCAGCCGGGCGAAGACCTCCTCGACGTCGAACGGCTTGACCACGTAGTCGTCGGCACCCGCGTCCAGGCCCGCGATGCGGTCCGCGGTCTCCACGAGCGCCGTCAGCATCAGGATCGGTGTGCTGTCGCCCTCGGCGCGCAGCGCCCGGCAGACCTGGAGGCCGTCGACGCCCGGCATCATCACGTCGAGGACCAGCACGTCCGGGCGGCCGGCGCGGGCCTGCGCCAGCGCCTCGACGCCGTCGGCGACCGCGGTGACCCGGTAGCCCTCCAGGGTGAGGGCGCGCTCCAGGGCGTGCCGGATGGCGCGGTCGTCTTCGGCGAGCAGAACAGTCCGGGGCACCCGTCCAGTCTGCCAAGGCCGAGGGCCCCGCGGACGGGCGGCCGGGCCTCTTACCCAGATCTCACCCGGCGGGCCGCAGCGCGGCGAGGCGTTCCTCGAAGGGCACGACCTCGTCGGTGTCCCGGGCCGGCTTCCTGACCGTCGACAGCCCGGTCATCAGCGCGGCCAGCTCGCCCGCCGCCCGCTCGATCCGCCCGTCCAGCCCCTCGGCGCCCCAGTCCTCCGAGGCGGCGTAGACGCCGGTCGGGACGACGACGGCCTTGAGATAGGCGAAGAGCGGACGCAGCGCGTGCTCCAGCACGAGCGAGTGCCGGGCCGTGCCGCCGGTCGCCGCCATCAGCACCGGCTTCCCGGCGAGGGCGTCCGGTTCCGTGGCGCCCAGCGCGTCGAAGAACGACTTGAACAGCCCGCTGTACGATGCCGAGAACACCGGCGTGACGACGATCAGGCCGTCGGCCGCCCGTACGGCGTCGAAGGCGGCGGACAGCTCCCGCCCGGGGAAGCCGTTGGTGAAGGTGTGCGCGATCTCCACCGCGAGGTCGCGCAGCTCCACGACCCGCGCTTCGACCGAGGTCCGCCCGGCGGTCGCGGCGGCCAGCCGGTCGGCCAGCAGCCGGGTGGAGGACGGGACGCTCAGTCCCGCGGAGACGACGACGAGCTTCATGCGCGTGCTCCTTCCTGCTCGACGTTCTTCGCGCTCGCCAGCAGCGAGGCGTGGGTGGGGGCGTCCGGCACGTCCGCCGGGCGGTTCTTGGCGAACTCCTCGCGCAGCACCGGCACGACCTCCTCGCCGAGCAGGTCGAGCTGCTCCAGGACGGTCTTCAGGGGCAGTCCGGCGTGGTCCATCAGGAACAGCTGGCGCTGGTAGTCACCGGCGTAGTCGCGGAAGGCGAGGGTCTTCTCGATCACCTGCTGCGGGGAGCCGACGGTCAGCGGGGTCTGCGCGGTGAACTCCTCCAGCGACGGGCCGTGGCCGTAGACCGGGGCGACGTCGAAGTACGGGCGGAACTCGCGCACCGCGTCCTGACTGTTCCTCCGCATGAACACCTGACCGCCCAGGCCGACGATCGCCTGCTCGGGCGTGCCGTGCCCGTAGTGGGCGTAGCGGGTCCGGTACAGCTCGACCATGCGCTTGGTGTGGTCGGCGGGCCAGAAGATGTTGTTGTGGAAGAAGCCGTCGCCGTAGTAGGCGGCCTGCTCGGCGATCTCCGGGGAGCGGATCGAGCCGTGCCAGACGAACGGCGCGACGCCGTCCAGCGGCCGCGGGGTGGACGTGAAGCCCTGCAGCGGCGTGCGGAACCTGCCCTCCCAGTTCACCACGTCCTCGCGCCACAGCCGGTGCAGCAGGGCGTAGTTCTCGATCGCGAGGTTGATGCCCTCGCGGATGTCCTTGCCGAACCAGGGGTAGACCGGGCCGGTGTTGCCGCGGCCCGTCATCAGGTCCACCCGGCCGTCGGCCAGGTGCTGGAGCATCGCGAAGTCCTCGGCGATCTTCACCGGGTCGTTGGTGGTGATCAGCGTGGTGGAGGTGGACAGGATCAGCCGCTCGGTGCGCGCCGCTATGTAACCGAGCATCGTGGTCGGCGACGAGGGCACGAACGGCGGGTTGTGGTGCTCACCGGTCGCGAAGACGTCGAGGCCGACCTCCTCGGCCTTCAGCGCGATGGCGACCATGGCCTTGATGCGCTCACGCTCGGTCGGCGTGCGCCCCGTGGTCGGGTCCGGGGTGACGTCGCCGACGGTGAAGATGCCGAACTGCATGGTCGCTCAACCTCCAGGTTGTTTATGGTTCAACCATACCCGCGAACGACCTGCCCCCGGACGTTATTCCGGCCCCACCCCCCGCTCCGGCCGTGCGAAGCTGCCCGCATGATCGTCCTGCGCTCCGCCGCCCTCTTCGCCGTCGCCGCCCTCTTCGAGATCGGCGGCGCCTGGCTGGTCTGGCAGGGCGTGCGCGAACAACGCGGCTGGCTGTGGGCCGTCGGCGGCGTCCTCGCCCTCGGCGCCTACGGCTTCGTCGCCACGTTCCAGCCCGACGCCCACTTCGGCCGCATCCTCGCCGCGTACGGCGGCGTCTTCGTCGCCGGCTCGATCCTGTGGGGCATGGCCGCCGACGGCTACCGCCCCGACCGCTGGGACGTGGCGGGCGCGCTGGTCTGCCTGGCGGGGATGGCCCTGATCATGTGGGCACCGCGCAACGGCAGCTGACCGGGCCGTGACGGCGGCCGGTCCACGCCGGGCGGCGGCCGACCGGGCTGCGACGGCGGCCGGTCCACGCCGGGCGGCGGCCGACCGGGCTGCGACGGCGGCCGACCACGCCGGGCGGCGGCTGGCTAACCTGGGCGGCGACGTCCGCACCACCCGCCGTACGTACCAGGAGCAGCCCATGGCCACCGCAGCCGCCGCCCCGTCCGCCGCCTCCCGTATCGCCGTCGTCACCGGTGCGAGCAGCGGCATCGGCGCCGCCACGGCCCGGCAGCTCGCCGCCGCCGGCTACCGCGTCGTCCTGACCGCCCGCCGCAAGGACCGCATCGAGGCGCTGGCGGAGGAGATCCAGGCGGCCGGCCACCAGGCCACGGCCTACCCCCTGGACGTCACCGACCGCGCGGCGGTCGACGAGTTCGCCACCGCGTTCAAGACGGTCGGCGTCCTCGTCAACAACGCGGGCGGCGCGCTCGGCGCCGACCCGGTGGCCACCGGCGATCCGGACGACTGGCGCCGCATGTACGAGACGAACGTCATCGGCACCCTCAACCTCACCCAGGCCCTGCTCCCCAAGCTGGAGGCGAGCGGCGACGGCACGGTCGTCGTCGTCTCCTCGACCGCGGGCCTGTCCACCTACGAGGGCGGCGCGGGCTACGTCGCCGCCAAGCACGGCGAGCACGTCCTCGCCGAGACCCTCCGCCTGGAGATCGTCGGCCGCCCGGTCCGCGTCATCGAGATCGCGCCCGGCATGGTCAAGACCGACGAGTTCGCCCTCACCCGCTTCGGCGGCGACGCGGAGAAGGCGGCCAAGGTCTACCAGGGCGTCGCCGAGCCCCTGACCGCCGACGACGTCGCCGACACCATCACGTGGGCGGTCACCCGCCCCGCCCACGTCAACGTCGACCTCCTGGTCGTCCGTCCCCGCGCCCAGGCGTCGAACACGAAGGTGCACCGGGAGGGGTGACGCCGGACGGCACCCCGGGCGTCAGCCCTTCACGCAGACGACCTGCTTGAGCTTGGCCACGACCTCGACCAGGTCGCGCTGCTGGTCGATGACCTGGTCGATCGGCTTGTAGGCGCCCGGGATCTCGTCCACGACGCCGGAGTCCTTGCGGCACTCCACGCCCCGCGTCTGCTCCTCCAGGTCCCTGACGGAGAAGCGGCGCTTGGCGGCGTTGCGGCTCATGCGCCGGCCCGCGCCGTGGGAGGCGGAGTTGAAGGACTCGGCGTTGCCGAGCCCCCGGACGATGTACGAACCCGTGCCCATGGAGCCCGGGATGATCCCGTACTCCCCGGACCCCGCGCGGATCGCGCCCTTGCGGGTCACCAGCAGGTCCATGCCCTCGTACCGCTCCTCCGCCACGTAGTTGTGGTGGCAGGAGATCTCCTGCTCGAAGACCGGCTTCGCCTTCTTGAACTCCTTGCGGACCACGTCCTTGAAGAGCGCCATCATCAGCGTGCGGTTGTACTTCGCGTACTCCTGGGCCCAGAACAGGTCGTTGCGGTACGCGGCCATCTGCGGGGTGTCCGCGACGAACACGGCGAGGTCGCGGTCGACCAACCCCTGGTTGTGCGGGAGCTTCTGGGCGACGCCGATGTGGTGCTCGGCCAGCTCCTTGCCGATGTTGCGGGAACCGGAGTGGAGCATGAGCCAGACGGAACCGGTCGTGTCCGTGCACAGTTCGATGAAGTGGTTCCCGGATCCGAGCGTCCCCATCTGCTTCCCGGCCCGCTCGTGACGGAACCTGACCGCCTCCGCCACCCCGTCGAACCGCCCCCAGAAGTCGTCCCACCCGGCCGTCGCCAGCCCGTGGAAGTGTCCCGGGTCGAGGGGGTCGTCGTGCATCCCCCGCCCCACCGGAATGGCCTGCTCGATCTTCGACCGCAGGCGCGACAGGTCGCCCGGGAGGTCGTTCGCCGTCAGGGACGTCTTCACCGCCGACATCCCGCAGCCGATGTCGACGCCCACCGCCGCCGGGCACACCGCGCCCTGCATCGCGATCACGGACCCGACCGTCGCGCCCTTGCCGTAGTGCACGTCCGGCATGACCGCCAGGCCCTTGATCCACGGCAGGGTCGCGACGTTGCGCAGCTGCTGCAGCGCCACGTCCTCGACCGTCGCCGGATCGGTCCACATGCGGATCGGTACCTTCGCGCCCGGCATCTCCACGTACGACATATCGTCCTCATTCCCCCGGAAACACAGCAGAAGTATCAAAGCGCAGAACCGACGCCAAGGGCAGCCAAAGAGACGGCTGACCGGCGGTCACGGCGGCGCGTGCGATACACATTGTCTGCAGGGGGCGCCCCCGCGCGGCAAGCGAATAACCAGCGGGGACACTGGAGTACCGACCACAGCCACACCGGCGAGAGGAGCCGCACCGTGCAGCGGAAGGCCTACGTACCCGGCGTCGCCGCCCTGCTGGCGGCGCTGCTGGCCGGCTGCAGCGGCGGCTCGGACGACGGCGCCACGACGGACCACTCCAACCCCGGGCAGCCCGGCGTCGCCAGCCGGGCGGCGCAGCCCGGCAAGTACCGCACGCTCCCGGAGCCGTGCCGCGCGGTCGGCCACAAGACGCTCGACTCGCTGCTGCCCGGCATCCAGGAGATCGCGGACGAGCAGCAGCGCGAGAAGGCGTACGCGGGCGAACCGACGCTCGCGTACGACACCGACCGCAAGGTCGGCTGCCGCTGGAAGGTGGAGTCGGCGGACGCCACCGACCACCTCTTCGTCGACTTCGAGCGGGTCGTGTCGTACGACACCTCCGTGAGCGACGACAGCGAGGCCGAGCGGCTCTTCGCCCAGCGGGTGGACGCGGCCCACCTGCCCGAGCCGGTCGTCTCGGAGTCGGCCCCGGCCTCGGATTCGGCGTCCGCGTCGGTCTCCGGGTCGCCGTCCGGCACCCCGTCGCCCGGCGCGTCGTCCACCGGCCCGGGCGCCCCGTCCTCCGCGCCGGCCTCGGGGTCCTCGTCGCCCGCCTCGCCATCGTCGAGCCCGTCCGCCTCCGACGGCACCCCCACCGACCTCCAGCCGCGTCTGCTGGACGACCTGGGCGACGAGGCGTTCGTGGACGACGAGCTGAACACCTCCGGTTCGACGGCGGAACGACGCACGGTGACTGTGGCGTTCCGCACGTCGAACGTGATGGTGACCGTCGAGTACGCGGAGCAGCCGGCGACGGTCGGGGTCGTGCCCGACAGCAAGGAAATGCAGGACAGGGCACGGAAACTCGCCTCCCAGCTGGCGGATTCGCTGGGTGGCTGAGCCCGCTCCCGACCCCGTGCGGGCCGCCCGGCGGGCACGGTGGTGCGGAACGCGCGCGGTGCCGGGCGCGTACCGTGACCCCTCGGACCCGATCCGGACGCAGGAACCACGAGTGCCATGAGTGAAGGAACCATGCAGCGACGAGCCCAGCGTGACCAGCGAACGAAGCGACTCACCCGCGTCCTTGTCGGCGCGGCCGCCGTACCCGTGATGCTGGTGGCAGCCGGCTGCTCCTCCGACTCCGACTCCGACTCCGGCAAGGACAAGGCCGCGACGACCACGGCGGCGCCGGAGTCCGCGAGCCCCTCCCCGACGGTGCGGGCGGCGGCGTACGGGAAACTCCCCGAGCCGTGCTCGACGTTGTCGAAGAAGACGCTGGAGGAGCTGGTGCCGGAGGCCGGTTCCGGCAAGGAGGGCACGTCGAACGACACGTCGACGCGCGGCAGTTGCTCCTGGGACAGCCTCGACGACAACGGGGTGAAGGGCTCGCAGTTCCGCTGGCTGAGCGTGTCGGTGCTGCGCTTCGACTCGAACGTGACGCGCGGCGCGGGCGACGAGCTGGCGCACGACCAGTACACGAAGCAGCTCCAGGACGCGCAGGCCGCCGAGGGCGCGCAGAGCGTGAAGACGGCGCCGGTGAGCAGCACGGGCGACGAGGCCACGATCGTGCGCTACGACCTGAAGAAGAAGGAAGGCACCTTCAAGCAGCAGACGGTCGTGGCGCGCGTCGAGAACGTCGTCGTCACCGTCGACTACAACGGCGCGGGCCTGGCCGGTGACAAGACGCCGGACGCCGACGACCTGGCGAAGGACGCGCAGAAGGCCGCCAAGGAGGTCGTGGCCGCGGTGATGAAGGCCAACGGCGCGGGCGGCGCGGCGAGCAGCTCCCCGTCGGCGTCGGCGCAGGCGTCGAAGGGCACCTCCGGCGACGCCTCGCAGGACGCCTCGGAGGGCGCCTCGGAGGGCGCCTCGGAGGGCGCCTCGGACGACTCCTCCAAGCGCCCGTCGAAGAGCTCCGCGAAGTCCTAGTGACCAGGGGGGACCCGACCGGCCGCCCGTCCCCCCGCACACATGTGCCACTCTGTTCCGCGCAACAACAGGCACTGGGAGGGGAGTACGGGTGGCCGCGCCACTTCAGCTGACACGGATGCACCGCGTTCTCATCGGCGTCGTCGTCTTCGGTGCCGTCATCATCGCCGGCATCGGCTTCGCCGGTTCGTACGCGGCGGTCCGCGAGCTGGCCCTCAAGAAGGGCTTCGGGAACTTCAGCTACGTGTTCCCGATCGGTATCGACGCGGGCATCTGCGTGCTGCTCGCCCTGGACCTGCTGCTGACCTGGATCCGCATCCCGTTCCCCCTGCTGCGCCAGACGGCGTGGCTGCTGACGGCGGCGACGATCGCGTTCAACGGCGCGGCGGCCTGGCCGGACCCGCTGGGCGTGGGCATGCACGCGGTGATCCCGGTCCTGTTCGTGGTCGCCGTCGAGGCGGCCCGGCACGCGGTCGGGCGGATCGCCGACATCACGGCCGACAAGCACATGGAGGGCGTCCGCCTCACCCGCTGGCTGCTCTCGCCCCTGCCCACCTTTCTCCTGTGGCGCCGGATGAAGCTGTGGGAGCTGCGCTCCTACGAGCAGGTGATCAAGCTGGAGCAGGAGCGCCTGGTGTACCAGGCCCGGCTGCGCTCCCGCTTCGGCCGCGCCTGGCGGCGCAAGGCGCCGGTGGAGTCCCTGATGCCGCTGCGCCTGGCCCGCTACGGC
>NZ_BDJC01000023.1 GCF_002005565.1 Streptomyces sp. JHA26 | reverse complement strand
CGCGACCACACCCGGCCGTTCACGCCGGGCGACACGTTCGACCACCCCTCCGGCCGGGGCGACGGGGTCGTCCCACCTGGACGGGCCGCGGGGCCGACGGCGAGGTCACCTGCTTCTTCGTGGCCCCGTCCGACGTCCTCGACCGGCCGGCCCGCGCGAGGCGATCACCGGACGTGCCCCGGTACCGCGCGTTACCGTCGGATCATGAGCATCCGCGCCGTGGTCTGGGACGTGGACGACACCCTCTTCGACTACACCACCGCCGACCGCGAGGGCATGCGCGCCCACCTGGCGGCCGAGGGCCTGCTCGCCGGGTACGGATCGGCCGATGAGGCCCTCGTGCGCTGGCGGGAGACCACCGAACGGCAGTGGGCCCGCTTCGCCGCCGGCGAGGTGGACTTCGTCACGCAGCGGCGCGACCGCGTCCGGGTCTTCCTGGGCCGCCCCGGGCTGACGGACGCCGAGGCCGACGACTGGTTCCAGCGCTACGTCGGCCACTACGAGGCCGCCTGGTCCCTCTTCCCGGACGTGATGCCCGTCCTCGACGCCCTCGCCGGCACCCACCGGCACGCCGTGCTGTCCAACTCCAGCGTGACCGTCCAGGACCGCAAGCTGCGGATCCTCGGTGTGCACGACCGCTTCGAGGCCGTCCTGTGCGCCGCCGAGCTGGGCGTCTCCAAACCCGAGCCCGGCGCCTTCCTGGCGGCCTGCGAGGCCCTGTCGCTGCCCCCGGGAGAGGTCGCCTACGTCGGCGACCACCCGGAGATCGACGGGCGCGGCGCCCACGAGGCCGGGCTCCTGTCGGTCTGGATCGACCGCGGCGGCGCCCGGGCGACCGTCGACCCGCCCGCCGGACCACGCCGTATCGCGTCCCTCTCCGAACTCCCCGCGCTCCTCGACGCCGCTACTCGTTTTGGAGCCCCGTCCACCTTCGGGTAATGTTCTTCCTGCGCCGCCGGGGAGCGGGCCGAAAGGGCCGGGAACCGGAAGCGCAACGCTAGAACAAGATCCCCCTTGGGGCTTGCGTTCCAGTGGCCTATGGTGTAATTGGCAGCACGACTGATTCTGGTTCAGTTAGTCTTGGTTCGAGTCCAGGTAGGCCAGCTCGCAGAGCTCATCTGCACCGCGGAGATCATCCGCAAAGCCCCCGTTGTGTAGCGGCCTAGCACGCTGCCCTCTCAAGGCAGTAGCGCCGGTTCGAATCCGGTCGGGGGTACAGATCCTTCCCGCGAGGACAGTCAGGGTAGCTCCCGCTGACCTCGACGCAGGATCGCTAGGGCCCCCGTTGTGTAGCGGCCTAGCACGCCGCCCTCTCAAGGCGGTAGCGCCGGTTCGAATCCGGTCGGGGGTACTGACTGGTCTAAACCATCATTGGTCTATGGTGTAATTGGCAGCACGACTGATTCTGGTTCAGTTAGTCTTGGTTCGAGTCCAGGTAGACCAGCTCGGACCTGCGGCGATGTAATATTCAACGCTTGCAGGGTCCACGCCCCCGTTGTGTAGCGGCCTAGCACGCCGCCCTCTCAAGGCGGTAGCGCCGGTTCGAATCCGGTCGGGGGTACGAGTCCCAAGGGGGCTCCCGCTGAGGCGGGAGCCCCCTTCGGCGTTCACTCGATGCCGTACCGCCGCGCCGACTCCTCCTCCTGCGCCAGCCGGTGCAGGGCCCGCAGCACCGGCTGGAAGAGCACCGCCGCCGCGACCGCCAGCTCGACCTTCTCCTTCTCCTCCGTGGCCCGGCTCTCCATGAAATCCAGGTCCCGCCGAGCCACCTCGTGCATCAACTCCCCGTACGGGGCCATCAGTTCCGCGTCCCAGGGATAGTCCAGCCGCCGCAGCGCCGCCACCGCCACCACCAGCGAACGGTGCACGGGGGAGAGGGGCGCCATCTCCCGGGCGGTCTCCCAGCCCAGCATCTCCAGCAGCCGGTCCACCTCGGCCCGCGCCGCGATCACGGCCGGATCCTCCTCGTCCGGCTCGGCGTCCTGCGGCAGCGCCCACAGGGCCGCCCCCAGCCGGATCGTGCGGCCCAGGGAGTCGTCGTCGACGTGCCCGAGCACCTCCCGCGCGGTCGCCACCGGCACCTTGCCCACCTGGATCAGCGCCCGCACCAGACGCAGCCTGCGCAGATGCCCCTCGTCGTACTCGGCCGTGGTCGCGTTGACCTGCCGGCCCGGCGGCAACAGGCCCTCGCGCAGGTAGTACTTGATCGTCGCGGTGGAGACCCCGCTGCGCTTGCTCAGATCGGCCAGTCGCATCCCTTGCGCCCTTCCTCGGGTACCGACACTATCCAAACATGCGGCGCCGGGCGGGTGCCGCTCACCGGCACGGAAGGCGTGAGGCCGGGGACGGGACTGCCGCGGCGTTGAGGCGGGCCCGTTCCCGGCCGAATGCCGGCGGGGTGCGGTCAACCGGTGCGGCGCAGGGCCTCGGAGAGGCGGCCGGCGGCGTCGATGACCGCCTGGGCGTGCATCCGGCCCGGGTGGCGGGTCAGACGCTCGATGGGACCGGAGACCGAGACGGCGGCCACCACGCGGTTGGAGGGGCCGCGCACCGGGGCGGAGACGGACGCGACGCCGGGCTCCCGCTCGCCGATCGACTGGGCCCAGCCCCGGCGGCGCACGCCGGACAGGGCGGTCGCCGTGAAACGGGCGCCCTGAAGGCCGCGGTGGAGGCGCTCGGGCTCCTCCCAGGCCATCAGGATCTGCGCCGAGGAGCCGGCCTTCATGGTGAGCGTGGAGCCGACCGGGACGGTGTCCCTGAGGCCCGACAGCCGCTCGGCCGCGGCCACGCAGATGCGCATGTCGCCCTGGCGGCGGTAGAGCTGGGCGCTCTCGCCCGTGACGTCGCGGAGGTGGGTGAGCACCGGGCCCGCCGTGGCGAGCAGCCGGTCCTCGCCGGCCGCCGCGGCCAGCTCGGCCAGGCGCGGGCCGAGGATGAAACGGCCCTGCATGTCGCGCGCCACCATACGGTGGTGTTCCAGCGCCACGGCCAGGCGGTGGGCCGTGGGTCGTGCCAGTCCGGTCGCCGCGACCAACCCCGCGAGGGTGGCCGGACCGGACTCCAGAGCGCTCAGGACGAGGGCCGCCTTGTCCAGAACGCCGACGCCGCTACTGTTGTCCATGCAACGATACTCCCGTCTCACTCTGTGAAACGCAAGTTCAATTTTCCGTGGAACCCGCCACTCTGGACGGCAGGAAGTCACAACGGCCCGTGACGCACGGGCCTGGTGGCGGTTGCCCGGAATCACAGGGGTGCGGGCACCGCTTCCCCAAGATCACTAGTTGGGTCGGCGCCTCGTCGCCGACCGAAGGGAAAGCGATGGGTAGGACACTCGCGGAGAAGGTCTGGGACGACCACGTCGTCCGGCGCGCCGAGGGCGAGCCCGACCTCCTCTTCATCGATCTGCACCTGCTGCACGAGGTGACCAGCCCGCAGGCCTTCGACGGCCTCCGCAAGAGCGGCCGTCCGGTGCGCAGGCTCGACCTGACCATCGCCACCGAGGACCACAACACCCCGACGCTCGACATCGACAAGCCCATCGCGGACCCGGTCTCCCGGGCCCAGCTGGAGACGCTGCGCAAGAACTGCGCGGACTTCGGCGTCCGGCTGCACCCGCTGGGCGACGTCGAGCAGGGCGTCGTGCACGTCGTCGGCCCCCAGCTGGGTCTGACCCAGCCCGGCACCACCGTGGTCTGCGGCGACTCGCACACCTCCACGCACGGTGCCTTCGGCGCGCTGGCGTTCGGCATCGGCACCTCCCAGGTCGAGCACGTGCTGGCCACCCAGACGCTGCCGATGGCCCGCCCGAAGACCATGGCGATCACCGTCAACGGTGAGCTGCCCGAGGGCGTCACCGCCAAGGACCTGATCCTCGCGATCATCGCGAAGATCGGTACCGGCGGCGGCCAGGGCTACATCCTGGAGTACCGGGGCGAGGCCATCGAGAAGCTCTCGATGGAGGCCCGGATGACCATCTGCAACATGTCGATCGAGGCCGGCGCCCGCGCGGGCATGATCGCCCCCGACGAGACCACCTTCGCCTACCTCAAGGGCCGCCCGCACGCCCCCGAGGGCGCGGACTGGGACGCGGCGGTCGCCTACTGGAAGACGCTGCGCACCGACGACGACGCGGAGTTCGACGCCGAGGTCGTCATCGAGGCCGCCGAGCTGTCGCCGTTCGTCACCTGGGGCACCAACCCGGGCCAGGGCGCGCCGCTTTCCGCCGCCGTCCCCGACCCGGCTTCGTACGAAGACGCCTCGGAGCGCCTCGCCGCCGAAAAGGCCCTGGAGTACATGGGGTTGGAGGCCGGTCAGCCGCTGCGCTCCATCAAGGTGGACACCGTCTTCGTAGGTTCCTGCACCAACGGCCGCATCGAGGACCTGCGCGCCGCCGCCGAGATCGTCAAGGACCGCAAAGTCGCCGACGGTGTACGGATGCTGGTCGTCCCCGGCTCCGCCCGGGTGGGCCTGCAGGCCGTCTCCGAGGGCCTGGACGTCGTCTTCAAGGAGGCCGGCGCCGAATGGCGGCACGCGGGCTGCTCGATGTGCCTGGGCATGAACCCGGACCAGCTCGCCCCCGGTGAGCGCTCCGCGTCCACCTCCAACCGCAACTTCGAGGGACGACAGGGCAAGGGCGGCCGCACCCACCTGGTGTCGCCGCAGGTCGCGGCCGCGACGGCCGTACTGGGCCACCTGGCCTCCCCGGCCGACCTGTCCGCCGCCGACGCCCCCACGCCCGCTGGAGTCTGAGAGTCATGGAAGCATTCACCACCCACACCGGCCGGGCCGTCCCGCTGCGCCGCAGCAACGTCGACACCGACCAGATCATCCCCGCCCACTGGCTCAAGAAGGTGACCCGGGACGGGTTCGAGGACGGGCTCTTCGAGGCCTGGCGCAAGGACCCGGAGTTCGTGCTCAACCGGCCCGAGCGGCAGGGCGCCACCGTGCTGGTCGCCGGCCCCGACTTCGGCACCGGCTCCTCCCGCGAGCACGCGGTCTGGGCACTGCAGAACTACGGCTTCAAGACCGTGATCTCCTCCCGCTTCGCCGACATCTTCCGCGGCAACTCGCTGAAGAACGGCCTGCTCACGGTGGTCATCGACCAGAAGATCGTGGACGCGCTGTGGGAGCTCACGGAGAAGGACCCCGAGGCGGAGATCACCGTCGACCTCGAGACCCGTGAGGTGCGCGCCGAGGGCATCACCGCCTCCTTCGAGCTGGACGAGAACTCCCGCTGGCGGCTGCTGAACGGGCTGGACGACATCTCGATCACCCTCCAGAACGAGGCGGACATCGCCGCCTACGAGGCGAAGCGCCCGTCGTTCAAGCCGCAGACGCTCCAGGTCTGACCCGCGGCCGATCCGGCTGCGCACACGGTCGAGTTTCGGCCACTCGGCGCTCTCCTCGTACCCCCGATCGGTCCGATCGGGGGTACGGCCGTGTCGGGGCCCGGACGGGACCCGGAGCCCTCGGCCGGATGGTCAACTTCCCACGTTACGGATGTGATTGGTGGGGTACACGCGTCGTGGAACCCCAGACTCCGCGTGAGCCCGGAAGGTCGTCCGGGACGGCAGTTGCCCCCTGCGCAGGCGACAACTCGCCCCAGATGGCACAATCTGTGCATGGACAACGACGGCCAACTCGAGCTCTATGCGGCGGTCGCGGTCCGGCTCAAGGAAGCGCACACAAGAGTGCGCGCACTGCAAGTCCCGGAGGGCGTACGGATGGCGCTGACCCGGAAGCTGCTGGTCATTACGGCCGCGGCCAAACACGATCTCGCCGGTGCGGCAAGGCGTCTGGACCGGTTCACCGCGGACCTCGACGAGGGGCGATTCCCCGAAGGGGAACGCTGAACAGGCCGAGATCACCGAGTCCGTTGCGGCACAAGGGTGATTAGCCCGTTTCGTGTTTGATTTGCGGTATATATCTGCCTAACGTGCGAAAAGGCTTGAACAGATTCGTTCTGGCGATGTCTCCGAAGGGGAAGACGTGAACAAGGCGCAGCTCGTAGAAGCGATTGCCGACAAGCTGGGCGGCAGGCAGCAGGCTGCCGACGCTGTCGACGCGGTCCTGGACGCCCTCGTCCGTGCGGTGGTCGCTGGGGACCGGGTCTCGGTCACCGGCTTCGGTTCCTTCGAGAAGGTCGACCGTCCGGCCCGTTACGCCCGCAACCCCCAGACGGGCGAGCGGGTTCGGGTCAAGAAGACCTCGGTGCCGCGTTTCCGCGCGGGACAGGGCTTCAAGGACCTGGTGAGCGGCTCGAAGAAGCTCCCGAAGAACGACATCGCGGTCAAGAAGGCCCCCAAGGGCAGCCTGTCCGGCCCGTCGCCCACCATCGCCAAGGCCGCGGGCAAGAAGGCCGCCGCCAAGAAGGCGACCGGAGCGGCGAAGAAGACCACGGGCGCGGCGAAGAAGACCACCGCGGCGGCGAAGAAGACCACCGCCAAGAAGACCGCCGGCGCGGCGACGGCGAAGAAGGCCCCGGCCAAGAAGTCCGCCGCCAAGAGCACCACGGCCGCCGCGAAGAAGACGACGGCCAAGAAGGCGCCCGCGAAGAAGGCCACGGCCACGAAGGCCCCGGCCAAGAAGTCGACCGCCCGCAAGACCACCGCCAAGAAGGCCACCGCCCGCAAGAAGTGACGGGCGACGGGGCCGAGGGGCACCCACGCGCCGGGCCGGACTCCCCAGGGAGTCCGGCCCGCGGCGTGTCCGGGGCCGTGCGACGCCCGGCGGATCAGAACGTCTGGAGCGTCACCAGCGTGATCCGGCGGTCCGCACCCGTTCCCTCGGTCTCGACGCGCACCCGCTGCCCGGGCCGCAGCAGCCTCAGGCCCCCCGCGTCGAACGCCGCGGCGTCGAAGGGCACCGGAGTGCCGTCGTCGAGCAGTACCTGCCCGCTGCGGCTGTCGGGGTCGTACGTGTATGCGGTCGCCTGCATGCCCGCAGCCTACTGCCCGGGAATCAGCAACCGCGCCGCCACCGCGGCCGTATGCGGTCCCACCCCCAGCGCCAGCGCGGTCCGCAGGTCACCGCCGGTGTCGACGTCCTGCCGTACGGAATCCACCGCGTCGAGGCACAGTTCCACCGCGCCCGACGCATGGTGGCGGGCCCGGGAATCCGGGCCGAATGCGGGGGACAATTCGCGGCCCGGCGCGGCGGCCAGCAAGGTCGTGCCGATTCCCGCGGCGTCCGGGAGAAAGGCGCGCCGGAATTGCGCGGCCGCCCCCAGTACCCGCGTCAATTCCCTCGGTCGCAAAGCGGGAAGATCGGCGTTCAGGGCGGCCACCGGACTTTCGGGCCGGGCCGCCCGCACGGCCGCCGCCCCGTGCGCCAGAGCGGCGTTCAGACCACCGCCCGGCTCGTCCGGAACGACCCGGGCGCCCAGGTTCGCCAGCTCCCGGCCCGCCCGGACGTCGTCCGTGACGACTGCCACATCCGTCACCGCCGGGCAGGCCAGCGCGGCCGCCACGGTGTCCTGCGCGAACGCCAGCGCCAGACCCGGCCGCACCCCGTCGTCCGCGGTGTCGGCCAGTCTGCTCTTGGCCCGGGCGAGGGTCTTCACGGGCACGACCAAGGTCCACTGCACGAGCGTTCCGTCCTTCTCTCGTCGCCGCCATTGTCACCTGGGGGATCTGGCGGTCCACTCGCCGGGGCGTACGGTGTTCTCGACAGACGGGCGGCCCGGGGCGACACTTGTCCGGCCCCAGGCCCTGGAGGAAAGGTGTCCGCGTGCCCCGCCGCAGAATCGGCTTCTGGTACCGCTTCGCCGCGGTGATCTGCAAACCGCCGCTGGTGGTTCTGATCAAGCGGGACTGGCGGGGAATGGAGAACATGCCGGCCGACGGTGGATTCATCACCGCCGTGAACCACAATTCCCACATCGACCCCTTCGCGTACGCCCACTACCAGTACAACACCGGGCGCGTGCCGCGATTCCTCGCGAAGAGCGGCCTTTTCAAGAAGGGATTCGTCGGCGCCGCGATGCGTGGCACCGGGCAGATCCCCGTCTACCGCGAGAGCACGGACGCGCTCAGCGCCTTCCGGGCCGCGATCGACGCCGTGGAGCGTGGCGAGTGCGTCGCCTTCTACCCCGAGGGCACCCTCACCCGCGACCCCGACGGCTGGCCGATGACCGCCAAGACCGGTGCCGCGCGCGTCGCCCTGCAGACCAAGTGCCCGGTGATCCCGGTCGCCCAGTGGGGCTGCAACGAACTGCTGCCCCCGTACGCCAAGAAGCCCAACCTGCTGCCGCGCAAGACCCACCGCGTCCTGGCGGGACCCCCGGTCGACCTGTCGCGCTTCTACGACAAGGAGATGACCGCCGACCTGCTGAAGGAGGCCACGGAGGTCATCATGGCCGCCGTCACCCGCCAGCTGGAGGAGATCCGCGGCGAGAAGGCGCCCGAGACCCCGTACGACCCCCGCCGCGAACGGATCGAGCAGCGCCGCCGGACACAGGCGCAGGCACGGGCGGCACGGACGCAGACGCCGCAGGGGAAGCAGGCGGAAGGGCAGGGAACGTGAGCAAGCCCGTCAAGGCGGCCGTCTTCGGCACCGGGTCGTGGGGCACCGCCTTCGGCGCGGTCCTCGCCGACGCCGGATGCGACGTGACCCTGTGGGGGCGCCGCGCCGGACTCGCCGACGCCGTCAACTCCACCCGGACCAACCCGGACTACCTGCCCGGCATCGAACTCCCCGAGAACCTGCGGGCCACCACCGACGCCGCCGAGGCCGCCCGGGACGCCGACTTCACCGTCCTCGCGGTCCCCTCGCAGACCCTGCGCGCCAACCTGGCCGACTGGACGCCCCTGCTGGCACCGGACACCGTCCTGGTGTCGCTGATGAAGGGCGTCGAACTCGGCTCCGCGATGCGGATGAGCGAGGTCATCGAGGACGTCGCCGAGGTCGGCGCCGAGCGCATCGCCGTGGTCACCGGCCCCAACCTGGCCCGGGAGATCGCCGCCCGCATGCCGGCCGCCGCCGTGGTCGCCTGCCCGGACGAGGCCGTCGCCCGGCGCCTGCAGACCGCCTGCCACACCCCGTACTTCCGCCCCTACACCAACACCGACGTCGTCGGCTGCGAGCTCGGCGGCGCCGTGAAGAACGTCATCGGGCTGGCCGTCGGCATCGCGGACGGCATGGGCCTCGGCGACAACGCCAAGGGATCGCTCATCACGCGCGGCCTCGCCGAGACCACACGGCTCGGCATGGCCCTCGGCGCCGACCCGCTGACCTTCTCCGGACTCGCCGGCCTCGGCGACCTGGTGGCGACCTGCTCCTCGCCGCTGTCCCGCAACCACACCTTCGGCACCAACCTCGGCAAGGGCATGACCCTGGAGGAGACCGTCGCGGTGACCAGGCAGACCGCCGAGGGCGTCAAGTCCTGCGAGTCGGTGCTGGACCTGGCGCGCAGGCACGGCGTCGACATGCCGATCACCGAGACGGTCGTCGGCATCGTGCACGAGGGCAAGGCTCCGTCGGTCGCGCTCAAGGAGCTGATGTCGCGCAGCGCGAAGCCCGAGCGACGCTGAGCGACGCCGGACCGGCACCCGGGTGCCGCCCGCGCCACGCGGCCCCGCCGACGCTGTCTCGCGGCACCGCGGGCGGGTACTCTCGACGCGATATGAGCACCGAGAACCTCCCCCAGAGCCCCGAGCAGCCGCCTCGCAGACCGCGTGTGGCCGTCGTGTTCGGCGGGCGCAGCTCCGAACACGGGATCTCCGTGGTCACCGCCGGCGCCGTCCTCGCGGCCATCGACCGGACGAAGTACGACGTCCTGCCGATCGGCATCACCCAGGACGGGCGCTGGGCGCTCACCGCCGACGAGCCGGAGCGCATGGCGATCACCGAGCGGCGCACCCCGAGCGTCGACCAGCTCGCCGAGTCGGCCGAGGGCACCGTGGTGCTCCCCGTCGACCCCGCCAGCCGCGAGGTCGTCTACAGCGAACCCGGCTCCGTGCCCAAGGCGCTGGGCGAGGTCGACGTCGTCTTCCCCGTGCTGCACGGCCCCTACGGCGAGGACGGCACCCTGCAGGGTCTGCTGGAGCTGTCCGGCGTGCCGTACGTCGGTTCGGGCGTGCTCGCCTCGGCCGTCGGCCAGGACAAGGAGTACATGAAGGCGGTGTTCACCTCCTACGGGCTGAAGGTCGGCCCGTACGTGGTGATCCGGCCGCGCGAGTGGGAGCAGGACCGTTCCGGCGCCCGCGGGAGGATCGTGGACTTCGCCGGCGAGCACGGCTGGCCGCTGTTCGTGAAGCCCGCCCGCGCGGGTTCCTCCATCGGCATCACCAAGGTCGACGACCTCGCGGGGCTCGACGAGGCGATCGAGGAGGCCCGCCGCCACGACCCGAAGATCCTGGTCGAGGCGGCCCTGCGCGGCCGGGAGATCGAGTGCGGGGTGCTGGAGTTCGAGGACGGCCCCCGGGCCTCCGTCCCCGCCGAGATCCCGCCGCCCTCGGCCCACGCGTACTACGACTTCGAGGCCAAGTACATCGACTCCACGCCCGGTGTCGTGCCCGCCCCGCTGACGCCCGAGGAGACCGCCGAGGTCCAGCGGCTGGCCGTCGGGGCGTTCGACGCGGCCTCCTGCGAAGGACTGGTGCGCGCGGACTTCTTCCTCACCGAGGACGGCGAGTTCGTGATCAACGAGATCAACACGATGCCCGGCTTCACGCCGATCTCGATGTACCCCAAGATGTGGGAGGCCACCGGCATCGACTACGCGGAGCTGGTGGACCGGCTGGTCCAGGCGGCGCTGCGGCGCCCCACGGGCCTGCGCTGACCCACGACGGATCCCGCCGTCCCAGACGTCTCAGAAGGCGATCCCCTCGGGGATCGCCTTCTTCACGGCGGGGGCGAGGTCGACCAACGGCGCCATCCCGTCCCCGGCGCGCTCCTCGGGGATCGTCACCTCGACGTACGCCTCGCGCAGCGTCGTGGTGAACCGGAACGCCCCGTTCTTCTGTTTCTGCAGCTGCCAGCCCACACCGTCGACCTCGACGCCGTCGGCCTCCGGATCGTTCATCTCCGCGGGCCGCTCCACCCCGCAACGCAGTATGATCAGCGGGTTTCCCCAGCCCGCCGTCAGCGCGGAGGCGGGCTCGGGATCCTCACGGTTCAGGCCGTCCACCGTCGACGGCAGCGCCTCGTCCAGGTTCTGGCACAGCTCGGTGACCTTCGCGTCCGGGCTGGGAACCGCCGCCGACACGCTGTCGTCTGCCGAGGAGCAGCCTGCGGCGGCGATCAACAACGCGAGAGCGGGCAGGCGGAGGAGCCGGTGACGGTAGGAGTTCACCGGCCCAGCGTAGACGGGGGCTAGAGATGAACGACCGGGCAGGTCAGGGTGCGGGTGATGCCGTCCACTTGCTGGACCTTGGCAACCACCATGCGGCCCAGCTCGTCGACGGTGTCGGACTGGGCGCGGACAATGACGTCGTAGGGTCCCGTCACGTCCTCGGCCTGGATCACTCCAGGGATCTTGCTGATCGTCTCGGCGACGGCCGACGCCTTGCCGACCTCCGTCTGGATCAGGATGTACGCCTGTACCACGGAACCTCCACAGCGGCCACGAGGATCATGTGGGGAAAAGGAACGCCACGGTATCGCGTCGTCGCTCCCCGCGGGGAGACCCGCGGGGTGCCGGGCCCGCGCGCCGGGGTGTTGTGATGGGACGGGCCGACGAACACGCCGACCGTGACAACGGCCATGTCGACCGTAACCAGGACAGAGATGACGCGCGACCGGGCACGGACAGGGACAGAAGGGGCGTAAGGCAATGAAGGGCACTGTTGGTGAGCTCGGGGAGTTCGGGCTCATCAGGGAGCTCACCTCCCGGCTCACCTCCACCCCGGCGGTCCGGGTCGGTCCCGGCGACGACGCCGCGGTGGTCGCCGCGCCCGACCGCCGGGTCGTGGCCAGCACCGACATCCTCGTCGAGGGGCGGCACTTCCGGCGCGACTGGTCGACCGCGTACGACGTGGGCCGCAAGGCCGCGGCGCAGAACCTCGCCGACATCGCCGCGATGGGCGCCGTGCCGACCGCGCTGCTGCTCGGCCTGGTCGTGCCCGCCGAACTCCCGGTGACCTGGCCGACCGAGCTGATGGACGGACTGCGCGACGAGTGCCAGGTCGCGGGCGCCTCCGTGGTCGGCGGCGACGTGGTGCGCGGCGACACCATCACCGTGTCCATCACCGCCCTCGGCGACCTGCGCAACCAGGAGCCCGTCACCCGGGGCGGCGCCCAGCCCGGCGACCTCGTCGCGGTGACCGGCTGGCTCGGCTGGTCCGCGGCCGGTTTCGCCGTGCTCTCCCGCGGCTTCCGCTCGCCGCGCGCCTTCGTCGAGGCCCACCGCCGCCCCGAGCCGCCGTACCACGCGGGCCCGGCCGCCGCGGGGCTCGGCGCCACCGCGATGTGCGACGTGAGCGACGGACTGATCGCGGACCTCGGCCACATCGCCGAGGCCAGCAAGGTCAGGATCGACATCCGCTCGGGGCAGATCGACATCCCGTCCCAGATGAACGACATCGGTCAGGCCGTCGGCGTGGACCCGATGCAGTGGGTGCTCACCGGCGGAGAGGACCACGCGATCGTGGCGACCTTCCCGCCCGACGTGAAGCTGCCCGCCCGCTGGAAGGTCATCGGCGAGGTCCTCAACCCCTCGGCACTGCCCCAGGTGACCGTCGACGGGGCGCCCTGGACCAGCAAGGGCGGCTGGGACCACTTCGGCGGGGAGGCCGAGGCGTGAGGCCGCCCCTGGTCCTCACCGTGGCCGGGTCCGACTCCGGCGGCGGCGCCGGCGTCCAGGCCGACCTGAAGACGATGCTCGCCCTCGGCACGCACGGCATGAGCGTGCTCACCGCCGTCACCGCGCAGAACTCCCTCGGCGTGCAGGGCGCCTGGGAGCTGCCCGTGGAGGCGGTCCGGGCCCAGTACCGCAGCGTCGTCGACGACATCGGCGTGCAGGCGGTCAAGACCGGGATGCTCTCCTCCGCCGAACTCGTCGAGACGGTCGCCGAATTGATCGGCTCCACCGACGCCCCGGCCGTCGTCGACCCGGTCGGCGTCTCCAAGCACGGCGACGCGCTGCTCGCCGCCTCCGCCCTGGACTCCGTACGCACCAAGCTGCTGCCGGTGGCCACCGTCGCCACGCCCAACCTCGACGAGGTCGCGCAACTCACCGGCGTGCGCGTCGAGTCCGAGGCCGACCTGCGCCGGGCCGCCGCCGCCGTGCTGGAGTTCGGCCCGCGGTGGGTGCTGATCAAGGGAGGGCACCTGTCGGGCGACGCCGTGGACCTGCTCACGGACGGCTCCGAGGAGCACTGGCTGCGCGCCCCGCGCCTGGACAACCGGCACACGCACGGCACGGGCTGCACCCTCGCGTCGGCCGTCGCCTGCGGCCTGGCGAAGGGGCAGACGGTGCCCCGGGCCGTGACGGCCGCCAAGGAGTACGTCACCGGCGCGATCGCGGCCGGATTCGCGCTCGGCGGCGGCATCGGTCCCGTGGACCACGGCTGGGAGCTGCGGCGGGACACGCTCTCGGCGTGACACCGGGGGGCGTCCCTCCGCGCCGGCCGCCGGAAGAGGGCGGTCGGCGCGCGGGAAGCGAGCGGGAGACGCCGGTGCTCCCCGAAGAATCCGGGCACGGCAGGATCCGGGCACGGCAAAAAGCCGGCCCACCGAAGTGGACCGGCTCAGTGCAGCGGACCGGACAGTGGCCGCGCGCTCAGCTGACGCGTCAGCGCGAGACCTTGCCGGCCTTGATGCACGAGGTGCAAGCGTTCACGCGCTTCGGCGTCCCGCCCACCACGGTACGCACACGCTGGATGTTCGGGTTCCAGCGGCGGGACGTACGGCGGTGCGAGTGCGAGATGTTGTTGCCGAAGCCCGGCCCCTTGCCGCAGACGTCGCAGTTGGCAGCCACGGGTCACTCCAAAGACTTCAGATGCACTTACGGTTGATCCCGGCATGCCGGGACAGGATCTCGAGCGCGAACGGTCCGTGATCTGAGTGGCGGTGCCAGGGGGAGAGCCCGATCGGATCGGGCAACCGGAGCAGCATACAACGGCTGCTCCCGTACAACGAAACTACCACGGCGGTTCAGCGGTCCGCCCCCGGCCCTCTTCCGGCGGGCACCCACCCGGGGTCTACGCTGCCTGCCACGTCCAGCAGCTCAGGGAGGCGCAGGTGCCGCAGGTGCCGCAGAGGTTCTTCGACGCTCTGGCGGTGCGCACCTGGTGCGGCCTGTCGCTGCGCGCACTCGGGCGGGCGCGCGAGGAGATCGACGCCATCAACGTCTACCCAGTCGCGGACGGGGACACCGGGACCAACCTCTACCTGACCGTCGAGTCCGCCGCCGCCGCCGTGGAGGCGGTGTTCGCGGCCCACGAGGTCGGCCGGGCACCGGCCGGACCGGACACGGACACGGACCCGGGAGACCCGGACACGGACCCGGCCGGGGCGGCCGACGGCCCCACGCTGGCCGACGCCGTCGGCGCCATGGCGCACGGGGCGCTGATCGGCGCCCGGGGCAACTCCGGGACCATCCTGGCCCAGCTGTTGCGCGGCCTGGCCCACGTGCTCACCGCCCCGGGTGAGTCCGCTCACACCGACGGCCCGGGCCTGCGGCTGGCCCTGCGGCACGCGGCCGACTCCGCCCGGCAGGCCGTGGCCCATCCGGTCGAGGGAACCGTCCTCACGGTCGCCTCGGCCGCCGCCGACGCGGCCGGGAGGGCCGAGGGCGACTGCGCCGCCGTGGCCCACGCCGCCTACGAGGGCGCCCGCGCGGCCCTCGCCGCCACCCCCGGACAGCTGCCGGTCCTGGAACGCGCCGGAGTGGTCGACGCCGGGGGGCACGGCCTGGTGACCGTGCTCGCCGCCCTGGTCGAGACCTTCACCGGGCGGACGCCGGCGGCGGGAGCGGCGACGGCGGTGCCGCCCGCGCGCGTGGACCACGCCGGCCGGGAGACCACCGGGGAGTGCCCCGCGACGGACGGCCCCGCCTTCGAGGTGACCTACCTCCTGGAGGCCGGGGACACCGCCGTGACGCGGCTGCGGCAGCGGCTCGACGCCCTCGGGGACTCGCTCGTCGTGGTCGGCGGCGACGGGCTGTGGAACGTCCACGTGCACGTCGACGACGCCGGCGCCGCCGTGGAGGCGGGCATCGAGGCCGGACGGCCGTACCGGATCCGGATCACCCACTTCGGACACGGCGACGTGCACACCACCGGCGCCGAGCGCCCGCCGAGGGAACGGGCCCAGCGCGCCGTCGTCGCCGTCGTGCCCGGCGAGGGACTGGCCGGGCTGTACACCGAGGCCGGCGCCACCGCGGTGCTCGCGCGCGCCGGGGAGCCGCCCGCGAGCGGGGAGCTCGTCCAGGCCCTGCGGCGGGCGCACGCGCGCGAGGTCGTGCTGCTGCCCAACGACGCCGAGCTGCGCCACACCGCCGCCGCGGCGGCCGAGCAGGTCCGCACCGAGGGCGTCCGCGTCGCCCTGATCCCGACCCGCTCCGCGGTCCAGGGCATCGCCGCGCTCGCCGTGCACGAACCCGAGCGGCGCTTCGACGAGGACGTCGTGGCGATGACCTCGGCGGCCGGCGCCACCCGCTACGCCGAGGTCACCGTCGCCGAGCACCGCTCCTGGACGACGGCCGGCATCTGCCAGGCCGGCGACGTCCTCGGCCTCATCGACGGTGACGTGGCCGTGATCGGCGCGGACGTCACGACCGTGGCCGGGACGGTGCTGGACCGCATGCTCGCGGCGGGCGGCGAACTGGTCACGCTGGTACTCGGCGACGACGCCCCGGAGCCCCTCGCGGACACCCTGGAGGCACGGGTCCGCGGGGCCTACCTCGCCGTCGACACGGTCGTCTACCGAGGCGGCCGGCAAGGGGCGCTGCTCCTGATCGGCGTGGAGTAGCGCGCCCCTTCCCGGCGGGGCGGGCGGCGTTGTCAGTGGCGTGGTGTGCAATGGACCCCGTGCCCGCACTGCAAGAACCCCTCAAGAAGGTGCTCGGCCCCGCCACCGCGAAGGTGATGGCCGAGCATCTCGGCCTGCACACCGTCGGCGACCTCCTCCACCACTACCCCCGCAGATACGAGGAGCGCGGCCAGCTCACCCACCTCGCCGACCTCCCCATGGACGAACACGTCACGGTGGTCGCCCAGGTCGCGGACGCCCGCCTGCACACCTTCGCCTCGTCCAAGGCCCCGCGCGGCAAGGGACAGCGCCTCGAGGTGACCATCACGGACGGCAGCGGCCGTCTCCAGCTGGTCTTCTTCGGCAACGGCGTCCACAAGCCCCACAAGGAGCTCCTGCCGGGCACGCGGGCGATGTTCGCGGGCAAGGTCTCCGTCTTCAACCGCCGCCTCCAACTGGCCCACCCGGCGTACGAGTTGCTGCGCGGCGGCACCGAGGACGGGGACGAGCCCGTCGAGTCCTGGGCGGGCGCCCTGATCCCCCTCTACCCGGCCACCGCCAAGCTGGAGTCCTGGAAGATCGGCAAGGCGGTCCAGACGATCCTGCCCAGCGCCCAGGAGGCCGTCGACCCCCTGCCCGACTCGCTGCGCGAGGGCCGCGGCCTGGTCTCCCTGCCCGAGGCCCTCCTGAAGATCCACCGCCCGCACACCAAGGCGGACATCGAGGACGCCCGCGCCCGCCTGAAGTGGGACGAGGCCTTCGTCCTCCAGGTCGCCCTGGCCCGCCGCCGCCACGCCGAGACCCAACTCCCCGCGGTCCCCAGGAAACCGAGCCCCGACGGCCTGCTGACGGCCTTCGACGACCGCCTCCCCTTCACCCTCACCGACGGCCAGCGGAAGGTGTCCCGCGAGATCTTCGACGACCTCGCCACCGACCACCCGATGCACCGGCTGCTCCAGGGAGAGGTCGGATCGGGCAAGACCCTGGTCGCCCTGCGCGCCATGCTCGCCGTCGTCGACTCCGGCGGGCAGGCCGTGATGCTGGCGCCCACCGAGGTGCTCGCCCAGCAGCACCACCGGTCGGTCGTCGAGATGATGGGCGAGCTGGCCGAGGGAGGCATGCTGGGCGGTGCCGAGCACGCCACCAAGGTGGTGCTGCTCACCGGTTCGATGGGCGCCGCCGCCCGCCGCCGGGCCCTGCTCGACCTGGCCACCGGCGAGGCCGGCATCGTCATCGGCACGCACGCGCTGATCGAGGACAAGGTGCAGTTCCACGACCTCGGCCTGGTCGTCGTCGACGAACAGCACCGCTTCGGCGTCGAGCAGCGCGACGCCCTGCGCGGCAAGGGCAAACAGCCCCCGCACCTGCTCGTCATGACCGCCACGCCCATCCCGCGCACCGTCGCCATGACCGTCTTCGGCGACCTGGAGACCTCCGTCCTGGACCAGCTCCCGGCCGGCCGCTCCCCGATCGCCAGCCACGTCGTCCCGGCCGCCGACAAACCGCATTTCCTGGCGCGCGCCTGGGAACGGGTCCGCGAGGAGGTGTCCAACGGCCATCAGGCGTACGTCGTCTGCCCGCGCATCGGCGACGAGGACGAGGCCCCCGGGAAGAAGGGCAGGCCACCCGCCGACGATGCCGAGAAGCGGCCCCCGCTCGCCGTCCTCGACGTCGCCGAGCAGCTCGCGAAGGGCCCGCTCCAGGGCCTCGGGATCGAGGTGCTGCACGGCCGCATGCAGCCCGACGACAAGGACGCCGTCATGCGCCGCTTCGCCGCCGGGGAGACCGACGTCCTGGTCGCCACGACCGTCATCGAGGTGGGCGTCAACGTCCCCAACGCCACCGCGATGGTGATCATGGACGCCGACCGCTTCGGCGTCTCCCAGCTCCACCAGCTGCGCGGCCGCGTCGGCCGCGGCTCCGCACCCGGCCTGTGCCTGCTGGTCACCGAGATGCCCGAGGCGAGCGCGGCCCGGCAGCGGCTGGGCGCCGTCGCCGGCACCCTCGACGGCTTCGAGCTCTCCCGCATCGACCTCGAACAGCGGCGCGAGGGCGACGTCCTCGGCCAGGCCCAGTCCGGCGCCCGCACCTCCCTGCGCGTCCTCGCGGTCATCGAGGACGAGGAGATCATCGCCGAGGCGAGGCAGGAGGCGGCGGCGGTGGTCGCCGCCGACCCGGAACTGACGAGCCTCCCCGGCCTGCGGACGGCCCTGGACGCCCTCCTGGACGAGGAGAGGGAGCAGTACCTGGAGAAGGGCTGACAGACTGGGACCGGACACCGTCCGTCCACCCGAGCACACCGACAAGGACACAGAGATGACCCGCGTGATCGCCGGCAAAGCCGGCGGGCGCCGCCTCGCCGTCCCGCCAGGGACCGGTACCCGCCCCACCTCCGACCGCGCACGCGAGGGACTCTTCTCCACCTGGCAGTCCCTGCTCGGCGGCCCCCTCGACGGCGAACGGGTCCTCGACCTGTACGCCGGATCCGGCGCCGTCGGCCTGGAGGCGCTGTCCCGGGGCGCGGGGCACGTCCTGCTCGTCGAGGCCGACGCCCGCGCCGCCCGCACCGTCCGGGACAACGCCACGTCCCTCGGCCTGCCGGGCGCCGAGGTCAGGACGGGCAGAGCGGAACAGGTCATCCGCACCCCGGCCCCGGCCGAGCCGTACGACATCGTCTTCCTCGACCCGCCGTACGCCGTCTCCGACGACGATCTTCGGGAGATCCTGCTCACACTCCGCACGGAGGGCTGGCTCACCGAAGAAGCGCTCGTCACCGTGGAGCGCAGCACCAGAGGCGGGACGTTCGGCTGGCCCGACGGCTTCGAGGCGATCAGGGCCCGTCGCTACGGCGAGGGAACGTTTTGGTACGGTCGCGCCGCCTCTACGTGCGAAGACGCACGATGACCGGACCGGAGAGCGAGGGAAATCAAGTGCGCCGCGCCGTCTGTCCCGGGTCGTTCGACCCGATCACCAACGGACATCTCGACATCATCGCCCGGGCCTCCAGTCTCTACGACGAGGTCTACGTCGCGGTGATGATCAACCAGGCCAAGAAGGGCCTGTTCGAGATCGAGGAGCGGATCGACCTCATCGGCCAGGTCACCGCCGAGTACGGGAACGTCCGCGTGGAGGCCTTCCACGGCCTCCTCGTCGACTTCTGCAAGCAGCGCGAGATCCCGGCCATCGTCAAGGGCCTGCGTGCGGTCAGCGACTTCGACTACGAGCTGCAGATGGCCCAGATGAACAACGGCCTCTCCGGTGTGGAGACCCTCTTCATCCCCACCAACCCCACCTACAGCTTCCTGTCGTCCTCCCTGGTCAAGGAGGTCGCGACCTGGGGCGGCGACGTCTCCCACCTGGTGCCGCCGCTGGTCCTCGAAGCCCTCTCGGAACGCCTGAGGAAGGACTGAGCGCGCCCCGGCACGCTCCCGCGCCGCCTGCGGAGACCGACGATCCGTCACCCGGTGTCCCCACGACACCCCGGGGTCGTACAGTCGTCCCGTCCGTCTCCAACACAGCTGTAGAGAGTGGCGAGCACACGGTGGACGTGCAGAAGAAGCTCGACGAGATCACCGCGATGGTCTCCGGCGCCCGCGCCATGCCCATGTCGGCCTCGTGCGTGGTCAACCGCGCCGAGCTCCTCTCCATGCTGGAGGAGCTGCGCGCCGAGCTCCCCGGTTCCCTCGCCCGGGCCCAGGAGCTGATCGGCGACCGCGATCAGCTGGTCGAGCAGGCCCGCCAGGAGGCCGAGCGGATCATCGAGAGCGCGCACGCCGAACGCGGCTCCCTGATCGCCGACACGGAAGTGGCCCGCCGCTCCCAGGCCGAGGCCGACCGGATCCTCGCCGAGGCCCGTCAGGAGGCCGAGGAGATCCGCGCCGAGGCCGACGACTACGTCGACTCCAAGCTCGCCAACTTCGAGGTCGTCCTCACCAAGACCCTCGGCTCCGTCGGCCGGGGCCGGGAGAAGCTGCTGGGCACCGGACCCGGCCTCGACGAGAACGGCCACGAGGACGAGGACGCCCCCGAGCGCAGCCACGACCCCGAGACGCTGCGCCGCGACGCGGACACCTACGTCGACACCAAGCTCGGTGCCTTCGAGGCGGTCCTGGCCAAGACCCTGGAGGCCGTCGGCCGGGGCCGCCAGAAGCTGCACGGCCGGATCGCCACCGACGACCTCGGCGCCCTCGCCGACGACCTCAGCACCGTCCAGCACTCCAGCGACGCCGACTACCTCGCCGGCCTCGCGGCCCTCTCGGACGCCCCCGCCGAGCAGCCCCGGCAGCGGGAGTACGGCGAGCAGCAGCCGGCGGCGGCGCAGGCGCCGGCCGTACCGGAGATGCCGTCGCAGCAGCTGGCGTACGGCTACGCCCAGCAGCAGCCCGACCCGTACGGCGGCTACCAGCAGCCCTACGGCGACCAGCAGGACGCGTACGGCTACCAGCAGCAGACCGCCGACCCCTACGCGTATCAGGGCTACGACGCCCAGCAGCCCGCCTACGACCCCCAGCAGCCCGCCTACGACGCCCAGGGCTACGCCCAGCCCCAGCAGCCCCCGCAGCTGCCGCCGGCCCAGCCGGGGGCCCTCGACGAGACCAGCCTCTTCGACACCAGCATGATCAGTGCCGAGCAGCTGAGGGCCTACGAGCAGGGCCGCGGGCACTAGTCCGGGCACCGGCCCCGGGGCCGGATTGGGCCGAGAGCGAAAGGTCCAGTATCCTGGCTCTTCGGTCGCGCGTACGTCCGCGATCAACGCTGCCCGGGGACACCGCAGGGCGGCGTTCCCTCAGCTCGAAGATCGAAAGCAGGAATGGCTCTGAACGCCCGCCTCGACCACCGGAACCCTCTCGTGTTCGACACGCACGAGCTGGGACGGCGTCCTGGTGCGCTGCAGCGCTTGAACCGCACGATCGACGCTCCCCGGGACCTCGGTGTCGCGGGAGTCATCGGAGTGCCGGAAGGCGCCCCGGTGGAGCTCGAGCTCCGGCTCGAGTCGGTCATGGAAGGGGTGCTCGTCACAGGCACCGCCCGTGCCAAGGCCGAGGGGGAGTGCGTAAGGTGTCTGGAGCCGCTGGAGCAGCAGCTCGAAGCGGACTTCCAGGAGATGTTCTCGTACCCTGACGCCGACGACCGGGGCCGCGTGAAGGCGGAACCGGCCGACGACGCCGAGGAAGACGAGGACAGGCTCTTCGTCGAGGACGGCCTGATCGACCTCGAACCCGTGCTGCGCGATGCGGTGGTGCTCGCACTGCCGATGCAGCCGGTGTGCCAGGAAGACTGCCCGGGTCTGTGCTCCGAGTGCGGAGCACGCCTGGCGGACGACCCGGACCACCACCATGACGCCGTCGACATCCGTTGGGCGGCTTTGCAGGGACTCGCCGGTTCACTCGAAGACGGCGAGAAGGACGAGATGAGCGGCGCCGAACCGGGCGTCGACGAGAAGCAGGAGAAGTAGCCGTGGCTGTTCCGAAGCGGAAGATGTCGCGCAGCAACACGCGCCACCGCCGGTCGCAGTGGAAGGCTGCGGTCCCCACCCTGGTTGCGTGCGAGCGCTGCCACGAGCCCAAGCAGCAGCACATCGCGTGCCCGTCTTGCGGCACTTACAACAAGCGCCAGGTCCTCGAGGTCTGAGCGGCTGGTGAGAGGCACTGTGTCAGTCCCCAAGAAGGCGGAAGACGCCAAGAAGAAGGCGGACACCCAGGCCTCGTCCCACACGCTTCTGGAAGGGCGGCTCGGCTATCAGCTCGAGTCCGCCCTTCTGGTGCGTGCGCTGACCCACCGTTCCTACGCGTACGAGAACGGCGGTCTGCCGACGAACGAGCGGCTGGAGTTCCTCGGTGACTCCGTCCTCGGCCTCGTCGTCACGGACACGCTGTACCGCACCCACCCCGACCTGCCCGAGGGCCAGCTGGCCAAGTTGCGGGCCGCGGTGGTCAACTCGCGTGCGCTGGCGGAGGTGGGCCGCGGGCTCGACCTCGGTTCCTTCATCCGGCTCGGCCGCGGTGAAGAGGGCACGGGCGGCCGGGACAAGGCGTCCATCCTCGCCGACACCCTCGAAGCGGTGATCGGCGCGGTCTATCTCGACCAGGGCCTCGACGCGGCCTCCGAACTGGTGCACCGCCTGTTCGACCCGCTGATCGAGAAGTCCTCCAACCTCGGTGCCGGCCTGGACTGGAAGACCAGCCTCCAGGAACTCACCGCGACCGAAGGACTCGGCGTCCCCGAGTACCTGGTCACGGAGACCGGCCCGGACCACGAGAAGACCTTCACTGCTGCCGCCCGCGTCGGAGGCGTCTCGTACGGCACCGGCACCGGCCGCAGCAAGAAGGAGGCGGAGCAGCAGGCCGCGGAATCCGCGTGGCGGTCCATCCGCGCCGCGGCGGACGAACGCGCCAAGGCCACGGACACCCCGTCGGCCGCGGACGTCGTCACCGAGCCGAACACCGACGTGCCGTCGGCATCCGCCTGACCACAGCACAGCACGACCCGAGCGCCCGCCCCAGCACCGGGCGCGTCGGGCCGTCCACCGGACCGCCCGAGGGGAAGTCATGCCCGAGTTGCCCGAGGTCGAAGTCGTACGGCGCGGCCTGGAACGCTGGGTCGCCCACCGGACCGTCGCCGACGCCGAAGTCCTGCACCCGCGTGCCGTGCGTCGGCACGTCGCCGGCGGCGACGACTTCGCCCAGCGCCTGAAGGGGCACCGCATCGGCACGCCCAGCCGCCGCGGCAAGTACCTGTGGCTGCCCCTGGAGGACACCGGCCAGGCGGTCCTCGCCCACCTCGGCATGAGCGGCCAACTCCTGGTCCAGCCGCACGAGGCACCGGACGAGAAGCACCTGCGCATCCGCGTCCGCTTCGCCGACGGACTCGGCACCGAACTCCGCTTCGTCGACCAGCGCACCTTCGGCGGCCTGTCCCTGCACGACACCACCGCGGACGGACTGCCCGACGTCATCGGGCACATCGCCCGCGACCCCCTCGACCCGCTCTTCGACGACGAGGCGTTCCACCTGGCCCTGCGCCGCAAGCGCACCACCGTCAAACGGGCCCTGCTCGACCAGTCCCTGATCAGCGGCGTCGGCAACATCTACGCGGACGAGGCCCTGTGGCGCTCCCGCCTGCACTACGAACGTCCGACGGCCACCCTCACCCGGCCCCGCACCGCCGAACTCCTCGGCCACGTCCGGGACGTGATGAACGCGGCCCTCGCCGTCGGCGGCACCAGCTTCGACAGCCTGTACGTCAACGTCAACGGGGAGTCCGGCTACTTCGACCGCTCGCTCGACGCGTACGGCCGCGAGGGCCTGCCCTGCCGCCGCTGCGCGACGCCGATGCGCCGTCGGCCGTGGATGAACCGCTCCAGCTACTTCTGCCCGAAGTGCCAGCGCCCGCCGCGCGCGGCGTCCTAGTTCCGGGCGTCGTAGCGCTCACGTGACGCGAGCACCTCGTCCATGTGCCCCTCCAGGCACTGGATGAGCGCGATCAGCCGCCCGGCCACCTCGCGTCCCGGCGGGGTGAGTTCGTAGTCCACGCGGGGCGGGTTGGTGGGCTGGGCCTCGCGGTGCACCAGACCGTCGCGCTCCAGCGCGTGCAGGGTCTGGGACAGCATCTTCTCGCTCACGCCGTCGACACGGCGCCGCAGTTCGTTGAAGCGGAAGGACCCCTCGTACAGCGCGCCGAGCGTCAGCGCGCCCCAGCGTCCCGTGACGTGCTCCAGGGTGTCGCGCGAGGGACACGCCCGGGAGAACACGTCGTAGGGGAGGTCCTGTTCCTCCGTGCGCTCCTGCGTGGTCGACATGTCCCCAGCGTACGTGAGCACAGCGCCACCCCGCAGAACGCGCCGCCCCCGCGACAGCGCCCCGGCGCGTCGCTCAGTAGCCGAAGTCCTGTGTCCACCACGGACCGCCCGGGCCGAAGTGGACGCCGACGCCCAGGGTCCGGAAGTCGCAGTTCAGGATGTTGGCCTTGTGCCCCGGGCTGTCCATCCAGGCGTCCATCACGGCCTGGGCGTCGGCCTGTCCGCGGGCTATGTTCTCGCCGCCGAGGTTGCCTATCCCCACCGCCTCGGCCCGGTCCCACGGCGTGGCGCCGGCGGGGTCGGTGTGGTCGAAGAAGTCCTGTGCCGCCATGGTCGCGCTGAAGTCCTCGGCCAGTTCGCGCAGCGCGCTGTTCGCGGCCACCGGACTGCAGCCCGCCTCGGCCCGCTCGTCGTTGACGAGTTCGAGCACCTGGGCCTCGGCCGCGGCCTGCTCGGTCACGGAGCCGGCGGGGGCACCGGTCCGCTCCGGCGCCTCCGTGGCCGTGCGCGACGGCGCGGGCTGCTTCCGGCTGGGCGTGGACGCCTCGGGCTCCCGCGTCTTCGTCGGCGTCCCGGTCGGCGCGGCCGATGCCGATGCCGATGCCGACGTCGACGGGGAGGCGGAGGCGGAGGCCGAGGGCGAGGAGGAGGAGGGCGCGGGGGCGGAGGGCGGGGCGGAGCGGCCGGTGCCACGGTTCGCGGACGCGCCGCCGTCGGGGCCGGTGTCCGCGCTGCCGTAGGCACCGCCCTGCTCGGCCGGGTTGTTGGTCGGGACGTCGGCCGACTGCACCCGGTCGCCACCGCCGACACCGCCGAAGCGGTAGTCGTCGAGGCCGGGCACCGCACCCGTGGCCATGACGACCGTGCCGAGCGCGACCGCGGCGGAGACGCCGAGCAGCCCCGTGCGGACCGGCGCGACGGCCTTCTTCCGCCGGCTCCCGCGGCGCCGCGAACCCGCGCGCCGCGGACCGTCGTCCGGGGTGAAGCCCTCGCTGGGGAAGGGGACCGTGCGGCCCGCGCCCGGGTGGCCCTCGCCGTCCCGGTCGTCCGGCCCGAACAGGTAGGCGTCGCTCTTCGCGAGGGTCTCGGCGTACGCCTCGGGGTTCAGGTAGGGCGCGATGCCCATCGTGGGACGGACGTCCCGGCCCGGGACCGTCGGGTGCCGGCCCTGTTCCGCGGAGCCGTCCGTCCGGCGGCCCTCCGCGGCGCGGCCGGTGGCGGCGCGGCCGGCGGCGGAGCGTCGGTGGCGTCCCATGTCCTGGCCTTCCTCGTCCTCACGGTCGACGTGTCCTGGCGTTCACCCAGTACTCACACGAACGGGTGAGTTTCAGATGGGATTCATTGGGTGGGGACGGTACCGCATGGTGTCAGGGGGTGAAGTGCCCGGAGAGACATTGACTGGTTAGGTTGCACTCATGAGCGAGGATGTACGGCTGGTCGCGTGGGTGCGCGGGCAGGTCCAGGGCGTGGGTTTCCGCTGGTTCACGCGGGCCAGGGCGCTGGAACTCGGCGATGTGAGTGGTTTTGCTCTCAATCTGGCCGACGGGCGTGTCCAGGTGGTCGCGGAAGGCCCGCGCGAGCGGTGCGAGGGGCTCCTCGACTGGCTGCGGGCCGGCGACACGCCCGGACGCGTGGACGGCGTCACCGAGATCTGGGCCACACCCCGCGGCGGCTACGAGGGCTTCGCCATCCGCTGACGCGGCACCGCGCGGAGCCGGCCCGGCGCCCGGAGCGAGGGGGCGGGGGAAGGAGAACGAGCAGGTGGTTGCGGAGAACGCCGACCTCGTGGCAGGCTCCTCACCCAGGATGATCGCCACGCCCCCAGGGGCCCGCAGGAGTCGCCGCGCCGCCGTTTCCCGGCCGCGCGCCCCGGGCACCCGTCAATACGGGGCGTGATCGTGTTGACCGTCAAACTTTTTGGTGAGACGCTGAAAGCCCCGCGCACCTTAGCTGTTTGGCATGGTTGAACGGCAGTAAAAACTGAAGAGTGCCAAGCACCGCGGGTGCGAATCCCTCACGACCCACACCGCTTCGGTCGGTCACTCATTGTGGAGGACCATCCATCATGGCAAAGGCGCTTCTCGGTTACGTCGGCGGCTCCGACCCTCGACTCCTCGCCGAGATGCGACGGCTCCAGCAGCGCGTCCAGGACCTGGAATCCGAGCTCGGACGGATCCAGGCGGAGAAGGACGCGTTGGCGGCTGCCGCTTCTCACGACAGGATCATGGAGAGCATGGAGAGCGTTGACGCACACCAGGCGGAGCCTGCGCTCACCTGATCACTGCATCGCTCCACGACGGCACAGCAGTGGTTGGGCCGCCCGTACAACCGCTCAGTTGTCTGAGTTGCAAGGGACGCTTCGGCGTCCCTTCTTTCTTTCCCCCGCCCGTCCGTCCCGTCCGCGGCTCCTGCCCGGCCCGACCCTTCCCCCGTGCATCCTTTCACTCTCTTCAACGTCTGATGTGCCCTGCATGTTCATCCGTGAAACCGCGTCGGTTCACCGGTTCATGAAGGGGGACACCCCCGAAAGGTAGAGTCCGGCGGCGTGCACCTGAAGGCCCTGACCCTCCGCGGGTTCAAGTCGTTCGCCTCGGCGACCACGTTCCGGTTCGAGCCCGGCATCACCTGCGTCGTCGGCCCCAACGGATCGGGCAAGTCCAACGTCGTGGACGCGCTCAGCTGGGTGATGGGCGAACAAGGCGCCAAGTCGCTGCGCGGCGGCAAGATGGAGGACGTCATCTTCGCGGGCACCACCGGCCGACCGCCGCTGGGCCGCGCCGAGGTGTCCCTCACCATCGACAACTCCGACGGGGCCCTGCCCATCGAGTACGCCGAGGTCACCATCACGCGGATCATGTTCCGCAACGGAGGCAGCGAGTACCAGATCAACGGCGACACCTGCCGCCTGCTCGACATCCAGGAACTGCTCTCCGACTCCGGCATCGGCCGCGAGATGCACGTCATCGTCGGCCAGGGCCGGCTCGACTCCGTCCTGCACGCAGACCCCACGGGCCGCCGCGCCTTCATCGAGGAGGCCGCGGGCGTCCTCAAGCACCGCAAGCGCAAGGAGAAGGCGCTCAGGAAACTGGACGCGATGCAGGCCAACCTCGCCCGCGTACAGGACCTCACCGACGAACTGCGGCGCCAGCTCAAGCCGCTCGGCCGGCAGGCGGCGGTGGCGAGAAGGGCCGCCGTCATCCAGGCCGACCTGCGCGACGCCCGGCTCAGGCTCCTCGCCGACGACCTCGTACGGCTGCGCGAGGCGCTCCGGGCCGAGATCGCCGACGAGGCCGCCCTGAAGGAGCGCAAGGAGGCCGCCGAACGGGAGCTGGGCAAGGCGCTGCGGCGGGAGGCGGACCTGGAGGACGAGGTGCGCCGGCTCGCCCCGCGCCTGCAGCGGGCCCAGCAGACCTGGTACGAGCTGTCCCAGCTCGCGGAGCGGGTGCGCGGCACGATCTCGCTGGCCGACGCCCGCGTGAAGAGCGCCACCTCCGCGCCGCCCGAGGAGCGGCGCGGCCGGGATCCGGAGGACCTGGAGCGCGAGGCCGCCCGCGTGCGCGAGCAGGAGGCCGAGCTGGAGGCGGCCCTGGAGGCGGCCGAGCGCGCCCTGGAGGACACGGTCGCCCACCGCGCCGACCTCGAACGCGAGCTGGCCCTGGAGGAGCGCCGCCTCAAGGACGTCGCCCGCGCCATCGCCGACCGCCGCGAGGGGCTCGCCCGGCTCAGCGGCCAGGTCGGTGCCGCCCGTTCCCGTGCCGCCTCCGCCCAGGCGGAGGTCGAGCGGCTGGTCGCCGCCCGGGACGAGTCCCGGGAACGCGCCGCCGCCGCCCAGGAGGAGTACGAGGCGCTCCGGGCCGAGGTCGACGGACTCGACGCCGGGGACCAGGAACTCGCCGAGCGGCACGAGGCCGCCAAGCGCCGGCTGGCCGAGGCGGAGGCCGCCCGGAACGCCGCCCGCGAGGCGGCCACCGCGGCGGAGCGCGAGCGCGCGGCGACGCGGGCCCGCCACGACGCCCTCGCCCTGGGCCTGCGCCGCAAGGACGGTACCGGTGCGCTGCTCGCCGCGCGGGACGGCCTCGGCGGACTGCTCGGCCCCGCCGCCGGACTGCTCACCGTGGCGCCGGGCCACGAGATCGCCCTGGCCGCCGCCTTCGCGGCCGCCGCCGACGCCCTGGTGGCGGCGTCCCCGGCGGCCGCCGCCGACGCGATCCGGCACCTGCGCAAGCAGGACGCGGGCCGCGCCGCGCTGCTGCTCGCCGGCGCCCCCGACGACGTGCCGTACGAGCCGCGGGGCGACGGACCGCCGTACGCCGCCGACCTCGTCCAAGGGCCCGACGACCTGATGCCCGCCGTGCGGCGGCTGCTGCGCGGGACCGTCGTCGTCGACACCCTGGAGGAGGCCGAGGACCTCGTCCACGCCCACCCCGGACTGACCGCCGTCACGGCCGAGGGCGACCTGCTGGGGGCCCACTTCGCACAGGGCGGGTCGGCCGGGGCGCCCAGCCTGCTGGAGGTGCAGGCGTCCGTGGACGAGGCCGCCGCCGAGCTGGCGGAGCTGGACGTGCGGTGCGCGGAGCTGGCCGAGGCGCAGGAGGCGGCCGTCGAACGGCGCCGGGAGTGTGCCGCGCTCGTCGAGGAGCTGGGGGAGCGGCGCCGGGCCGCCGAGCGGGAGAAGTCGTCCGTCGCCCAGCAGTTGGGGCGGCTCGCCGGACAGGCGCGGGGCGCGGCCGGTGAGGCCGAGCGGTCCGCCGCCGCGGCGGAGCGGGCGCAGGAGGCGCTGGACAGGGCGCTCATGGAGGTCGAGGAACTGGCCGAGCGGCTCGCGGTCGCGGAGGAGAGCGCTCCCTTCGGGGAAGGGGGAGAGGAGGAACCCGACACCTCCGTCCGCGACCGGCTCGCCGCCGACGGCGCCAACGCGCGGCAGACCGAGATGGAGGCCCGCCTCCAGGCCCGTACGCACGAGGAGCGGGTCAAGGCGCTCGCCGGACGTGCCGACTCCCTCGACCGGGCCGCCCGCGCCGAACGCGAGGCACGCGCACGTGCCGAGCAGCGGCGCGCGCGGTTGCGGCACGAGGCGGCCGTCGCCGGAGCCGTCGCCGAGGGCGCCCGGCAACTGCTGGCGCACGTCGAGGTCTCCCTGGTCCGCGCCGACGAGGAGCGCACCGCCGCCGAGGCCGTCAAGGCCCGGCGCGAGCAGGAACTGACCGCCGCGCGCACCGCGGGGCGCGACCTCAAGGCCGAGCTGGACAAGTTGACGGATTCAGTTCACCGGGGCGAGGTACTCGGCGCCGAGAAGCGGCTGCGCATCGAGCAGCTGGAGACCAAGGCGCTGGAGGAACTCGGTGTGGAACCGGCGGGGCTCGAGGCCGAGTACGGGCCGCATCAACTGGTGCCGCCCTCGCCCCCCGCCGAGGGCGAGCAGCCCCCGGAGGCCGAATCCGACAGCGGCTCCACCGCGGGGGAGGATCCCCGCAACCGCCCCCGGCCCTTCGTACGGGCCGAGCAGGAGAAGCGGCTGAAGGCTGCCGAACGGGCGTACCAGCAGCTCGGCAAGGTCAATCCCCTGGCCCTGGAGGAGTTCGCGGCGCTGGAGGAGCGGCACCAATTCCTCAGCGAGCAGCTCGAGGACCTGAAGAAGACCCGCGCCGACCTGCTCCGGGTCGTCAAGGAGGTCGACGAACGCGTCGAACAGGTCTTCACGGAGGCCTTCCGGGACACGGCCCGGGAGTTCGAGGGCGTGTTCGGCCGGCTCTTCCCCGGCGGTGAGGGACGCCTGGTGCTGACCGACCCCGACAACATGCTCACCACGGGTGTGGACGTCGAGGCGCGGCCACCGGGCAAGAAGGTCAAGCGGCTCTCGCTGCTCTCGGGCGGGGAGCGCTCGCTGACCGCCGTGGCGCTGCTCGTGTCGATCTTCAAGGCGCGGCCCAGCCCGTTCTACGTCATGGACGAGGTCGAGGCGGCGCTCGACGACACCAACCTGCAGCGGCTGATCCGGCTCATGCAGGAGCTGCGGGAGACCTCGCAGCTGATCGTCATCACGCACCAGAAGCGGACGATGGAGGTCGCCGACGCGCTGTACGGCGTCTCCATGCAGGGCGACGGCGTGTCGAAGGTCATCGGTCAGCGCCTGCGCGAGCCTGTGTAGGACGTCACGAGCCGGGCACGTGAGCTTCAACTGTTGAACACATCGATGTCGAGGGCATCGGATAACTCACATCTCTTGCCCTATTGACTTCGAAACTTGAAGGCATAGTCTCTGCAACGTTGCTTTTACCTTCAGGTTCCTTTGGTGGCACCTCGAAGGCGAACCGCCCCGGCAGCGTTGCCGGAAGCCCGAGGAGTACACGTGGCCAGCACAGCGCAGGCACCCAATCCAGGAGCCAGGACGGCTCATCCCGATCATCTCGGGCACGTCATCTTCATCGCGGCGGCGGCCGCGATGGGCGGTTTCCTCTTCGGCTACGACAGCTCCGTCATCAACGGCGCCGTCGAGGCCATCCGGGACCGCTACGACGTCGGCTCCGCGTTGCTGGCCCAGGTCATCGCCGTCGCGCTGATCGGCTGCGCCATCGGCGCCGCGACCGCCGGACGCATCGCCGACCGCATCGGCCGCATCCGCTGCATGCAGATCGCCGCCATCCTGTTCACCGTCAGCGCCATCGGCTCGGCCCTGCCCTTCGCGCTGTGGGACCTCGCCATGTGGCGCATCATCGGCGGCTTCGCCATCGGCATGGCCTCGGTGATCGGCCCCGCCTACATCGCCGAGGTCTCCCCGCCCGCCTACCGCGGCCGGCTCGGCTCCTTCCAGCAGGCCGCGATCGTCATCGGCATCGCCGTCTCGCAGCTGGTCAACTGGGGCCTGCTCAACGCCGCCGGCGGTGACCAGCGCGGCGAGCTGATGGGCCTGGAGGCCTGGCAGGTCATGCTCGGCGTCATGGTGATCCCGGCCGTCCTGTACGGCCTGCTGTCCTTCGCCATCCCCGAGTCGCCCCGCTTCCTGATCTCCGTGGGCAAGCACCAGCGTGCCAAGCAGATCCTCGAAGAGGTCGAGGGCAAGGACGTGGACCTCGACGCCCGCGTCGCCGAGATCGAACACGCCATGCACAGCGAGGAGAAGTCCTCCTTCAAGGACCTCCTCGGCGGCAGCTTCTTCTTCAAGCCGATCGTCTGGATCGGCATCGGCCTGTCGGTCTTCCAGCAGTTCGTCGGCATCAACGTCGCGTTCTACTACTCCTCGACGCTGTGGCAGTCGGTCGGCGTCGACCCGACGGACTCGTTCTTCTACTCGTTCACGACGTCGATCATCAACATCATCGGCACCGTGATCGCGATGATCTTCGTGGACCGCGTCGGCCGCAAGCCGCTCGCCCTCATCGGCTCCGTCGGCATGGTGATCGGTCTGGCGCTGGAGGCCTGGGCCTTCTCCTTCGACCTGGTCGACGGCAAGCTCCCGGCCACCCAGGGCTGGGTCGCCCTGATCGCCGCCCACGTGTTCGTCCTGTTCTTCGCCCTGTCCTGGGGCGTGGTCGTGTGGGTCTTCCTCGGCGAGATGTTCCCGAACCGGATCCGCGCCGCCGCCCTGGGCGTGGCCGCGTCCGCGCAGTGGATCGCCAACTGGGCGATCACCGCGAGCTTCCCGTCGCTGGCCGACTGGAACCTGTCCGCCACCTACGTGATCTACACGATCTTCGCCGCGCTCTCCATCCCGTTCGTGCTGAAGTACGTGAAGGAGACGAAGGGCAAGGCCCTGGAGGAGATGGGCTGACCGCCCTCCCCGAGTTCGGGGGGAAGGGCCCAATCCCCGCTGCCCCTCTCCCCGTATCGTGCCGCCGCCCCCGTCCGGTCCCCTCCGGACGGGGGCGGCGGCGTTCTGCGGTCCGGTGCCGGGGGCCGGGGTCGCGACGCGCGTACGGCGGCGCGCACGCACCCGGCTGCGCGGCCGGCCGACCGGCCGCCGTCCGCACCGGCACGGTGCGGCGTCCCCGCCGACGGGCCGTCCTCGACCGGACCGTCTACGGCCGGACCGTCCACAGCCGGCCCGGTCCACGGCCGGCACGGGTGGGGTCAGCGAAGACCCGGCGGGGGAGCGAAGGGGAGGCACCCCGGGGGGTGGCACGGGCGGCGGAGGGACAACCGGGCCCGGCGGGCGCGGGGCGAGCGGGAGGGGCCTGCCGGAGAGTTCGGTGCGGGGTGAGCGTGAGGGGCCGACCGGAGAGTTCGGCACAGGATGAGCGGGAGGGGCCGACCGGAGGGCCCGGCGCGGGGTGAGCGGGACGGACCGCCGGGTCTTCGGCGGCGAGCGCGCTGGAAGGACCCGCTCGGCCCCGGCGAGGACGGCAACCGCCCGCCAGGCCGGGACAGCGGTCCGCCGGCGGGACGGCGACCACTCACCGGCCCCGGGCGGCCCCGCCCGGGAACCGGTGGGCGGTCGCGGACCGGGTGGCGCCGCCGACGCGAACGTCCCCCTCCGCCGGGCGGGCGGAGGGGGACGAGGGCGGGAACGCGGTGTCAGACGCCGAGCGTCTCGGGCTGCTCGACCCGCTCGACGGGCGCCGCCGGGACGACCACCGCCGGCTTCGGCAGCACCGCGTACAGCAGCCCGGAGATCACCACCGTGGCGACCCAGCCGAGGCCGTACTCGCCGATGACGTTGTTCGTGGCGAGCGGACCCGTGAACCAGTCGGACGTCGTGAACATCAGGCCCGCGGCCAGGCCCACCGCCCAGGCGGCGACGGCGGCGGGGGAGAAGCCGCCCCGGTACCAGTAGGCGCTGGTGCGGCCGGTGTCGGCCAGCGCCTCGCCGTCGTACTCCCTGCGGCGCAGCATGTCCGCGCCGAAGACGCCGACCCAGGCGGAGAAGGCCACCGCGAGCAGCGACAGGAAGGCGATGAAGGAGCCCATGAAGCTGGTCGCCACCAGCATCAGCACGCCGCCGAAGACCAGTGAGATCACGGCGTTCACCGAGACCGCCCAGTGCCGCGGGACCTTGAAGCCGAGGGTCTGGGCGGTGAAGCCCGCCGAGTACATCGACATGGAGTTGATCAGCAGCATGCCGATCAGCGCGATCAGCAGGTACGGCACGGCGATCCACGTCGGCAGGATCTCGCCCAGGAAGGAGACCGGGTCGGCGGCCGAGGCCAGGTCCGGCGTGGAGACCGCCATGACCGCGCCCATCAGCACCATCGGCAGCACGACGATCCCCGCACCGCCGACCGTGACCCCCACGATCCCCTTCGAGGAGGCCGTGCGCGGCAGGTACCGCGTGAAGTCCGGCGCGGACGGGATCCAGCTCACGCCGCCCGCCGCGATCAGCCCCACGCCGGTGACCATCGCGGCCACCGAACCGGCGGACCGGTCGAAGACCGCGGACCAGTCGGTGTCGACGACCAGGTAGCCCAGCACCAGCACCGAGAAGGCGCCGAAGAGGTACGCCGCGTACTTGTTGCACTTCTGCACGGCGTTGATGCCCAGTCCGGAGATCGCGAACGTCGCGACGACGAAGACGAGCAGCGTCACCATGTCCAGCACGCTGTTGGCCTCGATGCCGAACACGATGTCCAGCACGGTCAGCACGGCGTAGGCGCCGGTCACCGCGTTGATCGTCTCCCAGCCCCAGCGGGCGACCCAGATCAGCGCCCCGGGCAGCAGGTTGCCCCGCTGACCGAAGACCGCCCGGGACAGCGCCATGCCGGGGGCGCCGCCGCGCTTGCCGGCGATGCCGATCAGGCCCACCAGGCCGTACGACACCGCGGGCGCGGCGGCCGCGACGACCAGGGCCTGCCAGAAGTTCAGGTGGTACGCCACGACGAGGCTCGCACCCATGGTGAGCAGCAGCACGCTGATGTTGGCGCCGACCCAGGTCGGGAAGAGCTCGCGGGTCCGGGCGGTGCGCTCGTGGTCGGGCACCTGCTCGATGCCCCGGGTCTCCAGGGCGCCTTCTGTCTCGGCGGTCTTGCTCATGTGGGGGGTCCGTGCCTCGATCGTGTGGAAGAGAATGCGTTCGGGACTCTACGCGCGTTGACGCGGCCTCTTCCATCGTACTTTGGTCCGACTCCGTCCTTCCAGGGGCCTTTGTCCCTTGGAGGAAGCCACAATCGGGTGTCCCGGCAGCCCATGACTGATACTGGTCGGGTTATGGAAATCCTCATCCTTGCTGTAGTCATCGCCGTGGTCGTGATCGGCGCGCTCGGCGGGCTGGTCGTGGGCAGTCGCCGCAAGAAGCAGCTGCCTCCGCCACCTCCCTCGACGCCCGACATCACCGCCCCTCCGGCCGAGCCGCACGTCGGCGAAGAGGCCGAGACGCCCCGCGACGAAACGCGCCGGACGATAGAGGAGGTCGACCTCCCGGACGGCGGCACCGCTCCCGTCGGTGTCGAGGAGCCGCCCGTCGTCGAAGAGCTCGAGATCCCGCAGATCGAGGTCCCCGAGCCCACCGCCGGCCGTCTGGTCCGCCTCCGCGCCCGTCTCTCCCGCTCGCAGAACGCCCTCGGGAAGGGCCTGCTCACCCTGCTCTCCCGCGAGCACCTCGACGAGGACACCTGGGAGGAGGTCGAGGACACGCTGCTCACCGCCGACGTCGGTGTGCGGCCCACCCAGGAGCTGGTCGAGCGGCTGCGCGAGCGCGTGAAGGTGCTCGGCACCCGCACGCCCGAGGAGCTGCGCGGCCTGCTGCGCGAGGAGCTGATCACGCTGGTCGGCCCCGACATGGACCGCGAGGTCAAGACCGAGCCCGCCACCGGCAAGCCCGGCATCGTGATGGTCGTCGGCGTCAACGGCACCGGTAAGACCACCACCACCGGCAAGCTCGCCCGGGTCCTGATCGCCGACGGCCGCAGCGTCGTCCTCGGCGCCGCCGACACCTTCCGCGCGGCCGCCGCCGACCAGCTGCAGACCTGGGGCGAGCGGGTCGGCGCCCACACCGTGCGCGGCCCGGAGGGCGGCGACCCCGCCTCCGTCGCCTTCGACGCGGTCAAGGAGGGCAAGGACGTCGGCGCCGACGTGGTGCTCATCGACACCGCCGGCCGCCTGCACACCAAGACCGGCCTCATGGACGAGCTCGGCAAGGTCAAGCGCGTGGTGGAGAAGCAGGCCCCGCTCGACGAGGTGCTGCTGGTGCTCGACGCCACCACCGGCCAGAACGGCCTGATCCAGGCCCGTGTCTTCGCCGAGGTGGTCAACATCACCGGCATCGTCCTGACCAAGCTGGACGGCACCGCCAAGGGCGGCATCGTCATCGCGGTCCAGCGCGAGCTGGGCGTCCCGGTCAAGCTGATCGGGCTCGGCGAGGGCCCCGACGACCTGGCGCCGTTCGAGCCGGCGGCGTTCGTGGACGCGCTCATCGGCGAGTGACACCCGCCGGCCCGCGCCGGCGCGCACGCGAAGAAGCGCCCGCCCCCGAGGTGCAGTCGGGGGACGGGCGCTTCGCCGTGCCGGGCGCGTGCCGGGGCCGGGCGGCCCGCCGGCCTACGCCCGAGACCGGTGGGCCACGTACGCCAGCGTGCCCAGCAGCAGCCGCGCCGCCGGCGGCTTCGTCGCCGAGTCGAGGGCCGGCGGACGCAGCCAGCGCACCGGGCCGAGACCGCCGCGGTCCGAGGGCGGGGCCGTGACGTGCGTACCGGGGCCGAGCCCGTGCAGGTCGAGCGAAGCCGGATCGTCCCAGCCCATGCGGTAGAGCAGCCGGGGCAGCTCGGCGGCGGCACCGGGGGCGACGAAGAAGTGGGCCCGGCCCTCGGGGGTCGCCGCGACCGGCCCCAGAGGCAGGCCCATGCGCTCCAGCCGCGCCAGTGCCCGGCGCCCGGCGGCCTCGGCCACCTCGATCACGTCGAACGTCCGCCCCACCGGCAGCATCACCGCGGCACCCGGGAACTCGGCCCAGGCCGCGCCCGCCTCGTCCAGCGTCGATCCGGCCGGCAGCTCGGGCGCGAAGACCAGCGGATGCGCGCCCGGCGCCGGACAGTCGCGCCGGCCGCAGGAACAGGCACCCGCGGCGGCCCGCGCCCCCGGCACCACGTCCCAGCCCCACAGTCCCGTGAACTCGGCCACCGCGGTGACCTCCGAGGCGCGGCCGCGACGGCGCGCGCCGGACCGGACGTCGCGCGCGCCCCGACTGGTCCCGATGCCGATCGTGAAGCCCATGCCCCCTCCAACGGGTCCGACGCAGCGACGGTTACGCAGCGGACGTCATACGTGACTCTGAGTTGCCTCTGTGTTTCCCACTCCCCGGTCCGGTGCGTTTCAGGCAGCGCCCGGAGGCATTCCGGGGGGCGTGCCCGATGGTGCGCGCCCCGACGAGCACCGTTGCACCACCTCGTGGTCGGCCTGTGTCAAGTGAATCGTGCGCAGGCCACCGGTAGTTCATCCGAAGGGGTGGCGAATGGTGGCGATTCCCGCATCACCATGGCAGGGCCAGTGATCGTGGTATTACTTTGTGTGCATGGAGCCTTGGGGCACATGCACTTGTGGGTATGCCGGAGGCAACTCGGTATTCCGTTCGGAGGGTGGCGTACGCCGGACGGAGGGGCCGGGTCACCGGCATTCTGATAAGGCTTGGCGCACTCGGCGACAGGTGGTCTCAGGGATGGGGGCGTTCCAGTGAGCGGCAACGGCGAAGGCGGCACGGGCGCGAGTAGCGCGACGCACGCTGACAAACGCCCCAACGAGCTGCTCACCTCGTGGTTCGCGCGCAGCGGCTGGTCCAAGGGCGAGCTCGCCCGGCAGGTCAACCGCCGGGCCCGCCAACTGGGCGCCAACCACATCTCCACGGACACCTCGCGCGTACGCCGCTGGCTCGACGGCGAGAACCCGCGCGAACCGATCCCCCGGATCCTGTCCGAGCTGTTCTCCGAACGCTTCGGCGTCGTCGTCTCCGTCGAGGACCTGGGCCTGCGCGCCACCCGCCCGTCGCCCTCCGTGACCGGCGTCGACCTGCCCTGGACGGGCCCGCAGACCGTGGCCCTGCTCAGCGAGTTCTCGCGCAGCGACCTGATGCTGGCGCGGCGCGGCTTCCTCGGGAGCTCGCTGGCCCTCTCCGCGGGCCCGTCCCTCATCGAACCCATGCAGCGCTGGCTCGTCCCCTCGCCGCCGGCCTCCCCGTCCGAACGCGACACGGCACCCGCCACGCGTGCGCGCGGCCGGCTGTCCCGGCCGGAGCTGGAGCTGCTGGAGTCCACCGCCGTGATGTTCCGCCGCTGGGACGCCCAGTGCGGTGGCGGCCTGCGCCGCAAGGCGGTCGTCGGCCAGCTGCACGAGGTGACCGACCTGCTCCAGGAACCCCAGACGGAGACCACCCGCGCCAAGCTCTTCAAGGTCGCCGCCGAGCTCGCGGAACTGGCCGGCTGGATGTCGTACGACGTCGGACTCCAGCCGACCGCGCAGAAGTACTTCGTCCTCGCCCTGCACGCCGCCAAGGAGGCCGGCGACCGGCCGCTCGGCTCCTACATCCTCTCCAGCATGAGCCGCCAGATGATCCACCTCGGCCGGCCCGACGACGCCCTGGAACTGATCCACCTCGCGCAGTACGGCAGCCGGGACTGCGCCAGCCCGCGCACCCAGTCGATGCTGTACGCGATGGAGGCCCGCGCCTACGCCAACATGGGCCAGCCCGGCCGCTGCAAGCGGGCGGTGCGCATGGCCGAGGACACCTTCACCGAGGCCGACGAGTGGGACGAGCCGGACCCCGACTGGATCCGCTTCTTCTCCGAGGCCGAGCTGTACGGCGAGAACAGCCACTCCTTCCGCGACCTCGCCTACGTGGCCGGCCGCAGCCCCACCTACGCCTCCCTGGCCGAGCCGCTGATGCGGCGGGCCGTGGAGCTCTTCGCCAAGGACGAGGAACACCAGCGTTCCTACGCGCTCAACCTGATCGGCATGGCCACCGTGCACCTGCTGCGGCGCGAGCCCGAGGAGAGCACCGTCCTCGCCACCGAGGCCATGGCCGTCGCCAAGAAGGTCCGCTCCGAACGCGTCAACACCCGCATCCGCAAGACCGTCGACACGGCCGTACGCGATTTCGGTGACCTGGCAGAGGTCACGGACCTCACCGCACGGCTCGCCGCCGAACTGCCCGAGACCGCCGAAGCGGTCTGACCACCCACAGCCCCCGGCCGCGGCCGGCCCTCCCGAACTGCCCGACTCGGCTCCCCCATGCCAGGTCACTCGGAAGGCCGCCGCGGCCGGGCTTTCTTCTGCGCCCGGGCCGGCGCCGCTCCCGCGGGGGCGCTCGCTCGACGGTTGCGGTGATCGCCGGAAGGCCGCATCGCGGTGATCGGCGACCCGGCTGTTCACTCACGCGTAACACGCACGGCGCCTTCGTCACGGTGGCGAAACAACGTGGGGCGCCCAACGAAACGGCGCTGCGCCAATCTCATGGCGCATAACCGACCCACCCCTCATGCCGCTCAGGCTTCGCCCGCACGGGGCCGTACAACGACGAGGAGACGCCGATGGCTCCAGCCATCACGCTCGCCGCGGAGACACAGCTCTCCGCCGCCAACACGGGATTCATGCTCATCTGCTCCGCCCTGGTGATGCTCATGACCCCGGCCCTCGCCTTCTTCTACGGGGGCATGGTCCGTGTCAAGAGCACTCTGAACATGCTGATGATGAGCTTCATCAGCCTCGGCATCGTCACCGTGCTGTGGGTGTTGTACGGCTTCTCCATGGCCTTCGGGACCGACTCCGGCAGCATCATCGGCTGGAACTCCGACTGGGTCGGCCTCAGCGACATCGGCCTGACCGAGCTGTGGGACGGCTACACCATCCCCGTCTTCGTCTTCCTGGTCTTCCAGATGATGTTCGCCGTCCTCACCCCCGCGCTCATCAGCGGCGCCCTCGCGGACCGCGTGAAGTTCACGGCCTGGGCGCTGTTCATCGCCCTGTGGGCCACCGTCGTCTACTTCCCGGTCGCCCACTGGGTCTGGGGCGCGGGCGGCTGGGCCTTCGAACTGGGCGTGATCGACTTCGCCGGCGGCACGGCCGTGCACATCAACGCCGGTGCCGCGGCGCTCGGCGTGATCCTCGTCATCGGCAAGCGGATCGGCTTCAAGAAGGACCCGATGCGCCCGCACAGCCTGCCGCTGGTCATGCTCGGCGCGGGCCTGCTGTGGTTCGGCTGGTTCGGCTTCAACGCGGGCTCCTGGCTCGGCAACGACGACGGCGTCGGCGCGCTGATGTTCGTCAACACCCAGGTCGCCGCCGGCGCGGCCATGCTGGCCTGGCTCGCCTACGAGAAGATCCGCCACGGCGCCTGCACCACGCTGGGCGCCGCCTCCGGCGCCGTCGCGGGCCTGGTCGCCATCACCCCGGCCGGCGGCGCCGTCTCCCCGCTCGGCGCGATCGCCGTCGGTGCGATCGCCGGTGTGCTGTGCGCCATGGCCGTCGGCCTGAAGTACCGGCTCGGCTACGACGACTCCCTCGACGTCGTCGGCGTCCACCTCGTCGGCGGCATCGCCGGCTCCCTGCTCGTCGGCCTCTTCGCCACCGGCAAGGGCCAGTCCGACGTCCAGGGCCTGTTCTACGGGGGCGGACTGGACCAGCTCTGGAAGCAGTGCGCCGGCGTCTTCGCCGTCCTCGCCTACTCTCTGGTCGTCTCCGCGGTCCTGGCGTTCGCCCTGGACCGGACGATCGGCATGCGGGTCCCCGAGGACGACGAGGTGAGCGGCATCGACCGGGCTGAGCACGCCGAGACCGCCTACGACTTCAGCGGCGCCGGCGGCGGCGCCGCCCGGACCGCCGCACCGGCCGCGCAGGCCCCGAGCAAGAAGGTGGACGCATGAAGCTCATCACCGCCGTCGTCAAGCCGCACCGGCTCGACGAGATCAAGGAGGCCCTCCAGACCTTCGGGGTCCACGGCCTCACCGTCACCGAGGCCAGCGGCTACGGCCGCCAGCGCGGCCACACCGAGGTCTACCGCGGCGCCGAGTACACCGTCGACCTGGTACCGAAGGTCCGCATCGAGGTACTCGTCGAGGACGACGACGCCGACCAGCTGATCGAGGTCATCGTCAAGGCCGCCCGGACCGGCAAGATCGGCGACGGGAAGGTCTGGTCGGTCCCGGTCGACACGGCCGTACGGGTCCGCACCGGCGAGCGCGGCCCCGACGCGCTCTGAACCAGGACGACGGAACAGGAGCCGCCGGGTGACGCACACCGAACCGACCGAAGAAGCAGGGAAATCGGGACCCGGCACCTACGCGGCGGCCCGGCTGCGCCTCCTCACCGAGGAGGCGCGGTCCGGGCCGCCGCGCCGTGCGGCCCTCGCCTCACTCACCGACGACTGGCTGGCGGGCCTCTTCGGCGCGGGCACCGGGGGACGCGCGGGGGTGTCGCTCGTCGCCGTCGGCGGCTACGGACGCGGCGAGCTGTCCCCGCGCAGCGACCTGGACCTGCTCCTGCTGCACGACGGCCGCGACGACGAGGCGGTCGCCGCCCTCGCCGATCGCCTCTGGTACCCCGTCTGGGACCTGGGGCTCACCCTCGACCACTCCGTACGCACCCCCCAGGAGGCCCGGAAGACGGCGGGCGAGGACCTGAAGGTCCACCTGGGCCTGCTGGACGCCCGCCATCTCGCGGGCGACCCGGGACTGACCGCCGCCCTGCGCACCACCGTCCTCGCCGACTGGCGCAACCAGGCCCCCAGGCGCCTCCCCGAGCTCCGGGAGCTCTGCGCCGAGCGGGCCGAACGCCAGGGCGAGCTGCAGTACCTGCTCGAACCCGACCTCAAGGAGGCCCGCGGCGGCCTGCGCGACGCCACCGCCCTGCGCGCCGTCGCCGCCTCCTGGCTCGCCGACGCCCCCCGCGAGGGCCTCGCCGACGCCCGGCGCCGCCTGCTCGACGTACGCGACGCGCTCCACCTGGCGACGGGCCGGGCGACCGACCGGCTGGCCCTCCAGGAGCAGGACCAGGTGGCGGCCGAGCTGGGCCTGCTGGACGCCGACGCACTGCTGCGGCAGGTCTACGAGGCGGCACGCGTCATCTCGTACGCCGGCGACGTCACCTGGCGGGAGGTGGGGCGCGTACTGCGCTCGCGGTCCGTGCGGCCCCGCCTGCGCGCCATGCTGGGCGGCAAGCAGACCGTCGAACGCTCCCCGCTCGCCGAGGGCGTCGTCGAGCAGGACGGGGAGGCGGTGCTCGCCCGCACCGCACGCCCCGAACGCGACCCCGTGCTCCCGCTGCGCGCCGCGGCCGCCGCCGCGCAGGCCGGACTGCCGCTCTCCCTGCACGCCGTACGGCGCCTGGCGGCCACCGCGCGCCCGCTGCCCGCGCCCTGGCCCGCCGAGGCGCGCGAACAGCTGGTGACGCTGCTGGGCTCCGGACGGCCAACCGTGGACGTGTGGGAGGCCCTGGAGGCCGAGGGGCTGGTCACCCGGCTGCTGCCCGACTGGGAGCGGGTGCGCTGCCGCCCGCAGCGCAACGCCGTGCACCTGTGGACCGTCGACCGGCACCTCATCGAGACCGCCGTCCGCGCCTCCGCGTTCACCCGCCGCGTGCACCGGCCCGACCTGCTGCTGGTCGCCGCGCTGCTGCACGACATCGGCAAGGGCTGGCCCGGCGACCACTCGCTGGCGGGGGAGACCATCGCGCGGGACATGGCCACCCGCATCGGCTTCGACCACGCCGACGCCGCCGTCCTCGCCACCCTCGTACGCCACCACCTGCTGCTCGTCGAGACGGCCACCCGGCGCGATCTGGACGACCCGGCCACCGTCCGCGCGGTCGCCGGGGCGGTCGGCACCCAGGGCACCCTGGAGCTGCTGCACGCCCTGACCGAGGCGGACGCCCTGGCCACCGGGCCGGCCGCCTGGTCGGCCTGGCGCGCCTCCCTCGTCGCCGACCTGGTCAAACGCGTCTCGGCGGCCCTCGCCGGGGAGCCGCTGGAGGAACCCGAGGCCCCGGCGCCCACCGCCGAGCAGGAACGGCTCGCCGTCGAGGCGCTCCGCACGGGCGGCCCGGTGCTGTCCCTGCGGGCCCAGACCGAGCCGCCGGCCACCGAGCAGGAACCCCTCGGCGTGGAGCTGCTCATCGCCGTGCCCGACCAGGCGGGCGTCCTCCCCGCCGTCGCCGGTGTCCTGGCCGTGCACCGTCTGACCGTCCGCACGGCCGAGCTGCGCTCCCTGCCGTTGCCGGACGGCGTCGAGGGCTCCGTCCTGCTGCTGGCCTGGCGGGTCGCCGCCGAGTACGGCTCCCTGCCCCAGGCCGCCCGGCTCCGGGCCGACCTGGTCCGGGCCATGGACGGCTCCCTGGACGTCGCGGGCCGCCTCGCCGAACGGGACGCCGCCTACCCGCGCCGCCGGGGCGTGGTCCCGCCCCCGCCCCGGGTGAGCGTCGAGCCGGCCGCGTCCCGCCACGCCACGGTGATCGAGGTCCGCGCCCAGGACGCACCCGGCCTGCTGTTCCGCATCGGACGGGCACTGGAGGGCGCCGGGGTGCGGGTGCGCAGCGCACACGTGTCGACGCTGGGCTCCAACGCGGTGGACGCCTTCTACGTCACCGGACCCGAGGGGGAGCGGCTGCCCCTGGAGGAGGCGGCGGACGTGGCGCGCGCGCTGGAGGACGCGCTGCGGGGGTGACGCGGCCCCCGCGGCACGCCTCGCGCACACCGAACACGGCGGGCGGGGACGAATGCCTTGCGTGGCCGGATACCCTGGAAGACGCTCAGACTGCCCCCGACCCCGAGGACCGACGCCGCCGTGTTCGACACTCTTTCCGATCGCCTCTCAGCGACTTTCAAGAACCTGCGCGGCAAGGGACGGCTCTCCGAGGCGGACATCGACGCCACGGCCCGCGAGATCCGCATCGCGCTCCTCGAGGCCGACGTGGCCCTGCCCGTCGTGCGCGCCTTCATCAAGAAGGTCAAGGAGCGCTCCCTGGGTGCCGAGGTCTCCAAGGCGCTCAATCCCGCCCAGCAGATCGTCAAGATCGTCAACGACGAGCTGATCACCATCCTGGGCGGCGAGACCCGTCGTCTGCGCTTCGCCAAGCAGCCGCCGACCGTGATCATGCTCGCGGGTCTGCAGGGTGCCGGTAAGACCACCCTGGCGGGCAAGCTCGGCAAGTGGCTCAAGGACCAGGGACACTCCCCGCTCCTCGTCGCCTGCGACCTCCAGCGCCCCAACGCCGTCAACCAGCTGAGCGTCGTCGCCGAGCGCGCCGGCGTCGCGGTCTACGCGCCCGAGCCGGGCAACGGCGTGGGCGACCCGGTCAAGGTCGCCCAGGACTCCATCGAGTTCGCCAGGACCAAGGTCCACGACATCGTGATCGTGGACACCGCCGGCCGCCTGGGCATCGACCAGGAGCTGATGCAGCAGGCCGCGGACATCCGTGACGCGGTCCACCCCGACGAGATCCTCTTCGTCGTCGACGCGATGATCGGTCAGGACGCGGTCAACACCGCCGAGGCCTTCCGCGACGGCGTCGGCTTCGACGGCGTGGTGCTGTCCAAGCTCGACGGCGACGCCCGCGGTGGTGCGGCCCTGTCGATCGCCTCGGTGACCGGCAAGCCGATCATGTTCGCCTCGAACGGCGAGAAGCTGGACGACTTCGACGCCTTCCACCCGGACCGGATGGCCTCCCGCATCCTCGACATGGGTGACCTGCTCACCCTGATCGAGCAGGCGGAGAAGACGTTCAGCCAGGAAGAGGCCGAGAAGATGGCCTCCAAGCTGGCGTCCAAGAAGGGCCAGGACTTCACCCTGGACGACTTCCTGGCCCAGATGGAGCAGGTCCGGAAGATGGGCAGCATCTCGAAGCTGCTCGGCATGCTGCCCGGCATGGGGCAGATCAAGGACCAGATCAACAACCTCGACGAGCGGGACGTCGACCGTACCGCCGCGATCATCAAGTCGATGACGCCGGGCGAGCGCCAGGACCCGACGATCATCAACGGCTCGCGCCGCGCCCGTATCGCCAAGGGTTCCGGTGTCGACGTCAGCGCGGTGAAGGGCCTGGTCGAGCGGTTCTTCGAGGCCCGCAAGATGATGTCCCGCATGGCCCAGGGCGGCGGCATGCCCGGGATGCCGGGGATGCCGGGCATGGGCGGCGGCCCGGGCCGGCAGAAGAAGAAGCAGAAGCAGGCCAAGGGCAAGCAGCGCTCCGGCAACCCGATGAAGCGCAAGCAGCAGGAGCAGGAGGAGGCCGCCCGGCGCGCCGCCGCGGCCGAGGGCGGCAACGCCTTCGGACTGCCGCAGCAGGGCGGCAAGGACTTCGAGCTGCCGGACGAGTTCAAGAAGTTCATGGGCTGACGCCGTGGTCCCTGTGTCACCGGGGGCGTCCCGCGCAGCGGCGTGGGGCGCCCCCGGTGACGTACACCCGCATGCCCACGGGGCCTTCCTGTCGTAACGTCCCGGTATGACCAACCCCTCCCCGCCGCGCAAGGCCCCCGAGCCGCCCTGGCGCACCGAGGGCACGCCCGACGAGCGGCCGAAGCCTCCGTCCGGCGGACGCAGGATGCGCGGTGGCTGGTGGAACCTGGTCCTCGCCGCGCTGGTCGTCTACCTCGTCGCCAACCTGGTGCTGTCGTTCTTCAACGAGGGCGACGAGCCGACGATCTCCTACACCGAGTTCAGCAAGCAGGTCGACGAGGGCAACGTCAGCAAGATCTACGCCAAGGGCGACGCGATCCAGGGCCAGCTGAAGAAGGCCCGCGACGATCCCGAGGGCGACGGGACGTACACCAAGTTCACGACCGAGCGGCCGACCTTCGCGGACGACCGGCTCTGGGCGGATCTGACCGAGCACGACGTGACCGTCACGGCCGAGCCGGTGGTCCAGCACCGCAGCTTCCTGGCCAACCTGCTGATCTCGCTGGCCCCGATGCTGATCCTGGTCGTCCTGTGGGTCGTCGTCGCGCGGCGGATGCGCGGGGCGATGGGCGGCGCGGGCGGCATGCTCGGCCGCAAGGCGCCGCCCAGACCGGTCGAGCTGGAGGCGGGCGAGTCGCGCACCACCTTCGCGGACGTGGCCGGCATCGACGAGGTCGAGGGCGAGCTCAACGACGTCGTCGACTTCCTGAAGAACCCCGGCGCCTACCGCCGGATGGGCGCCAGGATGCCCCGGGGCGTCCTGCTGACCGGCCCGCCCGGCACCGGGAAGACGCTGCTCGCGCGCGCGGTGGCCGGCGAGGCGGGGGTGCCGTTCTTCTCGGCGTCGGCGTCCGAGTTCATCGAGATGATCGTGGGCGTGGGCGCCTCCCGGGTGCGGGAGCTGTTCGCCGAGGCCCGCAAGGTGGCGCCGTCGATCATCTTCATCGACGAGATCGACACCATCGGCCGGTCCCGGGGCGGCGGCTCCGGCATGGGCGGCCACGACGAGCGCGAGCAGACCCTGAACCAGATCCTCACGGAGATGGACGGCTTCTCGGGCGCCGAGGGCGTCATCGTCATCGCCGCCACCAACCGCGCCGACATCCTCGACCCGGCCCTGACCCGCCCGGGCCGCTTCGACCGGGTGGTCAGCGTCTCGCCGCCGGACAGGAGCGGCCGGAAGGCCATCCTGGAGATCCACACCCGCGAGATCCCGCTCGCCCCGGACGTCGACCTCGCCCAGGTCGCCCGTACGACGCCGGGGATGACGGGCGCCGAGCTGGCCAACCTCGCCAACGAGGCGGCCCTCCTCGCGGTCAAGCGGAAACAGGACCGGGTGACGCAGGCGAACCTCTCCGAGGCCCTGGAGAAGGTCCAGCTCGGCGCCGAACGCCCGCTGGTGATGCCCGAGGAGGAACGCCGGCGCACCGCCTACCACGAGAGCGGACACGCCCTGCTGGGCATGCTGCAGCCGGGCGCCGACCCGGTACGCAAGATCACCATCGTGCCGCGCGGACGGGCGCTCGGCGTGACGCTGTCGACGCCGGACGCGGACAAGTACGCGTACACGGAGGAGTACCTGCGGGGCCGGATCATCGGCGCGCTCGGCGGCATGGCGGCCGAGCAGGTCGTGTACGACGTGATCACGACCGGTTCGGAGAGCGACCTCGAACAGGTCACCCGGATCGCGCGCGGCATGGTCGGCCGCTGGGGCATGAGCCCACAGGTCGGCCGGCTCTCCGCGCTGCCCGGCGACGCCCAGCAGGCCTACGGACTGGCCGCCGCCCCGGGCACCCTGGACGCCATCGACGACGAGATGCGCCGGGTCGTCGACGAGTGCTACGCGGAGGCCGTCCGCAAGCTGCGCGACCACCGCGGGCAGCTCGACGCCCTCGCCGAGGCGCTGCTGGCCAACGAGACGCTGGACGAGGCGGACGCCTACCGGATCGCCGGGATCACCCGGCTGACGAAGGACGACCCGCAGGCCTGAGTCCCCCCCGCCCCCGCACCCGGTGAGGTCCGGGGTGGGGGGGGCGGACGGGGCGAGCCGCGGCGCGGTGGGACCGTCAGCGCGTGCGGGCCACGAGGTACCGGAACACGTTCGGCATCCACACCGTCCCGTCCGGCCGCCGGTGGGGATGCAGGGCCTCGGCCAGCTCCTTGTCCACCTGTTCCTGGCCGGCGGCGGCGATCGCCGCGTCGAACAGCCCCGTCGACAGCAGCCCGCGCACCGCGCTGTCGACGTCGGCGTACCCGAACGCGCACGCCACGCGGCCGGACCCGTCGGGGGCGAGTCCGGTCCGGCGGGCGACCTCCTCCAGATCGTCGCGCAGGGCCGGGCGCCAGCTGCCCGCGCCGCGCAGCGGATCCGCCAGCTTGGTGGCCACCCGCAGCACGGACGTCGTGGCGCACCGTTCCGGCGGGCCCCAGCCCGCCAGCACCACGGCCGCGCCCCGCGCGGCGAGCGGCGTCGCCTGCGCCAGCAGCTCGCCCAGGCCCTCCGTGTCGCCCGCGAGGCATCCGATGGGCTCGAAGGCGGTCACCAGGGTGAACGCGGGCGCCGACGGGTCCTGCGCGTCACGGGGGACCCCGTCGACGATCCGGGCGTCCGCACGCGCGGGTGCGTCCTGCGCCGCGGGCGCCTCGGGCAGCAGCCGCTGCCGTGCGAGGGCCAGGCGCTCCGGGGAGCCGGAGTCGACGCCGGTCACGGCCGCGCCCCGCGAGGCGGCCATCAGCAGGGCCAGCCCGGAACCGCAGCCCAGTCCCAGCATCCGTGTGCCGCCGCCGACGTCCAGTCGCTCGTAGACGGCCTCGTAGAGCGGTACGAGCATCCGCTCCTGTATCTCGGACCAGTCACGCGCGCGTGCATCCAGGTCCACGGCGGGCGTCGCCCTCGCGTGGGACGAGTGCTGCCGCACGAGCGTAGGTGTCATAGGAAAGTGCCCCAATCGCCGACCGTTGCCGATGTGCCCGGTTCCATGGCCCCCGTGCAGTGCGCTCGCACTCCCCCCGTATGTCAGGTAACTCCGGGCTCGCCGTGACGTCCAGTGGTGGAGAGGGCCGCTTTGCCCGATCCCCGCCCGAGTGGCGAGATTTCACTTCCCGGCAACGTGCGCCCGGCCGCGCGGTACGCCCGGTGGTCCCTTCCCGGGCCCCGTGGCGGATGGCCTGATCGTGTCGGTCGGTGATGACAACGGGTGGCGGCCGGGCCGCGGAGGCCGTTTCGGCCAGGACCGGCGGACCCCGCGGCCGCCCCCCGGACGCCGGGAACGGCCGCGGGGCGGGGCGGTGCCGCACGCCGTCGGCCGACCCGGTAACGTCGGGCCCGTCGACACGCCCGCTCGGACGGCGTCCCTCCGTTCCGACGGCGGCCGAAACGCCCCTTGCGCGTCCGCGAGCCCCACGCACCCCGGCGCGTGGACGGGGGCTACGCGCCGGCGCGTACGCCGGACTACGCACCAGCTTGGTACGAGCTGTGAGGCTTCTCCGCAGATCAGCGCACCCGCCCTCGTCGGGACGCATCAGCGGCAACTGACGGGTACGTGCAAATTATTTGGGATGCCCCGGAATAGGAACACAGCGGCACCCCGGCTCGTTGTCATTACGTGAGCACGACACCACCTGTTCTCGCCGCAGAGCTGGCGCAGGCGTGGGCCGACATTCAGCGGCACCACCCCGAGCTGCCCGATCTTGCCGCGCCCGAGTCCCTGATCGGAGAGTCGTCGTCCGCCTGCGGGCACGAACTCTCCTTCGAACGACTGCTTCACGAGGCAGTCCACGGCATCGCCGCCGCGCGCGGAGTGCGCGACACCTCCCGCGCCGGCCGCTACCACAACCGACGATTCCTCGCGATCGCCGAGGAGCTGGGCCTGGACCACCCCGAGGAGCCGCATCCCAGCAGCGGCTTCTCGCTGGTCACGCTCACCCCCGAGGCGAAGCGCCGCTACCGTCCGACGATCGAACGCCTCCAGCGCGCGCTGAAGGCACACACCGCCGCCACCGCGACCGACACGGCCCGCAGCTTCCGCGGCCCGGCCGCCCGCCACGGCTCCTCCGGGGGCGGGGTACGGGTGAAGGCGGTCTGCGACTGCGGGCGCAACGTCCGGGTCGTCCCGTCGGTCCTGGCGCAGGCCCCGATCGTGTGCGGCGGCTGCGGCAAGCCGTTCCGCATCGTGGAGGCGGTGGGCGCGGCGGCGGGCTGACGGGCCGGCTGCTCGTGGCGGCCGGACCGTGGAGCAGTGCCCCCGGTCGGGAGGGTCGGCGGCGTGTGGCAGAATGGCTAGCTGTACTCGACAGCCGAACAGGACCCCTCTCTCCTCCGGCTGACGCGTCCGTCGGGCACTCGGGTACCGCAACCCCACGCGGCTCTCTCGCCGTGCCCAACCACGTCAATCCAGGAGAATCCACTCCCGTGGCAGTCAAGATCAAGCTGAAGCGTCTGGGCAAGATCCGTTCGCCTCACTACCGCATCGTCGTCGCCGACTCCCGTACCCGCCGTGACGGCCGGGCCATCGAGGAGATCGGCAAGTACCACCCGACGTACAACCCGTCGGTGATGGAGGTCGACGCCGAGCGCGTGGCGTACTGGCTCGGCGTCGGCGCCCAGCCGACCGAGCCCGTGCTCGCCATCCTGAAGAAGACCGGCGACTGGCAGAAGTTCAAGGGCGAGCCCGCCCCGGCGCCGCTGCTGCAGCCGGCCGAGAAGTCGGCCCGTCCGTCCTTCGAGGCGCTCGGTGGCGACGACGAGGGCAAGGGTGAGGCCATCACCCCGAAGAAGAAGGCCGACAAGAAGGACGAGGCCGCGGCCGAGTCCGAGTCGACCGAGGCCTGAGCATGCTCGAGGAGGCTCTCGAGCACCTCGTGAAGGGCATCGTCGACAACCCTGACGATGTGCAGGTCGCCTCGCGCGACCTGCGCCGCGGACGCGTGCTCGAGGTCCGGGTCCACCCGGACGACCTCGGCAAGGTGATCGGCCGCAACGGCCGCACCGCACGCGCCCTGCGTACCGTCGTGGGCGCCATCGGCGGCCGCGGTGTCCGCGTCGACCTCGTCGACGTGGACCACGTCCGCTGACGCTTCGCAACGCAGCACCGGCTCGGGCCGGGGAAGGCCACTGGGCCGTCCCCGGCCCGCAGTCGTATGACAGGAGATCAAGCACAGTGCAGCTGGTAGTCGCGCGCATCGGCCGCGCCCACGGGATCAAGGGCGAGGTCACCGTCGAGGTCCGCACCGACGAGCCGGAACTGCGGCTCGGACCCGGTGCCGTACTGACCACCGACCCCGCCTCCGTCGGACCGCTCACCATCGAGACCGGACGGGTCCACAGCGGACGCCTCCTGCTGCGCTTCGCCGGGGTGAGCGACCGCACCGCGGCCGAGGCGCTGCGCAACACCCTCCTCATCGCCGACGTCGACCCCGACGAGCTGCCCGAGGAGGAGGACGAGTACTACGACCACCAGCTGATCGACCTCGACGTGGTGACCGGGGACGGCAAGGAGGTCGGCCGCATCACCGAGATCTCCCACCTGCCCACCCAGGACCTGTTCGTCGTGGAGCGCCCCGACGGCAGCGAGGTCTACGTGCCCTTCGTGTCCGAGATCGTCACCGAGATCGACCTCGAGGAGCAGCGCGCGGTCATCGACCCCCCGCCGGGACTGATCGACGACCGGGCCGAGATCGCCTCCTCCCGCGGTGAGGACGCCGGCGCATGAGGCTCGACGTCGTCACGATCTTCCCCGAGTACCTCGACCCGCTGAACGTCTCCCTCGTCGGCAAGGCACGCGCGCGCGGGCAGTTGAACGTCCACGTGCACGACCTGCGCGACTGGACCTACGACCGGCACAACACCGTCGACGACACCCCGTACGGCGGCGGCCCCGGCATGGTGATGAAGACCGAGCCGTGGGGCGACGCGCTGGACTCCGTCCTGGCCGACGGCTACGAGACGGGCTCCGGCGAGCCCACCCTCATCGTGCCGACGCCCAGCGGTCGGCCCTTCACCCAGGAACTCGCCGTCCGCCTCTCCGAGCGCCCGTGGCTGATCTTCACGCCCGCCCGCTACGAGGGCATCGACCGCCGCGTCGTCGACGAGTACGCGACCCGGATGCCCGTCCACGAGGTGTCCATCGGCGACTACGTCCTCGCCGGCGGCGAGGCGGCCGTCCTCGTCATCACCGAGGCCGTGGCACGGCTGCTGCCCGGCGTCCTGGGCAACGCCGAGTCCCACCGGGACGACTCCTTCGCCCCCGGCGCCATGGCCGGCCTCCTGGAAGGCCCCGTCCACACCAAGCCGCCCCTGTGGCGCGGGCGCGGCATCCCGGACGTGCTGCTCAGCGGCCACCACGGCAGGATCGCCCGCTGGCGCCGCGACGAGGCCCTGCGGCGCACCACCGCCAACCGGCCCGACCTGATCGAACGGTGCGACCCTAAGGCCTTCGACAAGAAGGACCGCGAGATGCTCTCCATCCTGGGCTGGGAGCCCGACCCGGACGGGGAACCGTACGGCCGATTTTGGCGCAGGACGCCGGGCGTGGAACAATAGGCCGCTGTTGTGCGTCCGTCCGGAGCGCGCCCCTGCCACAGGGGGACACGACGCCCGTCCCGACCCGCACAGCCCTGATTCCGACACACCTAGTTTCCGTTGATGACCTGTGGCATCAGCGAGGAAAGCAGACGAAATGTCTCACCTGCTCGACACCGTCGACGCCGCGTCGCTGCGCAGCGACATCCCGGCCTTCCGTCCCGGCGACACCGTCAACGTGCACGTCCGCGTCATCGAGGGCAACCGCTCCCGCGTGCAGCAGTTCAAGGGCGTGGTCATCCGCCGCCAGGGTGCCGGCGTGCGCGAGACCTTCACGGTCCGCAAGGTCTCCTTCTCCGTCGGCGTCGAGCGCACCTTCCCGGTGCACACCCCGATCGTGGAGAAGATCGAGCTCGTCACCCGCGGTGACGTCCGTCGCGCCAAGCTGTACTACCTGCGCGAGCTGCGCGGCAAGGCCGCGAAGATCAAGGAGAAGCGCGAGAGCTGAGCGCACTCCGAGGTCCACGGCGGAGCCGGATAACATCTGGCTCCGATGGACACCGAAGCACAGCCCACGGAGCGCGACCGCTCCTCCCGCCCCTCCGGCGCCGAGCAGACCTCGGACCCGGCGGGTCCGGAGGACCGGTCGCGTTCCGCGTTCTCGGCGTGGCTCGCCGACTGGGTGCCGGGCGGGCGGATCACCGTGACCCTGCTCGTCCTCCTGCTGTTCCTGCTGCTGCTCAGCACCTTCGTGCTGCGGCCGTTCCAGATCCCGAGCGGATCCATGGAGCGAGGATTGAGGATCGGCGACCGGGTTCTCGTGAACAAGTTGGCGTACCGTTTCGGTGACCGGCCGCGGCGGGGCGACGTCGTCGTCTTCGACGGCACCGGGTTGTTCGGGCACGGCGACTACATCAAACGCGTTGTCGGTGTGGGCGGGGACCACGTGGTGTGCTGCGACAAGGAGGGGAGGGTCCGGGTGAACGACCTTTCGGTCGACGAGTCGGCGTTCCTGTACCCCGGCGACCGTCCGTCCACCGTGTCCTTCGACGTCGTGGTGCCCGACGGCACCCTCTTCGTCCTCGGCGACCACCGCGGCGACTCCAGCGACTCCCGCGACCACCTGGGCTCGCCGGGCGGCGGCATGGTCCCGGTGGACGAGGTGATCGGCCGCGCCGACTGGATCGTCTGGCCCTTCGGCCACGCCACCCACCTCGACCGGCCGGACGCCTACGCGCGCGTGCCCGCACCGGCGCCGGCCGCCGAGGGCGCCGATGGGTAGCCGGGGCAGGCCGCGCGGTGCGCCCAGCAGCCCCGCGGAGGACCTCCTGCCCACCGGGACCCGGCGCGCCACCGCCCCGTCCGGCGGCCGGTCCCGTGCCGAGCGGCGCAAGCTCCAGCGCAAGGTCAAGCGGCGCCGCCGGCGCAGCGCCGTCAAGGAGATACCGCTCCTCATCGGCGTCGCCGTCCTCATCGCGCTGGTCCTGAAGACCTTCCTCGTGCAGGCCTTCGTCATCCCGTCGGGCTCGATGGAGCAGACGATCCGGATCGGCGACCGGGTCCTGGTCGACAAGCTCACCCCCTGGTTCGGCTCCAGGCCGGAGCGTGGGGACGTCGTCGTCTTCCGCGACCCCGGCGGCTGGCTCCAGGGCGAGCAGACCGTCAAGAAGGACGACCCCGTCGTCGTCAAGCAGGTCAAGGAGGGCCTCGCCTTCATCGGCCTGCTGCCGTCCGACGACGAGAAGGACCTCATCAAGCGGGTCGTCGGCGTCGGCGGGGACCACGTCACGTGCTGCGACGCCCAGGGGCGGATCACCGTCAACGGCGTCCCCCTGAACGAGGACTACCTGTACCCCGGCGACGTCCCCTCCACGACGCCGTTCGACGTCACCGTGCCCGAGGGACGGCTGTGGGTGATGGGCGACCACCGGTCCAACTCCGCCGACTCCCGCGTCCACCAGGACACCGACCACGGCACGGTCTCCGAGGACGAAGTGGTGGGGCGGGCCATGGTGATCGCCTGGCCGTTCGATCACTGGATCACTCTGGACGAACCGAAAACGTACGCGTCCGTGCCCGACTCGGCCTCCGGTTCGGCCGCTGCCCCCGCGCCGTCGCATAGGGTTGCCCCCGACGATCCGAACGCAATGATTCAACTCCCGACCCCTGCGGAACTCCCGCTCGTTATGGGAGTGGTGGGCCTGCGCCGTGCACGGGGCAGGCGGTGGCAGAGAGTAAGGAGTTGGCGTGGGGGATGTGGCGGTTGGCGCACGGTCCGGTCACGACGGCGAGGAACGCCCGGAACGCCCCGCGGAAGCGGCCGGCCCGCCCTCGGACGACGCCCGGGCCTTCGCGCACGACTCCGGGACGGTCGAGGACGGCAGGGTGACGGACGAACAGAACGGGGCCGAGGACGAGGGAGTGGGCGGGACCCCGCCCACGGCACGTCCGGCGGCCAAGAAGCAGCGTTCCTTCTGGAAGGAACTGCCGATCCTCATCGGCATCGCGCTGGTGCTCGCGCTGCTGATCAAGACCTTCCTGGTGCAGGCGTTCTCGATCCCGTCCGCATCGATGCAGAACACCCTCACGGAGGGTGACCGGGTCCTGGTCGACAAGCTCACCCCCTGGTTCGGCTCGGAGCCCGAGCGCGGCGAGGTCGTCGTCTTCCACGATCCCGACCAGTGGCTGGCGGGCGAGCCGACGCCCGAGCCGAACGCGCTGCAGACGGTCCTGAGCTGGATCGGCCTGATGCCGTCCGCGGACGAGAAGGACCTGATCAAGCGCGTCATCGGAGTCGGCGGCGACACGGTCGAGTGCAGCGGCACGGGCCCGCTCAAGGTCAACGGCATGGCGCTCAACGAGCCGTACGTCTACCCCGGCAACACGCCGTGCAGCGACGACGGCCAGGGCGGCCGGTTCAAGGTGAAGGTCCCCGAGGGCTCCATCTGGGTCATGGGCGACCACCGGCAGAACTCCGCGGACTCCCGCTACAACCAGTCGGACAAGCACGGCGGCATGGTCCCCGTGAAGGAGGTCATCGGCCGCGCCATCGTGGTCGCCTGGCCGGTCAACCACTGGGACACCCTGCCGGTCCCGGAGACCTTCGACCAGGACGGTCTGAAGAACCCGCCGTCGGCCGCCGCAGCGCTCACGGTCGCACCCGAGGGCCTCGCCCTCGCCGGTGTCCTCCCGGTCGTCTGGTGGCGCCGCAGGCGGACCGCCCCCGCCGAGACCCGCTGAAGCGGCGCGGCCCCCGTCCCCCCGGGCCGGCCGGTCCCCGGCGCCGGGAGGGGCTGCCCCGTTCGGGTACCGCCCGGTAGGGTGCGGATCCATGGGTGGCGAGAGCACGACACGTACGGCCCCGCACGGCGGCGGCTCGAGCAGGGCCCCGGCGGCCGGCAGGACCGGGCAGCGGCTGTCCGGCATCGCCGTGGCGCTGGGCCTGGTGCTGTTCCTCGGCGGGTTCGCCTGGGGAGCGGTGGTCTACCGGCCCTACACCGTGCCGACCAGCTCCATGACGCCGACGATCCACGCCGGTGACCGGGTGCTGGCGCAGCGCATCGACGGCGGCGACGTCCGCCGCGGCGACGTCGTCGTCTTCAAGGACGCCACCTGGGCCAACGCCCCCATGGTCAAGCGCGTGGTCGCCGTCGGCGGGGACACCGTCTCCTGCTGCCAGGAGGGCAAGCTCAAGGTCAACGGCAAGGTGATCGACGAGCCCTACCTGCCCGCCGGCACGCCTGCCGAGATCACGAACTTCCCGACCGTGACCGTCCCCGAGGGCCGCCTGTTCCTGCTCGGCGACGAACGCGACACCTCCGTCGACTCCACCGCCCACCTCACCGACGCCGCCGGCGGGACCGTGGCGCGCGGTGCCGTGGACGCCCGCGTGGACGCCGTCGTGTGGCCCATGAACGGCATGCTGGAGCGACCGACGGGCTTCGAGGCGCTGGGCGGCCTCTCCTCGCCGGGCCCGCTGCGCACGGTCGTCGCCCTGGTGATCGCCGGAGCCGTCCTGATCCTCGGCGGCGCCGCGTACGGCCCGATCGCCAAACGGACCGCCGCCTCCCGCGCCCGGACCGGTACGGAGCCCACCGGTGGCCGCTGAGACGCCGGCGGACCGGGACACCCACGAGGTCGGGCTGCGCAAGGTCGCCCGGGTGGTGCTGCTCGACCCCGAGGACCGCATCCTGCTGCTGCACGGCCACGAGCCGGACGACCCGGTCGACCGCTGGTGGTTCACCCCCGGCGGCGGTGTGGAGGGCGACGAGACCCACGAGGAGGCCGCCCGGCGGGAACTCGAGGAGGAGACCGGCATCACCGACGTCGAACTCGGTCCCGTGCTGTGGCGGCGCCGGTGCTCCTTCCCGTTCGCGGGCCGTCGCTGGGACCAGGACGAGTGGTACTACCTGGCCCGCACCACGCAGACGACGATCCGGGCCGCGGGCCTGACCGAGCTGGAGCGGCGCAGCGTCGCCGGAGCGCGCTGGTGGACGTGTGCGGAACTGACCCGCGCGCATGAGACGGTGTATCCGACCAGACTCGCCGAGCTGCTGCGCACGCTGCTCGACGAGGGTCCCCCGGCCGGACCGGTGACCCTGGACACCGAAATCGTCTAAGGGAGCACGGGACTGGCGCACAATGGGGGGATCGCACGGCTGAAGGGGAACATGCCATGAGCGCCGAGGACCTCGAGAAGTACGAGACCGAGATGGAGCTCAAGCTCTACCGGGAGTACCGCGATGTCGTCGGTCTGTTCAAATACGTGATCGAGACCGAGCGACGCTTCTACCTCACCAACGACTACGAGATGCAGGTGCACTCGGTCCAGGGCGAGGTGTTCTTCGAGGTCTCCATGGCCGACGCCTGGGTGTGGGACATGTACCGGCCGGCCCGCTTCGTGAAGCAGGTGCGGGTGTTGACGTTCAAGGACGTGAACATCGAGGAGCTGAACAAGAGCGACCTGGAGCTTCCCGGCGGGTGACGGGGTTTTCCACAACCGGTGAGTAGTTCACCGTGCGTGACGGGATCCGTCCGTCTGCGTGATCGTTGGCGCCGGAGGTGGTGCCGACATGAACGCACGAGGTGCGCTGGGAAGGTACGGCGAGGCGCTCGCCGCACGCCGGCTGGGCGAGGCCGGACTGACGGTCCTGGAACGCAACTGGCGCTGCGGCAGGACGGGTGAGATCGACATCGTCGCGCGGGACGGCGACGTCCTGGTCGTCTGCGAGGTCAAGACCCGCAGGGGCGGCGCCTTCGAGCACCCGATGGCCGCGGTGACCCCCGGCAAGGCGGAGCGACTGCACCGGCTCGCCGAGCGCTGGATCCAGACCCACGGGGGAGCCCCGCCCGGAGGCGTCCGCATCGACCTGGTGGGTGTGCTCCTGCCGCGGCGCGGCGCGCCGGTCGTCGAGCACGCGCGGGGGGTGGCGTGATGGGGTTCGCGCGTACCTGCTCCGTGACGCTGGTCGGCGTCGAAGGCGTGGTGGTCGAGGTCCAGGCCGACCTCGAACCGGGCGTGGCGGCCTTCACCCTGGTGGGGCTGCCGGACAAGAGCCTGACCGAGAGCCGGGACCGGGTCCGGGCGGCGGTGGTGAACTCGGGCGCCCAGTGGCCGCAGAAGAAGCTGACGGTGGGGCTCAGCCCGGCCTCGGTGCCCAAGAGCGGCAGCGGGTTCGACCTGGCGGTCGCCGCGGCCGTGCTCGGTGCCGCCGAACGGATCGACCCGCGGACGCTGGCCGACCTCCTGATGATCGGGGAACTGGGCCTGGACGGACGGGTGCGGCCGGTGCGCGGCATCCTGCCGGCGGTCCTGGCCGCGGCGGAGGCCGGATACGAGCAGGTGGTCGTGCCCGAGTGCGCCGCTGCCGAGGCGTCCCTGGTGCCCGGTGTCTCCGTCCTCGGCGTGCGCAGCCTGCGCCAGCTGATCGCCGTCCTCGCCGACGAACCCGTGCCGGAGGAGGAGCAGGACCGGCAGGGCGGGCCCGACCCCTTCACGGCCGGCCTGCGCATGCCCGGCACGGACGCGGCCACGGGGACGCACGGCGTGGGCGCGGCCCAGCGCGACCACGGGCACGACCTCGCCGACGTCGTCGGCCAGACGTCGGCCCGCACGGCGGTGGAGGTCGCGGCGGCCGGCGGGCACCACCTTCTCCTGGAGGGGCCGCCCGGGGCCGGCAAGACCATGCTCGCCGAGCGGCTGCCCGCCGTCCTGCCCCGGCTGGACCGGGAGGCGTCGCTGGAGGTCACCGCGGTGCACTCGGTGGCGGGCCTGCTACCGCCGGGCAGACCCCTCATCGACGTCGCCCCCTACTGCGCGCCGCACCACTCCGCCACGATGCAGGCCCTTGTCGGCGGCGGCCCCGGCGTGGCCCGGCCCGGCGCCGTGTCGCTCGCGCACCGGGGCGTCCTGTTCCTGGACGAGACCCCCGAGTTCAGCAGCCATGCCCTCGACGCGCTGCGTCAGCCGCTGGAGTCCGGGCACGTCGTCATCGCGCGCAGCGCGGGCGTGGTGCGGTTTCCGGCGCGCTTCCTGATGGTGCTGGCCGCCAACCCCTGTCCGTGCGGGCTCTTCTCGCGGAAGGGCGACCTGTGCGAGTGCTCGCCCTCGTCGATCCGCCGCTACCAGGCCAGGCTGTCCGGCCCGCTGCTCGACCGGGTCGACCTCCGCGTCGAGGTGGACCGGGTCACGCGCAGGGAGCTCGCGGGGGACGGAAGCCGGGGCGACTGCACCGCGACGGTCGCCGACCGGGTGCGCGGGGCGCGTGAACGGGCCGCCGCCCGACTCGCCGGCACCCCGTGGCGCTCGAACAGCGAGGTGCCCGGACGGGAGCTGCGCAGCCGCTGGCTCGCCGCGCCCGGCGCGCTGGACGACGCGGAACGCTGCCTGGAACGCGGCGTGCTCACCGCACGGGGCCTCGACCGGGTCCTGCGCGTCGCCTGGACCGTCGCGGACCTCGTCGGCCACGACCGGCCCGACGCGAGGGACGTCGCCCTGGCGCTCCAGCTCCGCACGGGGGTGCCGCGCGGCGTTCCCATGGCGCTGGGGGCACTGACGTGAACGGGAAGGAGAGGGCGGCCGGGAACGGCCGGCCCGGCCGGGAGGACGACGGCGTGGACGGGAACGGCGGCGGCAGCACGGGGGACGGCGCGGGCGGCGTGGACCGGGGGGAACGGGCAGGTGACGAGACCGCGGAGGGCGAGCGGCTCGGGCGGGTCTTCCTCACCCGGGTCATCGAGCCCGGCGACGAGACCGGCGGACGGTGGGTGCGGGAACGCGGGGCCGCGGGGGTGGCGCGGCGGCTGCGCGAGGGCGGACGCCCCCTGCCGGGGGTCAGCGGGAAACGGTGGGCCGGGCTCCGCGCCCGGGCCGCCCGGGCCGACCCGCGCGGGGACCTCGCCGTCGCCCGGGCGGCCGGGGTGCGGTTCGTGGTGCCCGGCGACGCCGAGTGGCCCCGGCAGCTCGACGACCTGGGGGACGCCCGGCCCCTCGGACTGTGGGTCCGCGGCCGGCCCAGCCTGCGCATGTGGGCGCTGCGGTCGGTGGCGGTCGTGGGCGCCCGCGCCTGCACCGAGTACGGCGCCCACATGGCGGCCGTCCTCGCCGCCGGCCTCGCCGAACGCGGCTGGGTCGTGGTGTCCGGCGGGGCCTACGGCGTCGACGGCGCCGCCCACCGGGGTGCCCTCGGCGCGGGCGGCGCCACCGCGGCCGTCCTCGCCTGCGGCGTCGACCGTCCCTACCCGCCCGGACACACCGGGCTGATCACCAGGATCGCGGAGCAGGGACTGGTCGTCGGGGAGCTGCCGCCGGGCGACCACCCGACACCGAGCAGATTCGTCCTGCGCAACCGCGTGATCGCCGCGCTCACCCGGGGCACCGTCGTCGTCGAGGCCGCCCTGCGCAGCGGTTCGCTGGTCACGGCACGCGCGGCACAGCGCCTGGGCCGGCACACCATGGGCGTGCCCGGGCCGGCCACCAGCGGTCTCTCCGCGGGAGTGCACGAGCTGCTGCGCGGCGACGCCGTACTCGTCACCGACGCCGCGGAGGTCGTCGAACTGGTCGGCGACATGGGTGAGCTGGCCCCCGACCGGCGAGGCCCGGTGCTGCCCACCGACCTGCTGGAACCTGGGGCCCGGCAGGTGCTGGCCTGGCTCCCGGCGCGGGGGACGGCGGTGGCGGCCGACGTCGCGCGCCGCGCACAGACCACCGAGGACGACGCGGTCGCGAGACTGTACGAGCTTCGAGCACTGGGTTACGTCGAACGACATGGCGACGGCTGGAAGTTGACACGCCAGGCGATTATCTCGGTCCGCGGGGGCCGGAGCCCGTGCTGACCGAGCGTGTTCGGCCGTCCGGGGGAAGCCCGACGCCCTTGGGGATTCCCGCAGTTGGGGGATTCGAATGACCACGCTGAGCGATCGGCATCCCCCCTGTGGGGCGTCCAGCGGAACGTATCTGCGTACGATCTCCCGGCCGTTCTTCGCACACCGCGACAGTCCAGTCACGCTACGCTCACGATGCCCCCGCGCAGGCAGGCGACCACAGGCGACAACCAGACAACAGACCGGCGGCCTCTCCTCAGGCACACCACATCACGGCAGAACGGCACAAGGCGACGAATGCCCCAGCACACCTCCGGGTCCGACCGGGCGGCGCTCCCCCCAGCCGCCCGCGACGGTGGCAGCGTGCGACCGCCCGCCCCCTCGACGCTCGACGAGCTGTGGCGGTCGTACAAGGCGACGGGGGACGAGCGGCTGCGGGAACAGCTGATCCTGCACTACTCGCCCCTGGTGAAGTACGTGGCGGGCCGGGTGAGCGTGGGGCTCCCGCCCAACGTCGAGCAGGCGGACTTCGTCTCCTCCGGGGTCTTCGGACTGATCGACGCCATCGAGAAGTTCGACGTCGACCGGGAGATCAAGTTCGAGACGTACGCGATCACCCGGATCCGGGGCGCGATGATCGACGAGCTGCGCGCGCTGGACTGGATCCCGCGCTCCGTGCGGCAGAAGGCGCGGAGCGTGGAGCGGGCCTACGCGACGCTGGAGGCGCGGCTGCGGCGGACCCCGTCGGAGAGCGAGGTGGCCGGCGAGATGGGGATCGCGGTGGAGGACCTCCACGCGGTCTTCAGCCAGCTGTCGCTGGCCAACGTCGTGGCCCTGGAGGAGCTGCTGCACGCCGGGAGCGAGGGCGGGGACCGGCTCAGTCTCATGGACACCCTGGAGGACACCGCCGCCGACAACCCGGTGGAGGTCGCCGAGGACCGGGAACTGCGGCGGTTCCTGGCGCGGGCGATCAACACGCTGCCCGAACGGGAGAAGACCGTCGTCACCCTGTACTACTACGAGGGACTCACCCTCGCCGAGATCGGCAACGTGCTGGGCGTGACCGAGAGCAGGGTCAGCCAGATCCACACCAAGTCCGTGCTGCAGCTGCGGGCGAAGCTGGCGGCGTTCGGCCGCTGACCTGCCCCGACGGCCCCCGTTCGGCCGCGCCGGCGGTCACGCGGGCGGACGGGTGACTCCCGTCCGGACGAACGCCTCCGTACAGTGGTGGCGTGCCAAGGATTCGAGCGGCCTCCGTGGCCGAGCACCGGTCGATGCAGCGTGCCGCCCTGCTGGACGCGGCACGCTCCCTGCTGTCCGACGGCGGGACGGAGGCGCTGACCTTCCCCGCCCTCGCCGAGCGGACGGGGCTTGCCCGTTCGTCCGTCTACGAGTACTTCCGGTCGCGGGCGGCGGTCGTCGAGGAGCTGTGCGCCGTCGACTTCCCCGTCTGGGCGGCGGAGGTCGAGGCGGCGATGGAGCGTGAGACGACACCCGAGGACAAGGTCGAGGCGTATGTGCGCCGGCAGCTCGACCTGGTCGGGGACCGGCGGCACCGGGCCGTGGTGGCCATCTCCGCGAGCGAACTGGACGCCGGGGCCCGCGAGAAGATCCGGGCGGCGCACGGCGGCCTGGTCGCGATGATCGTCGAGGCGCTGGGCGAGATGGGGCACGGGCAGCCGCGGCTGGCGGCGATGCTGCTCCAGGGCGTCGTGGACGCGGCGGTGCGGCGGATCGAGCTCGGAGCGGCCGAGGAACCGGCGGTGGTCACGGAGGCGGCCGTCTCCATGGCGCTGCGAGGCGTCCGGGGCTGACCGCCCGGGACCGTCGAGGACCCGGCACGCACCGGGTGCCCGGCGGCGTGTCCCCGGCCGGGCGCACGGCCCCGGTGTCACGGGGGCAGCCCCGGAGGGCCCGCGGCGCCCGGCCGTACCTCTGCCGGAGTACCTCCCGGGTCCGTTCGGCCGCGGGAAGGCGCCTACGGCCGCGGCCCGGCGGGGAGGGGGACTCCCAGCACCGGCAGCAGTCTCGACGGGCCCGCCCCGAGCAGCCACGGCGGCAGCAGCGCGAGCGGATCCAGGTAGACGTCTCCCCTCAGCACCCCCCAGTGCAGACACGCCGAGCAGTGGGGCCCCGCCGGCTCCACCGTGCCCAGCGGCTCGCCCGCGGCGACCTCGTCGCCCCCGCGCACCGACGCCCGCACCGGCCCGTACGTCGTCCGCAGCGGCGGCTCGCCCGTCCCCGTCAGTTCCAGCGAGACGACGCCTCTCCCCGCGACCCGCCCCGCGAAGACCACCCTCCCCGCGGCCACCGCCCGCACCGGGGCCCCGGCCGGCGCGGCGAGGTCCACGCCGCGGTGCCCCGGGCCGTACGGCGTCGCCGGGGGCTCCCAGCCCCGCAGGACCGCGGGCCGGGTGCCGACCGGCCAGAACCGGGCGACGGCCGGCACCGCAGGGCCCGGTCCCCGCCGGGGACCCGCCACGGAGACCGCCGCCGGTGTCACCGACGGTGCCGGTCGCTCCGGCCGCGGCGGCCCCAAAGCCATGACGGCCAGCAGCACCGCCACCCACGTACACGCACCCGCACATCGCCTCGCTCGCATGCGGGAACCGTCCCGCACCGGTGCCACCCGCCGTCCGGGTCTGTGGGCCACTCGCCGGTTGTGGACAGCTGCGTCACCCGGCGCCCCTCGGGTCCCGTACACTTCTGATGGCGACCCGGGTGACCGGGTCGACTTCGCACGCCCCGACACGAAGCCCTCCGGGCTCGTGTCAGCGCCCCTCGGTCCCCAGTGGCACGGCGCATCGCGGGCGTCAGGCGCGGGAGCCGTCCGGCTTCCGCGGCACAACCGAGAAACTCGAGGAGATACGGCCATGGCCGTCGTCACGATGCGGGAGCTGCTGGAGAGCGGCGTCCACTTCGGTCACCAGACCCGTCGCTGGAACCCGAAGATGAAGCGCTTCATCTTCACCGAGCGCAACGGCATCTACATCATCGACCTGCTCCAGTCGCTGTCGTACATCGACCGCGCCTACGAGTTCGTCAAGGAGACCGTCGCCCACGGCGGCACGGTCATGTTCGTCGGCACGAAGAAGCAGGCGCAGGAGGCCATCGCCGAGCAGGCCACCCGCGTCGGCATGCCCTACGTCAACCAGCGCTGGCTGGGCGGCATGCTCACCAACTTCTCGACCGTCTACAAGCGCCTGCAGCGCCTGAAGGAGCTCGAGCAGATCGACTTCGAGGACGTGGCCGCCTCCGGCCTCACCAAGAAGGAGCTGCTGGTCCTCTCCCGCGAGAAGGCCAAGCTGGAGAAGACCCTCGGCGGTATCCGCGAGATGCAGAAGGTGCCCAGCGCCGTCTGGATCGTGGACACCAAGAAGGAGCACATCGCGGTCGGCGAGGCCCGGAAGCTCAACATCCCGGTCGTCGCCATCCTCGACACCAACTGCGACCCCGACGAGGTCGACTACAAGATCCCGGGCAACGACGACGCGATCCGCTCCGTCACCCTGCTCACCCGTGTGATCGCCGACGCCGTCGCCGAGGGCCTCATCGCCCGCTCCGGTGCCGCCACCGAGGGCAAGGGCGACAAGGCCGCGGGCGAGCCGCTGGCCGCGTGGGAGCGTGACCTGCTCGAGGGTGAGAAGAAGGCCGACGAGGCCGAGAAGCCCGCCGAGGCCGCTGCCGAAGCCCCCGCCGAGGCCGCCGCCGAGGCCCCTGCCGCGGACGCCGAGCAGGCCTGACCCCTCACCACCTTCGGGTGCCGGACGGCGGGGACCACACCAGTCCCCGCCGTCCGGCCCGTAGATCCTCAGACTTCGAGAGAGATTCCGGAATCATGGCGAACTACACCGCCGCCGACGTCAAGAAGCTTCGTGAGCTCACCGGCGCCGGCATGATGGACTGCAAGAAGGCGCTGGACGAGGCCGAGGGCAACGTCGAGAAGGCCGTCGAGGCGCTCCGCATCAGGGGCCAGAAGGGCGTCGCCAAGCGCGAGGGCCGCTCCGCCGAGAACGGCGCCGTCGTCTCGATCATCTCCGACGACAACACCTCGGGCGTCCTCGTCGAGCTGAAGTGCGAGACGGACTTCGTCGCCAAGGGCGAGAAGTTCCAGACCGTCGCCAAGGCCATCGCCGAGCACGTCGCCAAGGCCTCCCCGGCCGACCTCGAGGCCCTGCTCGCCTCCGAGATCGAGCCCGGCAAGACCGTCCAGGCGTTCGTGGACGAGGCCAACGCCAACCTCGGCGAGAAGATCGTCCTGGACCGCTTCGCGCAGTTCTCCGGCGGCTTCGTGAGCGCGTACATGCACCGCACGATGCCCGACCTGCCCCCGCAGATCGGTGTCCTCGTCGAGCTGGACAAGCCGAACGCCGAGATCGCCAAGGGCGTCGCCCAGCACATCGCCGCCTTCGCGCCGAAGTACCTCTCCAAGGACGACGTCCCGGCCGAGGTCGTCGAGTCCGAGCGCCGCGTCGCCGAGGAGACCACCCGCGCCGAGGGCAAGCCCGAGGCCGCCCTGCCGAAGATCGTCGAGGGTCGCCTCAACGGCTTCTTCAAGGACGCCACGCTGCTGGGCCAGCCCTACGCGCTCGACAACAAGAAGTCCGTCCAGAAGGTGCTGGACGAGGCCGGTGTCACCCTGAAGCGCTTCACGCGCATCAAGGTCGGCATCTGAGTCCGTACCGCGACGGACGCGCGACCCGGGTAGGGTCGACAGCAGTCGTCCGTGCCGTTGCCGTCTGCCGTCGGGCACACGCGCGCGGCGGCGGGCGACAGCAGAACTGACGAGGAGGCCATTGCCGCGCACGGGATGTGAACCATCCACCGGCAATGGCCTTCTTCGTATGTGTGAACCACGTAAAAGAGGCGAGATCTCCATGACCACCAAGGCCGAGAAGAGCGACGACGGCAAAGTACGCGGCCGCTTCATGCTGAAGCTGTCCGGAGAGGCCTTCTCCGGCGGTGGGGGCCTGGGCGTCGACCCCGACGTGGTGCACGCCATCGCCCGCGAGATCGCGGCCGTCGTCCGCGACGGGGCGCAGATCGCCGTCGTCATCGGCGGCGGCAACTTCTTCCGCGGCGCCGAACTGCAGGTGCGCGGCATGGACCGCGCCCGCTCCGACTACATGGGCATGCTCGGCACCGTGATGAACTGCCTGGCCCTCCAGGACTTCCTGGAGAAGGAGGGCGTCGACTGCCGCGTGCAGACCGCCATCACCATGGGCCAGGTCGCCGAGCCCTACATCCCGCTGCGCGCCGTGCGCCACCTGGAGAAGGGCCGCGTGGTCATCTTCGGCGCCGGTATGGGCATGCCGTACTTCTCCACCGACACCACCGCCGCCCAGCGCGCCCTCGAGATCGACGCCGAGGCACTGCTCATGGGCAAGAACGGCGTGGACGGGGTCTACGACTCCGACCCGAAGGCCAACCCGGACGCCGTGAAGTTCGACGCGCTCGGCTACAGCGAGGTCATCACCCGCGACCTGAAGGTCGCCGACGCCACGGCCATCACCCTCTGCCGCGACAACGACCTCCCGATCGTGGTCTTCGAGCTGCTGAAGGAGGGCAATATCGCCCGCGCCGTCAAGGGTGAGAAGATCGGCACGCTGGTGGGCGACCAAGGAAACCGGGACTGACCGGAGAACACCCCCTGTCCACGGACGCCGCCTGTCCGGGGGACGGACGGGACGGGGCCGGGCCGGGGGATGGACAATGTCCCGCCGGTCGGGAACCGTGCAGGAAGAAGACGCGACGCAGCCGGCCGCGGCTCCGACAGGATCCGCAGCCGGGCCTACTCAAGACACGCAGGAGCAAGTGGTGATCGAAGAGACCCTCCTCGAGGCCGAGGAGAAGATGGAGAAGGCCGTCGTGGTCGCCAAGGAGGACTTCGCCGCGATCCGCACCGGCCGTGCGCACCCGGCGATGTTCAACAAGATCGTGGCCGACTACTACGGCGCGCTGACGCCGATCAACCAGCTGGCCTCGTTCTCCGTGCCCGAGCCGCGCATGGCCGTGGTGACGCCGTTCGACAAGAGCGCCCTGCGCAACATCGAGCAGGCGATCCGCGACTCCGACCTGGGCGTGAACCCCAGCAACGACGGCAACATCATCCGGGTGGTGTTCCCCGAGCTCACCGAGGAGCGCCGCCGCGACTACATCAAGGTCGCCAAGGCCAAGGGCGAGGACGCCAAGGTGTCCATCCGCTCCGTGCGCCGCAAGGCCAAGGACACCATCGACAAGATGGTCAAGGACGGCGAGGTCGGCGAGGACGAGGGCCGCCGCGCGGAGAAGGAGCTCGACGACACCACGGCCAAGTACGTCGCCCAGGTGGACGAGCTCCTGAAGCACAAGGAAGCCGAACTGCTCGAGGTCTGATGAACGACTCTTCCTGGGGAGCGCCGCCACAAGCCGGGTACTGGGGGCCGTCCGACCAGGGGCCTGCCCAGGGGACGGCCCCGGCGGGTCCCGCGTACGATGCGTACAACGCGCAGCAGACTCGCCCCATGCCCATCGTGCCCGACGTGCCCGAACACGGCGGAGACCAGGATGACGACCAGGGGGCCGCTCGGCTGAGCGGCCCCCTGTTCCGAGACGAGCCGTTCCGCGACGACACCCCGTCGGCGCAGCCGTATGCGGCGGTGCCGCAGAATCCGGAGCCCATGCCCGACGCCCAGCAGCCGGCGCAGCCGCAGCCGCAGCCGCAGAAGAAGAGCGCGGGGCGCGACCTGGGCGCCGCGATAGGGGTCGGCGTCGGGCTCGGCGCGGTGATCATCGCGTCGCTGTTCGTCGTCAAGGCCGTCTTCGTCGGTGTCATCGCGACAGCCGTCGTGGTGGGCCTGTGGGAGCTGACCACACGGCTCCAGGAGCGCAAGGACATCAAGGCGCCCCTCGTGCCGCTCGCGGTCGGCGGCGCGGCGATGGTCGTCGCCGGGTACGTGCGCGGCGCCGAGGGCGCGTGGGTCGCCATGGCGCTCACGGCGCTGGCGGTCCTCGCGTGGCGGATGACCGGACCGCCGGAGGGCTACCTCAAGGACGTCACGGCGGGCCTGTTCTCGGCCTTCTACGTGCCCTTCCTGGCCACGTTCGTCGCCATGATGCTGGCGGCCGACGACGGCGCCTGGCGCGTGCTGGTCTTCCTGATACTGACGGTCGTCAGCGACACCGGCGCGTACGCGGTCGGCTGGCGCTTCGGCAGGACCAAGCTCGCCCCGCGCATCAGCCCCGGCAAGACCCGCGAGGGCCTGCTCGGAGCGGTGACCTTCGCGATGGCGGCGGGCGCGCTGTGCGTGCAGTTCCTGATCGACGACGGCCAGTGGTGGCAGGGCCTGTTGCTCGGCCTCGCGGTCGCGGCCAGCGCCACGCTGGGCGACCTCGGCGAGTCCATGATCAAGCGGGACCTGGGCATCAAGGACATGGGCACGCTGCTGCCGGGCCACGGCGGCATCATGGACCGCCTGGACTCGCTCCTGCCGACGGCGCCGGTGGTGTGGCTGCTGCTGGTGATCTTCGTCGGGGCGGGTTGACGACGGTCGGGTAGTCTGGAAGGGCCCGCGGCGTACGGCCGCGGGCCCTTCCATCGTCTCCGCCGACGCGGGGACGTCCCATTGAGGTCTCCTGGCTTCGGCATGGCCCTGCCGTTGTCCCCGCCGACGCGGGGTTGCCACAGGCCCGTCGTCATGAGGAGTTGTCCGACAGTGGCCCGTCCCGTCCCCGGTGAGCTGACCTTCGTCGCCCCGCGCGGAGCCAAGAAGCCGCCGCGGCATCTCGCCGATCTCACGCCTGCCGAGCGCAAGGAGGCCGTCGCCGCGATCGGGGAGAAGCCGTTCCGCGCGAAGCAGCTCTCGCAGCACTACTTCGCGCGGTACGCCCACGACCCCGAGCAGTGGACCGACATCCCCGCCGGCTCGCGCGAGGGGCTGCGGGACGCACTGCTGCCCGAGCTGATGACGGTCGTCCGGCACCTGTCGACCGACCAGGGCACCACCCGCAAGACGCTGTGGAAGCTGTTCGACGGGACGCTCGTCGAGTCCGTGCTCATGCGCTACCCGGACCGGGTGACCATGTGCATCAGCTCCCAGGCGGGCTGCGGCATGAACTGCCCCTTCTGCGCCACCGGACAGGCCGGCCTCGACCGGAACCTGTCCACCGCCGAGATCGTGCACCAGATCGTCGACGGCATGCGGGCGCTCAGGGACGGCGAGGTCCCCGGCGGCCCCGCGCGGCTGAGCAACATCGTCTTCATGGGCATGGGCGAGCCCCTCGCCAACTACAACCGGGTCGTCGGGGCCATCCGCCGCCTCACCGACCCCGAACCCGACGGGCTGGGGCTGTCCCAGCGGGGCATCACCGTCTCCACGGTCGGCCTGGTCCCGGCGATCCACCGGTTCGCCGACGAGGGCTTCAAGTGCCGTCTCGCCATCTCCCTGCACGCCCCCGACGACGAGCTGCGCGACACCCTCGTCCCCGTGAACACGCGGTGGAAGGTGCGCGAGGTCCTCGACGCCGGCCTCGAGTACGCGGCGAAGTCCGGACGCCGGCTGTCCATCGAGTACGCGCTGATCCGCGACATCAACGACCAGGCGTGGCGCGGCGACCGGCTCGGCCGGCTGCTCAAGGGCAAGCCGGTGCACGTCAACCTCATCCCGCTCAACCCGACGCCGGGTTCGAAGTGGACCGCCTCGCGGCCCGAGGACGAGAAGGCGTTCGTGGAGGCGATCGCGGCGCACGGTGTGCCGGTGACGATCCGGGACACCCGTGGACAGGAGATCGACGGGGCGTGTGGTCAGCTCGCCGCGAGCGAGCGGTAACCTGACCGGCGGAAGTACGCCAGTACAGTCACATCTTCATATTCCGACAGGGGAGCGCCACAGCGCTGAGAGTGCGGCACCGGCCGCAGACCCTCCGAACCTGGCCCAGGTCATTCTGGGTAGGGAGATCGGTCACCACTCGAGCTGTTGCGCCCTGCCCGGGACCCTCGCCAGGGGTCCCGGGCGGGGCCGCGTCTTCTCCTGGTCACCCAGGAGGAATCCAGTGAGCATCACCAAGAAGGTCAGTGTCCTGGCCGTCGGACTCGGCATGGTCGGCACGCTGGCCGCCTGCGGATCGTCGTCCGACGACGCCGACGGCAGCGGCTCCGGCGGCTCGAGGACCGTGACCCTCGTCAGTCACGACTCGTGGGCCGCCTCCAAGGACGTCATCGCCGCCTTCGAGAAGGAGTCGGGCTACAAGGTCACGGTCCTGGAGGACGGCGACGCGGGCCAGGCCGTCAACAAGGCCATCCTCACCAAGGACAACCCGCAGGGCGACGTCTTCTTCGGCGTCGACAACACCCTGCTGTCCCGCGCGCTCGACAACGGCCTGTTCCAGCCGTACGAGGCGAAGGGCTCCGACCAGGTCGAGCCCGAGTACCGGACCGACCAGGACGAGCACCGGGTCACGCCCGTCGACACCGGCGACATCTGCGTCAACTACGACAAGGCGTACTTCGAGAAGCACGGGCTGACCCCGCCCCGGTCCTTCGACGACCTGGTGAAGCCCGAGTACAAGGACCTGCTCGTCACCGAGAACGCCGGCAGCTCCTCGCCCGGCCTCGGCTTCCTGCTCGGCACCGCCGCGAAGTACGGCGACGACGGGTGGGAGGGCTACTGGAAGAAGCTCAAGGCGAACGGCGTCAAGGTCGTCGACAGCTGGGAGCAGGCCTACGACGAGGAGTTCTCCGGCTCGGCCGGCGGCAAGAAGGCCAAGGGCGACCGTCCCCTCGTCGTCTCCTACGCCTCCTCCCCGCCCGCCGAGGTCGTCTACGCCGACCCGCAGCCGGCCACCGCCCCCACGGGCGTCGCCGACGGCACCTGCTTCCGGCAGGTCGAGTACGCGGGCCTGCTCAGCAACGCGAAGAACCCCGAGGGCGGCAAGGCGCTCCTCGACTTCCTGCTGAGCAAGTCCTTCCAGGAGGACATGCCGCTGAACATGTTCGTCTACCCGGTGCGGAAGGACGCGCGGGTCCCCGAGGTGTTCTCGAAGTCCGGGCCGCAGGCGAAGGACCCGCAGACCCTCGACCCGGCGAAGATCGCCGACAACCGCGACCGGTGGGTCAAGTCGTGGACCTCGCTCGTCCTGAAGTGAGCCGCGAAGAGAAGCAGGCGGCGAAGGCGGTGAAGACGGCGGCGGTGAAGCCGGCGGGGACCGTGCGCGGGAACGCGGCACGGCTCGCCCTCATGGCGGTGCCGGTGGCGTTCTTCGCGGTCTTCTTCGCCTATCCCGTCGCCGCGATCGTCGCGCGCGGTCTGGAGGTCGACGGCGTCTGGCGGTTCGGGCGGATCGGTGACGTGCTGGCCCAGCCCGACGTCCGGCACGTGCTGTGGTTCACCACCTGGCAGGCCCTCGCGTCCACCGCGCTCACCCTGCTGGTCGCCCTGCCCGGCGCGTACGTCCTCGCCCGCCTCGACTTCCCCGGCAGACAGGTGCTGCGGGCCGTGGTGACCGTGCCGTTCGTACTGCCGACGGTCGTGGTGGGCACGGCGTTCCTCGCGCTCGTCGGGCGGGGCGGGCTGCTCGACGAGCTGTGGGGCGTCCGGCTGGACACCACGGTGTGGGCCATCCTGCTCGCGCACGTCTTCTTCAACTACGCCGTCGTCGTGCGCACCGTCGGCGGGCTGTGGGCGCAGCTCGACCCGCGGCAGGAGGAGGCCGCGCGGATGCTCGGCGCCTCGCCCCTGCGGGCCTGGCGACGGGTCACCCTGCCGGCGCTCGCGCCCGCCGTGGCCGCCGCCGCGCTGATGGTCTTCCTGTTCACCTTCACCTCCTTCGGCGTCGTCCAGATCCTCGGCGGGCCCACCTTCTCCACCCTGGAGGTGGAGATCTACCGGCAGACCTCCCAGACCTTCGACCTGTCCGCGGCCGCCGTGCTGACGCTGATCCAGTTCGCCGCGGTCTGCGTCATCCTCGCCGTGCACGCCTGGACGGTACGGCGGCGCGAGACGGCCCTGCGGCTGGTGGACGCCTCCCGCACCGCGCACCGGCCGCGCGGGGCGGGGCAGTGGGCGTTGCTGACGGGCGTGCTCGTCACCGTCGCCGTCCTCGTCGTGCTGCCGCTCGCCGTGCTGGTCCAGCGGTCGTTCGGTGCCGGCGGGCTCGGCTACTACCGGGCCCTGACCCACGAGGACGGCGGCACGTTCCTCGTCCCGCCGATCGAGGCGGTGGGCAACTCCCTGCGGTACGCCGTCGCCGCCACCGCCGTCGCCGTGGTCGTCGGCGGCCTGGCGGCGGCCGCGCTGACCCGGCGCGACGCGGGCCGCCTGGTGCGCGGCTTCGACGCGCTGCTGATGCTGCCGCTCGGCGTGTCCGCCGTGACGGTCGGCTTCGGGTTCCTGATCGCCCTGGACGAGCCCCCGCTGGACCTCAGGTCCTCCTGGATCCTGGTGCCGCTCGCCCAGGCGCTGGTCGGCGTCCCCTTCGTCGTACGGACCATGCTGCCGGTGCTGCGGGCGGTGGACGTACGGCTGCGGGAGGCGGCGGCGGTGCTCGGGGCGTCGCCGTGGCGGGTGTGGCGGGAGGTCGACCTGCCGATGGTGCGGCGGGCGCTGCTGATCGCCGCCGGGTTCGCCTTCGCGGTGTCGCTGGGGGAGTTCGGGGCGACCGTGTTCATCGCGCGGCCCGACAACCCGACGCTGCCGGTCGCCGTGGCCCGGCTGCTGGGGCGGCCCGGGGACATGAACTACGGGCAGGCGATGGCCCTGTCGACGATTCTGATGGTGGTGTGCGCCGTGGCCCTCGTGGTGCTGGAGCGGCTGCGGACCGACCGGAGCGGGGAGTTCTAGCGATGCTGCTGAGTCTGCGGGACGCGACCGTCCGCTTCGGCGGGCGGGCCGTGCTCGACGCCGTCGACCTCGATGTCGCCGAGCACGAGGTCGTCTGCGTGCTGGGGCCGAGCGGCAGCGGCAAGTCGACGCTGCTGCGCGCGGTCGCCGGGCTGCAGCGGCTGGACGCCGGGCGGGTGCTGCTGGACGGGCGCGACCAGTCCGGGGTGCCCGCGCACAAGCGCGAGGTGGGGCTGATGTTCCAGGACCACCAGCTGTTCCCGCAGCGGGACGTGGCCGGCAACATCGCCTTCGGGCCGCGGATGCGCGGCGCGTCGCGGGCCCGGCAGCAGCAGGACGTACGGGAGCTGCTGGAGCTGGTGGGTCTGCCGGGTGCCGCCCGCCGGTCCGTCGCCGCGCTCTCCGGCGGTGAGCAGCAGCGGGTGGCACTGGCCCGCGCCCTCGCGCCCCGGCCCCGGCTGCTGATGCTGGACGAGCCGCTCGGCCAGCTCGACCGGTCGCTGCGGGAGCGGCTGGTGGTGGAACTGCGCGAACTGTTCGGCCTGTTGGGCACCACCGTGCTCGCCGTGACGCACGACCAGTCGGAGGCCTTCGCGCTCGCCGACCGGGTGGTGGTGATGCGGGACGGGCGGATCGCCCAGGAGGGGACGCCGCTTCGGGTGTGGCAGCGGCCGGCGGACGCCTTCGTGGCCCGTTTCCTCGGCTTCGACAACGTGGTGGAGGCGACCGTCGCCGGGCAGGTCGCGGCCACCCCCTGGGGCAAGGTGCCGGTCCCCGAGGACGCCCCCCAGGGCGCGCGGACCGTGCTCGTGCGGCCCGCCGGGGTCAGGATCGTGCCCGCCGGCGCCGGCCTGCGCTGCACGGTCGCCGCCCGCACCTTCCGCGGCACCCACGTCTCCGTGCTCCTGCAGCCCGGGGACGCGCCGCGCCTGGAGGCCGCGTGCGCGCTGCGGGCCGCCCCGGAGGTCGGGGACACGGTCGGGGTGGAGTTCGACGGGGCGGAAACCGTGGTGCTCGGGTGATCGTCCGCTCCTAGGATGCGGCGCATGACGTCATTGGCACACGAGCGCTATTGCGACGAGATAGCCCACCAGGTCGGGCAGTTGAGGGACCTGGTGACCTCCGGCACCGATCTCTCCGCCACCGTCCCGACCTGCCCGGACTGGTCGCTGGAGGACCTGCTCCGGCACACGGGCGGCGCCCTGCGCTGGGTGGAGCTGCTGGTGCGCACCCGGGCCCGGGAGAACGTCCCCGACGAGCAGGTGCCGGGCGCCACGGGGCCCGACGCCCGGGGCGACGCGGCCGCGCTGGACGCCTGGCTGGCGGAGTCGGGCGAGGCGGTCGTCGACGCGCTGCGCGAGGCCGGGCCGGACGCCGAGGTGTGGTCGTGGGGGTGGCGGCACGACGCGGGCTTCTGGGCGCGCCGGATGACGCACGAGATCACCGTCCACCGCGCGGACGCCGTGCTCACCGTCGGCCGGCCCTACCGGGTCGCGCCGGACGTGGCCGCCGACGCGATCGACGAGTGGCTGGAGATCGTGGAGTTCGTACGGCGGACCGGCACGGACCCCGAGGCGAACGAACTGCGCGGGCCCGGCCGGAGCATCCACCTGCACGCCACCGACACCGACCCCGGGCCGAACGCCGGGCGGAGCGGGACGGGGGTCCCCCCGGCCGAAGGGTGGGGGAGGCTGATCGAGCTCGACGAGGACGGCTTCACCTGGCGCCGCGGCCACGGGAAGGCGACGGTCGCCCTGCGGGGGCCCCTGACGGACGTCATGCTCGCCTTCTACCGCAGGCTGCCGCTGGACGCCCCCGGCATCGAGGTGCTCGGCGAGCGGGAGTTGCTGGAGTTCTGGCTGGAGCGGGCCTCGTTCGGCTGACACGCCGGTGGCCCGTCCCCGGCCGGGGACGGGCCACCGTTCGCACGGTTCCTACGGGACGTCAGCTGCTGCTGTTCGCCCCGCGACGGCGCAGGCCGAAGAAGACCGCGCCGCCACCGACGACGACGAGGGCCGCCGCGATGCCGACGATCATGCCGGTGTTGGAGTTGGCACCGGTCTCGGCGAGGTTGGACTCACCGGCCGCCGGGGACGGGGCGTTGCTCGGCACGGCGGCCGGGGCGCTGCTCTCGCTCTGCGAGGCGGCGGGGGCCGACGGCGACGGGGCCGGGGCCGGCGTCTCCGTCTCCTCGGCCGGGGCGGACGAGCTCTGGGACGGGGTCGGGGACGGCGTGTCCTCGGTCGTGCAGGGGGTCGACGGGGTGACGAGGTTCGGCTTGATGTCCTCGTCGACGTAGCCGCCGGCCTTGACGTGGATGCGGTACTCGGCGTTCGGCTTCCAGTCCGCGGCGAAGGTGAGGGTGCTGCCCTCGCGGGAGCCCTTGACCACCTGCTCGTCGATCTTCTGCGCGTCGCCGCCGTTGTTCTCCAGGTACACGGTGACGGTGGCGGGGATGCCGGCGGGGTCCACGTCGGTGACGGTGATGACCCCCTTGCCGCCGTCGCACGTGGCGGCGGCGGAGAACTCACCGATGTTGCAGGCGAAGGCGTTGCCGGCGGCGCCGATCGCGAGGGCCGCCGTGGCCGAGGCGACGCCGAGGGCACGGACGCTACGGCGGGACGCCGTGCGGCTGAGTATGGACAGGACTGCCACGTTTTTCCTTTACGGGAATCGCGGATGCGGGGGGTGGAGAGGGTGCCGGTGCCATCGCCGATGTCTGCTCGGACGCCACCGGCACACCCACGAGCCTCACTGGTCTATAAGCGGTGTATAAGCAATGTCAACGCATATGCCTGTCAAGGGTGTTGGCTTTACTCTCTCATTAACCGCCGAGACGTTTCAGCGCGTCGGGGACCTCCTCGATCCGGTCCACCAGGGTGATCCGGGACTCCATGGACCGCCCCTCGGCCAGTGACGTCAGCAGCGGCCAGACCGGCAGCGTCCGCGTCCAGTGCGCCCGGTCCACGAGCACCATGGGGGTGGGCTCGCCCCGCGACTCGTAGTAGTTCGGCGTCGCGTTGTCGAAGACCTCCTGCACGGTGCCGGCGGCGCCCGGCAGGAACACCACGCCCGCGGTCGAGCGCGCCAGCAGGCCGTCCTCGCGGGTGGCGTTGGCGAAGTACTTGGCGATGTGCGCCGCGAAGGCGTTCGGCGGCTCGTGGCCGTAGAACCAGGTCGGGATGCCGACCGAGGCACCGCCCCCGGGCCAGCGCTCACGCACCTCGAGGGCGGAGCGCGCCCAGTCGGTGACCGACGGCGTGAACGAGGCGACCTTCGCGAGGAGCGACAGGGCGTCGTCCAGCATGCCGTCGTGGAACGGGGCCGCGTACGCGCCGAGGTTCGCGGCCTCCATGGCGCCCGGTCCGCCACCGGTGGCCACCGTGAACCCGGCGCGGGTCAGCTCGCGCCCCAGACGCGCGGCGCCCGCGTAGGCGCCGGTGCCGCGGGCCATGGCGTGGCCGCCCATGACGCCCACCACCCGCGCGCCGACGAGGAGTTCGTCGAGCGCGTCCGAGACAGCGTCGTCGTGGACGGCGCGCAGCATGGAGGCGAACACGTCCCCGTCCGCCTTGGTGTGCTGGAACCAGTCGTAGGCCAGCGCGTCCGGTGTCGCCCCGTAGCCGTCGGCGAGGGAGGCGTACAACTCGTCGGGGGAGTAGACGTGTCCGCGGTACGGGTCGAAGGGCAGGCCCGGTATCGGCGGGAAGACCAGGGCCCCGGCGGCGCGCACCCGGGCCGCCGCCTCGGGGGCCATCGGGCAGCCGAGGAAGACGGCGCCCGTGGGGTCCGTGGAGAGCAGGGCGTCCGTACGGTCCGTCAGGTCGACGGCCTGGACGCGGTGGTGGGCGAGGGTGCCGCGCGCGGAGACGACCTCGTCGAACTCGGCGAGGGTCTCTATCTCCCGGTCGTGCGAGGCGTGGTGGGACTGCGCCTGGGACGGGGACGGCTGCTGGGGCTGGGCGGGTGTCGGATCCACCCGCCCATGCTAGGTCCGCGTCCGGGTCAGCCCTCGACGGCCGCCGGGTCCATCCACACGACCTCCCAGGTGTGGCCGTCGAGGTCGTCGAAGGCCCGGCCGTACATGAAGCCGTGGTCCTGGGTCTCGCCGGAGACCGAACCGCCCGCGGCGACCGCCTTCTCCACCAGCTCGTCGACCTTCTCGCGGCTCTCCGCGCTCAGCGCGATCAGCACCTCGCTGGCCTTCGTCGGGTCCACGATCTCCTTCTTCGTGAACTGCGCGTACTTCTCCTTGGTCAGCAGCATCGCGATGATCGTGTCGCTGATCACGACCGAGGCGGCGGTCTCGTCGCTGAACTGCGCGTTGATGGTGTAGCCGAGCTCCGTGAAGAACTTCTTCGAGGCGTCGAGGTCGTTCGTCGCCAGGTTCACGAAGATCATCTGCTGGTACATGGGGGTCCTCTCCCGTCGGTGCCGCGCCGGCGTCGCGCCGGTGTCGTGCCGTTCACAGGTTGGACGGGAGGACGGCGCGGAAATCATCGGCGGTCCGGAGGAAATCTCGCGGGATGTTCTTCAGCGGGCCAGGGGCAGCGCGGCCAGGACCGCGACGAGGAGGGTCGGCGGACCGAAGAGGGCCAGCAGTGCGGCGGCCCGTAGGGCGGCGGCGACGCGCAGCGTCGTCCGGGACGCGCCCAGCCGCAGCAGGGCGCCGGTGGTGTCGGTGCGGGTGTGCTTGGCCTCGACGGCCGCGGTGAGCAGGGTGGCCACCGTGGAGCCCGCCACGACCAGGAGGCCGAGGGCGCCCAGGGGATGGGACGCCGGTCCGTCCGTGCCGTACAGGACCACCGCGGCGTAGGTCGCGCAGGCCACGGCGCAGACGATGCCCAGGGGGCGGCCGATGCGGCTCGACTCCTCCATGAGGACGCGGCCGGCGAGCAGGCGCAGGGCGCCGGGGCGGACGGCCTGGAGGAGACGGCCGCACAGGTGGGTGAGGCCGGGGCCGGCGAGGGCGAGGCCCAGGGCGGTCAGGATCCAGCCGAGGAGGACGCCGGCGGAGGGGGTGGTGTCGGGGGCGGCCGTGGTGGTGCGGGCGTAGGCCTCCACGGCGAGGCCGGCGGTGAGGACGGCGACGCCCCAGGGGAGGGTGGTGGCGTTCTGGCGGCGCGTGGTCCCCGGGGTGTGCGGCCGGCCGTCCGCCGGGGCCGGGGGGTGGGGATCGCCTGCCGGCGCGTACGGGGCGCCTCCCTCGGAGGGGGCACCCCCGGCGCCCGCCCGTCGCCGCCCCGGCTGCGTGGCCGCCCACGGGCTCGGCGGTGCGGACGTCGGCGGGGAACGCGGTGGCCGTGGCCGCGGCGGGGGAGACCGAGGCGGACGGAGGAACGGCGGCCGAGGGGGACGTGGCAGCCCTGGGGGCCCGGCGGGCGCCGAAACGGCCGTAGGCGCCGAAGGTCTCGCGGGCCGCGCCCCAGCCGTACGCGCCGAAACGGCCGTAGCCGCGGGTGCCGGTGGTGCGGGCGGGCGGCGCGTCGCGGGGGCGGAGGGACAGGGCCACCGCGGCGGACGCGGTCGCCGGGAGCAGCGTCAGGAGGGTCACGGCCGCGGGGAAGGGGAGGGGCAGACCGACGGCGAGGGAGTCGGCCGCGGCACCGTCGAAGGGCGCGGCCGTCAGGTCGCCGCGCAGGTGGAGGAAGAGGAACAGGGCCGCCAGCGAGCCGAGCGCTCCGGACAGGGCCGTGGTCGTCGCGGAGACGGCCATCAGCCGGCCGGGGCCGAGGCCGATCGCCGACAGGCCCGAGCGGGGCCGGGTGCCCGGGTCGGTGCGGGCCACGGCGACGGCGAAGTACACGGTGGCGCAGAGGGGGGCCGCGCACCAGGCGAGGCGGAGGGCTGAGGCGCCGGGCGTGCCCGGGTGGCCGATCGCGTGGCCGAGGGCGCACAGCAGCAGGAAACCCGTGCCCGCCGAGAACGCCGCGACCAGCAGGCGGCGCAGCTGGACGGCGAGCCGGGCGCGGAGGGTCAGACGGAGAGCGAGCACGCTGCCCGGCCTTCCGTCGCGGTGCCCCCGGAGGCCACGGTGGTCTCGGGCACCGGCGGCAGGTGCACGGTCCTGACCCGTCGGCCGTCCAGCAGCGAGACCGTGCGGTCCGCGAGCGCGGCGGTCTGCGCGTCGTGCGTGGCGAGGACGACGGTGATGCCGTGCGAGCGGGCCGCCGTGGTCAGCGTCCGCAGCACGTGGGAGCGGTCGGCACGGTGCAGGGGAGCCGTCGGCTCGTCGGCGAACAGGACCGAGGGGCCGACGGCGAGCGCGCGGGCGATGCAGACGCGCTGCCGTTCGGCCTGCTGGAGCTCGTGCGGGCGCCGGCGGGCCGTGCCGCCGACGTCGAGGCGCTCCAGCCACTCCAGGGCGGCCGTCTTCGCCCGGCGCCGGGCGGTGCCGCGCAGCATGAGGGGGAGGGCGGTGTTCTCCCAGACGGTGAGCTCCGGGACGAGCACGGGGGCGGGGTCGATCCAGGCGAAGCGTTCGCGGCGCAGCCGTTCGCGGCCGATCGGGCCCATGGTGTGCACCGGCACGCTGTTGAACCAGACCTCACCGTCCCGTACCCGCAGCAGTCCGGACAGACACCGCAGCAGTGTCGTCTTGCCGCTGCCGCGCGGGCCGCTGACGGCGAGGATCTCGCCCTCCCGGACGCCGAGCGAGACGCCCTGCAGCGCGGGCGAGCCGTCGTGGTGCTGGAAGTGCAGGGCGCGGGCCCAGAGCACGTCGTTGTCCGGCGGAGCCTCCATGGGCGTACACCTCGGTTCTGATCCGTTTTTCCCCGGCCGTTTCCCCCGTCCGGGGGAACGAAGGCGGGGCCGATCGGTCACGAGGCACCGTAGGCAGTCGCCGGGGCGCGGCCGGACAGCACGCGGCCCCGGACCGCCGTTTCTCACTCGAACGGGCGGTGCCGGGGCCGGTGATGATCATCCGGAAGGATGACCGGAGCTCCGTGGTGCCGGCGCCGGGCGACGGCGCCGCGGGATCAGAGCTTCGTCCACGCCTCCGTCAGCGTGGCGCGCAGGATCTGCTCGATCTCGTCGAAGGTCCCCTGGTCGGAGATCAGCGGCGGGGCGAGCTGGACGACCGGGTCGCCGCGGTCGTCGGCACGGCAGTACAGGCCGTTGTCGAAGAGCGCCTTGGAGAGGAAGCCGTAGAGGATCCGCTCGGTCTCCTCCTCGTCGAACGACTCCTTGGTGTTCTTGTCCTTGACCAGCTCGATGCCGTAGAAGAAGCCGTTGCCGCGGACGTCGCCGACGATCGGCAGGTCGAGCAGCTTCTCCAGGGTGGCGCGGAAGTTGCCCTCGTTGTCGAGGACGTGCTGGTTGAGGCCCTCGCGCTCGAACAGGTCGAGGTTGGCGAGGCCGACCGCGGCGGAGACCGGGTGGCCGCCGAAGGTGTAGCCGTGCAGGAAGGTGTTGTCGCCCTTGTAGAACGGCTCGGCCAGGCGGTCGGAGATGATGCAGGCGCCGATCGGGGAGTAGCCCGAGGTCATGCCCTTGGCACAGGTGATCATGTCCGGGACGTAGCCGAACTTGTCGCAGGCGAAGGTCGTGCCGAGGCGGCCGAAGGCGCAGATGACCTCGTCCGAGACGAGCAGCACGTCGTACCGGTCGCAGATCTCGCGCACGCGCTGGAAGTAGCCGGGCGGGGGCGGGAAGCAGCCGCCGGCGTTCTGCACGGGCTCCAGGAAGACGGCCGCGACGGTGTCCGGGCCCTCGAAGAGGATCTGCTGCTCGATCTGGTCGGCGGCCCAGCGGCCGAAGGCCTCGGGGTCGTCGCCGAAGAGCGGGGCGCGGTAGATGTTGGTGTTCGGCACCTTGTGCGCGCCGGGCACGAGCGGCTCGAAGGGGGCCTTCAGGCCGGGCAGGCCGGTGATGGACAGGGCGCCCTGCGGGGTGCCGTGGTAGGCGACCGCACGGGATATGACCTTGTACTTGGTGGGCTTGCCGATCAGCTTGAAGTACTGCTTGGCCAGCTTCCAGGCGGTCTCGACCGCCTCGCCGCCGCCCGTGGTGAAGAAGACCTTGTTGAGGTCGCCGGGGGCCTCGTGCGCCAGGCGCTCGGCCAGCTCGACGGCCTTCGGGTGGGCGTAGGACCACACCGGGAAGAAGGCGAGCTCCTGCGCCTGCTTCATGGCGGTCTCGGCCAGCTCCTGGCGGCCGTGTCCGGCCTGGACCACGAACAGGCCCGCGAGACCGTCGAGGTAGCGCTTGCCCTTGTCGTCGTAGATGTGGGTGCCCTCACCGCGGACGATGGTGGGGACGGGGGCGTTCTCGTACGACGACATGCGGGTGAAGTGCATCCACAGGTGGTCGTAGGCGGTCCTGCTGAGGTCCTGGGGGCTGTCGGTGCTCACGATTATCGGGTTCCCCACATATAGGTCTGCTTCTTGAGCTTGAGGTAGACGAAGCTCTCGGTGGAGCGCACTCCGGGGACGGCCCGGATGCGTCGGTTGATGACCTCGAGGAGGTGGTCGTCGTCCTCGCAGACGACCTCCACCATCAGGTCGAAGGAGCCCGCGGTCATCACCACGTACTCGCACTCGGACATGGCCGCCAGCGCGTCGGCGACGGACTCCACGTCGCCCTCGACGTTGACGCCGACCATCGCCTGCCGGCGGAAGCCCACGGTGAGCGGGTCCGTGACGGCGACGATCTGCATCACGCCCTGGTCGAGCAGCTTCTGGACGCGCTGGCGCACGGCCGCCTCCGACAGGCCGACGGCCTTGCCGATCGCGGCGTACGGCCGACGGCCGTCCTCCTGGAGCTGTTCGATGATGGCGAGGGAGACGGCGTCCAACTGGGGACCGCCGTTCCGGGACTCGCGGGAGTCCTTCGGGTCTGCGCTTCGACTGGCCACGACTTCACTGTGCACGACGTATCGACAGTTTTGCAAGGCGGGATCGATGAAATTCGTTGTTTAGGTGGTTGGAGTCTGCGGATTTCGCAACCCGGGGGTGAGTGGGGGTGTTGAAAACGTCGGGTCTCCGTCTAGGGTGGGTGTCTCAGTGCTTGGACACCGAGAGATCCGATCGACACCCGAACCTGGAGGGCCGGCAGTGAGCACCGAGCTGCGTCGTCTGCGCAACTACATCGACGGTGAGTTCCGGGACGCCGCCGACGGACGGACCACCGAGGTGGTCAACCCCGCGACGGGCGAGGCCTACGCGACCGCCCCCCTGTCCGGGCAGGCGGACGTCGACGCCGCCATGGCGGCCGCCGCGGCGGCCTTCCCGGCCTGGCGCGACACGACGCCGGCCGAGCGGCAGAAGGCCCTCCTCAAGATCGCGGACGCGTTCGAGGAGCGGGCCGAGGAACTGATCGCGGCGGAGGTGGAGAACACGGGCAAGCCCGTCGGGCTGACCCGCTCCGAGGAGATCCCGCCGATGGTCGACCAGATCCGCTTCTTCGCGGGCGCGGCCCGGATGCTGGAGGGCCGCTCGGCCGGCGAGTACATGGAGGGCCTGACCTCCATGATCCGCCGCGAGCCGATCGGCGTCTGCGCGCAGGTCGCCCCGTGGAACTACCCGATGATGATGGCCGTGTGGAAGTTCGCCCCGGCGCTCGCCGCGGGCAACACGGTCGTCCTGAAGCCCTCGGACACGACCCCCGCATCCACGGTCCTGATGGCCGAGATCATCGGCTCGATCGTGCCCAAGGGCGTCTTCAACGTCGTCTGCGGCGACCGCGACACCGGCCGCCTGATGGTCGAGCACGAGACCCCGGCGATGGCCTCCATCACCGGCTCCGTGCGGGCCGGCATGTCCGTCGCCGAGTCCGCCTCCAAGGACCTCAAGCGGGTCCACCTGGAGCTGGGCGGCAAGGCGCCGGTCGTGGTCTTCGAGGACAGCGACATCCCCAAGGCCGTCGAGGGCATCTCGGAGGCGGGCTACTTCAACGCCGGCCAGGACTGCACCGCCGCCACCCGCGTGCTGGTCCACGAGTCGATCCACGACGAGTTCGTGAGCGCGCTCGCGAAGGCCGCGTCCGAGATCAAGACCGGGCAGCCGGACGACGAGGACGTCTTCTACGGCCCGCTGAACAACCCCAACCAGCTCAAGCAGGTCGCCGGGTTCATCGAGCGCCTGCCCGCCCACGCCAAGGTCGAGGCCGGCGGTAACCAGGTCGGCGACAAGGGCTACTTCTACGCCCCGACCGTCGTCTCGGGCCTCAAGCAGGACGACGAGATCATCCAGAACGAGGTCTTCGGCCCGGTCATCACCGTCCAGTCCTTCCGCGACGAGGACCAGGCCGTGGAGTGGGCCAACGGGGTCGACTACGCGCTGGCGTCCTCCGTGTGGACCAAGGACCACGGCCGCGCCATGCGGATGTCCAAGAAGCTCGACTTCGGCTGTGTGTGGATCAACACCCACATCCCGCTGGTGGCCGAGATGCCGCACGGCGGCTTCAAGAAGTCCGGCTACGGCAAGGACCTGTCGGGGTACGGCTTCGAGGACTACACGCGGATCAAGCACGTGATGACGTCGCTGGACGTGTGACCGCGGGCGGTGCGCGGACCGCACCCGGTGCACGCGGCCCCGGACGCGAGGCGTACGGCCTCCGGCCGGGGCCGCGGTGCGTGCACGTCGCCGCACGGCCCGGCGGGCGCGGACCCGGGCGGAACGCGCGAAGCGGTGGCAACGGTGCGCCGGTGTGCAGCAAGCTGACCGGGTGAGGAACGCATCGGGTGACGAAGCGGTCGGGGGCGCGGTCACGTGGGGGCTGCTGGCCGCCTGGGCCCTGCACGACCTCGAGGAGCTGGCGACCGTGCCGGGCTGGTGGCGGCGCCACCTCCCCGGCCTGCGCGAGCGGTACCCGGCCGTGCCGGAGGCCGTCTGGCGGCGGGCCGGGGCGGTGGAGGGGCGGGAGTTCGCGGCGGCGGTCGGCGCGATGGCCGCGGTCGTGGCCTCCGCGTCCGTCGCGGGACGGCTGACCGGCGGCCGCTCGGCCGCCTACCAGACCGCGCTCGACGCCTTCGGCCTGCACGGACTGGTCCACCTCGCGCAGGCGGGGCTGGTGCGCGGTTACACCCCCGGGTCGGCGACCTCGCCGCTGGTCGTGGTCCCGTTCACCCTCTGGGCCCGCGGTCGGCTGCGCCGCGCCGGCGTGCTGCGCGCCACCCGCCCGCGCGACCTCGCCGTGGCCCTGGGTTTCGCGGGGGCGGCGACGGTCGCGGCGCACGTGGTGGCGCGGCGGCTGACGGGCGGCCGAGGTGCGACCGACGGGTGACCGGCCGGCGGCCGAGGAGCGACCGGCCGACGGCTCACGGGCGACTGCCGGCCGGTGCGGACTGCTTCAGCGCCGCCACGGTGATCGCGTCGAGCACCGGGTTCCCCGCCGTACTCTTGGCGTCCGTGTCGTTGACCGAGCAGACGAGGGTGCGGGACAGGTCGCGGGTGCCGCCCATGAGCGTGCTGTAGCCGTAGCGTGAGCCCGACTTGCCCCAGAAGACCTGGTCCCCCACCTTCTTGTACTCCAGCCCCGCGCTCATGGTCGCCTCCGGGAGGCCGGCCGGGGTCGTGAACATCTCCTCCAGTTGCGGCCTGGGCACGATCTCCCCCCGGAAGAGCGAGGTGATCAGGCGTTCCAGGTCGGCCGTCGTCGAGATCATGTCGCCGGCCGCCCAGCGGTCCGCCTGGTTCCACTCGGTCACGTCGAGCAGCTCCGTCGTCCCGTCCGGCCGCTTCACCGCCTGGTAACCCCGGTTGTGCGGGCCCCGGACGCGCGGGTCGGTGCCCGGGAAGTACGTGTGCGACATGCCGGCCGGGCGCAGCACCAGGCGCGTGGCCTCGACGGCGTAGGAGTGTCCCGTCACCTTCTCGATCAGGAAGCCGAGGATCGTGTAGTTGACGTTGAGGTAGTGCTGCTGCTTGCCCGGGTCGAACTCCGGTCCCTTCGCGATCGCCGTCGCCACGTCCTCCCGCGGGGTGAGGGTGTCGAAGCGGTGCGCGTACAACTCGGCGAAGTCGTCGCCGAGTCCGTCGCCCGCCGGGATGCCGCTGGTGTGGTTGAGGAGTCGGCGCACGCTGATCGGCTTGTCGAACTCCGGCGTGAACAGGTCGGGGAGGTAGTCCTGCACCGCCGCGTCCAGGTCGACGTCGCCCCGTGCCGCGAGCCGCAGGACGGTGGCGGCCGTGACGACCTTGGTGATCGAGCCGGCCCGGAAGGCGGCGTTCGGGTGCGCCGGCCGGCCACTGGCCAGGTCGCGCACGCCCGCGCTGCCGCGCCAGGCGCCGTCGCTGCCGCCGACCCGCACGAGGGCGGCCGTGGCGTGTTCGTCCGGCACCGTGGCGAGGGCGGCGCGCAGCGCCTTCGCGTCCGGCCCGTCCGGCCGGTGCGTGGCGGTGGCGCCGGTGGCGGTGGCCGGCGCGGCGAACGCGGGGGCCGCCAGCGGCCCGGCGGTCAGCGCGAGCACCAGGGACGCGGCGAGGACGGAGGAGGTACGGACACGCATCGACGGCATCGACGACTCCAGGTTCAGTGCGGGACGGTCGTCGATCATCCTCGTCGCGCCGCCCGGCACGCCGGATCCTCGCCGAGGAGGGCCCGGACCCTGGACCGGGGATCGGGTAACTCCCTTACCGGACCCGGGAGTTGTCCGGGTTCGCCCCTACGGGCGGCGCGGTGCCCCGGTCGCGCAGCGCACACAGCACGTCGACGCGGTTGGTCGTGATCGAGTCGACGCCCAGGGCGAGCAGGCGGCGCATGGAGCGACGGGTGTCGGGCGTCCACACGGACAGCAGCAGGCCGTCGCGGTGGACGCGCTCGGCCAGCGCCCGGTCCACCAGCCCGAACCGGTAGTTGAGCCACCGCGGCCGGACCGCCGCCAGCAGGGCGGGCCGGGGCGGCGCGGCCGTCGTCCAGGTCAGCGCGATCTCGGCGGCCGGGTCGGCGGCGCGCACGGCGAGCATGGCGGCGGCGCCCGCGCAGTAGTACACGCGGTCGTCCGCGCCGCACTCGCGCACCGTGTCCACCACCCTGCGCACGGCCTGCTCCCCGGGGCCGCCCGGCAGGTCCAGCATCACGCGGCTGCCGTCGGTCGCGGTCAGTGCCTCCGCGAGCGTCGGCACCCGGCCCTCCGTCAGGTCGCCCACCTCCCGGGCCGACAGGGAGCGCAGCGGCCGGTCCCGCTCCCACAGCCGCTTCAGCGTCTCGTCGTGCAGGAGCACGGGCACGCCGTCCCGGGTGAGGCGGACGTCGACCTCCACCGCGTCCGCGCCGCGGGCCAGGGCGGAGCGCAGGGAGTCGATCGTGTTCTCGCGGAAGCGGTAGGGGTCGCCGCGGTGGGCCACGGCGGTCACCTCGTGCACGGCGGCGGGCATCAGGAGGCGAGCCAAGCGGAGGTGTAGGTGTCGATCTCGTCCCGCAGCCGGGCCTTGCCGGGCCCGTCCAGGAAGGACGCCTCGACGCCGTTCTTCGCCAGCTCGGCGAGCCCCCGCTCGTCGAGGCCGAGGAGCTGGGCGGCGACGGCGTACTCGTTGTTGAGGTCGGTGCCGAACATCGGGGGGTCGTCGGAGTTGATCGTCACCAGGACACCGGCGCGCGTGAACTCCTTGATCGGGTGCTCGTCCAGGGTGCGCACCGCGCGGGTGGCGATGTTCGAGGTCGGGCACACCTCGAGCGGGATCCGGTGCTCGGCGAGGTGCGCCAGCAGCCCGGGGTCCTGCGCGGAGCTGGTGCCGTGCCCGATGCGTTCGGCGCGCAGCTCGGTGAGCGCGTCCCACACCGTCTGCGGGCCGGTCGTCTCGCCCGCGTGCGGCACCGAGTGCAGGCCGGCGGCGATGGCCCGGTCGAAGTACGGCTTGAACTGCGGTCGGGGGACGCCGATCTCGGGCCCGCCGAGCCCGAAGGAGATCAGGCCCTCGGGGCGCACCCGGTCGTCGGTGGCGAGCCGCGTCGTCTCCTCGGCGGACTCCAGACCGGCCTCGCCGGGGATGTCGAAGCACCAGCGCAGCACGGTCCCGAACTCGGCCTCGGCCGCCTTGCGGGCGTCCTCGATCGCGTCCATGAACGCGCGCTCGTCGATGCCGCGCCGGGTGGAGGAGAAGGGGGTGATGGTCAGTTCGGCGTAGCGCACCTGCTGACGGGCCATGTCCCGGGCCACCTCGTACGTCAGCAGCCGCACGTCCTCCGGGGTGCGGATCAGGTCGACGACGGACAGGTACACGTCGATGAAGTGCGCGAAGTCCGTGAACGTGAAGTAGTCGGCCAGAGCCTCGGGGTCGGTGGGGACCTTGGAGTCGGGGTGGCGCGCGGCCAGCTCCGAGACGATGCGCGGGGAGGCGGAGCCGACGTGGTGGACGTGCAGTTCGGCCTTGGGCAGTCCGGCGATGAAGGCGTGCAGGTCGCGCGGGACGTCGGGGTCGACGAGGTGCTCGGTCAAGGGGTTCCTCCCCGGAACGGCGTCCCGGGCCGCCCTGGGGCGGGCGGGTCCCGTGGGACGCGGGTGATCGGCTGATCGGTGGTTCGGGATCATCGTAGGCCGGGGCCGTGCCCGGCGGGGACGGGCCGTAGCATGACGGGACGTTCGAACAGAGGGGATCCCGCGCATGTCCGACGAGGCGCAGCCGCCGCGAGCCGACGAGCAGGCGCCGAAGGCCGCGGGGAACGGTTCCGCGCCCCGGCCGCAGCCGCCGGGTGACGGGGAGCGGGGCGGCACCCGGGCCGCGCCGGCCGGCGGGACCGCGGACGCGGTACCCGGCGTGGACCTCGGCAAGCCCGACCACCGCGCGGGGGCCTCCGGCCGGACGACGCCCGAGGGCCGGGGCGCCGACCCGCGCCCCGGGACGGGGCCTTCCGGAGCCGATCCGTGGGCGCCGCCGGCGGACGCCGCCGCGCCCGACGGCCCCGGCGGCCCCGGCGGCACCCTCGCGTCGAACGCGCCGTCGCCGTGGTCGGCCCCGTCCGTCCACGACCAACGGACGGTCACGTCCCTGCCGGCCATGGGCACGCAGCCGCCGCCGTGGGCGACCCCCGGGGCCCCGGCCCCTGCGGACGGCACGGCGAACCCCTTCGCGCCGCCCGCAGCGGCCGCGCCGGCGAGCGGTGCGGCGAACCCCTTCGCGGCCCCGGCCCAGGCCCAGGTCCCGCCGTACGCCGGACAGGACCAGGCCGTCCCCCCGCCGCCCATCGCCCCCGACGGCCCCGGACAGGTCCCCTACGGCTATCCCGGCGGCCCCGGTCCGGGCGGTTACGCCGCGCCGCAGCCGCCCGGCTACTACGGCTGGCCCGGCATGACACCGATGCCGAGCAACGGGATGGGCACCGCCGGTCTCGTGCTGGGCATCGTCGCGGCCGCCGTCTTCTGCCTGTGGCCGCTCGCGATCGTCCTGGGCATTCTGGGCGTCGTCTTCGGCGCGCTCGGCCGCGGCAAGGCCCGCCGGGGCGAAGCCACCAACCCGGGGCAGGCCCTGGCCGGCATCATCTGCGGAACCGCCGGCATCGTGCTCGGCGTCGGCTTCGGTGCCCTGGTGATCTTCACGTAGCCGCTGAGCCGCCCCGCGGGATGCCCGCTCAGTGCTCAGTGCCCGGCGTCCCGGGCGCCGCGGCGGCCCCGGACCCACCGCGCCCGCCTCGCCGCTCCCGAACCCATCGCGCCCGCCTCACCCCCGCAGCCGCTCCCGCGCCACCATCAGTGCGAAGCCCAGCAGGTTCGCGCCCCGCCACCGCTCCGGGTCCGTCGCCGCCTCGTCGTCCGCCGTCAGGCCGATGCCCCACACCCGGTCCACCGGGCTCGCCTCCACCAGCACGCGCTCACCGGTGCCCAGCAGGAACGCCCGCAGGGCGGGGTCCGAGGAGAACTTGTGGACGCTGCCCTCGACGACGATCCGGAACCGCTCCCGCTCCCACACCGCCTCGTCGAAGCCGCGCACCAGCCGGCCCGCCTTCTTGGCCTCCGCCGGATGTGCGGCGGCCAGCACCCGCCGCTCCGCCTCCGCGTCCTCGAAGAGCCGCGCCTTGCCCGCCATCATCCAGTGCTCGGCGGTCGCGTACTCCACCCCGTCCACGGTGAAGGGCGACGGCCACCACTGGCTCAGACAGCTCGCCCCGATCCGGCCGTCCGGCAGCGGCCGGTGTCCCCAGAAGCAGAGGTACTTGATCCGCCCGCCCGCCCGGACCTCTCCGAGCAGCGCCTGCGCGCTGTCGATCGTCCTCGCCGCCCCCGTGATCCTCTCCATGCACGCGAGTCTGGCACGCGCCACTGACACTCCGTCCGTCCTTTTCGACGGTGACTCGACACCTGGTCGACAGATTCCGTCGCGTAACCAAATGGCAACAACGGAATCACTTGTTGGGGACTGGGTGCTCTGTCAGGATCGGCACTCACATCGAGCCTGAGCCACGCCGGCCCCGTTAGGGGGGACTCCCGTCGCGGGCCTTCCTGACGCGAGGACCCGTCGCGGGGACATCGAGGAGAGCCGACATGCACAACCCGGGCAACGCCATCCCGGACCGATTCCCGGCCCGGCAGCGCTTCCCGGACGGCGCGCAGTACATCGCGGGCCGCCCGGCGAAGGGCACCTCCGGCCGCACGCACACGGTCGTCGACCCGGCGACCGGCGAGGAGGTCCTGACCTACGAGCTCGCCGGCGCGGACGACGTCGACGCGGCCGTCGCCGCCGCGCGGGAGGCGTTCCCCGGCTGGTCCGGCGCCACGCCGGGCGAGCGCTCCGACGCCCTGCACCGGTTCGCCGCCGTCCTCGCCGAGCACGCCGAGGACCTCGCGCGCGCCGAGTCCCTGCAGTGCGGCAAGCCGCTGAAGCTGACCCGCGAGTTCGACGTGCCGGGCACGATCGACAACGCGGCCTTCTTCGCCGGCGCGGCCCGGCACCTCCAGGGCCAGTCGGCCGGCGAGTACTCCGGCGACCACACCTCGTACGTGCGGCGCGAGCCGATCGGCGTCGTCGGGTCGATCGCACCCTGGAACTACCCGCTCCAGATGGCCGCCTGGAAGATCCTCCCGGCGGTCGCCGCGGGCAACACCATCGTGCTCAAGCCCGCCGAGATCACCCCGCTCACCTCCCTGATGTTCGCCCGGGCGGCGACCGAGGCCGGTGTCCCCGACGGCGTGATCAACATCGTCACCGGCACCGGGCGGGAGGCCGGTGAACACCTCGTCGCCCACCCCGACGTCGCCATGACCTCCTTCACCGGCTCCACCGCCGTCGGCAGGCGCGTCGCCGAGATCGCCACCGCCACCGTCAAGCGCCTCCACCTGGAGCTCGGCGGCAAGGCGCCCTTCCTCGTCTTCGACGACGCCGACCTGGACGCCGCCGTCCACGGCGCCGTCGCGGGCGCGCTCATCAACACCGGCCAGGACTGCACGGCCGCCACGCGCGCGTACGTGCAGCGGCCCCTGTACGAGGCGTTCGTGGAGAGGACCGCCGCCCTCATGGACACCGTCCGCGTCGGCGACCCCTTCGCCCCCGGCACCGACCTCGGCCCGCTGGTCAGCCACGCGCAGCGGGACCGCGTCGCCGGCTTCGTCGACCGGGCCCGCTCCTCCGCGCGCGTGGTGTGCGGCGGCGAGGCGCCGCAGGGCGACCTGAAGGACGGCGCCTACTACCGGCCCACCCTCATCGCGGACGCCGCCCAGGACAGCGAGGTCGTCCGGTCCGAGATCTTCGGGCCGGTCCTGGTCGTCCTGCCCTTCGACAGCGACGACGAGGGCATCGGGCTGGCCAACGACACGCCGTACGGACTGGCCGCCTCCGCCTGGAGCCGGGACGTGTACCGCGCGAACCGCGCCACCCGCGAGATCAAGGCGGGCTGCGTGTGGGTCAACGACCACATCCCGATCATCAGCGAGATGCCCCACGGCGGGTACAAGGCGTCCGGCTTCGGCAAGGACATGTCCGCCTACTCCTTCGAGGAGTACACGCAGGTCAAGCACGTCATGTTCGACAATACGGCGGTGGCGGCCAAGGACTGGCACCGCACCGTCTTCGGGGACCGATAGCCGTCACGCCAGGCCGCCGACCACGGCCGACCCACCCGAAAGGGCAACCACGCGCATGGAGCAGTACGAGCCCGACCGCCCGTCCCCGGCCCGAGCGGCCGCCGTGCGGCGCAGTTTCACCAGCGGCAGGGCCGCCCTCACCCGCCGCTCACTGCTGCGCGCCTCGGCGGGCGGCGCGCTCGCGGCCGGCGGCCTCGGTCTGCTGAGCGGCTGTGGCATCCCGGCGGCCGGCAAGAGCGAGGGCGGCGTGTCCTCCGAGGACCGGTCGAAGGAGGAGAAGGAGGTCTCCTTCTCCAACTGGACCGAGTACATGGACGTTGACGACAGCGGCGACCGGCACCCGACGCTGGACGCGTTCACCCGGCGGACCGGCATCAAGGTCAGGTACACCGAGGACATCAACGACAACAGCGAGTTCTTCGGCAAGATCCAGCCGCAGCTCGCCGCGGGCCAGGAGACCGGCCGCGACCTCATCGTCCTCACCGACTGGCTGGCCGCGAGGATGATCCGCCTCGGGTGGGTCCAGAAGCTGGACCCCTCCCACCTGCCGCACGCCTTCGCCAACCTGTCCCCGCAGTTCCGCGAACCGGACTGGGATCCCGGCCGCGCCTACTCGTACCCCTGGCAGGGCATCTCGACCGTCATCGCCTACAACAAGAAGGCGCTGGACGGCATCGAGGTCACGTCGGTCTCCGACCTGCTCGACAACCCGAAGCTCAAGGGCCGCGTCGGCTTCCTCACCGAGATGCGCGACACCGTCGGCATGACGCTGCTCGACATGGGCAAGGACCCGGCCCGCTTCTCCGACGACGACTACGACGCGGCCGTCGCCCGCCTCCAGAAGGGCGTCGACAGCGGCCAGATACGCCGCTTCACCGGCAACGACTACACGTCCGACCTCACCAAGGGCGACTTCGCGGCCTGTCTGGCCTGGGCCGGTGACGTGGTCCAGCTCAAGGCGGACAGTCCGGACGTCGACTTCCTCGTCCCGGACAGCGGCTACATCACGTCCACCGACAACCTGCTGGTCCCCAACAAGGCCCGGCACAAGACCAACGCCGAGCGGCTCATCGACTACTACTACGAGCCGGGACCGGCCGCGCAGCTCGCCGCCTACATCAACTACGTCTGTCCCGTGGACGGCGTGAAGGACGAGCTCGCGAGGATCGACGAGGACGCGGCGAACAACCCGCTGATCATTCCCGACAAGGCCATGCAGGCCGGATCCCGCGCCTTCCGCTCCCTGAGCGCGAAGGAAGAGGCGGCCTACGAAGAGAAGTTCGCGAAGCTCACTGGGGCGTGACGACGATGAAGACGACAGACGCGACGGACGGCGGCGGCGACGTCCGCCTGACCGGCATCAGCAAGACCTACGGCTCCTTCACCGCCGTGCACCCGCTCGACCTGGCCGTGCCGCGGGGCTCCTTCTTCGCCCTGCTCGGCGCCTCCGGCTGCGGCAAGACCACGACCCTGCGCATGATCGCCGGCCTGGAGGAGCCCAGCACCGGCACCGTCCACCTCGGCGACCGGGACGTGACCGCGCTCCCGCCGTACAAGCGGCCGGTCAACACGGTCTTCCAGTCCTACGCCCTCTTCCCGCACCTCGACGTCTTCGAGAACGTCGCCTTCGGTCTGCGCCGGCGCGGCATCAAGGGCGTGAAGAAACAGGTCGAGGAGATGCTCGACCTCGTCCAGCTCGGCGAGCAGGCCCGCAGGAAGCCGCACCAGCTCTCCGGCGGCCAGCAGCAGCGCGTCGCGGTCGCCCGCGCCCTGATCAACCACCCCGAGGTGCTGCTGCTCGACGAACCCCTCGGCGCCCTCGACCTCAAGCTGCGCCGCCGGATGCAGCTGGAGCTCAAGCGCATCCAGACCGAGGTCGGCATCACCTTCGTGCACGTCACGCACGACCAGGAGGAGGCCATGACGATGGCCGACCAGGTCGCCGTGATGAACGCCGGCCGCGTGGAGCAACTGGGCGCCCCCGCCGACCTGTACGAGAACCCGCGCACCACCTTCGTCGCCAACTTCCTCGGCACCTCCAACCTCATCGAGGCCGAGGTCGTCTCCGCGAGCGGCGACGACCTCGTGGTGAAGGCGGCCGACGGCAGGCTGGTCCTGCCCGCCGCCCGGTGCTCCGCGCCGGCCCGGGCGGGTGGCAAGGTCCTGGTGGGCGTGCGCCCGGAGAAGATCGGCCTCACGCACGCGGACGACGCCGGCTCCGTCCCCGAGAACCGCAACCGCGTCACCGGCAGGATCAGCAGCACCAGCTTCATCGGCGTCTCCACGCAGTACGTGGTCGACTGCGCGGCCTGCCCCGAGTTCGCGGTGTACGTCCAGAACGTCGACCGCGACGCCCGGCTCGCCCCCGGCGCCGACGTCGTCCTGCACTGGAACCCGGCGCACACCTTCGGCCTGGACGCCTCCCAGTCCGTGCTCGCGGGGACGACGGGCGACGCCGGTGCGGCCGAGGGCGAGGCCGCCTGATGTCCACCCTCACCGAGGCGCCGCCGCCGCTCGCCCCGGCCGCGCCGGAGAAGAAGCCCCCGCGCAGGCGGGGCCGCCTCACGCCGTACTGGCTGCTGCTCCCCGGCATCCTGTGGCTGGTCGTCTTCTTCGCCGCGCCGATGGTCTACCAGGCCTCCACGTCCGTGCAGACGGGCTCGCTGGAGGAGGGCTACGAGGTCACCTGGCACTTCGCCGCGTACTGGGACGCCCTGTCCGAGTACTGGCCGCAGTTCCTGCGCTCGGTCGCCTACGCCGCCTCCGCGACCGTGCTGTGCCTGCTGCTCGGCTACCCGCTCGCCTACCTGATCGCGTTCCGGGCGGGCCGCTGGCGCAACCTGATCATGATCCTGGTGATCGCCCCGTTCTTCACCAGCTTCCTGATCCGCACCCTGGCCTGGAAGACGATCCTCGCGGACGGCGGCCCGGTGGTCGGCGCCCTGAACACGCTGCACGTCCTGGACGTGACCGGCTGGCTGGGCTGGACCTCCGGGGACCGCGTGCTGGCCACGCCGCTCGCGGTGGTGTGCGGCCTGACGTACAACTTCCTGCCGTTCATGATCCTTCCGCTGTACACGTCCCTCGAACGGATCGACGGCCGGCTGCACGAGGCGGCCGGCGACCTGTACGCGAAGCCCTCCACGGTCTTCCGCAAGGTCACCTTCCCGCTGTCGATGCCGGGCGTGGTCTCCGGCACGCTGCTGACCTTCATCCCGGCGACCGGCGACTACGTCAACGCCTCCCTGCTGGGCTCGGCCGACACCGGAATGATCGGCAACGTGATCCAGTCCCAGTTCCTGCGGGTGCTGGACTACCCGACGGCCGCGGCACTGTCCTTCATCCTCATGGCCGCGATTCTCGCCATGGTCACCGTCTACATCCGCAAGTCCGGCACGGAGGATCTGGTCTGAATGGCCTTCGTCACCTGGTTCAAGCGCAATCTGGTCGTGATCGCCGGACTGCTGACGCTCGCTTACCTCCTGCTGCCCAACGTCATCGTCACGGTGTTCTCGTTCAACAAGCCGAACGGGCGCTTCAACTACGCGTGGCGGCAGTTCTCCACGGACGCCTGGAAGGATCCGTGCGGGGTCGCCGGGCTGTGCGGCTCGCTGTCCCTGAGCCTCCGGATCGCCCTGTGGGCGACGCTCGGCGCCACCGCGCTGGGCACGGCGATCGCCTTCGCGCTGGTCCGCTACCGCTTCCGGGCGCGGGGCGCGATCAACTCGCTGATCTTCCTGCCGATGGCGATGCCCGAGGTCGTGATGGCCGCGTCCCTGCTCACCCTGTTCCTCAACATGGGTGCCCGGCTGGGCTTCTGGACGATCCTCATCGCCCACGTCATGTTCTGCCTCAGCTTCGTCGTCACGGCCGTCAAGGCGCGCGTGATGTCGATGGACCCGCGGCTGGAGCAGGCCGCGCAGGACCTGTACGCCGGTCCCTTCCAGACCTTCGTCCGGGTCACGCTGCCCATCGCCGCACCCGGGATCGCCGCCGGCGCGCTGCTCGCCTTCGCGCTCTCCTTCGACGATTTCATCATCACCAACTTCAACGCGGGTTCCACCGTCACCTTCCCCATGTTCGTCTGGGGATCGGCCCAGCGCGGAACGCCCGTGCAGATCAACGTCGTCGGTACGGCCATGTTCGTCGTCGCCGTGCTGTTCGTCCTCGTCTCCATGGTCATCGGCAACCGCCGGAACCGCCGCAAGGCACACGACGCACCAGTGCATTCGTAGGGAGTTGAGATCATGGCCCCGAGCGCCATGAGCCGCAGCAACGAGTGGACGAAATCCCTTTCCGACGCCCAGCCGGTCCCGTACTGGCTGGACGACCCCGGCCGCCCCCGCCCCGAGCCCGCCCTCACCGGCCCCGAGACCTGCGATCTGCTGGTCGTCGGCGGCGGCTACAGCGGACTGTGGACCGCGCTGCTCGCCAAGGAGCGCGACCCGCGGCGGGACGTGGTGCTGCTGGAGGGCCGCGAGGTGGGCTGGGCCGCCTCCGGCCGCAACGGCGGCTTCTGCGCGGCCTCCCTCACCCACGGCCTGTCCAACGGGCTCAGCCGCTGGCCCGGCGAGATCCACCGGCTGGAGGAGCTGGGCGCCCGCAACCTCGACGCGATCGAGGCCGCGGTGGACCGGTACTCCCTCGACTGCGACTTCGAACGCACCGGCGAGATCGACGTCGCGACCGAGGAGTACCAGGCCCGCGAGCTGGCGGAGTGGTACGAGGAGATCCGGTCGAAGGGCCTCGCCGACGGCATCGAGCACCTGGACGCCGAGGCCGTACGGGAGCAGGTCGACTCGCCCACCTTCCGGGCGGGCCTGTACGACCGCCGGGGCGTGGCCCTGGTCAACCCCGCCAGGCTCGCCTGGGGCCTCAAGCGCGCCTGCCTCGGCCTCGGCGTCCGCATCCACGAACACACCCCGGCGCTCACCCTGCGGCCCCACGGCGCCGGCATGGCGGTGCGCACCCCCTACGGCGGCGTCCGCGCCCGCACGGTCGCGCTCGGCACCAACGTCTTCCCCAACCTGGTCAGGCGGGTGCGCTCCTACACCGTCCCGGTCTACGACTACGCCCTGATGACCGAGCCGCTCACCGACGCCCAGCTCGCCTCGATCGGCTGGAGGAACCGGCAGGGCCTCGGGGACAGCGCCAACCAGTTCCACTACTTCCGGCTGTCCTCCGACAACCGGATCCTGTGGGGCGGCTACGACGCGGTCTATCCCTACGGCGGCCGGGTCCGCTCCGAGTACGACGACCGCCCGGAGACGTACGCCAAGCTCGCCGGCCACTTCTTCACCTGCTTCCCGCAGCTGGAGGGCGTCCGCTTCACGCACGCCTGGGGCGGCGCCATCGACACCTGCTCGCGCTTCTCGGCGTTCTTCGGCACCGCGCACCGGGGCAGGGTCGCCTACGCGGCCGGGTACACCGGTCTCGGTGTGGGCGCGACCCGGTTCGGTGCCGAGGTGATGCTCGACCTGCTGGCGGGAGAGCGCACCGAGCGCACCGCCCTGGAGATGGTCCGCAGCAAGCCGCTGCCGTTCCCGCCCGAGCCCTTCGCCTGGACCGGCATCGCGCTGACCAAGTGGTCGCTGGCCCGCGCGGACGCGCACGACGGCCGGCGCAACCTGTGGCTGCGGACGATGGACAGGCTGGGCCTGGGCTTCGACAGCTGACCCGGCCGGACCGGGGGCGACCCGGTTCACTCCAAGGAGTCGCGGCGACCCGCGTAATGCCCGCCCCGGGGCCTCCCTCTCCCTCGTGACGCATCCGCGTCCACGAGAGAGAGGGAGGCCTTCACATGCCTGGTGCGAAGACGGCGGTCGCGTGGCTGGTATCCGTCGCACCGGATCCGGGGTCCTGCCGACGGGAGTGGGAGCGCAACCCCCGGGGGGTCGTGCTGCTGCCCGCCGGCAAGGCCTGGGACGTGCTCTTCCTGCCGCGCCGGCTCGGCTGTCCGACCCTGGACGTGCTGTCCCGCGTCCTGGACCGGCCCGGTCCCGTGCTCGCCGGCTCCGGCGACGCCCGCACGGGCTTCCTCGTGCCGCCCGGCACCGCCGCCCGCTGGCTGGGCACCGGCATCCGGACGGCCGGGTCCGGCACCTGGATCGTGGTGCCGCACCCGGGGCGGCCGTCGGCCTGCGGCGTCCACTGGCTGATCCCGCCCGACGGGTCCGGCACCCTCACCGACCCCGCGCTCCTGGAACTGGCGATGCACGAGGCGGCGGCGGGTCTCGCGGCGGGGGAGGGGGAGCGGTGAGCCGCGCGAGGGGTTGACAAGCGAATTGGTCTGGACCAAGTTGGGCGCGCTCCACCCTCCCCATCTCCCCCATGCCCGGAGGTACTTGTGGAACGCGTACGCGCGGAACACCCCGGACCGCTCGCCCGACGGCCCCTCGTCACGCTGCTCACCGCCACGGCCCTCGCCGTGTCCGGTGCGTCCGCGCTCTCGTCGGCCGCCCGTGCGGCCGACGCGGACCTCGCGAGGAACGGCGGCTTCGAGTCCGGTCTCGACGGCTGGACCTGCACGGCGGGCACGACCGTGACCTCACCCGTGCACGGCGGCACCGCCGCCCTGCAGGCCACCCCGGCCGGCGCCGACGACGCCCGCTGCGCGCAGACGGTGGCCGTGAAGCCCGACTCCGCGTACACGCTGTCGGGCTACGTCCGCGGCACGTACGTGTACCTCGGCGCGAGCGGCACCGGCACCACGGACGCCTCCACCTGGGTCCAGTCCGCCCCCGACTGGCAGCACCTGACGACGACCTTCCGCACCGGTCCGTCCACCACGAAGGTCACGATCTACACCCACGGCTGGTACGGCACCGGCACCTACCACGCCGACGACATCTCCCTGACCGGGCCCGGCGGCGAGGTGAGCCGGCCCCCGGCGACGCCCGCCGGTCTGACGGCGGGCTCCGTCACCTCCTCCAGCGTCGCCCTGTCCTGGTCGCCCGTCCCGGGCGCGACGGGCTACGCCGTCTACCGCGACGGCGCCAGGGTCCGCACGGTCACCGGCACCTCCACCACCGTGACCGGCCTGACCCCGTCGACGGCGTACGCCTTCCAGGTCGCGGCGGTCAACGACGCCGGTGAGTCCGCGCGGTCCGCCACGGTCACCGCCACCACCGCCGAGGGCCAGGACGGCGGCGGGTCCGGCCTGCCGGCCCACGCCCTGGTCGGCTACCTCCACGCGAGCTTCGCCAACGGCTCCGGCTACACCCGCATGGCCGACGTGCCCGACAGCTGGGACGTCATCGACCTGGCCTTCGGCGAGCCCACCTCGGTCACCTCCGGCGACATCCGCTTCACGCGCTGCCCGGTCACCGAATGCCCGAACGTGGAGAGCGACGCCGAGTTCAAGGCGGCGATCAGGGCCAAACAGGCGGCCGGCAAGAAGGTGCTGATCTCCATCGGCGGCCAGAACGGCCAGGTGCAGCTGTCGACGACCGCGGCCCGCGACATGTTCGTCTCGTCCGTCTCGAAGATCATCGACGAGTACGGACTCGACGGCCTCGACATCGACTTCGAGGGCCACTCCCTGTCGCTGAACGCCGACGACACGGACTTCAGGAACCCGAAGACCCCGGTGATCGTCAACCTGATCTCGGCCCTGAAGACCCTGAAGGCCACCTACGGCGACGACTTCGTGCTGACCATGGCCCCGGAGACCTTCTTCGTGCAGAACGGCTACCAGTTCTACGGCACCGGCAAGTGGGGCGGCCAGGACCCGCGCTGCGGCGCCTACCTGCCGGTCATCCACGCCCTGCGCGACGACCTGACCCTGCTGCACGTCCAGGACTACAACTCGGGCCCGGTCATGGGCCTCGACGACCGGTACCACTCCATGGGCGGCGCCGACTTCCACATCGCCATGACCGACATGCTGCTCACCGGCTTCCCGGTCGCCGGCGACGCGAACAACGTCTTCCCGCCCCTGCGCCCCGACCAGGTCGCCATCGGCATGCCCGCTTCCACCGGCGCGGGCAACGGCCACGTCTCCCCGGCCGAGGTCACCAAGGCCCTGAACTGCCTGACCAGGAAGACCGACTGCGGCACGTACACCACCCACGGCACCTGGCCCGGGCTGCGCGGCCTGATGGCCTGGTCGATCAACTGGGACCGGTACGCGAACGGGGAGTTCCGGAAGAACTTCGACGCGTACTTCGGCTGAGCAGCAGCGACACACCCGTCAGCAGGACCGCCCCCAGGCACCAACTGGCCACCACGTCCAACGGCCAGTGGTAGCCCCGGCGGACCAGCCCGTAGGAGACGCCGAGGACGAGGACGGCGCAGAGCACGACGAGCAGGCGGCGGACGGCCGGCGCGCGCAGCAGCCGCAGGAGCAGCAGCGTCGCCGCGCCGTACGCGACGAGCGCGGTGGCGGTGTGGCCGGAGGGGTAGTAGCCGACCGCCGGCGGCACCGCCGGGGTGCCGGGGCGGTCGGTCCACTCCTTCAACGGGACCACCAGCGCGGGCACCAGGACCATCGCCGCGGCCCCGACGAGGGGCGGCAGCCACCAGCGGTCCACACCTCTGACGCGCCCGAGCCACGCGACACCGGCCAGCGCGAGGGCGAGGACGGGCACCGCCACCTGCACGTCGCCGAGGTCGGCCAGCAGCTCGGAGAACCGGTCCGGGTGGACGAGCGCCCGGCTCACCCACTCGTCCAGCCCCACCAGCGGCCCGTCGGCGACGACCTGCCAGGTGATCAGAGCGAAGAGCAGCGCGGGAACGGCGAGCAGCCCGGACGGGCCGCGGAACGGGCGAGACGAGGAGACCGGCATGCTCCCAGCCTGACAGGCCCCCGGATCACGTACGCCCCCTGCCCATGAAGAGCATGCGGATGCCACGCGAGCGTGTGCGCGAGGAGACCTCCGCCCGGCAGGCGCCGGCCGACTGCGAGCGGAACCTGCACCCGGCCCGTCCGCGCACCCGGGAGGCCCGCGCCCTGCTCGGCCGCATCACCGGAGACGGATGAGGGGACACGCGCGTGTGGACGCACCGAAGGGCCGGCGCAAGGGGGGGGAGTGTGCCGGCCCTTCGGTGAACCACCGTCCCGGGTGCCGAGGCGGCGTCCTGACCGGAACGTCGCGCGCCCCGGGGGGTTTGGGGCGAGCGACCGTCCGATCGGTGAGGAGACCCGGAACCCGCGGGTTCCGGTTGTGTGCGCGAAGCACGACCAGGTCGAAGCTGGGGAGGCCCCGGCCTGGGCTTCCGCCCACGGTTCCCCGTGGGCGGGGTGTATCTCTCATCTGCGTAGAACCTACGACAGGGGGTGGGCCCAGGACAGGGGCATCGGCGTCCTGACATCCACCCCGCACACGTTCTTCACACGCTCTGCGGGTCGCCGGGCCGGCCGTGCGAACCACAGCTCGGACGCTCGCGCACGTGCACGAGCGTCCGGGTCCGCGCGGGGCTCCGCTCAGATGCGGGCGAAGCCCTGCTCGATGATGTCGAGGCCCTCGTTCAGCAGGTCCTCGCCGATGACGAGCGGCGGCAGGAAGCGCAGCACGTTGCCGTAGGTGCCACAGGTCAGGACCAGCAGGCCCTCGGCGTGGCAGGCCTTGGCGAGCGCGGCCGTGGCCTCCGGGTTCGGCTCCTTGGTGGCGCGGTCCTTGACCAGCTCGATGGCGATCATGGCGCCGCGGCCCCGGACGTCGCCGATGATGTCGAACTTCTCGGCCATGGCGGTCAGGCGCGTCTTCATGACGGACTCGATGTTCTTCGCCTTGGCGTTGAGGTCGAGCTCCTTCATCGTCTCGATGGCGCCGAGCGCACCGGCGCAGGCCACCGGGTTGCCGCCGTAGGTGCCGCCGAGGCCGCCGGCGTGGGCGGAGTCCATGATCTCGGCGCGGCCGGTGACGGCGGCCAGCGGCAGACCGCCGGCGATGCCCTTGGCCGTCGTGATCAGGTCCGGGACGATGCCCTCGTCCTCGCAGGCGAACCACTGGCCGGTGCGGCAGAAGCCGGACTGGATCTCGTCGGCGACGAAGACGATGCCGTTGTCGTTGGCGAACTTCACGAGCGCCGGCAGGAAGCCCTTGGCCGGCTCGATGAAGCCGCCCTCGCCGAGGACCGGCTCGATGATGATCGCGGCCACGTTCTCGGCGCCGACCTGCTTGGTGATCTGGTCGATGGCCTGCGCGGCGGCCTCCGGGCCCGCGTTCTCCGGGCCGGTCGGCCAGCGGTAGCCGTAGGCGACCGGCACGCGGTACACCTCGGGCGCGAAGGGACCGAAGCCGTGCTTGTACGGCATGTTCTTCGCGGTCAGCGCCATGGTGAGGTTGGTACGGCCGTGGTAGCCGTGGTCGAAGACGACGACGGCCTGGCGCTTGGTGTACGCACGCGCGATCTTGACGGCGTTCTCGACGGCCTCGGCGCCGCTGTTGAACAGGGCCGACTTCTTGGCGTGGTCGCCCGGGGTCAGCTCGGCCAGCGCCTCGGCGACGGCGACGTAGCCCTCGTACGGCGTGACCATGAAACAGGTGTGGGTGAAGTCGGCGAGCTGCGCGGAGGCCTTGCGCACCACGGCCTCGGCGGAGGCGCCGACGGAGGTCACGGCGATGCCGGAGCCGAAGTCGATCAGGCTGTTGCCGTCCACGTCCTCGATGACGCCGCCGCCGGCGCGCGTGACGAAGACCGGCAGCGTGGAGCCCACGCCCTGCGCGACCGCGGCGGTCCGGCGGGCCTGCAGCTCCTGCGACTTCGGGCCGGGAATGGCGGTGACGACGCGGCGCTCCTGCGGAAGTGCGGTCATGGGGGCTCCTGTGGATCTTTTCGGACGCTTGCCTTCTTTTCTCGCAGGCTAGGACCGGGAACGGGGGGCGGGCATGCTCCATGTGGGCGTTGTCCGCGCCGCCGGTTGTCCGCGGTGGACAGGTGACGGGTGCGGGGACACGGGGACACGTCGGCGCGGGCCCGGCCGCGTAAGCGGTGAACTCGCCCTGTCGGGGCGTTAGATTGGCTCGCTGACGGTGGACGGAGCGGCTGGTCAGGGGGCAGGGCGATGGACAGCGACGGGATGCGGGACACGCGGGGTGCGCACGCGAATCCTGTGCCGCGTCCGGCGGGGCCGCCCGAGGTGCCCGCGGTGCCGCCGCGGCCCGCGCGGGAGCCCGGGACGCCCGGGGCACCGACCGTGCCCCCGATGCCGGACGGATCGGCGTTCCTGACCTGGCTGCGCACCCCGCGCCCCGAGGCGCTGCCCGGCGTGTGGCGCTTCGGGCACCGGCCCAGGCCGCAGGAGGAACCCGAGCGGATCCCGGCCCGGCAACTGCTGAGCGGGGCGCTGATCGCCTTCCTCGTCGGCTGGCTGATCTGGTCCCTGCTGTGGAACGGCTACCTCGGCGGCTGGTGGCTGCTGCCCCTCTACGCGATGATCCCGGACTCCTGGGCCGAGCCCCACAGCTTCGGCGCGGTCGTGGCCGTCTACGCCTACTACGTCCTGGTCGCCGCGGTCATCATGGTCGGCGTCGGCCGGCTCGGCCGCTGGAGCGAGATCTGGCGCCGCTACGGC
>NZ_BDJC01000022.1 GCF_002005565.1 Streptomyces sp. JHA26 | reverse complement strand
GGACGAGGCCGCGCGCGGCGGGGCCCCGGCCCCGGCCGAGGTGCCGACCGCGCAGGACGTCACGGCCGCGGAAGAGGCCGAGCGTCCGGTCGTGCGGCAGCCGGCCGCCGAGGTGCTGGCCGAGCCCGCGGCCGCCGAGGACGCGGTGTCCGGCGCCCCGGCCCCGGCCGTCGAGGCCCCGGCGGCCGAGACCCCGGCCCCGGCCGTGGAGGAGGCCGCGCCCAAGGGCCGTACGCGTCGTCGGGCCACCCGGAAGGTGTCCGCACCGGCCGGTTCCCCCGCGGGTGCCGAGGCGGCCGTGCTGACGGTCCCCGAGACCGCGCAGGCCGAACCGGCGCAGCCGGCACCGGCGGAGGCCGAGGCACCGGCGGCCGAGGAGGCCCCGGAGGCCGCGGCGCCCGCCGAGAGCGCCGCCCCGGCCCGTCCGCGCCGTCGGGCCGTGCGCAAGCCCACCACCTCCACCGCGCCCGAGGAGGCGGCCGTCGTGGTCGTCCCGTCGGCCTCGGCGGAGGCGGAAGCGACCGCGACGGCGACGGCGCCCGAGGCGGACGGGGCCCCGGCCTCGGACGCGTCCGGTGACGAGGCCGCCCCGGCCAAGAAGGCGGCGGCCCGCAAGACGGCCAAGAAGGCGACGGCGAAGAAGGCCGCCACCAAGAAGACCGCGGCCAAGAAGACGACGACCGCGAAGAAGGCCACGGCCAAGAAGGCGGCGACGAAGACGACGACCGCCAAGAAGGCCACGGCCAAGAAGACGGCGTCGAAGAAGACCGCGGCGGCCGAGCAGCAGGCGCCGTCCTCGGTCTCGGCCGCCACCGACGAGGGCTGACCAGATCCCTGTCGCACGGCGTGTGGCCCCGCCCGCTCGGGCGGGGCCACACGCCTGTCCCCGGGGCCCGGTTTGACCCCTGTCGCGGGGGACCGTAATCTTGACCGTCGGCGTGTCGACTGACGCGTCACATCCCCGTAAACCTCTTCCTTCCGGGTGGGGCCGTCACCGGCCGCGACCGGGAGAGGCCGCATCCGGCGTGCTGCCGGGCGGCTGGACTGCGGGGGTGCCGTTCCCGAGCGTAGAGAGTGAGATCCGCGTGTACGCCATCGTGCGCAGCGGTGGTCGCCAGCACAAGGTTGCTGTCGGCGACATCGTTGAGGTTGACAAGATTTCCACCGCCAAGGTCGGCGACACGGTCGAGCTCTCGACCCTGCTCGTGGTCGACGGCGACGCTGTGACCAGCGACCCGTGGGTGCTGGCCGGCATCAAGGTCCAGGCCGAGGTCGTGGACCACCACAAGGGCCAGAAGATCGACATTCTGCGCTACAAGAACAAGACCGGCTACCGCCGTCGTCAGGGCCACCGCCAGCAGTACACGGCGATCAAGGTCACTGAGATCCCCGCGGCTGCGAAGTAAGGGACTGAGGAGAGATGGCACACAAGAAGGGCGCATCGTCCACCCGTAACGGTCGTGACTCCAACGCTCAGCGCCTCGGCGTGAAGCGCTTCGGTGGTCAGGCCGTCAGCGCGGGCGAGATCCTGGTCCGCCAGCGCGGCACCCACTTCCACCCGGGTGCGGGCGTCGGCCGTGGCGGCGACGACACGCTGTTCGCGCTGCAGGCCGGTGCGGTGCAGTTCGGCACCCACCGTGGCCGCAAGGTCGTGAACATCGTTCCGGTCGCCTGATCGGAATCTTTCGCGAGGCGGACCTCACTTCCCGGACGGGAAGCGGGTCCGCCTTTCGCGTGTTACCCAAGAGACAACCCCGTAGTAACTGGAGGCACATCCCATGACCACCTTCGTGGACCGCGTCGAGCTGCATGTCGCCGCGGGTAACGGAGGCCACGGCTGTGCCTCCGTCCACCGTGAGAAGTTCAAGCCGCTCGGCGGCCCGGACGGCGGCAACGGCGGCCGTGGCGGCGACGTGATCCTCACCGTCGACCAGTCGGTGACCACGCTCCTCGACTACCACCACTCCCCGCACCGCAAGGCCACCAACGGCAAGCCCGGCGAGGGCGGCAACCGCTCCGGCAAGGACGGCCAGGACCTGATCCTGCCCGTGCCCGACGGCACCGTGGTCCTCGACAAGGCGGGCAACGTCCTCGCCGACCTGGTCGGCCACGGCACGTCCTACGTCGCCGCGCAGGGCGGCCGGGGCGGCCTCGGCAACGCGGCCCTCGCGTCCGCGCGCCGCAAGGCCCCCGGCTTCGCGCTGCTCGGCGAGCCCGGTGACCTCCGGGACATCCACCTGGAGCTGAAGACCGTCGCCGACGTGGCGCTGGTCGGCTACCCGAGCGCCGGCAAGTCCTCGCTGATCTCCGTGCTGAGCGCGGCGAAGCCGAAGATCGCGGACTACCCCTTCACGACGCTCGTGCCGAACCTCGGTGTGGTGACGGCCGGTTCGACCGTCTACACCATCGCGGACGTCCCCGGCCTCATCCCCGGTGCCAGCCAGGGCAAGGGCCTCGGCCTGGAGTTCCTGCGGCACGTGGAGCGGTGCAGCGTGCTGGTGCACGTCCTGGACACGGCGACGCTGGAGTCCGACCGCGACCCGCTCTCCGACCTGGACGTCATCGAGGCCGAGCTGCGCGAGTACGGCGGCCTGGACAACCGGCCCCGGATCGTCGTCCTCAACAAGATCGACGTGCCCGACGGCAAGGACCTCGCCGAGATGGTGCGCCCGGACCTGGAGGCGCGCGGCTACCGGGTCTTCGAGGTGTCGGCCGTGGCCCACATCGGACTGAAGGAGCTGTCCTTCGCGCTGGCCGAGCTGGTGGCGAAGGCGCGGGCCGCCCGGCCGAAGGAGGAGGCCACGCGGATCGTCATCCGGCCCAAGGCCGTGGACGACGCGGGCTTCACCGTCACCCGCGAGGAGGACGGCCTGTTCCGCGTGCGCGGCGAGAAGCCCGAACGCTGGGTGCGCCAGACCGACTTCAACAACGACGAGGCCGTCGGCTACCTCGCCGACCGCCTCAACCGCCTCGGCGTCGAGGAGCAGCTGCTGAAGGCCGGCGCCCGCGGCGGCGACGGCGTGGCCATCGGCCCCGAGGACAACGCGGTCGTCTTCGACTGGGAGCCGTCGGTGACGGCCGGTGCCGAGATGCTCGGCCGCCGCGGCGAGGACCACCGCTTCGAGGCACCGCGCCCCGCCGCCCAGCGACGCCGGGACCGGGACGCCGAACGGGACGAGGCGGAGCAGGAGTTCAACGGTTTCGAGCCGTTCTGAGCCGACGCGGCACAGGCCGCGGTCCCTGACGGTGGCGGCGCCGACACTCTGGGTATCTGTCTCCTATATCACAGGTTTGACGGTTGCTAGGGTGGAGCGCGAAGGCGGATGCCAGGTGAACGCATTGCATACTTGCCCTGTCTGTATTCCGCCCGAGTCGTCATCAAGCGGAGCGTGCCGTCCTCGAGGCCGTTCCCGTCGGAGGAGCTCCCGCAGTGCGAAATCCTGAAGCACCCCGGTTGGTCGGTGTCTACCGTCGTGTAGTGCCGGTGGGTGCGCGACGAGTGATCGCCGAGCACGTGGACAGCGGCTTCCGGCAGCAGGTCAAGGAAGGCATCGCCGCCGCCGCGGCGGCGCGGGCCCAGATCAAGCGGGCGCGGGTCGCCCGCAGCCACCGGGAGCTGCTGGCCCGCCACGACCGGCGGGTCGTCAGCGTGGGCAGGTCCCCGCGCATCGCCCACGTGGTGCCGGGGGTCACCCCGCTGGAGGCGCGGCGCGCCAACCTCGACGACGTGACCGCGGCGCTGCGGGACGCCGGCATCGACTACTTCTGCGTGTACTCCGGCTCGGACACCTCCGCGGCGGTGGCGGTCCGCGAGGAGGACCGGGAGCGCGTGATCGGCGCACTGCGCCAGGCGTGCCGGGCCAGACCCGGGTACGTGGTGCCCATACGCAAGGGTGAGCCCCTCGACGAGGCCGCCCTGCCCGCCTACGGGGCCGGTCCGTGGAAGCGGGTGTCCGGCTCCGCGGTCATCCGCTGCACCTGGTACCGCACCGACGAGACGGGCCGTCTGGTGTTCGGCCTGCGGTACGGCTGCGACGTGGAGTTCTGGAAGCAGGAGGGCGCCGAGCTGCTCTCCCCCCGGCGCAATCCGGTCGCCGAGGCCGTCCCGGTCGACGAGGAACCGACGGAGGCGGACGAGTCCCTCTTCACCGACCTGGCCCCGTTGCCCGCGTCGGAGGGCGCCGGGGACCCGGACGCCCAGGACGGCACCGGTGACGGCGCCGGCCCGGTGCGCGTGCGGACCCGCCCCGCCTTCGCCGCCGGGAGGGTCGAGCGCCGTACCTTCCCGATCGACGTGGTATACACCTGGGTCGACGGCTCCGACCCCGAGTGGGTGCGTTCCCGGGCGGAGTTCTCCGACCGGCCGTACCACGAGGAAGCGGCCAACGCGGCGCGGTACCTGAGCAGGGACGAACTGCGCTACTCCCTGCGCTCCCTGAACCTGTACGCGCCGTGGGTCCGCAACATCTACCTGGTGACCGCCGACCAGACCCCCGAGTGGCTGAACACGGACCACCCGCGGCTGAAGGTCGTCAGCCACAAGGAGATATTCAGCAACCCCGCGTCCCTGCCGACGTTCAACTCGCACGCGATCGAGAGCCAGCTGCACCACATCGACGGCCTCTCCGAGCACTTCCTGTACTTCAACGACGACGTGATGCTCGGCCGGGAGGTGCTGCCGCAGCAGTTCTTCCTCCCCAACGGCCTCGGCCAGTTCTACCTCTCGCCCGCGCTCATCCCGTTCGGCGACCCGAGCGACGACGACCCGCCGGTCGCGGCCGCCGGGAAGAACAACCGCCGGCTGATCGCCGAGCGTTTCGGCGGCACCATCTTCCGGAAGATGAAGCACGTGCCGCACGCCCTGCACCGCAGTGTGCTGGAGGCGATCGAGACCGAGTTCGCCGACGAGCACCGGCGTACCGCGGCGAGCCGTTTCCGCAGCGTCGGCGACATCTCGGTCACCTCGTCACTGCACCACTACTACGCGTTCCACACCGGCCGTTCCTTCCCCGGCGAGGGGCTGGTCTACCGCTACCTCGACGTCGGCAGGCCGGGCGCGGAGCGGGTGCTCGGCAGGCTGCTCGCCGAGCGCGAGGCCCATGTGTTCTGTTTGAACGACACGACGTCCACGGCGGCCGAACTCGCCCAGCAGCAGACCGTGATGACCCGCTTCCTGGACGAGTACTTTCCCTTTCCGAGCCCCTACGAGCGCGGTGCAGACAACCGATGAGACAACTCCCCACACCCCACCAGGTCATGCGCAAGGGCTACGCCGTGGTGCGTTCGGCGCGGTCGCGACTGGACAGCCTGGTCCTCGTCCCGCCGAGTCCCGACGACTGGCCGCGCGTCACCGCGGAGCACCTGTCCGTCCTGGACGGCAGAACACTCAACATCTGTGTCGCCGTGCCCGACGACGTCACCGCCGCGTCCGCGTCGCTGGTCCTGGGCCAGGGCTCCTCCCCGGTCGTCGTCCCGCTGACCCTGGCGCAGCGCAGCGACGGGCGTGTCGAGGCACAGGGCACCACCGTCGTCGACCTGCTGGAGGGTGACAGCTCCACCGGCCCGCTGATGCCCGGAGGGATCCGCAGGTACCTGCTGGAGGCCGGTCAGTGGCGGATGTCCGTGGTCTTCACCGACGTCCGGGGCGGGGAGAGCCGTTACGCGCTGGCCGCGGCCCCGAAGATGATGTCCGACGGTCCCACGCTCCCCGAGTCCCTGCGGGACGACGGCACCTACTGCCGCATCATCGCGTCGAGCACCGGCCGTGCGTACGTCTCCCTGGGGAGGGACGGTGCCGACGCCGAGGTCGTGTCCGTCCACATCGGCTGGTCGGAGATCACGTTGCGCGGCCGGCTCGTCAACGCGCCGGCGGAGGCGTGCAACGGAGACCTGGAGCTGATCCGCAGGAACGGCAAGGTCAGCCGGACCCTGCCGGCCGTGTGGGAGGGCGACGCCTTCACCTGCCGGGTGCAGATCGCCGACTTCGGCACGCTGAGCACCAAGGAGCAGATCTGGGACGTGCGCCTGCGGCGGCCGCGCGGCAGGTCGCTGAAGCTGTCCCGGCGGCGGACCGACGTGCGCAGCCCCGGAGACGTCTTCCGGATGCCGCACCGGCTGCTGACCTCGGACGACGGCACGGCCCTGCGGATCAACCCCTACTACACGCCCATCGGCAGCCTGGCGTTCCGTGCTGCGCTTATCCCTTCTGGAAGTTGATAACAGATGAAGATCACCTTTCTCCTCACCTGGGGTGACGAGATGGGCGGCACGGAGCAGGCCGTCTACACCCAGGCGACCCATCTGGCTCCCCGGCACGACGTCGAGGTGCTGAGCGTCTTCAAGACGCGGGCCGAGCCGTTCTTCACCGTCGACGAGCGGGTGCCGGTGCGTTACCTGGTGGACCGCACCGGCAAGACCGAACGTCCGGTGCGCGAGAGCAGCCTCACCGCCGAGGACTGCCGGCACCTCGCCGGACTGCCGAGCGAGCTGATCAGCCCGGTGTGGGAGGCGACCTTCGACGCGCTCTCCGACGCCGAGATGCAGCGCGCGCTGCGCACCCTCGACACCGACGTGCTCATCACCACCTCGCCCGCGCTGATGTCGGCCGCCGCCGACCTGGTGCCCTCCCGGGTGATCACCATCCAGCAGGAGCACCGGCCGTCGCAGCTGCGTGGCGGCACGGGCGAACCGCTGCTGCTGCGGGCCCCCGCCATCGACGCGGTCGTCGTGCTCACCGAGCGGACCAAGCAGTGGATGGAGGAGTCCCTCGGCAAGGCCGCCCCGCGCCTCGCGGCCATCCCGAACGCGATCCCCGAGGGCTTCCGTCCGCGTTCCAGCCTGACCGGCAAGACGATCGTGATGCCGCGCCGGCTCGTGCCCGACAAGCAGGTCGACCACGCCATCCAGGCGTTCGCCAAGGCACTGCCCGACCACCCCGGGTGGCGGCTGCGCATCTTCGGCGACGGCCCGCAGATGTCCCGCCTGCGCAACCTCATCCAGGGCCTGGGCCTGCACGACTCCGTGGAGCTGCTCGGCCCGAGCCAGCACATGACCGAGGAGTGGGCCAGGGCCAGCCTGACCATCCTCCCGTCGCAGGACGGCGAGGCCTTCCCGCTGGTGCTGCTGGAGGCGTTCGCGGCCGGTGTCCCGGCGGTGGCGTACGACATCGTCACCGGCCCCGCGGAGATCATCCGCCACGGCGTGGACGGGCTGCTCGTGCCGCCCAACGACATCGACTCCCTGGCCGAGGCGATCTCGCGCCTCATGGGCGACGAGGAACTGCTGCGCTCCTTCGGCGAGAAGGCCTACGAGGGGTCGGCGCGGTTCGCCGCCGAGGCGATCGTCAAGGAGTGGGAGGAGCTGTTCACCGAGCTGGTCTCCCGGCGGGACGACCCGCGGCGGATGGCCGAGCGTGCCGACCGCATCGCCTACCGGGTGGCCCACGGCGGGGCGGGCCGTTTCCACGCCGCCGTCGCCGCGGACCGCACGGCCCCCTCCTCGGGCGACCAGCGCGCCCGGGAAGTGGTCATCGGCGCGTCCGACCGCTCCCTGGTCCGGGCCGCCGGCCGGCTGTCCGAGGTCCGTGACGACCTGCAGGGCTCGGAGATCGTCCAGCGGAACTTCGAGACCGTCGTCGCCGCGCTCGAGGCGCACGGCATCCCGTACGTGCTGCTGCGCGACCGCGAGGACAACCCCCGGCAGCGGCTGGCCGTCGACGCGGCGGACCAGGCGCGGGTCCGCAAGGCGCTCGCCGACCACTACGAGGGCAAGGCGGTCTACGCGGAGCTCCTCAAGCCCCGGACGCACGCCCCGGGCGTGCTGCTCGCCGAGCGGCTCGAAGCGGCGGGCGAGGTGGCGGGCCTGCGGGTGTTCCGTCCGGTGGTGAGCTCCAGCCGCACCCTGCGCTTCGGTCCCGCGTACGGCTGTGACATCGAGTTCTGGCGCCGGGTGCCGGAAGAGGAGGGCGGGGACGGCCAGTTCGTCGCGCCGCTCAGGCCGAGCGCCGTCGGCCCCAAGCTGCCGTCGCTGTCCGCCGACGCCCGGATACGCGTCCGGGACCGCGAGTACCCCACGCTCGAGCCGCTGACCAAGAAGCTGGTCAGCGACATCACCTTCCCCGTGGACGCCGTCTACACCTGGGTCGACGACTCCGACCCCCGCTGGCAGGAGCGCCGGGCCAAGCGGCGCGCCGGGCTCGGGCTGGCGCCGGAGGCGTCCGGCGACGAGGCCGCCCGGTTCCGCAACCGCGACGAGCTGCGCTACTCCCTGCGCTCGCTCGCGATGTTCGCTCCCTGGGTGCGCAAGGTCTACCTCGTCACCGACGACCAGACCCCCGAGTGGCTCGACACCGAGCACCCGGGCATCCAGGTCGTCTCGCACCGGGAGATCTTCTCCGACGCCGACTGCCTGCCCACGTTCAACTCGCACGCCATCGAGAGCCAGCTCCACCACATCGAGGGCCTGTCCGAGCAGTTCCTGTACCTGAACGACGACGTGTTCATCGGCCGGCCCATCGGCGCGCAGCGGTTCTTCCTGCCGAACGGGACGAGCCGGTTCTTCTGGTCGCCGACGACGGTGCCGATCGGTGAGCCGACCGAGGAGGACGAGGGCTACTTCGCCGCGGCGAAGAACAACCGGGCGCTGCTGGAGGAGAAGTTCGGCGTGACGGTGGCGAACAGCTTCGTGCACGCGCCGCACCCGCTGCGCAAGAGCGTGCTGGAGAGCATCGAGGCGGACTTCCCCGAGAGCGTGGCGCGCACGGCCGCCAACCCGCTGCGCGGCTGGCAGGACATCTCCATGGTGTCCTCGCTGCACCACCACTACGGCTACCTCACCGGAGCCGCGGTGCCGAGCAGCATCCGCTGCGCGTACATCGACGTGGGCAGCTACAGCCGCCACCCGGAGCTGACGCGGCTGCTGGCGATCCGCGGCCACGACGTGTTCTGCCTCGGCGAGTCCCGTGACGCGGAGGTGCCGGAGCAGGAGCAGGCCCGCATCGTCGACGCGTTCCTGCGGGCCTACTTCCCGGTGAAGAGCCCCTACGAGCGCTGACGCGGCGCCGCTCGCGGCGGCCGCGTGACGGAAAGGGGGCTGCCGACACGGTCAGTGTCGGCAGCCCCCCTTTCTCATCGGTGGGCCCTCCCGCTACATCAGTAGATGTCCCGGTAGGTGTTCCAGCCGGTGCCCGCCTTCACGCGGGCCTTGAACCGCCCGTTGCTGTAGGAGCTGTAGCGGAACAGCTCGCCCTTGGAGTTGGCCGCGAGCAGGTCGGCACGGCCGTCCCCGTCGATGTCGCCGGGCGAGATCAGCTTGTTGTACTGCTGCCAGCCGGAGCCCAGGTAGACCTTGCCGGCGAGCGGCGAGGTGCTGACGCCGGTCCCGCGGTAGAGGTACAGCTGGCCGGCCGGGGTCCGCGCGACGATGTCGGCGCGGCCGTCCCCGGTGAAGTCCCCGGCGCCCACGATCTTGTTGTAGGCGTTCCAGCCCCCGCCCACCCTGAGCGGTGAGGACAGGGAGGCGCCGTGGCCCTTGCCGCGGAAGAGGAACAGGGTGCCGGACGTGTCCCGGGCGAGCAGGTCGCCCTTGCCGTCGTCGTTCAGGTCGCCCGGGCCGAGGAAGAGGTTGTACTTGCCCCATCCGGTGGCCAGGTACTCGTCGGCCGTACTGGCGTAGTTGTAGAGGACGCCGTTGTACAGCTCCAGAAGGTCCGCGTTCCCGTCGTTGTCGAGCGAGGACGCGTACCCGATGCGGGCACCGGCCCAGCCGCCCGTGTCGCTGACCTGGGAGCGCGAGGTCAGCAGGCCGTTGTTCCGCACGCCGTACCAGTACAGCGTGCCCTTCGCGTCCAGACCGAGCAGCGAGGACTTGCCGAGGTGCGGGTGGGCCCCGCTGCCGGCGAAGAGGTCGACGGGCTCGAAACCGGTGCCGACCTGCTGCTTGGTGTCGAAGCCACCCCTGCCGTTCGCCCGGTAGTAGTACAGGGCGCCGGAAGGGGTGCGGCCGAGCAGGTCGCCGAGTCCGTCGCCGTCCCAGTCGTCCCCGGCGACGATCTGGTTGTAGACGGTCCAGCCCTGGCCGATGTGCTGCCGGGGGGTGAGCGGGGAGGTGGTGCCGCCCCGGCCGGCGTAGAGGAACAGGTCGCCGGCAGGGGTGCGGCCGACGACGTCACCGATGCCGTCGCCGTTCATGTCCCCCATGCCGACCAACTGGTCGAACATGGACCAGCCGCCGCTGATCCGGACCCGCCCGCGGAGCGGGGAGGACACGTTGCCCGTGCCCGCGTACAGGTACAGGTCTCCGGCGTAGGTCCGCGCGAGCAGGTCGGGCCTGCCGTCTCCGGTCACGTCCCCGGGCGCGATGACCTTGTTGTAGATCTGCCAGCCCGTGCCGTTCCAGGTGGAGTAGCCCGTGTTGTCCACGCCCCAGCTCTGGAACAGGGAGAGGGTGCCCGTCTGCGACAGCGTGAAGACCTCCGGGCCTCCTTCGCCGTCGACGTCGCCGGGCGTGATGATGTCCTTCTGCTTCTCCTCGTAGTCGTTGACGTTGATGACGTACGGGGTGAACTCGCCCGTCGTGGTGCGCCAGACGTACGTGGCGCCGTCCTGCAGCCGCATCAGCATGTCGGTGTAGCCGTCACCGTCCACGTCGAAGCGGGCCGCGGGGGCCGCGGCGACGAGCGCCCGCGGCGCCTGCCGCTTCGCCTTCGGCGTGACACGGTCCAGCCGCGGCAGCTCGGACTTGGGCACCGTCACGTCGACGTCCGGCGACGGCTTGTCGGCGGCGACGGCCGGAGTGCCGAGCAGCATGCCCGCGGCCACCGCGAGGGCGGTGCAGCCGAGCAGGCGGGAACGCCGTGCTCTCTTGGCGGTACGCGAAATGGACAAAAGCCCCCCACAGGTGAAGTCGATGAGTCGGCGTGGTGAAGGAAGTGCGACCACCGCCGGTGATCACCGGATTGTATGTGACACCTGTGACACTTGAGACCCGGGTTTCGCACACCAGTTGGATCCCGTCATGTGTCGGCCGGAGGGCCGTCGAGGTCAGACTTTTCGCCCCTCGGCGGCCTGGGCGGGAGTCGGCACCGGGCGGCGCTCGTCGAACGGCACGAAGGGCAGCGGCGTCCGCTCCCCGAGGAAGACGCGCCGTACGACGCGCTCGGCCGCGCGCCCGTCGTCGAACTCGCAGAAACGCCGGCGGAAGGCGTCCCGGCGCCCGGCCGTCTCCGCGCTGTCGTGGGCGCCCGAGGCGAGCAGCGCCAGCAGCTCCTCCTGCGTGGTGACCACTGCGCCGGGCGGTTCCTCGGTCAGGTCGAAGTAGGTGCCGCGGACGGCGGAGTAGATGTCCCAGTCGGGGACGTAGCTGATGACCGGGCGGTCCAGCACGGCGTAGTCGAACATCGCGGAGGAGTAGTCCGTGACGAGCGCGTCCGCGGCGAGGTACAGCTCCTCGACCCGGGGGTGCGCGGTCACGTCGACGATCCGGCCCGTGCGGCAGAGCTCGTCGACGTGCGGGGAGTTGCCGTAGAAGTAGTGGCCGCGCACCAGCAGGGTCACGTCGGGCCCGAGTTCCCGGGCGAACCGGGCCAGGTCCAGGGGAGGCCTGAAGTCCGGCTGGTACTCGCGGTGCGTCGGCATGTACAGGAACGCCTTCGTGCCGTCGGCCAGGCCCAGGGCCGCGCGCGCCCGGCGCACGTCCTCGGCACCGGCGCGGACGAGGACGTCGTTGCGCGGGTAACCGGTCTCCAGCGCCGTGTAGAAGGAGGGGTAGGCCCGCTCCCACACCAGGGTCGAGTGCCGGTTGGAACTGATGCTGTAGTCCCAGCGGTCGCAGCGCCTGAGGAGCCGGGCGAAGTCCATGTTCGTGGACGCCGGGTACCTCCGCTGGTCCAGGCCCATGGTCTTCAGCGGAGTCCCGTGGTGGGTCTGCACGTGGATCTGGCCCTCCCGCTTCACCACGGCGTCCGCGAAGTTCACGTTGTTCACCAGGTACGTGGCGCGTGCCACGGCGGCCCAGTACTCCCGCGAGCCGGCGCGCACGTGCTCCACGCCCGCGGGCACCCCGGACACCGCGTCGGGGCGGATCACCCACACGCGGCGGACGTGCGGCGCGAGACGGGCGAGTTCGGCGTCGACGGCCGCGGGATTGCAGGAGACGCTGCGACTCCAGTAGGCCGAGAAAACGGCCAGGTTCTCGTCCAGCGGCATTCTCAGCTGGGCGCGGTAGAACAGGTCCATCGCCCCTCGCTTGGACCGGATCACGGCGGACCGGGCGTGTTTCCTGACCTGCTCCTCCACTTTCGCCGCATGCGTCGCCCCCGTCATTGCGGTGTACGCCCCGCGTCCCAGCATCGCGTACTTGCGGCCGTGATTTCCGGGCGGGCGGGGGAAGTTCAGCGGCAGTCGGGCGCGGTAGTCGGCCGCCGCCCGCCGGAAGAATTCCGCGCGCGCATTCCGCGGCAGCCGGTCCGGGCGCTCCAGCACGGTCAGATAGTGGTCGACCATTTTCCGGAACAACGGCGCACGCCACTGGTCGAGTTCCTGGTGCGCGTCGAGATAGGCGAACACGCGCCGGTACTGATCGAAGATGTCGAAATGCCTGCGGCTGACCGTCTTGAGGATGTTGCCGCCCTCCCGGCGCTGCCGGTAGTGGACGCAGACGCGGTCCAGCAGGGCGATCCGCTCGGCGGTGATCAGGGAGCAGAACGTCCAGGGGGCGTCCTCGTAGTACCCCGGCGGGAAGGCGAGCCCGGTCCCGGCGACGAACGCGCGCCGGTAGGCCTTGTTCCAGACGATCTGCAGCAGGTCGAGCAGGTGCGGGTGCTCGGCCAGGGAGAAGACGTCCGAGCCGTCGTACGCGAGCAGGTCCGCCCGCTGGTTGCGCCTGACCCTGCCGTCCCAGTAGGTGCGGGCGTAGTCGTAGACGAGGATGTCGGGGCCGCCGGTGGCGTCGATCCGCTCGGCCATCGCCGCCAGCGCGCCGTCGGTCAGGGTGTCGTCACTGTCCAGGAACAGCACGTAGTCGCCCCGCGCCTTTTCCAGCCCGGCGTTGCGCGCGAGCCCCAGTCCCACGTTCTGCGCGAGGTGAATCACGCGTATGCGCGCATCGCGGTCCGCGTATGCGTCGAGAATCGCCCCGGAGGCGTCCGGCGAGCAGTCGTCGACCGCGACGATCTCGAAGTCCGCGTAGCCCTGACCGAGTACGGAGTCGAGACACTCGGACAGGTAGCCCTGCACTTTGTACGCGGGAACGATGACGGAAAAAGTGGGCATCCTCTACAACCTGTTCCGGGGAGCTGACCGCGGGTCTGCGGGCACGGTAGCCGGACAGTCTGTGCCCTGCCGCCAAGGGTAATGTTCGTGATGTCGACTTCCCAGTCCATATGTCCGAATTGATTTTCACGGACCTCCACACCCGTTGAATACGGGGCACAAGTTGCGGAACACCTGTACAAGTGCCTGCGGCGACGGGGTACCCGACGGCCGCGCTCCTTGTCCGCAGCCTGGACGCGCTCCGCGGCGAACGGCGCCGTTCGCGTAGATTGCCTGGTGAGCGCAGACACCGGCGCGCGTCGACGCGAGAGGGCAGACGGCACAGTGGCAGGGGCAAGGCAAGCCGTGGGCGAGGCCCGCAGGATCGTCGTCAAGGTCGGTTCCTCGTCGTTGACCACCGCGGCCGGGGGCCTGGACGCCGACCGCGTCGACGCGCTCGTCGACGTCCTCGCCAAGGTGCGGGGCGCCGACAAGGAGGTCGTCCTCGTCTCCTCCGGCGCCATCGCCGCCGGCCTCGCCCCCCTCGGCCTGCACCGCCGCCCGAGGGACCTGGCCCGGCAGCAGGCCGCCGCCAGCGTCGGCCAGGGCCTGCTGGTGGCCCGCTACACCGCCTCCTTCGCCCGCTACGGCGTCCGGGTCGGCCAGGTGCTCCTGACGTCCGACGACATGAGCCGCCGCTCCCAGCACCGCAACGCCTCCCGCACCCTCGACAAGCTCCTCGCGATGGGCGCCTTCCCGGTCGTCAACGAGAACGACACCGTCGCCACCGACGAGATCCGCTTCGGCGACAACGACCGCCTCGCCGCCCTCGTCGCCCACCTCGTCCGCGCCGACCTGCTGGTGCTGCTGTCCGACGTCGACGGCGTCTACGACGGCGACCCGAGCAGGCCGGGCACCTCCCGGATAGCGGAGGTGCGCGGCCCGGCCGACCTCGCGCACGTCGAGATCGGCAGCGCCGGCAGGGCCGGGGTCGGCACCGGCGGCATGGTCACCAAGGTCGAGGCGGCCCGGATCGCCGCCGCCGCCGGCATCCCCGTCGTGCTGACCAGCGCCGTCCACGCCGCCGACGCCCTGGCCGGCGGCGACACCGGCACCTACTTCCACGCCACCGGCAAGCGCTCCACCGACCGTCTGCTGTGGCTCCAGCACGCCTCCGCCCCGCGCGGCGCGCTCGTGCTCGACGCCGGGGCGGTGCGCGCGGTCGTCGAGGGCCGCAAGTCGCTGCTCCCGGCCGGCATCGCCGGGGTCGAGGGCGAGTTCGCCGCGGGCGACCCCGTGGAACTGCGGGACGGCGAGGGGCGCGCGGTGGCCCGGGGGCTCGTCGGCTTCGACGCCAAGGAGATCCCGCGGCTGATCGGCCGCTCCACCCGGGAGCTGGCGCGCGAGCTCGGACCGGAGTACGAACGCGAGGTCGTACACAGGGACGATCTGGTGATCCTGCACCCGTAATAGGCCGAAACGTCCCCGAATCGGTGGTGGACGTTCCGTAAAACCGGCACGGGATCTCCCGCGGCCTGCTCAACTTTCCTCAGGGACAGGCCCGGCCGACCACCGGGCCCAGCCGTGTGCGTGAAGGAGGCCGTCGTGAGCGGAGTGCGCCCTGGGACGGCGGCGTCCCGCGGTGGTACCGGCTCCCGGGGCGGTACCGGACCGCGCGGCGCCACCGGGGCCCGCGGCGGCGCCCGCGCGGGCGGCGAGGAACGCGCCCTGACGAGCGTCGCGGCCGGCGACCGCTTCCGGGGCGAGGAACCGGCCCACACGCCGCGCCTGTGGCACGTCACCCTCAGCGTCTCCGGCGCCCGCGCCCCGCTCCCCGAGGTGCGCCGCGCCCTGGAGCAGCTCGCCCACGACCACCCCTTCCTGCTGACCAGCCGGTACGCCGACGACCACGCGGAGATCCGGTACTGGGAGGAGGCCCGCGACCTGCACGACGCCGCCGCCGTGGCCCTGCGCCTGTGGGGCGAGCACCGGCAGACCGCGGGACTGCCGCCCTGGGAGATCGTCGGCCTGGAGGTCATCGACCGCGCGACCTACCACCAGCGCATCGCCGCGGGATACGGCCCCGCGCCCGCGACCCCGGTCGGCGTCCACCCCTTCTAGGCCCCCTCTCCCAGCCCTTCCAGGGCCCCTCCTCCCGTCCCTCCCTTCTCCCGGACCTCTCCGGTCCGCCCCCTTTCGGCCCCGCCCGGCGCATGTCTCGCGGTGTGGGACGAGCGGCGAACGGCCTCGTCCGGCCCACTACGCTTCCCCTCATGACCACGCTCTCGCCGTACGACTCGATGTCCCCGGTCACCCGGGCCGCCTACCGGGCCAAGGCCGCCGCGGCCGACCTCGCGCCGCTGCCGCGGGCCGCGAAGGACGACGCGCTGCTCGCCGTCGCGGACGCGCTGGAGGTCCGTACGAGCGAGATCGTGGAGGCCAACGCCCAGGACGTGGCCAAGGCCCGCGCGGCCGGGACCAGCGAGGCCATCGTCGACCGGCTCACGCTGACCCCGGAGCGGGTCCGCGCCATCGCCTCCGACGTCCGCGACGTCGTCGCGCTGCCCGACCCGGTCGGCGAGGTCGTACGCGGCTCCACCCTCCCCAACGGCATCGACCTGCGCCAGGTCCGGGTGCCGCTCGGCGTGGTCGGCATCATCTACGAGGGCCGGCCCAACGTCACGGTCGACGCCGCCGCCCTGTGCCTGAAGTCCGGCAACGCCGTCCTGCTGCGCGGCTCCTCCTCCGCGTACCGGTCGAACACCGCCCTGGTCCGGGTCGTCCGCGACGCCGTCGGCGGGGCCGGGCTGCCGGCCGACGCCGTGCAGCTCGTGCCGGGCGAGAGCCGCGAGAGCGTGCGCGAGCTGATGCGCGCCCGCGGCCTGGTCGACGTGCTCATCCCGCGCGGCGGCGCCTCGCTGATCAACACGGTCGTCCAGGAGTCCACCGTCCCGGTCATCGAGACCGGCACCGGCAACTGCCACGTCTACGTCGACGCGCAGGCCGACCTCGACACGGCCGTCGACATCCTGATCAACTCCAAGGCGCACCGCGTCAGCGTCTGCAACGCCGCCGAGACCCTCCTCGTCCACCAGGACATCGCCGCCGAGTTCCTGCCCCGCGCCCTGGACGCCCTCGCCGAGGCCGGCGTCACCGTGCACGCCGACGAGCGGGTCATGGCGCACGCCCAGGACACCAAGGCGACCGTGGTGGCGGCCACGCCGGAGGACTGGGAGACGGAGTACCTGTCGTACGACATCGCCGCGGCGGTCGTGGACTCCCTCGACAAGGCCGTCGAGCACATCCGGCTGTGGACCTCCGGCCACACCGAGGCCATCGTGACGACCTCGCAGCAGGCCGCCCGCCGCTTCACCCAGTTGGTCGACTCCACCACCGTCGCCGTGAACGCCTCCACCCGGTTCACCGACGGCGGCCAGTTCGGCTTCGGCGCCGAGATCGGCATCTCCACCCAGAAGCTGCACGCCCGCGGCCCGATGGGCCTGCCGGAGCTGACCAGCACCAAGTACATCGTCACCGGCGACGGACACGTGCGACGCTGAGGCGCGTGCCGGGCACCACTGATCCGAACGGGGCATCTCACCCACCGGATGAATTTCCCCGCCGTCTGCCCAAATCGACCCCCCAGGTCTACGCTGGACCCGTGCCGGAGGACGTGGGGGGTAGGCCGTTCCCTGACGGCTGGGAGCCCGACGACGAACACGACCACGGGGTGTCGGACGAAGAGTTCGCCTCCGTGGTCCTCGACGAGGCCTTCGTACAGGCGGCCGCGGTGCACGAGCCGACCGCCGTCGAACGCCTCCTGGCGGCCGCGCAGGCCAGAGCCGAGGCCACCGAGGCCGAAGCGGCGCGCCGCGGCCGCTCCCGAGCCGAGCGCTACGACGACGGGTACGGCGATTTCGGCCATGATCCCGACCTCGACGACCCGGACGACGACCGCGACCTCCTCGACCGCCCCTACGGCGCCCCGCCGGCCTGTGGCAAGCAGGTCCGCTGGCACCGGCCCGTCGCCTGGGTGCTCGCCCTGGTGATGGGCGTCGGCATGGTCGCGCTGGCCTTCGCGGCGGTCTACCGGGGCACCTCCTCCGGCAGCGGCCCGCAGCAGGCACCGCCGCCCGCCTCGACGGGGCGGGAGCAGGGCGGAACGGTGACCCCCTCGGCCTCCGCCGACTACTCCGGGCCCCCGGTCCCGGTGATCCCGCGCAGCCCCTGACCTGCCGGTCCGGTGGTCCGAACCTGTCCCAACTTGACCTGCGCCAGCGCGTTTACGCGACTCTCCCCGGACCTACCCTGAAGGTATGGCAGGGGTTGGCGACCCGCCCGGAGGGACACCCGAGGGCGTCCCCGGAGGCGGGGAGGACGAGTACCGATCCGTCGTCTTCGACGAGTCGTTCGTCCGCGCTGCCCGCCTCCAGGAGTTCTCCGCCCGGGAACGCATCGCCGACCACGCCCCGGCCGTACGCCGGCGCCCGCCGACGCGCCGGGGCCTGTCCCGACAGGTGCTGCTCCTCTTCGTGCTGATCGCCCTCGCCTTCGGCACCGCGATCTACATGGGCGTACGGCACCCGTACCAGAGCCCCGCCGCACGTCCGCAGCCCGACCAGGCGCGGATGAGCGTCGTCCCGCTCGTCCCCCGGGGCGAGGTCCCCGGCGCCGACGACCCCGCGTACCTGTACGCGCACAGTCCCGCCGCGCACTTCGCGGCCGGGGCCGAGGGCATCCCCCTGCCGGGCGTCCGGCACACCGCGCACTTCTCGGACGACCAGGTGATGAACGCGCTGATCACCGCCAAGGACTACATCGTCCGCTCGGCGCTCGACCCGGAGGTGCTCACCGGCCGCGACGTCCGCTCGGTGCGGGTGCTGCTCGACCCCGACCAGCTCGCCCAGTTCGACGAGAGCTTCGCCCACCCCGCGGCCGACGGCCGGCACGCGCCCACCGGGTGGCTGGTGCGCTTCGACCCCGCGCGGGCCCGGCCCACCGGTGACGAGATCAAGGTGCGGGGCAGTCTGACGGTGGTGGAGAGCGACGCCTCCACCCTCGAGGTCACCGCCGACCACGTCCTCGTCTACCCGCTGCGGCCCGCCGGTGACGCGCGGGCCGAGGCGTCGCTGTTCACCGTCCGGCGCGAGCTGCGCTTCCGCTTCGACCGGGACGACCTGCGCCTGCACCAGACACAGCTCGTGACCTCCTCCGTGCAGGCCGGACCGCTGTCCTGCGCCGAGGACTCGGCGAACCACCTGCGCCCGCTGCTCGCCGGCCGGACGGCCAAGGACGGTGGCCCCGCCGGCACCGACCCGTACTCCACCGGCAGCGCCCCGGCCGTGTGCGGCACCCTGGCGAGGGGCGCCCAGCCGTCGGTGTGAGCGGCGGGGCGCCCGGCCGCGGAGGAGCCGGGCGCGGACTCAGGCGTCGTCGCGCGGCGGACGGTCGTCCGGCGCCTGCGCGCCGCCCGACCCCTCGGAGCCGCCCGTGCCGCCCGTGCCGCCCGCGCCCCCGGACGGCCTCGGCGAGGACGTGAAGCCGCCGAAGCCGCGCCGCATCCGGTCGCCCAGGTCGCCGGCGCCGCCCGCGATGTCGTTCACCAGCTTCATCAGCGGATCCTTGGAGCTGCGCACATGGGTGGCGTAGCTGGACGCCGACTCGCGGAAGGAGTCCCGGACCGAGGCGTCCTTGTCCTCCTCGCGCCGCGGGTAGTGGCCGTCCATGATCCGCTGGTGGTCCCGGGAGGCCTCCCACTTCTTCAGCTCGGCGGCCCGCACCGCGGCGAACGGGTGCGAGCGGGGCAGCACGTTCAGGATCTTCAGCACGGAGTCGCGCAGGTCGCCCCCGGCCTCGTACTCGTCGGCCTGCTCCAGGAACGCGTCCACGTTCATCTCGTGCAGGTGGTTCCCGCCCGCGATCTTCATCAGGCCCCGCATGGACGCCTGCAGGTCCTGGCCGACCAGCAGCCCCGCGCGGTCGGCCGACAGCTCCGACTTGCGGAACCACTCGCGCAGCGCGGTCACGACCGCCATGATCGCCATGTTGCCCAGCGGGATCCAGGCGACCCGGACGGCCAGGGACGTCAGGAAGAGCAGGATCGTCCGGTACACCGCGTGGCCGGACAGCGCGTGCCCGACCTCGTGCCCGACGACCGCCCGCATCTCCTCCTCGTCCAGCAGCTCCACGAGCCCCGTGGTCACCACGATGATCGGCTCGTCCAGGCCGATGCACATCGCGTTGGGGTTCGGGTCCTGGTTGACGTACATCGGCGGGACCTTCTCCAGGTCCAGGATGTAGCAGGCGTCCCGCAGCATGTCGTTCAGATGCGCGAACTGCCGGTCCGAGACGCGCACGGAGTCGGACAGGAACAGCAGCCGCAGGCTCCGCTCGGGCAGCAGACCGCTCAGGGCCTTGAACACCGTGTCGAAACCGCTCAGCTTCCGCAACGCCACCAGGGCACTGCGGTCGGCCGGATGCTCGTACGCGCGCGAGGAGATCCCCGGAAAGCGCCTGCGCTGCCTGCTCGGCGCCTTCTCCCGCCCGTTGTGCTGGTGGCCGTCGGACATGTCTTCCCCCATGTGCGTGTGTATGGCCCCTGTGCGGGAAAGGCCCTTTGCCAACCCTTGCGCGACCCTTTGCGTCCCCGGAGCCGGGCCCAGCCTAGGCGGAGATACCGTGGACGGGCAGTACAGCGAAGGAGTCACCGTCATGGAGCACACCCCCCACACCGCCTGGCTCGCCGGGGCGGCGACCGCGGCCGAGCAGCAAGGGGCGGGCAATCTGCTCCGGGTCATCCTGATCGTGATGGTGCTGGGCTGTGTGCTGACCGCGTGGTTCCTGCTGCGGGGGTACAAGCGGAAGGACGACTGAGGCGGCCGGAAGGTTCCCGCGGCACGGCCGCCGGGACCGCGGCCGTCCCCAACGGCGGAGTCGGGGTGATCGTCCGCGGGACGCCCGCATACGATGAGCCGCGACGTCCTTATCCCGCCCACACCTGATAGGTCCTGCCGAAGATGAGCTTCCACAGCACCGCTGCCCAGTTGGCCACTCTCGCTGCCGAGGGCGAGGGGCACGGCGGCAACCACGAGAGCCTCAGCCCCTACCTCACCGGTGGCGCCGCGCTGTTCATCCTGCTGTTCCTGCTGTGGATCACCACGCGCTTCAACCGCGACCGCTGAGCGCGAGGGGGGATCTTCGGCCCCGGACCGGGCCGGTAGGGTCTGCACGCATGGGAGAGCAGGACATGCCCACCGGTCCGGCGCGCGACGCGGCGAGGGGCACACAGAACCGCTCGTTGCCCGCCCCGGGCAACGGTCCGGCGCGATCGGGCAGGCGCCGCCTGGGTGTCATGGGCGGCACCTTCGACCCGATCCACCACGGGCACCTCGTCGCGGCCAGTGAGGTCGCCGCGCAGTTCCACCTCGACGAGGTGGTGTTCGTGCCCACCGGGCAGCCCTGGCAGAAGAGCCACCGCACGGTCTCCGCGGCCGAGGACCGGTACCTGATGACGGTCGTCGCCACCGTCGAGAACCCGCAGTTCTCGGTCAGCCGCATCGACATCGACCGCGGCGGTCCCACCTACACCGTGGACACCCTGCGCGACCTGCGCGCGCTCAACCCGGACACGGACCTGTTCTTCATCACCGGCGCCGACGCCCTCGCCCAGATCCTCACCTGGCGCGACAGCGAGGAGCTGTTCTCCCTCGCGCACTTCATCGGCGTCACCCGGCCCGGGCACACCCTGACGGACGCCGGGCTCCCCAAGGGCGGTGTCTCGCTCGTCGAGGTCCCCGCCCTCGCCATCTCCTCCACCGACTGCCGTGCGAGAGTCGCCAAGGGCGATCCCGTCTGGTACCTGGTGCCCGACGGAGTCGTGCGCTACATCGACAAGCGCCAGCTGTACCGCGGCGACTGAGCCGAGAGGGGCACCGGTGAACGACCCATACGACACGGGGTACGGCAGCGGCGGGTCCGACCCGTACGAGCTCGTCGGCTACGACGAGTACGGCCGGCCGGTCTACCGCCAGGCCCAGGCCCCGGACCGGCAACAGCCGTACGACCCCTACGCCCAGCAGCAGGAGCCGTACGCCCAGCAGCCGTACGGGCAGGAGCCGTACGCCCAACAGCCGTACGGGCAGCAGGAGCCGTACGGGCAGAGTCACGGCCACGACCCGTACGCCACCGGCGCCGAGCAGACCGCCACGCCGTACGACCCCTATACCGACCAGGGCGGCCAGGACGCCGGGCGGCAGCCGTACGCCCCCGAGGCCGGCCACGCCCCGCAGGCGTCGTACGACCCGTACGGCCGGACCGCGACGAGCGACCGGCCACCGCTCGTCGCCGAGCAGACCGCCCACATCCCGCAGCAGGCCGGCCCGCCCGGCGAACCGGAGCCGGCGGCGGCCGACGAACCGGAGCGGGAGTACAGGACCGAGCAGTTCGCCTTCGTCGAGGAGCCCACCGACGACTCCGAGGACGTCATCGACTGGCTCAAGTTCACCGAGAACCGCACCGAGCGCCGCGAGGAGGCCCGGCGCCGCGCCCGCACGCGCGTCGTCGCCCTGGCCGTCGTCCTGGCCCTCGTCGCCGTCGGCGGCGTCGGCTACCTCTGGTACGCCGGAAAGCTGCCCGGCCTGTCCTCGTCGGACTCCGGGACGGGCGGTACGACGGCGACGGGCGCCCAGAAACGCGACGTGATCGCCGTCCACCTGCACGACACCGCGGGCGGCGGCACATCCACCGCGCTGCTCGTCAATAACACCACCACGAAGCGGGGCACCGCCGTACTGCTGCCCAACTCGCTGGCGCTGACCGGCGACGACGGCACCCCCACCACGCTCGCCCGGTCGGTCGACGACGACGGCCCCGAGGCCACCCGGACCGCGCTCGACTCGGCCCTCGGCACCGACATCGAGGGCAGCTGGCGGCTGGACACCCCGTTCCTGCAGATCCTCGTGGACCTGGTCGGCGGCATCGAGGTCGACACCGACGCCGACGTGCCCGACCCGGCCGCCAAGGACAAGGGCGCCGCACCCCTGGTGCACAAGGGCGCGAAGCAGACCCTCGGCGGCAAGATGGCCGTCGCCTACGCCACCCACCGCGGCGCGGGGGAGTCCGCCGACGCCCAGCTCCAGCGGTTCGGACAGGTCCTGCAGGGCGTGCTGCGCAAGACGTCCTCCGACCCGCAGGGCGCGACGACCACGGTCCAGACGCTCGGCCTGGTCCTCGACCCGCCGCTGACCGAGAGCGACCTCGGCTCCTTCCTCGCCGGACTCTCCGAGCTCGCCAAGGGCGGCGACTTCAGGACCACGCTGCTGCCCGTCGGGAGCGACGGCCGGCTCAGCGCCGAGACCGGCGACAAGGTTGTCAAGGACGTCCTGGGCGGCACCGCCAAGAGCCCCGACGAGGACGCGGCCGTCAGCGTCGCCGTCCGCAACGCCACCGGCGTCGAGGACCGCACCGGCAAGGCCCGCGTCGCCCTCCTCAACGGCGGCTTCACCTTCCTGGAGGGCGGCACCGCCTCCGGCACCGAGACCACGTCGCAGGTCCTGTACGCGGAGGCCGCCGACAAGGAGGACGCCGTCCAGGTGGCCAGGACCCTGGGCCTGCCCGACGGGTCCGTCACCCAGGGCAAGGTCGCGGCGAACGCCGACGTCTCGGTGGTCCTCGGCCAGGACTACGAGCCGGCGACCTAGGGCCTGTCGTCCGGGGCCACCGGCGTTATCCCGTGGGGCACCGTCGGCGGTCGTGAGACCCTTGAGGTCAACCGACCGCCGACCCGAAAGCCAGGCAGTGACCGCGACCGACCGCTCCATCGAACTCATCAACACCGCAGCGCAGGCGGCAGCCGACAAGCTCGCGCACGACATCATCGCCTACGACGTCAGCGACGTGCTGTCGATCACGGACGCCTTCCTGCTGGCCTCCGCCCCCAACGACCGCCAGGTCAAGTCGATCGTCGACGAGATCGAGGAGCGGCTGAACAAGGAACTCGGCGCCAAGCCGGTCCGCCGCGAGGGCGACCGCGACGCGCGCTGGATCCTGCTCGACTACGTCGACATCGTCGTCCACGTCCAGCACAGCGAGGAGCGCGTCTTCTACGCCCTGGAGCGCCTGTGGAAGGACTGCCCCGAGCTGGAGCTGCCCGCCGACGCCAAGGAGACCCGCGGCAAGGCGGAGGAGCACGCCAGGCTCCAGGCCGCCGAGGAGGCGACGGAGACCGACGGGGACTGGCGATGAGCGCCACCGGCGAGGTGACGTCCGGGAGGCAGGGCCGCGGCAGGCGCATCATCCTGTGGCGGCACGGCCAGACCGCGTGGAACGTGGAGCGCCGCTTCCAGGGCTCCACGGACGTCGAGCTCACCGAGACCGGCGTCGCCCAGGCCCGCCGCGCCGCCCGGCTGCTGGTCGGCCTGGGGCCCGACGCGATCATCGCGTCCGACCTCGGCCGGGCCGCGAGCACGGCCGCCGAGCTGGCCGCGCTCACCGGCCTCGAGGTGACGCTGGAGGAGGGCCTGCGGGAGACCTACGCGGGCGTCTGGCAGGGCCTGACGCACGAGGAGATCATCGCCCGGTACGGCGAGGAGTACGCGGCGTGGAAGCGCGGCGAGCCGGTCCGCCGCGGCGGCGGCGAGCTGGAGACCGAGGTGGCCGACCGCGCCGCCCCCGTGGTGCTCCGGCACGTCGAGAAGCTCCCCGAGGACGGCACCCTCGTCGTGGTCAGCCACGGCGGCACCATCCGCACCACCATCGGGCGCCTCATCGGGCTGGAGCCGCACACCTGGGAGAGCCTCGGCGGCCTGACCAACTGCTGCTGGTCCGTCCTGGGCGAGGGCGTCCGCGGCTGGCGCCTGCTGGAGCACAACGCCGGCACGCTGCCGGAACCGGTGCTCGGCGACGACGACTGAGCCGCCCGCGACCGGGCCCGGGACCCGGATTTCACTTTCCGGCAGGTCGCAGGCTAAAGTTCTTCTTGTTCGCCCCGCCGAGCGGAGCGAAACACCACACGGCCTCGCCGGGTGGCCGCAAGGGGCTATAGCTCAGTTGGTAGAGCGCCTGCATGGCATGCAGGAGGTCAGGAGTTCAATTCTCCTTAGCTCCACAGCCCACGGATCAATCCCGTCCCCCTCGGGGGGGCGGGATTTTTCGTCGTTCCGCGCTTGAGCAGTCCCGCCCCCACGGGCGTATACCTCGGTGAGGCTCCGTGTCCGGACCGGTACCGAGGCGTCGCTGACCGTATTGGCCCGGTCGTGGCAGAATCAAACGGCCGGAAGGGGACCGCGGCCCGACGGGAGGGAGTGGCGATGCCTGCGAGCATCCTCGAGGAGGTCGGTCACCTCCTCGGTGGAGCGGTGACACGGAGCACGGCCACCCGCCTCGGCTGCCCCTCCTGCGGTTCCGCGCACGTCGCCCAGGTCCTCGGTGACGGCGGCGGCGTCTCCTCCGTGTGCACGGCCTGCGGCCACAGCCGGAGCTGACCGATGGGTGCACACAGGCGGAAGTGCGACTGGTGCGGCAGCGGCACCCCGATCGTGCGGGACATGGAGCCGGTCAACCCGGACTACCAGTACTGGTGCGAGGAGTGCGCGCGGGCGCTGATCATAAAGGGCGACCCCATCGAGACGTACCGCGAACTCGAGGGCGAACCGATCTACGGCCGGCTCCTGGAGGAGCACTGCACGCTCAAGCGGTTCTACTCGTTCGTGACGGCGTAACGGCTGTCACACAAGGGCGAAACGGGCAAAGCGGAAACGATTTGGTGTTGGGCCCGGTGGACCGTGTAATGTTGGCGTCGCCGCCGGGGAAACCGGGCGGAACAGCAGGAACAAGGGGCTATAGCTCAGTTGGTAGAGCGCCTGCATGGCATGCAGGAGGTCAGGAGTTCAATTCTCCTTAGCTCCACAGGAAAACCCCCCGGATCACCGATCCGGGGGGTTTCTTCGTGTCCGGCTCCCGATCAGCGCCCCAGCGCCCGGCGGCCCCGGCCCTGGGAGAGGACCGGCAGGTTGGTGCGCGAGGACGGCGCCTGCCCGCGGGTGTCCTCCTCGATGCGCAGGGCGAGCGCCGGGCAGCGGCGCACCGCGCGCACCGCCTTGGCCTCCGCGAAACGCGGCACGTCCGCCTGCGCCACCGTCGGGAAACCGTCGGCGCCGAGCTCGAAGACCTCCGGGAGGATGTCCGCGCACAGGCCGTGGCCCCGGCACAGCGTCCAGTCGACGTAGATCTTCTGGCGGCTGGGGCCGTTCTCCTCCCCGCCGCCGCCCGGGACGCCCGTCGGGGACGCGCCGCCCTCGAAGAGCGGCAGGACGCCCTCCACGGGCCGCCCGCAGCCGTTGCCGAGGACGTGGGCGGCGAGGTCGTCCGTGAACGCCTTGACGGTCGACTCCAGGAACATCGCCGAACCGTCCGGGTGCGAGCAGGCGCCGCGCCGCTTGACGTTCCTGGCGACCTGCTTGAGCGCCTCCAGGGCGGCCGGACCGCCGCCGTTCAGGATGTCCTCCATGCCGCGCGCCGCGGCCGGCAGGCCGAGGTAGCAGGGGCCGCACTGGCCCGCGCTCTCCTGGGCCAGCCACTGCGCCACCCGCAACGACTCGCCCAGCGGGCAGGTGCCCTGGCCGATGGGCAGGATCGCGCCCGCGCCGAGCGAGCCGCCCACCTGCTGGAGCGAGTCGCGGGAGACGATCGCCTCGTCGACGGTCGCCGCGTCGATCCACTTGCCGTGGTAGCCGCCGGTCAGCACGCCCTGCGGCACCGGCGGGGCGCCGGCCAGCTGGAGGACGTAGCGCAGCGGCACCCCGGTGGGCACCTCGATCACCATCGGGCGGGCCACCGCGCCGGAGACCGTGAGCATGACGGTGCCCGGCTCGTCGTACAGGCCGGTGTTGCCGTAGCGCTCCGGGCCGATGCGGGCGGCGATCGCCAGCTGGGCGAAGGTCTCGGCGTTGGACAGCAGGGTCGGTGCGCCGCCGACCCCGCTCTTCGACGCGCTGACCTTGCGGCCGGGCGGGATCGCCGGGCCGCCGTCGATGGAGCGGATCAGCGAGGCCGCGGCGCCGGTGACCATCCGCACCGGATTGCGCTGCACGCGGGCGCGCAGGGCGGAGCGGCGTCCGTTGTTCAGGCCGCGTTCGGCGAGGGCGGCCTCCATGGAGCGCTGGGTGGACTCCCGGGTCACCCCGATGACGAGGGTGCGGGCGCCCATGGCCTCGGCGCACAGCAGCGCGCCGTCCAGGATCAGGTGCGGGGCACGGTTGATCAGCACCGTGTCCTTGCGGCAGGCCGGTTCGTCCTCGCTGCCGTTGACGACGACGACCGGCCGCACACCGCGCCTGATCGCCGATTCGGCGACCGAGCGCAGCTTCTTGTGGAAGGGGAAGCCCGCGCCGCCGCGGCCCCTGAGGTTGATGCGTTCGGCGAGCTGGGCGAGCTGTTCGCCGCCCAGCGGTTCGAGCGGCCCGTGCACCTTGAGGTGCATGGGCAGATCCAGTCTTTCGACAAGGTCGAAGCCCGACGTGAGCTGGGGAAGACCGACCACGCGGACTTCGGGGACGTCGGGCAGGGCCTCGTTCACCAAGAGCCTCCGGAAGGCGTGTTCCAAGGTTCGCCCGAACCCGGTGCGTCGAAGTCGCGGGACCTGGGGGACGCACCGGGGGTTGGTTCAGTGGCGGGACCGCTGTTGTACGTGTCGTGCGGGTAGTACGTGCCGTGGGGGCCGTTCGTCTCACCGGTGTCGTACACGTCACTCCCGGCGGGGCCGGGGACGCCCGGGCCGCCGTAGGCCGGGACGGTGTACCCGGTGTCCTGGAGCGGGTCGTAGGCCGGGATGGTGTACCCGGTGTCCTGGAGCGGGTCGTAGGCCGACGGGGGCGCCTCGCCGACCGGGGGCGGCGACGGGACCGGCCAGCCGCCCGGGACGCCGGCGCCGGTGTCGGCGAGGGGCAGCACCTCGGTGGGCCGCGGGTCCGGCGACAGGCCGGCCGGCGCGCTCCGCTCGGCGGCCAGGGACCGCTGCCGCGCCCGGGGGGAGCCGGAGACGGCACGGTAGGCGGCCGCGAAGCCGCTCGGTGGCTCCTGGGGCGGCGGAGCGAGGCGTTCCGCGGTCTCGTACAGCGGTGCGGACGGGGACGGCGTGCGCGGTGCGGAGGCCTCGCGGCGCTCGTGGCCCGGCAGTGCGGCGCCGGCCGTCGCCCGGCTCCGGACCTCCGCCGGCTCCTCACGGGCCGTCCGGCCCTCCGCGTCGAGGAACCCGGTGATCCTGTCGGCGATGCGGCGCTTGACCGGGCGGGGGGCCGCGCGCAGCGCCAGGGCGGCCATGACGCCGAGCAGGGAGAGGCCGTACAGGACCATGAAGACCGGCTTCGCGGCACGGCCCGCGTAGAGCCCGTGCAGCAGCGCGGCGCACCAGGCCGGGTAGGCCAGCATGTGCATGGCCCGCCAGCGGGCGGCCACCGGGGCGGGGGAGGCGAAGCGGTTGCGCAGGGCGCCGGTGACGCCCACGAAGATCATGAGCATGCTGGCCAGGGTGCCGAGGCCGATCAGGACGGCCCGGCCGCCGAACGCCTCGTCCTCCGTCGCCAGGAGCCCGAAGGGGATCACCGCGGCGACCCACGTGGTGTGGTCCAGCGCCAGCTTGACCGCGATGTGGATCAGGAGGAACACGATCGAGGCGACGGCGGTGCTCCGGTGCACCGCCTGGGCCAGGATCCGCCGGCGCGTGTCGAGGACGATCCGGTCCTGGGCGACCAGTCCCCAGATCACCGAGCAGCTCAGGAAGACGAGGGAGAGGACGCCGGCGCCGAAGTTCAGGAACTGGGCGAAGGTGTCGTCCACCGTGCTGTCGTTCGTCACCGCGGCACACCTCCGCGCGTCACGGAGGCGACGGAAGGGGACGGACCGTCGCACGGACTGTCACCGCGGGGGTCGTACGGGGGAGGGTTCATGGGGGCAACTCCGAAGCGGTTCGGGAAGGCGGTCCCGCAGCCGCACTCTAGGTCGCGCCGTACTCGCGAGTACCAGGTTTGAGTTATTGCGTTGTTATCAAATGACAATGCGCTCGTTGTGATGCCCCTTAGGGGTCGTTACGCGAAGTAACCTTTGACCTTGGTTCAGGTTTCGCGGATCCCGGCGGGATTCCGGGCGGCCGGGAAGCCCGTCGCGGCCCGATCGGCGACTGCGGTACCCTGACGCCATGCGTGCCGTACGCCTTCTGCTTAGCGAGCCGCGCTGATCAGTCCCGACCCCGGTCGTAGCCCGGTGGCCGGAATCGGCGCGGCGTCCCCTCCTGTGCGAGGGGATTTTTCATTTCCCGGCAATCGCAGCCGCTGGTCTTGGATGTCGCAGCCGCTGGCAGAGACGATCGATGGAGCTTTGAGGATCATGAGCGAGACGAACCCCGCGGCGACCGCCCCCGTGACGGCGGACGCCGCGCCGCACCGCTACACGGCCGCCATGGCCGCCGAGATCGAGGCACGCTGGCAGGACTTCTGGGACGCCGAGGGGACGTACGCCGCGCCGAACCCCGAGGGCGACCTGGCGGGCGACCCGGAGCTGGTCGCCAGGCCCAAGAAGTTCATCATGGACATGTTCCCGTACCCCTCCGGCGCGGGTCTGCACGTCGGCCACCCCCTGGGCTACATCGCCACCGACGTCTACGCCCGCTTCCAGCGGATGACCGGGCACAACGTCCTGCACACCCTGGGCTTCGACGCCTTCGGCCTGCCCGCCGAGCAGTACGCCGTGCAGACCGGCACGCACCCGCGCGTGTCGACCGAGGCCAACATGGAGAACATGAAGTCCCAGCTGCGCCGGCTGGGCCTGGGCCACGACAAGCGCCGGTCGTTCGCCACGATCGACCCCGAGTACTACAAGTGGACCCAGTGGATCTTCCTGCAGATCTTCAACTCCTGGTACGACGAGGAGGCGAGGAAGGCCCGCCCCATCGCCGAGCTGGTCGCGCAGTTCGCCTCCGGTGAGCGCGCGCTGCCCCAGGGCCGTTCCTGGAACGAGCTGACCGAGGCCGAGCGCGCCGACGTGCTGGGCGAGTACCGCCTGGCCTACGCCTCCGACGCGCCCGTCAACTGGTGCCCCGGCCTGGGCACCGTGCTGGCCAACGAGGAGGTCACCGCCGACGGCCGCTCCGAGCGCGGCAACTTCCCCGTCTTCAAGTCCAAGCTGCGCCAGTGGAACATGCGCATCACCGCCTACGCCGACCGGCTGCTGGAGGACCTGGACGCGCTGGACTGGCCCGAGGCCATCAAGCTGCAGCAGCGCAACTGGATCGGCCGCTCCGAGGGCGCCCGCGTCGACTTCCCCATCGACGGCGAGCGCATCACCGTCTTCACCACCCGCCCCGACACCCTGTTCGGCGCGACGTACATGGTGCTGGCGCCCGAGCACCCGCTGGTCGAGAAGTTCACCCCGGACGCCTGGCCCGAGGGCACCCACCAGGCGTGGACCGGCGGTCACGCGACGCCCGCCGAGGCCGTCGCCGCCTACCGGGCGCAGGCCGCCGCCAAGTCGGACGTCGAGCGCCAGGCCGAGGCCAAGGACAAGACCGGCGTCTTCATCGGCGCGTACGCGACCAACCCGGTCAACGGCGAGCGGATCCCGGTCTTCGTCGCCGACTACGTCCTGATGGGCTACGGCACCGGCGCGATCATGGCCGTCCCGGCGCACGACACGCGTGACTTCGCGTTCGCGCGCGCCTTCGAGCTGCCGATCCGCTGCGTCGTCGAGCCGACCGACGGACGGGGCACGGACACCTCCACCTGGGAGGAGGCCTTCGCGTCGTACGACGCGAAGATCGTCAACTCCTCGGGCGAGGGCGTCTCCCTGGACGGCCTGGGCGTCGTCGACGCCAAGGCGCGCATCACCGAGTGGCTGGAGCGCACCGGCACCGGCGAGGGCACCGTCAACTTCCGCCTGCGCGACTGGCTGTTCAGCCGCCAGCGCTACTGGGGCGAGCCCTTCCCGATCGTCTACGACGAGGACGGCGTCGCCCACGCCCTGCCCGAGTCGATGCTGCCGCTGGAGCTGCCCGAGGTCGAGGACTACTCCCCGCGCACCTTCGACCCGGACGACGCCGACACGCGGCCCGAGACGCCGCTGTCGCGCAACGAGGACTGGGTGAACGTCACCCTGGACCTGGGCGACGGCCCGAAGAAGTACCGGCGCGAGACCAACACCATGCCCAACTGGGCCGGTTCCTGCTGGTACGAGCTGCGCTACCTGGACCCGCACAACGGTGAGCGGCTGGTCGACCCGGAGATCGAGCAGTACTGGATGGGCCCGCGCGAGGGTCTGCCGCACGGCGGCGTCGACCTGTACGTCGGCGGCGCCGAGCACGCCGTGCTGCACCTGCTGTACGCGCGCTTCTGGTCCAAGGTCCTGTTCGACCTGGGGCACGTCTCCTCGGCGGAGCCGTTCCACAAGCTGTTCAACCAGGGCATGATCCAGGCCTACGTCTACCGCGACAGCCGCGGCATCGCCGTGCCGGCCGCCGAGGTGGAGGAGCGCGACGGCGCGTACTACTACCAGGGCGAGAAGGTCTCCCGGCTGCTGGGCAAGATGGGCAAGTCCCTGAAGAACGCGGTCACCCCGGACGAGATCTGCGCCGAGTACGGCGCCGACACGCTGCGCCTGTACGAGATGGCGATGGGCCCGCTGGACGTCTCCCGGCCGTGGGACACGCGCGCGGTGGTGGGCCAGTTCCGGCTGCTGCAGCGGCTGTGGCGCAACGTCGTCGACGAGGACAGCGGCGAGGTGACGGTCGTCGACGCCGAGCCCGACGAGGACACGCTGCGCGCGCTGCACAAGGCGATCGACGGGGTGCGCGGCGACCTGGAGGGCATGCGGTTCAACACCGCCATCGCCAAGGTCACCGAGCTGAACAACCACCTGACGAAGTCGGGCGGCCCGATCCCGCGCTCGGTCGCCGAGCCGCTGGTGCTGATGATCGCGCCGCTGGCCCCGCACGTCGCCGAGGAGCTGTGGCGCAGGCTGGGCCACACCGACTCGGTCGTCCACCGGGACTTCCCGGTCGCCGACCCGGCGTACGTCGTGGACGAGACGGTCACCTGCGTCGTGCAGATCAAGGGCAAGGTCAAGGCGCGGCTGGAGGTCGCCCCGTCCATCTCCGACGAGGAGCTGGAGAAGGCGGCGCTGGCCGACGAGAAGGTCGTGGCCGCGCTGGGCGGGGCCGGGATCCGCAAGGTCGTGGTGCGGGCGCCGAAGCTGGTGAACATCGTCCCGGCCTGACCGGCCGAGGGTCCGCCGAGGGTCCGCCCAGGGCTCGGGGTGGTCCCCTACGGGCAGGTTCGGGGTTCCGTCGGAACCCCGAACCTGCCCGTTGCGTTTACCGTGGAGAGCGGCGCGGTGAGCGCCGTGGCCGTGCCCGGTGGGCGGCCGGACGGTTCGAGGAGGAGCTCCGTGGAAGCAGTGATCACAGTCTTCGCCCTGCTCTTCCTGATCGCCGTCGTGCTGGGCGTCTACGCCACCGTGAAGGCGGTCGGCGCCGCCAAGCGCAGCGTGGACCGCGGCATCACCCAGGCCCGCCGCACGGTCGAGGACCACACACTGCGGGCCAAGTCCCTCGTCCAGACGGGCCCGGCGGCGGAGCTCGCCCAGCTGCGGCTCACGCTGCGCACCTCGATGCGGGCCACGCAGGACGCGCTGCACGCGGGCGTGACCGGGGACGAGTCCCTCAAGGAGTCCCTCGCCCTCTTCGAGCGGCTCAGCGCGCACGGGTTCGAACTCGACGGTGAGCTCAGGCGGCTGGAGGCCGAGCCGGACCGGACCACGCTCGCCGAGCGCCTCCCCGCGCTGCGCGAGCGCACCGAGCGCATCGTCCGGTCGGCCGACTCCCTGCGCTGGGCGGCCCGTGACCGCGCCCACCGCTTCGCGGACGACGACCTGGACTCGCTCAGCGTCCAGATCGACGTCGAGTCCGGTGCCCTGCGGCACTGGACGCAGACCGAGCCCGCCGCCGCGCCGCCGTCCTGGCCCGAGGCTCCGGCCGCCGACGCCCCGGCCGCCGGGCGGGACCGGCCCGAGCCGCCGCGGCAGGACGAGGCCCGGGAGCCGGCGCGGCCCGCCATCACCCCGCCCGGTCCGCGGACCGTGCACCCCTGGCAGAAGCAGGCCCGCCCGGAGAACACGGCCTGACCGGGGGCCTTCGCCCGCCCGACGGTGCCCGGCGCCGCCCGATGGCGCCCGGTGTCGCCCGGTCGTCGGGGCCGGTCTGCCGTACGGGCACTACGCCAGGTAACCTCCAGCTCATGTCCCGTCATGTCGCGATCGTCACGGATTCAACGGCCTACCTCCCGGCCCGGACGATGGAGCGGCACGGCATCACCGCGGTACCCCTGACGGTGGTCCTGGGGGACCGGGCCCTGGAGGAGGGCACCGAGATCTCGACCCGCTCGCTGGCCCAGGCCCTGCAGAAGCGACGCCCGGTCACCACCTCGCGCCCCAGCCCCGAGCTCTTCGCCGAGACCTACCGGAAGATCGCCGAGTCGGGCGCCGACGGCATCGTCTCGCTCCACCTGTCCGCCGAGCTCTCGGGCACCTACGACGCCGCGGTCGTCGCCGCGCGCGAGGCGCCGGTCCCCGTGCGGGTCGTGGACACCGGGATGGTCGCGATGGCCCTCGGGTTCTGCGCGCTCTCCGCGGCCGAGGCGGCGGAGACGGGCGGCACGGTCGACGAAGCGGTCACGGCGGCGGAGAAGCGGGCGGCGGAGACGTCCGCCTACTTCTACGTCGACACCCTCGACTATCTGCGCCGCGGCGGCCGGATCGGGGCGGCACAGGCACTGTTCGGCTCCGCGCTCGCGGTGAAGCCCCTGCTCCAGCTGGGCGGTGGCCGCATCGAACCGCTGGAGAAGGTGCGCACCGCGTCGAAGGCGATCGCCCGCCTGGAGGAGATCGTCGCCGACCGCGCGGGCAGCGGTCCGGTCGACATCGCCGTCCACCATCTCGCCGCCCCCGACCGGGCGTCGGCCCTGGCGGATCGCCTGCGGGAGAGGGTGCCGGGGCTGGTCGACCTGCACGTGAGCGAGATCGGCGCGGTGATCGGGGCGCACACGGGACCCGGGTTGCTGGGGGTCGTGGTCTCACCGCGGTAGGCGGCGGGGAGCGGCTCGCCGCTGTCCTCCGTCACCCGCGAGGGTGAGGGAGATGTCCACAGTCCGGTGGTGGTCCACGGAAATCGACCATGATCATCGCGGGTCGGCCGAGGTGTCCGATCCTCGGCGCATGGCTCTTCGATCACGTCCCCGCACAGCAGCCGCGAGCAGCGGACCCGGCCGTGGACCGGCGTCCGACGGCCGCACCCGCCCCTCCCGGCACCGCCCGCACCCTCGCGGCCGGGCACGCCACCGCCACGCGCCGGAGGAGGAGCTCCGCCGACGGGCGGAGGCGCTCTTCGCCGAACCCACCGAACGCACCGGACACGCCGAGGAGCGGCGGGAGGCGGGGACGGGGCCGCCGGGTGGGGGTGCGTACGACGACTCCGTCGTCGGGTCCCTCGTGGCCGTCCCGTCGGCGGGGCACGACGACCGCGCCGACCCCGGCGGTCCCGATGCCGCCGCGCCCACCGCGCCCGCCGCGCCGACGTGGCGGGAGCGGGGCGGGCCCGCGTTGCGGGAACGGATGCCGGTGTGGCTGCAGAACCGGTGCGGAATGGAACCGCGGAGCGTGACCGCGCTCGCGGTGCTCCTCGTCGTCGCCGCGGTCTTCGCCGCGCAGCACTTCTGGACCGGCCGCACCGAGACGGTGGCGGCACCCGAGGTGGTGCGGGAAACGGCCGCCCACGGCACGCGGGCGCGGGGCGCCGCGGCGGCCGGCGGAGCCCCGGCCACCGGCGCGCCCCGGTCCACGGCGACGGCTCCGGCCGGTGCCGAGATCGTCGTGGACGTCGGTGGAAAGGTCCGCGAACCCGGGATCCACCACCTGCCGGCCGGTTCACGGGTCGAGGACGCCCTACGAGCGGCCGGAGGAGTGCGACCCGGTACGAAGACCGACGGACTGAACCGGGCCCGCTTCCTCGTGGACGGCGAACAGGTGATCGTCGGCGCGTCCGTGCCTCCCGGCGCGGGAACCGGCCCGGGCGGCACGGCCCCGGGCGGCCCGGCCGGCGCGGTGACGGGGGCGGCCCCGGTCTCCCTCGGCACGGCGACCGCGGAGCAGCTCGAGACACTGCCGGGCGTCGGCCCCGCCCTGGCCCGGCGCATCATCGACTACCGCACGCAGCACGGCGGTTTCCGGTCGGTGGACGAGCTGCGCGAGGTCAACGGCATCGGCGAGCGCCGCTTCGCCGATCTGCGCGACCTCGTCCGGCCGTGAGCGCGACCACGAGCACGGCGACGGGGGCGGGCACCGGGGCCCGCGCGGCCGTGCACGCCGCGTCCGGGCACCGGCTCGGAGCCGCCCGCCCCCGGCAGGAGGGCCCTACGGACCTGCGGCTCGTGCCGCCCGCGGTGGCGGCCTGGGCCACGGCGGCCCTGGTGCTGGACGCGGCGCCGGAGTGGTCCCTCGGTGTGGTGCTCGGCTGCGTGGTGACGGCCGGGGTGCTGCTGTGGGGGACGCGACGGCGCGCCACGCGTGGCCGGGCGCCCGCGTCGGTCGCCGCCGTACTCCTCTGCGTGGCCGCGTCCGCCGCCTCGGCCGCGCTGCACGGAGCGGACCTGCGCCGCGGCCCCGTGCCCGCGCTGGCCCGGCAGTACGCCACCGTGACCGCCGAGGTGGAGATCACCGCGGACCCCCGGCTCACCCGGCCCCGCGTCCGCGGGGACCGCGCGGCACCGCCGGCCGTGGTGATCGAGGGGGAGGTGCGCCGGATCGAGGAGATGAGCGGGAAGGCGGTGGTGACCCGGACGCCGGTGCTCATGCTCGTCGACGCAGGCACCGGAGCGACTACCGGCACCGGCACCGGAGCGGCGACCGGCACCGGCACCGGAGCGGCGACCGGCCGGGTGCCTCCTTCCGCCTCCGCCGCCGAGCCCTGGCTCGCCCTGCTGCCGACCACGCGGCTGCGCGTCGTCGCGCGGACGGCGCCTCCGAGGACGAGCGGGGACCGGGTCGCCGCCGTCCTGCGGGTGAGGAGCCGGCAGGCGCCGGACGTGGTGTCCGGGCCGTCCGGTCCGCAGCGGCTGGCCGGGCGGCTGCGCGCCGGACTGCGGGAGGCCACCGACGGGTTGCCGGGGGACGCGCGGGCGCTGCTGCCGGGCCTGGTCGTCGGGGACACCTCCCGGATCACCCCGGACCTGGACGAGGCGTTCAAGGAGACCGACCTCACGCACACGCTGGCGGTGTCCGGCGCCAACTTCACCATCCTGCTCGCCCTGCTGCTCGGGCCGCCGGGGCTCGCCCAGCACAGCGAGCGCCGGGGACTGGCGCCCCGCCTCGGCCTCTCCCTGCGCTCGACCGCGCTGCTCGGCGGGGTGCTCGCGCTCGGCTTCGTCGTCGTGTGCCGGCCCGACCCGAGCGTGCTGCGGGCCGCCGCCTGCGGGGCCGTCGCCCTGCTCGCCCTCGCCACCGGACGCCGCCGGTCCCTGCTCCCGGCGCTGGCGACGGCCGTGCTGCTGCTGGTGCTGTACGACCCGTGGCTGGCCCGCAGCTACGGCTTCCTGCTCTCCGTGCTGGCCACCGGCGCCCTGCTCACGCTCGCGCCACGGTGGAGCGCGGCGCTGCGCCGCCGCCGGGTCCCTCCCCGGCTCGCCGAGGCGCTGGCCGCCGCCGGGGCCGCGCAGGTCCTGTGCGCACCGGTGGTCGCCGTGCTGTCGGCCCGGGTGAGCCTGGTGGCGGTGCCGTGCAACCTGCTCGTGGAGTTCGCGGTGGCGCCGGCCACGGTACTGGGCTTCGCGGCCCTGGCGACGGCGCCGTTGGCGATGCCGGTGGCCGAGGCGTCGGCCTGGTGCGCGGGGTGGCCGGCCGGGTGGATCGCGGGGATCGCCCGCACCGGGGCCGCGCTGCCCGGAGCGGGGGTGGACTGGCCGGACGGCTGGACGGGGGCGGCGCTGCTCGCCCTCGCCACGGTGGGCGTGCTGTTCGTCGGCCGGCGGCTGCTGGGACACCCCTGGTGGTGCGGTGTCTGCGCGTTGCTGCTGGTGCTGGCGGTGGTGCAACCGGGTCCGCTGCCCCGGGTGATCACGGGGTGGCCGCCGCCGGGCTGGCGGATGGTGATGTGCGACGTGGGACAGGGGGACGCCCTGGTGCTCGCGGCCGGCCCGGGCACGGGAGTGGTCGTGGACGCGGGACCCGATCCGGCACTCGTCGACCGCTGCCTGCGCTCGCTCGGCATCACCAGGGTCCCGCTGGTCGTGCTGACCCACTTCCACGCCGACCACGTGGCGGGGCTGCCCGGGGTGCTGCGGGGACGTCCGGTGGGCGCGATCGAGACGACCGGGCTCGAGGAACCCGCGGACCAGGCCGAATCCGTCCGCAGACAGGCGGCGGCACGGGGGATCCCCGTGCGGCGCGCCGCCGCCGGCGAACAGCGGCGGACGGGCGCACTGTCCTGGCAGGTGGTGTGGCCGCCCCCGCCCCCGGCCCCGCCGTCGGCCGTGGAGGGGCCCAACAACGCCAGCATCACCCTGCTGGTGCGGACGGCGGGGATGCGCCTGCTGCTGCTCGGGGACCTCGAACCCCCGGCCCAGCAGGAGCTCGGGAGGTCACCGGCGGCGGAGCTGGAAGGCGTCGACGTGCTCAAGGTGGCCCACCACGGCTCCGCCCACCAGGATCCCGGTCTGCTGCGGCGCCTGGCGCCGCGTCTGGCGCTGATCAGCTGCGGCGCGGACAACTCGTACGGGCACCCGGCGCCCGCCACGGTCGCGGCACTGCGGGCCGGGGGCGCGATGGTCCTGCGCACGGACCGGGACGGGGCACTGGCGGTCACCGGCACGGGCGCCGCGCTGCGGGTGGCGGGAGACTGAGGGAACGGAGGAGCCGGACGCCGACGCGCACTTCCACCGCCCGGGAGCCGAGCGCCGGGCGGCGCCCCCCTCCCGGGCCCCGCTCGCCGGCCGTGGCCGACAATGGTGCCCGTGAGCGACGTGAGACATGTCCTGGTGCTGCCCGACCGCGACGCCGCGGAAGAGGTGGCCCAGGAGCTCGGGGAACGGTTCGGGCTCGCCGAGGAGCCGCAGCTCGTCCGGGACGCCCTGGCCGGCGAGGACGACGCCGAGGACGCCCAGTGGCTCGTCGTCCTGCGGGACGAGGACGAACGGCTGGACCCCGGCGCGCTCGACGAGTTCGCGCGGGAGTGGGACGGCTGGCGCGAGGAGCCGTGAGCCGCGGCCCGTGGCCCGCCGTCCGGGCCGTGGGGCACCGCGGGGACCGTTGTCAGCGGTGCGTGCGATGCTTGTCGCGATGGCCAGGAAGACTGCGAACGACGACCCCCTCGCCCCGGTGACCCTCGCCGTGGGCCAGGAGGACCTCCTGCTCGACCGCGCCGTGCAGGAGGTGGTGGCCGCCGCGAAGGCCGCCGACGCCGACACGGACGTACGCGACCTGACCCCCGACCAACTGCAGCCCGGCACGCTCGCCGAGCTCACCAGCCCCTCGCTCTTCGCCGAGCGCAAGGTCGTGGTCGTCCGCAACGCGCAGGACCTGCCGGCCGACACCGTCAAGGACGTCAAGGGCTACCTCGGCGCACCCGCCGAGGAGATCACCCTCGTCCTGCTGCACGCGGGCGGGGCCAAGGGCAAGGGCCTGCTGGACGCCGCGCGCAAGGCGGGGGCGCGCGAGGTGGCGTGCCCGAAGATGACGAAGGCCACGGATCGGCTGGCCTTCGTGAGGGGGGAGTTCCGGGCGGCCGGGCGGTCCGCCACCGCCGAGGCGTGCCAGGCACTCGTCGACGCCCTGGGGAGCGACCTGCGGGAGCTGGCCTCCGCGGTGTCCCAGCTCGTGGCGGACATCGAGGGGACGATCGACGAGGCCGTGGTGGCGCGGTACTACTCCGGACGCTCCGAGGCGTCGAACTTCACCATCGCCGACCGAGCCGTCGAGGGGCGGGCGGCGGACGCGCTGGAGGCGCTGCGCTGGTCACTGGCCACGGGAGAACCACCGGTGAGGATCGTCAGCGCGCTCGCCCAGGGAGTGCGGTCGATCGGGAAGCTCCTGTCCGCGCCCGGCGGACGCCCCGCCGACCTCGGCATGCCCCCCTGGAAGATCAATCAGGTCCGGCAGCAGATGCGCGGCTGGACCGCGGACGGCGTCTCCGTGGCCCTGCGCGCGGTGGCCGAGGCGGACGCCGGGGTCAAGGGCGGCAGCGACGACCCGGAGTACGCGCTGGAGAAGGCCGTGGTGACGATCGCGCGGGCCGCGCGGTCGAGGGGACGGTCGTAGCCCCGGCCGCGCGGACGGCGATCGAGTCGCTCCGGCGGTCCCCGAAGAGAACAATCGGATGAGTCAGCCATGGATCGCCCAGGCATGGAGAGGTGGCGAGCGTGATGGCTGAACACCCGAACGCACAGCTGGTCCGCAAGGGCTACGAAGCCTTCACCCAGGGAGACATGGCGACCCTGCGCACGATGCTGGCGGCGGACGCCACACATCATGTGCCGGGGACCGGCGTGCTGGCCGGTGACTTCAAGGGCCAGGACGAGATCCTCGACATGTACCGGCGCCTCGGCGAGGAGACCGACGGGACGTTCACGGTCGAGCTGCGGCAGGTCCTGGTCGACGGCCGGGGTCACGCCGTGACCCTGCACCACCTGACCGCCGACCGGCAGGGCAAGCACCTGGACGAGGACGGAGGCATCGTCTTCCGGATCATCGGCGACAAGATGACGGACCTGGACGAGTGCATCGCGGACATCGACGCGATGAACGACTTCTGGTCCTAGACCACGCCGAAGGCCCCGGTACCCGTCCTGGGGAGGACGGGTACCGGGGCCTTCGGATCACGCTCGAGGACCCGTGCCCGCGTGGCGAACGCAGGCCGCGCACGGGTCCGGGGTGCCGGCCGGGGGCGGATGAGAGAGGGCCCGCCCTGGGTCCGTCCGGCGATCAGACCAGATGTGAGGTTCAGCCCTTGAGAGCGCCGACCTTCTGCGCCAGCGCCGACTTCTTGTTGGCGGCCTGGTTCTTGTGGATGACGCCCTTGGAGACGGCCTTGTCGAGCTGACGCGCGGCGACGCGCTGGTACTCGGCGGCCTTCTCGACGTCACCCGCGGCAGCGGCCTCACGGGCCTTGCGGATCGCGGTCTTCAGAGAGGACTTGACGGCCTTGTTGCGCAGCCGGGCCTTCTCGTTGGTCTTGTTCCGCTTGATCTGGGACTTGATGTTCGCCACGAATGAGCCTTTGCAGGTTCAGGCACGGGGCCGCACGGGTCCCGCGCCGATGATTTCTTGAGGAGTGCCTCGCGCTGAGAGGGCATGAGACACAGCCCCCCACACTACCAGCGGCCGGATGACGGGCCCAAACCCGCCCTCAACCCCTCCCAAACCCCTCCGTGGTCCCCGACCGTGGGACCATGGAGGCTACGTAACGATCCGACCCGAGACCGCAGACACTGCGGACGCCTCAAGAATCAGGACCCTGCGTGCCCGCGATCCCCAGCCATGTGCCCGAGCCGAGCCGTACCGACCCGGCTCTGATCCGCAATTTCTGCATCATCGCGCACATCGACCACGGCAAGTCCACGCTCGCCGACCGGATGCTCCAGCTGACCGGTGTGGTCGAGCAGCGGCAGATGCGCGCCCAGTACCTCGACCGCATGGACATCGAGCGCGAGCGCGGCATCACGATCAAGTCCCAGGCGGTGCGGTTGCCGTGGGCCCCCACCCACGACAAGAGCAACACGCACATCCTCAACATGATCGACACCCCCGGGCACGTCGACTTCACCTACGAGGTCTCGCGGTCGCTCGCCGCGTGCGAGGGCACGATCCTCCTCGTCGACGCCGCCCAGGGCATCGAGGCGCAGACCCTCGCCAACCTCTACCTGGCGATGGAGAACGACCTCACGATCATCCCCGTGCTGAACAAGATCGACCTGCCGGCCGCGCAGCCCGAGAAGTTCGCCGAGGAGCTCGCCAACCTGGTCGGCTGCGACCCCGACGACGTGCTCAAGGTCTCCGCCAAGACCGGGCTCGGCGTCGACGCGCTGCTGGACAAGGTCGTCGCCGAGATCCCCGCCCCGGTCGGCGTCAAGGACGCCCCCGCCCGCGCGATGATCTTCGACTCGGTCTACGACTCGTACCGCGGTGTGGTGACGTACGTCCGTGTCATCGACGGCCAGCTCAACAAGCGCGAGCGGATCCGGATGATGTCCACGGGCGCCACGCACGAGCTGCTGGAGATCGGCACCAACTCGCCCGAGATGCTCTCCGCCGACGGCCTCGGCGTCGGCGAGGTGGGGTACCTGATCACCGGCGTGAAGGACGTCCGCCAGTCCAAGGTCGGCGACACCGTCACCACCCAGCACAAGGGCGCCGAGGAGGCGCTCGGCGGGTACAAGGACCCGCGGCCGATGGTCTTCTCCGGCCTCTACCCGCTGGACGGCTCGGACTACCCCCTGCTGCGCGAGGCCCTCGACAAGCTCCAGCTCAACGACGCCGCCCTCGTCTACGAGCCGGAGACCTCCGCCGCCCTCGGCTTCGGCTTCCGCGTCGGCTTCCTGGGCCTGCTGCACCTCGACGTGATCCGCGAGCGGCTGGAGCGCGAGTTCGGCCTCGACCTCATCGCCACCGCCCCCAACGTGGTCTACCGCGTGGTCATGGAGGACGGCAGCGAGCACACCGTCACCAACCCGAGCGAGTTCCCCGAGGGCAAGATCAACGAGGTGTACGAGCCGGTCGTGCGGGCCACGATCCTCGCGCCGACCGAGTTCATCGGGGCGATCATGGAGCTGTGCCAGACCCGGCGCGGCACCCTGCTCGGCATGGACTACCTCTCCGAGGACCGCGTCGAGATCCGCTACACCCTGCCGCTCGCGGAGATCGTCTTCGACTTCTTCGACCAGCTGAAGTCGAAGACGCGCGGGTACGCCTCGCTCGACTACGAGCCCACCGGCGAGCAGACCTCCAGCCTCGTCAAGGTCGACATCCTGCTGCACGGCGACAAGGTCGACGCCTTCTCGGCGATCACCCACCGGGACCAGGCGTACGCGTACGGCGTGCGGCTCGTCGCCAAGCTCAAGGAACTCATCCCGCGGCAGGCCTTCGAGGTGCCGGTCCAGGCCGCCATCGGATCCCGGGTGATCGCCCGCGAGACCATCCGCGCCATCCGCAAGGACGTCCTCGCCAAGTGCTACGGCGGTGACATCTCCCGCAAGCGGAAGCTGCTGGAGAAGCAGAAGGAGGGCAAGAAGCGGATGAAGATGGTGGGTTCCGTGGAGGTTCCCCAGGAGGCCTTCATCGCCGTCCTCTCCAGCGACGACAGCGCGGGATCGGGCAAGGCCAAGAAGTAACCACGGCCTTCCCGCACACCCCGGGCGAAACGGGCGCGAAGGGGCCCGCCGCACGCAAGCGCGGCGGGCCCCTTCGCACGTCACGGGCGGACCATGAGGTGAAGTGACCGGGCGCGGAGTCTTACGCACGGGCCGGTCGCCCTTTACCCTGATGCCTGCCCCATAGTTACTCGCGAGTTAAACAACGGCCGGAGACGGTCGCGAGAACACCAGCCCGAACAACGCCCGAGAGTGACACCAGCCGCACCTGAGCCAGCCGCACCGTCGCGGGCCCGGAGGATGTCGTGAGCGACACACAGACACTGATCGAGAACCGTCCGCCCTCCGTGGCGGGACTCTTCCTGGAACGGGTGGCCGCCACGCCGGACGCCGAGGCGTACCGCTACCCGGTGCCGCCCGCCTCCGGCGAGGGACCGGACGACTGGAAGTCGCTCACCTGGGCCCAGGCCGCCGAGCGGGTCCACGCGATCGCGGCCGGTCTGATCGAGCTCGGCGTGGAGCCCGAGCAGCGCGTGGCGCTGGCCTCCTCCACCCGGCTGGAGTGGATCCTCGCCGACCTCGGCATCATGTGCGCCGGCGCCGCGACGACCACCGTCTACCCGCAGACCAACGCCGAGGAGTCGGCGTACATCCTGTCCGACTCCGAGAGCCGGGTGCTGATCGCGGAGGACGCCGCCCAGCTGGCCAAGGCCAGGGAGAGGCGGGCGGAGCTGCCCGACCTCACCCGCGTGGTCGTGATCGACGCGACCGGCGCGGACACCACCGAGGACTGGGTCCTCACCCTCGACGAGCTGGAGCGCCGGGGCGCGGCCCGCCTGCGGACGGAACCGCAGCTCATCAAGGAGCGGGTCGGCGCGATCACCAAGGACCAGCTCGCCACCCTCATCTACACCTCCGGCACCACCGGCCGCCCCAAGGGCGTCCGCCTCCCGCACGACAACTGGTCGTACATGGCGAAGGCGATCGCCGCGACCGGCCTGGTCACCGGGGACGACGTGCAGTACCTGTGGCTGCCGCTCGCGCACGTCTTCGGCAAGGTGCTCACCTCCGGCCAGATCGAGGCCGGTCACGTCACCGCCGTCGACGGCCGCGTCGACAAGATCATCGAGAACCTGCCGGTCGTCCGGCCGACCTACATGGCGGCCGTCCCGCGCATCTTCGAGAAGGTCTACAACGGCGTCGCCGCCAAGGCCCGCGCGGGCGGCGGGGCCAAGTACAGGATCTTCCAGTGGGCCGCCGACGTCGCCCGCGAGTACGCCAAGGTCAGCCAGGACAACTTCAAGCGCACCGGCACCGCGAGCGCCCCCGCCGGACTGCGCACCAAGCACGCCGTCGCCGACAAGCTCGTCTACGCCAAGATCCGCGAGGCATTCGGCGGCCGGCTGCGGGCCTGCGTGTCCGGCTCGGCTGCCCTCGCGCCCGAGATCGGCTACTTCTTCGCCGGCGCCGGCATCCACATCCTGGAGGGCTACGGCCTCACCGAGTCTTCCGCGGCCTCCTTCGTGAACCCCGGCGAGGCCTACCGCACCGGCACCGTCGGCAAGCCGCTGCCCGGCACCGAGGTGCGCATCGCCGACGACGGCGAGATCCTGCTGCGCGGCCCCGGCATCATGGAGGGCTACCACAAGCTGCCCGACAAGACCGCCGAGGTCCTGGAGTCCGACGGCTGGTTCCACACCGGCGACATCGGCGAGCTCTCACCCGACGGCTACCTGCGCATCACCGACCGCAAGAAGGACCTCATCAAGACCTCGGGCGGCAAGTACATCGCCCCCGCCGAGGTCGAGGGACAGTTCAAGGCGGTGTGCCCGTACGTCTCCAACATCCTGGTCCACGGCGCCGACCGGAACTTCTGCACCGCCCTCATCGCCCTCGACGAGGCCGCGATCACGGAGTGGGCGAAGGAGAACGGCCTGGAGGGCAAGCCGTACGCGGACATCGTCGCGGCACCGGCGACGGTCGAGATGGTCGACGGCTACGTCAAGCAGCTCAACCAGGGCCTCCAGCGCTGGCAGACCATCAAAAAGTTCCGCCTGCTGCCCCGCGACCTCGACGTGGAACACGGCGAGATCACCCCGAGCCTGAAGCTGAAGCGACCGGTGGTGGAGCGCGAGTACAAGCACCTGATCGAGGAGATGTACGCGGGCGCGCGCGAGGCGTAGCGCGCGGACGGCGCCGTGCGTACGGCCGATGCTCGAACGTGTCCGTCTTCCGGCCGTGTTCGAGCATGCGCTTAGCACGGATCTCACCCATGACGGCCCACTTCGGTAACTCCGTGCGTCCGGGCGGGTCCGGTCTGTCACTCTGTCGGCAACGACTGCGCAGCATGCGCACGAACTGCCCGGGGAGCCGTCATGGGGGCCATTCCGACGCAACGGGAGACCGTCTCCTGTGTCAGCGGGGCGTCCGCGCCCGCTGCCGAGATGTCCGCCCAGGAGCGCGCGCGGGCGCGCGTGGCCCTGCTCGGCAGCTCCCTCGCGCCGGGCGCCGCCCGCGCGATGGTGCGGGCCACGCTCGCCGACTGGGCCGCGCTCGGCCTGCCCGGGGCGCACCAGCTGACCGGTCACCTCTGCGCCGACGCGCTGGTGGTCGTCAGCGAGCTGGTCACCAACGCCGTCGTGCACGCCGGGACCGACGTCGAGGTGGTCTGCCGGCTGGAGGGGACGGGCGCGCTCGTCGTCGAGGTCGTCGACCAGTACCCCTCCCGTGCGCCGAGGGGCGGTGACCACGAGACGCCGCACGCCACCTCCGAGTACGGGCGCGGCCTGCGGCTCGTCGCCGCGCTCTCGCAGGCCTGGGGCATCACCTACCTGCCGGGCGCCAAGACGGTGTGGGCCCGCCTGTCCGCGGCGGACGACGAGGCCGCCGACCGGGCCGAGGCGTACGCCGCGGAGCCGGACCCGCGGCGCCCCGGAGCCCCGGCCGCCACCGGGCGCGGGGCCGACGGGACGGACGCGGCCGTCGGGACGGACACGGCCGTCGGGACGGACGGGCCGGACGGGCCGGACGGGCCGGACCACGCGCAGTGGCCGGACTGGGGAGACGACACGGCCGGACCCGCGCGGCGCGGCGCCCGCGACCGGGAGTGGCTGGGCCGCGGCGCCCTGTCCTTCCTCGCCGAGGCCTCCGACCTGCTGGCCGGACAGCTGGACGAGGACCTGGTCACCTCCCTCACCGGCCAGCTGATCGTGCCGCGCCTGGCCGACTGGTGCGCGGTGTGGCTCGACGACGAGTCCCTGGGCCGGGGAGCCTGGGGCGACGAGGCCGGAGCGGTCGGGGGAGCGCGGCCGGCCCGCGTCTGGCACAGCAGCGAGAGCCGCGTCGACGACCTGTGGCAGGCCCTGGAGAAGGAGCCGCCCCGGGCCCGCGACCCGTGGCGTTCAGGCCCCGTCGCCCATCCCTGGCCGAGCGCCGCGCTCGGCCCGCACGGCGCGGCGCTCGCCTACCGCCTGGTCGCCGGCGGCCGGCCGCTGGGCACCCTGGTCATCGGGCGGGCCGGCGTCCCGGCCTTCCCCGAGGAGATCAGCGGCCTGGTCGAGGACCTCGGCCGCCGGGTGGCGCTCGCCATCGGCGCCGCCCGCCAGTACGCCCGCCAGGCCACCATCAGCGCCGTCCTCCAGCGCGGCCTGCTGCCCGGCGCCGTCGCCGAGATCCCGGGAGTGCGCAGCGCCCTCGTCTACGAACCGTGCGACAAGGGCGGCCCCAGCGGCGACTTCTACGACCTCTTCCCGGCCGGCGACGGCCGCTGGTGCTTCACCGTCGGCGACGTCCAGGGCAAGGGCCCCGAGGCCGCCGTCGTCATCGGGCTCGCCCGGCCCTGGCTGCGGCTGCTGGCCCGCGAGGGATACGGCGTCCCCGACGTCCTCGACCGCCTCAACCAGCTGCTCCTCGACGACGCCACCGAGGCCGCGGACGCCGCCGCCCGCGCCCTGGTCGCCGTCGGCGGCCGTCCGGTTGCCCCGGGCGACGGACCGCAGACCCGGTTCCTGTCCCTGCTCTACGGCGAACTCGTCCCGGTCGGCGACGGCGTCGTCCGCTGCACCCTCGCCTCCGCCGGCCACCCGCTGCCGCTGCTGCTCGCCCCCGACGGCACCGTCCGCACGGTCGCCGAGCCGCAGACCCTTCTCGGTGTCCTGGAGGACGCGACGTACACCAGCGAGACCTTCGAGCTGCGGTCCGGCGAGACCCTGCTGTGCGTCACGGACGGCGTCACCGAGCGGCGCAGCGGCTCCCGCCAGTTCGACGACGGCGACGGACTCGCCGCGGCCCTCGCCGGGTGCGCGGGGCTGGACGCCGGGCTGATCGCCGAACGCATCCGGCGGCTGGTGCACGAGTTCGGGGCCCGGCCCCCGGAGGACGACCTCGCCCTGCTGGTGCTCCAGGCGGAGTGAGCGCGGCGGTACGGGACAATGGAACGCATGCCCTCCGCACTCCCCGACGGCGAGCCCGTCCCCGCCGACGGCGCCCTGCCCGCGTCCGCGCTCGACGGCGCCGCCGACCGCCCCCTCGGTTTCTACCTGCACGTCCCGTACTGCGCGACCCGCTGCGGCTACTGCGACTTCAACACCTACACCGCGACCGAGCTGCGCGGCACCGGCGGCGTCCTCGCCTCCCGGGACAACTACGCCGAGACGCTCGTCGACGAGGTGCGCCTCGCCCGCAAGGTGCTCGGCGACGACCCGCGCGAGGTCCGCACGGTCTTCGTCGGCGGCGGCACCCCCACCCTGCTGGCCGCCGGCGACCTGGTGCGGATGCTGCACGCGATCCGCGACGAGTTCGGCCTGGCGGCGGACGCGGAGGTGACGACCGAGGCCAACCCGGAGTCGGTCGACCCGGCCTACCTCGCCACCCTCCGCGAGGGCGGCTTCAACCGGATCTCCTTCGGCATGCAGAGCGCCAGGCAGCACGTCCTGAAGGTCCTGGACCGCACCCACACCCCCGGCCGCCCCGAGGCCTGCGTCGCCGAGGCCCGCGCGGTCGGCTTCGACCACGTCAACCTCGACCTGATCTACGGCACCCCCGGCGAGTCCGACGACGACTGGCGGGCCTCGCTGGAGGCCGCGCTCGGCGCCGGCCCCGACCACGTCTCCGCGTACGCGCTGATCGTGGAGGAGGGCACGCAGCTCGCCCGGCGCATCCGGCGCGGCGAGGTCCCGATGACCGACGACGACGTGCACGCCGACCGGTACCTGATCGCCGAGGAGACCCTGTCCGCGGCGGGCTTCGACTGGTACGAGGTGTCGAACTGGGCGACCTCCGAGGCGGGGCGGTGCCTGCACAACGAGCTGTACTGGCGGGGCGCCGACTGGTGGGGGGCCGGTCCGGGGGCGCACTCGCACGTGGGCGGGGTGCGCTGGTGGAACGTGAAGCACCCGGGGGCGTACGCGGGGGCGCTGGCGGCGGGGAAGTCGCCGGGGGCGGGCCGCGAGGTGCTGACGGAGGAGGACCGGCGGGTGGAGCGGATCCTGCTGGAGCTGCGGCTGCGGGAGGGCGTCCCGCTCTCCCTCCTCCGTGAGGAGGGGCTCGCCGCCTCGCGCCGGGCGCTGTCCGACGGGCTCCTCCAGGAGGGGCCGTACGAGGAGGGGCGGGCCGTGCTGACCCTGCGGGGGCGGCTGCTGGCGGACGCGGTGGTGCGGGACCTGGTGGACTGATCACTCGGGCGAGTGAATCCGCGCGGGACGGAAGTTCGGTCCCTAACCTGGTTCGTAGGCTGCTGCCGCAATCGCACGGTGGCGGAAACCGGAGGGCTGCGGAGATGACCGCTGTGGATGACCGACCGATGACCACCGACATCGTGAAGTTCTTCGAGGAGTTCGCGTTCCCCGATGAATTCAAGGTCGAGCTCCTCCGGGGGGAAATCGTGATGATGGCGGGGCCGGACGTGGCTCACAACGACATCGTGGAAGCGGTGGTGGACCAGATTCCCCGCCGCCGCTGGCGGCGACTTCAGACTCAGGACATCGCGATTCTCGAAGAGTCCAGTGAGCCGCAGCCGGATCTCGTGGTGATCGAACGAGGCACGGGCCCCGAGCACGGACGCCTGATGCCGTCCGAGGTCATCACCATGCTCGTTGAAGTCGTCTCCAAGACGAGCGTCGACCGTGATTACGGAGTAAAGCGCTCCATCTACGCAGCGGCCAAGGTGCCCGCTTATTTGATCATCGATCCCATCATGGGGCAGTGCGTCCTGCTCACCGAGCCGACCGGCCGTGGCGAGCACGCTGACTACCGGTGCCAGCGGCTCACGAAGTTCGGTGACATGACACCGCTGGAGCCTGTTGGCATCGAACTGGACACCAGCGAGTTCGCCGTCTACGAGAAGGTCAGGCCCCACCGCTACCCGTGACGAAGTCGATCAGCTCCTCCACCCGCCCCAGCAGCTCCGGCTGCAGGTCCTTGTACGAGTGGACCCGGGCCAGGATCGCCTGCCACACCGCGCCGGTGTTCTCCGCCGGCCAGCCGAGCGCCCGGCACACCCCCGTCTTCCAGTCCTGACCGCGCGGCACCCGCGGCCAGCCCTCGATCCCCAGCGACGACGGCTTCACCGCCTCCCAGATGTCGATGTACGGGTGGCCCACCACCAGCGTGTGCTCACTCGTCACCGCCTGCGCGATCCGCCACTCCTTCGATCCCGGCACCAGGTGGTCCACCAGGACCCCCAGCCGCGCGTCCGGGCCCGGCGCGAAGTCGGCGACGATCGACGGCAGGTCGTCCACACCGCCCAGGTACTCCACGACGACGCCCTCGATGCGCAGGTCGTCGCCCCAGACCTTCTCGACCAGCTCGGCGTCGTGCCGCCCCTCGACGTAGATGCGCCCGGCGCGCGCCACCCGCGCCCGCGCGCCGGGGACGGCGACCGAACCGGACGCCGTACGGGAGGGCCGTACCGGCCCGGAGGACGAGGACGGCCGCACCAGCGTCACCACGCGGCCCTCCAGCAGGAACCCGCGCGGTTCCAGCGGGAAGACGCGGTGCTTGCCGAAGCGGTCCTCCAGGGTCACCGTGCCCGCCTCACAGCGGATCACCGCACCGCAGAACCCGGTGCCGGGCTCCTCGACCACCAGACCGGGGTCGGCCGGTACCTCCGGTACCGGCTGCGGCTTCTTCCACGGAGGGGTCAGGTCGGCGGAGTACTGGCGCATTCTGCCGACGATACGGGGAACGCCCGCCCGGTGATCAGCGCGACACGCCGAACCGCGCGGCCAGCGCGTCCCGTTGGGCCCGCACGAACGCCGCGTCCACCACCGCTCCGTGACCGGGGACGTACAGCGCGTCCTCGCCGCCCAGGTCGAGCAGCCGGTCGAGGGCGGCCGGCCAGCGCGACGGCACGGCGTCGGGGCCCGCCTGCGGCTCGCCGGACTCCTCGACCAGGTCCCCGCAGAACACGGTCTCCGGGTCGCCCGGCACCAGTACCGCGAGGTCGTGGCCGGTGTGTCCGGGGCCCACGTTCGCCAACAGCACCTGCCGGCCGCCGCCCAGGTCGAGCGTCCACTCGCCGCACACCTCGTGGCGCACCGTGACGAGGGCGTCCGCGGCCTCGTCCGCGAGCCGGGCGTCCAGGCCCTCGGCCACCGCGTCCGCCCGCAGCGCCTCCCGGCCGTCCGCCAGGAGCGCGGCCGTGCCCACCGCCCCGAACACCTCCACGCCCGCGAACGCCGGAGCGCCGAGGACGTGGTCGAAGTGCGGGTGGGTCAGCGCGAGATGCGTCACACGGTGCCCGGCGAGTTCCCGCACCGCCCTGCGCAACCGCGCGCCTTCGCCGAGGTTCGACCCGGCGTCGACCACCAGCGCCGCGTCCGCGCCGACGACCAGCCCCGCCGTGCAGTCCCACACGGGCAGGCGGCACCGGCCCACCCCGGCCGCCAGCCGCTCCCACCCCAGGTCCTCCCATGTCACCGTCACGACGTCGACGCTAGCGCCGCGCGGGCCCCGGGTACGACGGCGGCGCCCCGGCCTTGCCGGGGGTGTACCCCACGGCCGTACACTGGGCCGGGGAAGTCTGGCACTCGCACACGCAGAGTGCCAGGGAGAACACCGGGCGGACGGTTTCTGGAGGTGTGCGCGATGCTCAGTGAACGCAGGCTGAAGGTGCTGCGCGCGATCGTCCAGGACTACGTCGGCACCGAGGAGCCCGTCGGCTCCAAGGCCCTCACCGAGCGGCACAACCTCGGCGTCTCCCCGGCCACCGTGCGCAACGACATGGCGGCCCTGGAGGACGAGGGCTTCATCGCCCAGCCGCACACCAGCGCCGGGCGGATCCCGACCGACAAGGGCTACCGGCTCTTCGTCGACAAGCTGGCCGGCGTCAAGCCGATGACCGCGCCCGAGCGGCGTGCCATCCAGAACTTCCTGGAGGGCGCCGTCGACCTCGACGACGTGGTGGCCCGCACGGTGCGGCTGCTCGCGCAGCTGACCCGGCAGGTCGCCGTCGTGCAGTACCCGTCGCTGACCCGCTCGACCGTGCGGCACGTGGAGTTGCTCTCCCTGGCGCCCGCGCGCCTGATGCTCGTGCTGATCACGGACACAGGGCGGGTCGAGCAGCGGATGGTCGACTGCCCGGCGCCCTTCGGCGAGGCGTCCCTCGCGGACCTGCGCGCGCGGCTCAACAGCCGGGTCGCGGGCCGCCGGTTCTCGGACGTCCCGAGCCTGGTCGAGGATCTGCCGGAGGCCTTCGAGGCCGAGGACCGCGGTACGGTCTCCACCGTGCTCTCCACCCTGCTGGAGACGCTGGTCGAGGAGAACGAGGAGCGGCTGATGATCGGCGGCACCGCCAATCTCACCCGCTTCGGGCACGACTTCCCCCTCATGATCCGGCCCGTCCTGGAGGCCCTGGAGGAGCAGGTCGTGCTCCTCAAGCTCCTCGGCGAGGCGAAGGATCCGGGCGTGACCGTCCGTATCGGTCACGAGAACGCCCACGAAGGACTCAACTCCACGTCCGTCGTGTCGGTGGGCTACGGTTCGGGCGGCGAGGCGGTTGCCAAGCTCGGCGTGGTCGGACCGACCCGCATGGACTACCCGGGAACGATGGGAGCGGTACGCGCAGTGGCACGGTACGTCGGACAGATCCTGGCGGAGTCGTAGGTGGCCACGGACTACTACGCCGTGCTCGGCGTACGCCGCGACGCGTCCCAGGACGAGATCAAGAAGGCGTTCCGGAGGCTCGCCCGCGAGCTGCACCCGGACGTCAATCCCGATCCGAAGACCCAGGAGCGGTTCAAGGAGATCAACGCCGCCTACGAGGTGCTGTCGGACCCGCAGAAGAAGCAGGTCTACGACCTCGGCGGCGACCCGCTCTCGCAGGCCGGCGGCGGTGGCGCGGGCGGCTTCGGCGCGGGTGGCTTCGGGAACTTCTCGGACATCATGGACGCGTTCTTCGGCACGGCGTCGCAGCGCGGTCCGCGCTCGCGCACCCGCCGGGGCCAGGACGCGATGATCCGCCTCGAGGTCGAGCTGGACGAGGCCGCGTTCGGCACGACCAAGGACATCCAGGTCGACACGGCGGTCGTCTGCAACACCTGCAACGGCGAGGGCGCGGCCCCGGGCACCAGTGCCCAGACGTGCGACATGTGCCGCGGCCGCGGCGAGGTGTCGCAGGTCACCCGGTCCTTCCTGGGCCAGGTCATGACCTCCCGGCCCTGCCCCCAGTGCCAGGGCTTCGGCACCGTCGTCCCGACCCCGTGCCCCGAGTGCGCGGGCGACGGCCGGGTCCGCTCCCGGCGCACCCTGACCGTGAAGATCCCGGCCGGTGTGGACAACGGCACGCGGATCCAGCTCGCGGGCGAGGGCGAGGTCGGCCCCGGCGGCGGCCCGGCCGGCGACCTGTACGTCGAGATCCACGAGCTCCCGCACCCGCAGTTCCAGCGCCGGGGGGACGACCTGCACTGCACGGTCACCCTCCCGATGACGGCGGCGGCCCTCGGCACGAAGGTGCCGCTGGAGACGCTGGACGGACTGGAGGAGGTCGACATCCGCCCGGGCACCCAGTCCGGCCAGTCGATCCCGCTGCACGGGCGCGGCATCACCCATCTGCGCGGCGGCGGCCGGGGCGACCTCATCGTCCACGTCGAGGTGACGACCCCGACCAAGCTCGACCCCGAGCAGGAACGCCTCCTGCGCGAGCTGGCCAAGCTGCGCGGCGAGGAACGGCCCCAGGGCCAGTTCCAGCCCGGGCAGCAGGGCCTGTTCTCGCGGCTGAAGGACGCGTTCAACGGGCGCTGACCGGCGTCTCCGACGGCGCCGGCCGACACGTCCGACGGGCGCCGGCGCCGGCCGTCGGCGGGGCTTCGCGGTGCGGACGCTCCTGGCGTATGCCGACGGAAACCCGGATTCGGACGTGTGCGGAGGACGTGACACCATGCGCTCATGTCCTCCGCACTGACCGATCTCTTCCCCTACCCGATCGTGCAGGCGCCCATGGCGGGCGGCGTCTCCGTACCGCGGCTCGCCGCCGCGGTCTGCGAGGCGGGAGGGCTGGGTTTCCTGGCCGCCGGGTACAAGACCGCGGACGGGATGTACCAGGAGATCAAGCAGCTGCGGGGGCTGACCGCCCGCCCGTTCGGCGTCAACCTCTTCATGCCGCAGCCGGAGACGGCGGACCCCTCGGCCGTGGGCGTCTACGCCCACCAGCTGGCCGGTGAGGCCGCCTGGTACGGGACCGAGCTCGGCGATCCCGAGTGCGGCCGGGACGACGGCTACGACACCAAGCTCGCGGTACTGCTGGACAACCCGGTGCCCGTCGTGTCGTTCCACTTCGGCGTGCCGAGCCGCGAGGTCGTCGACTCGCTCCACCGCGTCGGCACGTTCACCCTGGTCACGGCGACCACCGTCGACGAGGCCCGGGCCGTCGAACAGGCCGGCGCCGACGCGGTGATCGCGCAGGGCGTCGAGGCCGGCGGACACCAGGGCACCCACCGCGACCACCCGGAGACCGGCGGCTCCGGGATCGGACTGCTGTCGCTGGTCGCCGGGATCCGGGAGGCGGTGAGCCTGCCCGTCGTCGCCGCCGGCGGCATCATGCGCGGCGCCCAGATCGCCGCGGTCCTCGCGGCCGGCGCGAGCGCGGCCCAGCTCGGCACCGCCTTCCTCGCCACCCCCGAGTCCGGCGCGCACGCCCTGCACAAGCAGGCGCTGACCGACCCGCTGTTCGTCCGCACCGAACTGACCCGCGCCTTCTCCGGCCGGCCCGCCCGCGGCCTGGTCAACCGCTTCCTGCGCGAGCACGGCCCCTACGCCCCCGCCGCCTACCCGGAGGTGCACCACCTCACCGCGCCCCTGCGCAAGGCGGCGGCGAAGGCGGGCGACGCGCAGGGCATGGCGCTGTGGGCGGGACAGGGCCACCGGATGGCCCGGGACCTGCCCGCCGGTGAGCTGGTGGCGGTCCTGGTGGACGAACTCGCGTCCGCCGAGGCGGCGTTGACGCGGTACGTGAACGGAGGTACGGACCGATGACGGCTCCGGTGTTCGTGGTCGACTCGCTGCCGTCCGGGGGGCTGCCCGGCGGGCGGTACGTCCTCGACGGCCCCGAGGGACGGCACGCCGTCTCCGTGAAGCGGCTGCGCCCCGGCGAGGACGTCGTCCTCACCGACGGACGCGGCCGCTGGTCCGAGGGCGTGGTGGAGGCCGCCGAGGGCAAGGACCGCCTGGTCGTGGCCGGCCTGGAGGGCGTCCACGAGGAGCCGCCGGAGCAGCCCCGCGTCACCGTCGTCCAGGCCCTGCCCAAGGGGGACCGGGGAGAGCTGGCCGTCGAGACGATGACCGAGGTCGGGGTCGACGCGATCGTGCCGTGGGCCGCCTCCCGCTGCATCACCCAGTGGAAGGGCGACCGCGGCCTGAAGGCGCTCGGCAAGTGGCGGGCGACGGCCCGGGAGGCCGGCAAGCAGTCCCGCCGGGTCCGCTTCCCCGACGTCGCGGACGCGGCGACGAGCAAGCAGGTCGCGTCGCTCCTGGCCGGCGCGGCCTTCGCCGCCGTGCTCCACGAGAGCGGCGAGGAGCCGCTGGCCGCCGCCGAACTCCCCGCCTCCGGCGACATCGTGCTGGTCGTCGGACCCGAAGGGGGCGTGTCCCCCGAGGAGTTGGCGCTCTTCGCCCAGGCAGGCGCCAAGCCCTACCGCCTGGGCCGCAGCGTCCTGCGCACCTCCACCGCGGGCACCGCCGCGACCGCCGTCCTCCTGGCCCGCACCGGCCGCTGGTCCTGACGGCCCCGGTCAGCCGTCCGCCGTGCGGGCGGCGACGACCGCGGGGAACAGCTCCCAGCCGTCCAGCTCCGCGGACCGGTCGAGCAGGCCCCGCCGGGCCGCCTCGTCGACGAAGGCCCGTACGACCCCGGGTTCGTGCAGGTTGAGCGAGTCGTCCCCCACGGCCACACAGCCCGAGGGCAGGAACCCGTCGGGGACGTACCGGCCCCCGCCGCCCCGGAACACCAGGCGGGTCCGCGTCCCGTCCCGGGACAGGGCGAGCACCTCCTGGCAGGGCCCCGTGACGCTGTGCCGGTGACGCACCGACCACACGTAGGCGGTGGCCCCGTCCACGACGAGCTTTCTGAGCCGGCGTCCGCTGCGCACGCGCCCACGGTAGTGAGGAGTGGCCGTATGCGCCCTACCGTCGGGCCCGGTGCGGTGGCAGGCTGCCCTCCATGGGGGCTTCGAGGCGGATTTGGCGAGTGGCTCCGGTGGTCGTCGGCTCGGCCGTCGCCGTCGGCGGTCTCGTCGCGTGCGAACCGGGCGCGCCCAGTTCCGCGGCCGTGGCCTACACGACCGACCAGACCGTGACCCGTGAGCTGGAGCGGCAGAAGGCGGAGGTGCGCTGGCTCACCTGCACCGCCTCCTTCGGCGACGAGGACAGCACCGCCTCGGCGGCCGAGAAGACCGTCGCCTCCGTCCACTGCGAGGGCAGGACGGACACCGGCCAGGACATCACCGTCGACGGCAAGGTGACCCGGGTCGTCAACGGCGCCTGCGTGCGCGGGAACCTGACGGCGAAGGTGGACGGCAAGGAGTGGTTCCGGGTGAAGGGGCTGGGCGACTGCGACGCCACCGGCGCCCCGCCCGCGGACCGGCCCACCCGGAACGGACCCGGCCCCACGGTCACCGTCACCCGGACCATCTGGTGCCCGGACGACCCGCACTGCCGGCCCGTGGAGGGCAAGTAGCCCGCCCAGCGCGACCACCGCGCTCCCGGGCGCCGGGCGGGAAGTGATCCGAACCCCTGTCGATCGTCCCCGCCCCTGCTTAGGCTGTGAGGGTGACTCAGCCCGCAGCGCCTGCCTACCTCCGCTTTCCGCACCCGCACGGCGAGTTGGTCGCCTTCACCGCCGAGGACGACGTGTGGCTCGCCCCGCTCGACGGAGGCAGGGCCTGGCGGGTGAGCGCCGACAACATGCCGGTGAACCACCCGCGCATCTCGCCCGACGGCACCACCGTCGCCTGGACCTCCACCCGCGACGGCGCCCCCGAGGTGCACGTCGCCCCCGTCGACGGCGGCCCGGCCAAGCGCCTCACCCACTGGGGCAGCCTCAGGACCCAGGTCCGCGGCTGGACCGCCGACGGCCGCGTCCTCGCCCTCAGCACCTACGGTCAGGCCAGCCTGCGCCGCAGCTGGGCCCGCGCCGTCCCGCTCGACGGCGGACCCGCCACCACCCTGCCCTACGGACCCGTCGGCGACGTCGCGTACGGCCCGCGCACCGTGCTGCTGTCCGCGCCGATGGGCCGCGAGGCCGCCTGGTGGAAGCGGTACCGGGGCGGCACGGCGGGCAAGCTGTGGATCGACGCCGAGGGCGACGGCGAGTTCGTACGGCTGCACAGCGACCTCGACGGCAACATCGAGTACCCGTTCTGGGTCGGCGAGCGGCTCGCCTTCCTCTCCGACCACGAGGGCACCGGAGCCCTCTACTCCTCCCTCGCCGACGGCTCCGACCTGCGCAGGCACACGCCTGTCGGGGGCTTCTACGCCCGGCACGCCGCCACCGACGGCACCCGCGTCGTCTACTCGTCCGCCGGTGAACTGTGGACGCTGGACGACCTGGACGGCGCCGAGCCGCGCCGGCTCGACATCCGGCTCGGCGGCTCCCGCACCGACCTCCAGGCGTACCCGGTCGACGCCGCCCGCTGGTTCGGCTCCGCGTCCCCCGACCACACCGCCCGCGGCAGCGCCGTCGCCGTGCGCGGCGGCGTCCACTGGGTCACCCACCGCTCCGGACCGGCCCGCGCCCTCGCGGCGACGCCCGGCGTGCGCACCCGGCTGCCGCGCACCTTCCGCGCCGACGGCGAGGAGTGGGTGGTGTGGGTGACGGACGCCGAGGGCGACGACGCCCTGGAGTTCGCGCCCGCCACCGGCCTCGCGCCCGGCGCCACCGCGCGCCGCCTCGCCGCCGGGCAGCTCGGCCGGGTGCTGAACCTCGCCATGGCCCCCGACGGCAGCCGGGCCGCCGTCGCCTCGCACGACGGCCGCGTCCTGCTCGTCGAGCGGGAGACGGGCGAGGTCCGCGAGGTCGACCGCAGCGAGGACGGCGACGCCTCCGGCCTCGTCTTCTCGCCCGACTCCGCCTGGCTGGCCTGGTCCCACCCCGGTCCCTCCCCGCTGCGCCAGCTCAAGCTCGCCAACACCACCGACCTGTCGGTCGCCGAGGCGACCCCGCTGCGCTTCCGGGACTACTCGCCCGCCTTCACCCTGGACGGCAAGCACCTCGCCTTCCTCTCCACCCGCTCCTTCGATCCGGTCTACGACGAGCACGTCTTCGACCTGGCCTTCGTCGAGGGCGCCCGTCCGTACCTGATCACGCTGGCCGCGACCACCCCCTCGCCCTTCGGCCCGCAGCGCCACGGCCGCCCCTTCGAGACCCCGGACCGCGAGGAGACCCCCGACAGCGAGGGCACCCCCACCACCCGGATCGACATCGAGGGCCTCGCCGACCGCATCGTGCCCTTCCCGGTGGAGGCCGCCCGCTACTCCCGGCTGCGCGCCGCCAAGGACGGCGTCCTGTGGCTGCGCCACCCGGTCACCGGCGTCCTCGGCGCCTCCCGCGCCAACCCGGACGACCCCGGCCCGCACACCGAGCTGGAGCGCTACGACCTCGCCCAGCACCGCGTCGAGCACCTCGCCGGCGACGCCGACCACTTCGAGGTCAGCGGCGACGGCAAGCGGGTGCTGCTGTGGACCGACGGACGCCTCAAGGTCGTCCCCAGCGACCGGCGGGCCTCCGGCGACGAGGACAGCGACACCAACATCACCGTCGACCTGGGCCGCGTCCGGCAGACCGTCGACCCGGCCGCCGAGTGGCGCCAGATGTTCGACGAGACCGGCCGCATCATGCGGGACAACTTCTGGCGGCCCGACATGAACGGCGTCGACTGGGACGGCGTCCTCGACCGCTACCGGCCCGTCCTGGACCGCCTCGCCACCCACGACGACCTGGTCGACCTCCTGTGGGAGGTGCACGGCGAGCTCGGCACCTCGCACGCCTACGTCACCCCGTACGGCGGCCACGGCGGCGGTGCCCGGCAGGGCCTGCTCGGCGCCGACCTCTCCCGGCACGAGGACGGCACCTGGCGCGTCGACCGCGTCCTGCCGTCGGAGACCTCCGACCCCGACGCCCGCTCCCCGCTGGCCGCGCCCGGCGTCGCGGTGCGTGCCGGTGACGCGATCGTCGCGGTCGCCGGACAGCCCGTCGACCCGGTCACCGGGCCCGGCCCCCTGCTCGTCGGCACGGCCGGCAAGCCGGTCGAGCTGACCGTCTCCCCGGCCGGCGGCGGCGGGCTGCGGCACGCCGTCGTCGTGCCCCTCGCCGACGAGGAGCCGCTGCGCTACCACGCCTGGGTCGCCGACCGCCGCGCCCACGTCCACGAGAGGTCCGGCGGCCGGCTCGGCTACCTCCACGTGCCCGACATGGTCGGCTCCGGCTGGGCCCAGCTCCACCGCGACCTGCGCGTCGAGGTCGTCCGCGAGGGCCTGGTCGTCGACGTCCGCGAGAACCGCGGCGGGCACACCTCCCAGCTGGTCGTGGAGAAGCTGGCCCGGCGCGTCGTCGGCTGGGACCTGCCGCGCGGCATGCGGCCGGCCAGTTACCCGCTGGACGCGCCGCGCGGGCCGGTCGTCGCCGTCGCCAACGAGTTCTCCGGCTCGGACGGCGACATCGTCAACGCGGCGATCAAGGCGCTCGGCATCGGCCCGGTCGTCGGCGTCCGCACCTGGGGCGGGGTCGTCGGCATCGACAGCCGCTACCGGCTGGTCGACGGCACGCTGATCACGCAGCCCAAGTACGCGTTCTGGCTGGAGGGCCAGGGGTGGGGCGTGGAGAACCACGGCGTCGATCCGGACGTGGAGGTCCCGCAGCGGCCGCAGGACCACGCGGCGGGCCGCGACCCCCAGCTGGACGAGGCGATCCGGCTGGCCCTGGAGGCGCTGGAGGAGACCCCGGCGAAGACACCGCCGAGCCTTCCGTAGCCACGGCCGACCGGCTGCGGACGGTCGTGCCTCCCCCGGCGCCCGAGCGGCCCGGCGGGCACCCCCGGGGGCGAGGGGGTCCCCCGCGCGAGCGTGGGGGAGGGCGGGCGCCGGGGGTACTCCCTCCGGGGGAGGCCCCCGCGCCCCGCACGCGCGGGCGGGCAACCCACCGGCGGCCACCCCGGCGCGCGGCGCCCCACGCACCCGGGCTCGCTACGATGCCCCCAGAAGATCACCACCGTAAGGAGCGCCCATGCCCGGCGAGCCACAGGACGACTGCCTGTTCTGCAAGATCGTCGCGGGTCAGATCCCCGCGACGATCGTCCGCGAGACGGACACCACCGTCGCGTTCCGCGACATAAACCCCCAGGCGCCCACCCACGTCCTGGTGATCCCCAAGGCCCACTACCGCGACGCCGCCGCCCTCGCCGCCGGTGCTCCGGAGGTCGCCGCGGACGTCCTGCGCGAGACCCAGGCCGTCGCCGACGACGAGAAGCTGGACAGCTACCGCGTCGTCTTCAACACCGGCAGCGGCGCCGGCCAGACCGTGTGGCACACCCACGCCCACGTCCTCGGCGGCCGGGGCCTCGCATGGCCCCCCGGATAGGCCCGGACAGGCACCGTGTCCGTACGTGAGCTCGTCGTCCTCGGCACCGCCAGCCAGGTCCCGACCCGGCACCGCAACCACAACGGCTACCTGCTGCGCTGGGACGGCGAGGGCATCCTGTTCGACCCCGGCGAGGGCACGCAGCGCCAGATGCTGCGCGCCGGGGTCGCCGCCCACGACCTGAACCGGATCTGCGTCACGCACTTCCACGGCGACCACAGCCTCGGCCTGGCCGGCGTGATCCAGCGCGTCAACCTGGACCGGGTCCCGCACGAGGTCACCGCCCACTACCCGCGCTCCGGGCAGCACTTCTTCGACCGCCTGCGGTACGCCACCGCCTACCGCGAGACGGTCGCCCTCACCGAGGCGCCGGTCGACGTGGACGGACCCCTCGCGGTCACCGGCGCCTACACGCTGGAGGCCCGCCGGCTCTCGCACCCCGTCGAGTCGTACGGCTACCGGATCACCGAGCCCGACGGCCTGCGCATGCTGCCCGAACGGCTGGCCGCGCACGGCATCGAGGGCCCCGACGTGGGCCGCATCCGGCGCGAGGGCTCGCTGAACGGCGTCCCGCTGGACGAGGTCAGCGAGGTCCGCCGCGGCCAGCGGTTCGCGTTCGTCATGGACACCCGGCTGTGCGCGGGGGTGCACGAGCTCGCCGAGGGCTGCGACCTGCTGGTCATCGAGTCGACGTTCCTCGACGAGGACGAGGAGCTCGCCGCCGACCACGGCCACCTCACCGCCGGCCAGGCGGCGCGGGCCGCCCGGGAGGCGGGCGTGCGCCACCTCGTCCTGACCCACTTCAGCCAGCGCTACTCCGACCCCGAGGAGTTCGAGCGGCAGGCGAGGGCCGCCGGGTACGAGGGGGAGCTGACCGTGGCCCGGGACCTGATGCGCGTCCCGGTTCCGAAACGTCGGTGACATCGCCGTACGATGCTCTGATGCCTCTGCCCATAGCTGAACTGCACCTCCACATCGAAGGCACCCTGGAGCCGGAGCTGGCCTTCGAGCTGGCCGCCCGCAACGGTGTGGCCCTGCCCTACGCGGACACGGACGCCCTGCGCGAGGCGTACCGCTTCGAGGACCTCCAGTCCTTCCTGGACCTGTACTACGAGCTCATGGCCGTCCTGCGCACCGAGCGGGACTTCGAGGACCTGGCCGACGCCTACCTGGCCCGCGCCGCCGCGCAGGGCGTACGGCACGCGGAGATCTTCTTCGACCCGCAGGCGCACCTCGCCCGGGGCGTGGAGATGGGCACGGTCGTGGAGGGCCTGTGGCGGGCGCTGGGCCGCAGCCGGGAGAAGCACGGCGTCTCCACCCGGCTGATCATGTGCTTCCTGCGCGACGAGTCCGCCGAGTCGGCCCTCGCGACCCTCGACGCCGCGAAGCCGTACCTGGACCGCATCACCGGCGTCGGCCTGGACTCCGCCGAGGTCGGCCACCCGCCGGTGAAGTTCCGCGAGGTGTACGAGGCCGCCGCCGCCCTCGGGCTGCGCCGCGTCGCGCACGCGGGCGAGGAGGGGCCGCCGGAGTACGTCACCGAGGCCCTGGACGTGCTGGGCGTCGAGCGGATCGACCACGGTCTGCGCTCGATGGAGGACCCGGCGCTGGTCGAGCGGCTGGTGCGCGACCGCGTCCCGCTGACCCTGTGCCCGCTGTCCAACGTACGGCTGCGCACGGTCGACACCCTCGCCGACCACCCGCTGCCCGCGATGCTGGACGCCGGGCTGATGTGCACGGTCAACTCCGACGACCCCGCCTACTTCGGCGGCTACGCGGGCGACAACGTCGACGCCGTGCGCGCCGCGCTCGGCCTCACCGAGGAGCGGCTGCGGGAGCTGGCCCGCAACTCCTTCCTCGCCTCCTTCCTGGAGGACGACGAGGAGCTGCGGGCGCGGTACCTGGCCGAGGTGGAGGCGTACGCGTTCCCGACGGCGTAGGGCTCAGTCGGTCCCGGCCCCCGGTGCGGACGCGGCCGCCCGGGGTCCCGCCGTGTCGTAGGCGCGCCGCACCGGCACGGCCGGTGCGTCCACGTCGATCTCCACGACCGGCTGTTCCGGGGCGCCGACCTCGGGCACGGAGCCGCTGGGCGTGCCGGTGGCGGCGGCGACCAGGGCGGCCGGGGTGCCGCCGCGGCGGCGGATCGCGCCGGGCAGCAGCGGGCGTCCGCCCGTGTGCAGGGCGACGGCCGTCATCGGCACGGCGGCCAGGAGCAGTCCGGCGCCGAGGACCAGGCCCATGCCCGCGTAACCGGCCTGCGCCGACAGCGCACTGCCGGTCAGCGGACCGGCCGCCGTGCCCAGCGAGGACGCCGACCCGACGAGCACCGCCCACCGGCCGCGCGGGTCGAGCGAGGCGGCGAGGCCGATCAGGTACGACAGCACGACCGGGTACACGGTGTTCCAGGCGATCTCGCCGGTCGCGAACGTCGCGGGGGTGGTCGCGGACGCGCTCACCGCGATGCAGCCCGCGATCAGCACCGTGCCCCCGCCGACGGGCATCGCCCGTCCCAGCCGCGACCCGAGCGCGCCGGCCGCCAGGACGCCGACCAGTCCCGCGCCCAGGGCGACGGCGAAGACGACCCCGAGGGCGGCGTCGCCGAGTCCGGCCTGCGTCAGCCCGATCCGGCCGCTGACGCCCCACAGGGAGTTCTGCGCGAGGGACCAGCACATCACGGTGGCGGCGAGGACCGTTCCGGAGCGGCGGCGGGGAAGCGGGGTGGCGGGGTCCGCGTCGCGCGAGGCCGGCGACGCGGCCGTCCCGCCCGGCAGCCGGCCGGTCAGCGGCCACACCGCGAGGGCGGTCAGCGCGATCGCGGCCAGCGGCAGGCCGTGCGCCCGGCCCAGGTGCGGCACCGTCAGGTACACCGCGCCGGCCAGCGCGGACACGGCCAGCAGGCCCATGGTGGAGGCCCGGTGGGGGTCACGCTCGGCGGCGATCCGGGTGGCGGCGACCGTGGTGGCGGTGCCCGAACCGAAGCCGCCGAGGACCGCGCCGGCGACGACGGCCGGGACGGCGGTGGCGAGCGCGGCGGAACCGTAGCCGACGACGGCCAGGACCAGCCCGAACCGGGCCAGCGTCCGGGCGCCGATCCGCTGTACCCGGGAGGCGAGCAGCAGGCCCGCCGTCGCCGAACTCAGCAGCAGCGCACTGCCGACGGCGCCCGCCTGCGTGGCGGTCAGCGGCAGACCGGTGTCCAGTCTGCCGACGGTGGTGGGCAGCAGGTAGGGAGGAAGGTACCCGGCCGTGAAAAGGGCGACGAGGGGCCAGGGGGTGGTGCGGGGGGCGAACACGGGCGTTCCCAGGGCATGCGGAAGGAAGGGGGGAAGGGAAGGGGGCGACGACCGTCGACGGACAGGAACGCGCGCGCAATTTGTATCAAGCGCGAGGAGGCGGAAAACAGGCGAGGGGGTGTGATCTGGATCACATGGGTGTTTGGCGTCCCGAAGCCTGGGTAGAAGCGGCCGTCACCGCCAGTGGACGGAGCTGCCCCCGGTCGGAATCGTCGCCTCCGCCTTGGCCCGGATCTCCCTCATCACCGCGACGATCCGCGCCTCGTGAGCCGGCGTCAGGCGGGCCAGCGGCACCGAGCAGCTGATCGCGTCCAGGGCCGGGACCTCGTGACGCAGCGCGAAGCCGAAGCCGACGATCCCCGTCACGCTCTCCTCGCGGTCGACGGAGTAACCGCGCTCCCGGACCCGGGCGAGGTCGGCCGCCAGGGAGTCCCGGTCGGTGTGCGTGTTCGGGGTCAGCGCCTCGTACGGGCCCTCGGGCAGCTCCGCGTCCGGGCGTTCCGCCAGCAGCGCCTTGCCGAGGGCGCCCGCGTGGGCGGGCAGCCGGCGCCCCACCCTGCTGATGGTGCGCAGGTACTCGTGCGACTCCCGGGTCGCCAGGTAGGCCACGTCGCGCCCGTCGAGCCGCCCCAGGTGGATCGTCTCGCCCAGCGCCTCGGACGCCTCGTCGAGATACGGCCGCACCGCCCGCACGCGGGGGTCGGAGTCGAGGTAGCCGGTGCCGGTGAGCAGGGCGCGGATGCCGATGCCGTACAGCGAGCCGGTGACGTCGGTGCGCACCCAGCCCCGCGAGATCAGGGTCTGCAGCAGCGCGTACATCGAGCTGCGCGGCACGTCCAGCTCGTCCGCCAGTTCCTGGAGCCGGGCCGGGCGGTCCCCGCGCGCGGCCAGCACCTCCAGCAGCTCGACCGTGCGCGCCGCCGACTTCACCTCGCGGACGCCGCCCGCGGCGCCCCCCGTCTCCGACATGCGCCGATCGTAGACGGACGTCGCCCCATTGACGCCCGCCGTCCACCTCCCTAATCTCCATCTTCATACGTGGATGACGTCTGCATACGGGGACAGGGGTGGTGGGTGTGGATTCCGGCGCCCACCCGTGACGGCCGCGCCCCGCCCACCGCCCCCGCCGCCGGACCGACCGCACCGAAGACCCCGCTCACCGCCGGACCCGACCCCGCAGGAGCCGCACCGTGACCCGCGACCTCACCGTCACCGCCGTCCGCCTGACGCCGATCCTCGTCGCCGACCCGCCGCTGCTCAACACCCAGGGCGTGCACCAGCCGTACACTCCCCGCCTGATCGTCGAGGTGGAGACCGCCGACGGGATCACCGGCGTCGGCGAGACCTACGGCGACACCAAGTACCTGGAACTGGCCCGCCCCTTCGCCGACAAGCTGGTCGGGCGTCAGGTGAGCGACCTCAACGGCCTGTTCCCCCTCGCCGACGAGGTCGCCGTCGACTCCTCCCGGGTCTCCGGGCGGGTCGACGTCGGCGGGCTGCGCGGCGTCCAGACCGCCGACAAGCTGCGCCTGTCCGTCGTCTCCGGCTTCGAGGTCGCCTGTCTCGACGCCCTCGGCAAGGCGCTCGGCCTGCCCGTGCACGCGCTGCTGGGCGGCAAGGTCCGCGACGCCGTCGAGTACAGCGCCTACCTGTTCTACAAGTGGGCGGACCACCCCGAGGGCGTGGCGTGCGAGAAGGACGACTGGGGCGCCGCCCTCGACCCGGCCGGCGTCGTCGCGCAGGCCCGCGCCTTCACCGAGCGGTACGGCTTCACCTCCTTCAAGCTCAAGGGCGGCGTCTTCCCGCCCGAGGAGGAGATCGCCGCGATCAGGGCCCTCGCCGAGGCCTTCCCCGGGCACCCCCTGCGCCTGGACCCCAACGGCGCCTGGTCCGTGGAGACCTCGCTGAAGGTCGCGGCGGAGCTCGGGGACGTCCTGGAGTACCTGGAGGACCCCGCGCTGGGCACCCCGGCGATGGCCGAGGTCGCCGCGAGGACCGGCGTGCCGCTCGCCACCAACATGTGCGTGACGACGTTCGCCGAGATCCGGGAGGCGTTCACCGAGGGCGCCGTCCAGGTCGTGCTCTCCGACCACCACTACTGGGGCGGACTGCGCAACACCCAGCAGCTCGCCGCCGTCTGCCGCACCTTCGGCGTCGGCGTCTCCATGCACTCCAACACCCACCTGGGCATCAGCCTCGCCGCCATGACCCACGTGGCGTCCACCGTGCCGAACCTCCACCACGCCTGCGACTCCCACTACCCCTGGCAGTCCGAGGACGTGCTCACGCAGCGGATCGCCTTCGACGGCGGCGAGGTCGCCGTCTCCGACGCCCCCGGCCTCGGCGTCGAACTCGACCGCGACAGGCTGGCGTTCCTCCACCGCCGCTGGCTCGACGACGACGGCACCCTCCGCGACCGCGACGACGCGGCGGCGATGCGGGCCGCCGACCCGGCGTGGGTCACCCCGTCCGTCCCCCGTTGGTGAGCGCCGGCGACGCCCACTCCCTTACCGCGACCACCGACCGGGAACCCCGCCCCCGGGACGCACCGGGGGCCGACGCGAGGCCGACGGCCACGGCGCGAACGCCACCGCGTTGTCGGCGCCGTGGTGCACACTGGCCTGATCCGCACCATGCCAGGGAGCGCACCGTGACAGCGTCCACCGTGTCCGCGGCGTCCGACGTGACCGTCATGACCGCCATGTCCGCCGACGAGAGAACACACCGCCACCCGCAGGACCAGGGATCGCACCGGCACGCGCAGGTCGACCCCCTGGCCGCCCTGCGCACCCCGCAGGACCCGCCCTGGGACGTGTACCTCACCGGCACCGTCTTCCTCGACGTCATCTTCACCGGGCTCGACTCCGCCCCGGTGCGCGGGACCGAGTCCTGGGCCCGCGGGATGGGGTCGAGCCCGGGCGGCGTGGCCAACATGGCGACCGCGCTGGCCCGCCTCGGCCTGCGCACCTCGCTGGCCGCGGCCTTCGGCGACGACCACTACGGCGACTACTGCTGGGACGCGCTCGCCCAGGGCGAGGGCATCGACCTGACCCCCTCGCGCACCGTGCCCGGCTGGCACTCGCCGGTGACGGTCTCCATGGCGTACGAGGGGGAGCGCACCATGGTCTCCCACGGCCACGAGCCGCCGCCCGAGGAACCGGCCCCCGACTGCCCGCCCCGCGCGCGTGCCGCCGTCGCCTCCCTGACGCCCGGCGTGAGCGCCCCGTGGATCGCGCAGGCCGCCGCACGGGGCACCCGCGTCTTCGCCGACGTCGGCTGGGACGACACCGGCGCCTGGGACCTGGCGGGGCTGGCCGACCTCGCGCACTGCGAGGCGTTCCTGCCGAACGCGGAGGAGGCCATGCGCTACACGGGCGCCACCTGCCCGCGCGCCGCCGCGCACGCCCTGACCGAGCACGTGCCGCTCGCGGTGGTCACCCTCGGCGCGGACGGCGCCTACGCGGTGGACCGGCGGACGGGGGAGAGCGCCGAGGTCCCGGCCATCGCCGTGGAGGCCCTGGACCCGACCGGGGCCGGGGACGTCTTCGTCGCCGGGTTCGTCACCGGCACCCTGGCCGGCTGGCCGCTCGCCGACCGCCTCGCCTTCGCCGGGCTGACCGCCGCCCTCTCCGTCCAGGAGTTCGGCGGCTCCCTGTCGGCGCCCGGGTGGTCCGAGATCGCCACCTGGTGGCGCAAGGTCCAGTCGGTGCAGGGGCAGGACCCGGCGGCCCTGAGCCGGTACGCGTTCCTGGCGGACCTGGTCCCGGACGAACCGGTCAGACCGTGGCCCCTGCGACGGGCGGTCCCGACGATCGGCTTCCGCCGCCCGACCTGACCGCCCGGCCCGGAGGCCCCCCTCAGAACCCGAGCCGCCGCAGCTGCTTCGGGTCCCGCTGCCAGTCCTTGGCGACCTTCACGTGCAGGTCGAGGAAGACCGGGGTCCCCAGCAGCGCCTCGATCTGCTTGCGCGACTTGATGCCGACGTCCTTCAGGCGCTTGCCCTTCGGGCCGATGATGATGCCCTTCTGGCTGGGGCGTTCGATGAAGACGTTGGCGTGGATGTCCAGGAGCGGCTTGTCGGCGGGGCGGTCCTCGCGCGGGAGCATCTCCTCCACGACCACGGCGATGGAGTGCGGCAGCTCGTCGCGCACGCCCTCCAGCGCGGCCTCGCGGATCAGCTCGGCCACCATGACCTGCTCCGGCTCGTCCGTGAGGTCACCCTCCGGGTAGAGCGCGGGGCCCTCCGGCAGCAGCGGGGTCAGCAGGTCGGCGAGGAGGTCCACCTGCTTGTTCGCGGTGGCCGACACCGGGACGATCTCCGCCCAGGTGATGCCCAGCTCCTCCCCGAGCCGGTCGATCGCGATGAGCTGCTCGGCCAGCGTCTTGCCGTCGACCAGGTCCGTCTTCGTGACGATCGCGACCTTCGGGGTCTTCCTGATCCCCGCCAGCTCCTTGGCGATGAAGCGGTCACCGGGGCCCAGCTTCTCGTTCGCCGGCAGGCAGAAGCCGATGACGTCCACCTCGGCCCACGTCGTGCGCACGACGTCGTTCAGCCGCTCGCCCAGCAGCGTGCGCGGCTTGTGCAGACCCGGGGTGTCCACCAGGATCAGCTGGGCGTCCGGGCGGTGCACGATGCCCCGCACGGTGTGCCGGGTGGTCTGCGGGCGGTTGGAGGTGATCGCCACCTTCTGCCCGACCAGAGCGTTCGTGAGGGTGGACTTGCCCGCGTTGGGGCGGCCCACGAAGCAGGCGAAGCCGGCCCGGTGGACAGACTCGGCCGGCTCTTCGGATGACTGGGTACGCACGCTCATGGCGCCCATTGTCCCTGATCCCCGGAGCCCCGCCGTACCACCACCGGGCGCGAACCGGCGGGAGGCGGGGGGATCAGCCCGCGGCCACCGTGTCCCGGACCGTCCCGTCGGGCGCGGCGACCAGCACCGGCGTCCCCGCCCCGCCCAGGTCCCGGACCGCCGCCAGGTCCTCGGCCGACGCCGACGCCGCCTCGGTCACCACGGCCGCCGCCTCCAGCGACGTCGCACCGGACGCCACCGCCATCGCCACCGCCGTCCGCAGGGCGCTGAGCTTCAGGGAGTCCAGGGCGACGGTCCCGGCGACGTACGTCCGGCCGGTCTCGTCGCGTACGGCCGCGCCCTCCGGGACGCCGTTGCGGGCCCGGGCGGAACGGGCCAGGGTGACGATCTTGCGGTCCTCGGGGCCGAGGTCGGTGGTGTCGGTCATGGTCAGAGCATACGGAGGCGCCGCGCCGGTCACCCCGCCACCGGGTACATCGCCCCGCGCCGCCCCTGGGGCGAGGCCAGCCACTCCAGCTTCGCCGCGGTGTTCGCCTCGTCCAGCGGCGTGTGCAGCACGATCGTCAGGTCGGGCCGCGCGGGCACCTTCAGCGCCGTCGACTCCACGCACAGCAGCCCGACCAGCGGATGCTCCAGCTCCTTGCGGATCTGCCCGGCGTCCTCGATGTCCCGCTCCTCCCACATCCGCAGGAAGTCCTCGCTGCCGTCCCGCAACCGGGCCAGGACCGCCTGGAACCCCTCGTCGTCGGGGCTGGCCGAGCACGCCGCGCGGAACTGGGCGACGACCGTCCGGGCGTTGCGCTCCCAGCTCTGCGAACGGGCCCGGTACAGCGGGTCCGTGAAGAAGTCGACCAGGCAGTTCTGCGTGGTGTCCGGCCGCATGCCCAGCACGATCGCCGCCGCGTCGTTGTACATCACGCAGTTGTAGTACCGGTCCATGATGTGCGCCGGGTACGGCATCCACGTGTCGATCAGCCGCCGCAGCCCGTCGCACATGTCCCGCCGGGCGGGCTCCACCTCGGGCGCCGGCGGGTTCAGCCCGGCCAGCAGGTACAGGTGCCGGCGTTCGGCGTCGCTCAGCCGCAGCACCCGGCCGACCGCGTCCAGCACCTGCGGGGAGACGGAGATGTCCCTGCCCTGCTCCAGCCACTGGTACCAGGAGGCGCCCACCCCGGCGAGCACGGCGACCTCCTCACGGCGCAGCCCCGGTGTGCGGCGCCGCCCTCCGCCGTCCGGCAGTCCCGCCTCGGCCGGCGTCACGCGTGCGCGGCGGCTCATCAGGAACTCCCGCAGTTCACGCCGCCGATGGGTCTTGAGCCCGGTGTCCGTCACGTACCGATTCCCCCCTCGTTCCCGGCTGGTGGTGCCACCACCAGGACAACTGCCCGCTCCCCACGATCATTCCGGCGCCCGCAGCCTCTTGTCCATGGCGATCGACACCTCCACCTCCACCCCGCCGGCCCCCGCCGGCACGCCGGCCGCTCCCCGGCTCTCGGCCCGCGACCGGCTCGTCCTGTTCGTGCTCTGCGCCGCCCAGTTCATGGTCGCGCTCGACTTCTCCGTCCTGAACGTCGCCCTGCCCGTCCTCGGCGCGGACCTCGGCATGGACCAGTCCGCCCTCCAGTGGGCGGTCACGGCGTTCGCGCTGCCCTCCGGCGGCTTCCTGCTGCTCTTCGGCCGCATGGGCGACCTCTACGGCCGCCGCCGGCTCTTCCTCGCCGGCCTCGCCCTCTTCGGCGCCGCCTCCCTGCTCGCCACCCTCGCCTGGGACCCGGCCTCCTTCCTCACCGGACGCGCCCTGCAGGGCCTCGGCGCGGCGGCCATCGTGCCGACCGGCATGTCCCTGCTGACGACGACCTTCCCGGAGGGCCCGGCCCGCGACCGCGCCCTCGGCATCTCCGGCACCCTGCTCTCGCTCGGGTTCACCGTCGGCATGGTGGCCGGCGGGGTGCTGACCGACCTGCTGAGCTGGCGCTCCACCATGGGCCTGCTGACCCTGTTCGCCCTGGTCGTGCTGCCCCTCGCCCCCGGTCTGCTGCCCGAGTCCCGGACGCCGGACCGCCCGCGTCTCGACGTGCCCGGCGCGGTCACCGTCACCGGCGGCCTGCTCGCCCTGATCTACGCCCTGACCACCGCCGCCGAGCACGGCTTCGGCCGCACCGACGTCCTCGTCGCCCTCGCCGCGGGCCTGCTGCTCCTGACCGCCTTCGCGGTCGTCGAGTCCCGCACCTCGGCGCCGCTGGTCTCGCTGCCGATGCTGCGCCGCCGCACGGTGGCCTGGGGCAACCTGGGCGGTCTGGTGACCTTCTCGATGATGTCCACGGTGGTCTTCGTGCTCACCCTGTACCTCCAGGAGGTCCTGCACCTGACCGCCTTCGAGACCGGCCTGGTCTTCGGCGTGCAGGGCGTGCTGTCGGTGGTGGCCGGGACGTACGCGCCCCGCGTCATCGGCCGCTTCGGCGCCCGCCGCACCCTGGTCGGCGCGCTCGCCGGACAGGGCGCCCTGGGGCTGCCCCTGCTGGCGCTGGGGGAGGGCGGCTGGTCGGTGGTCCTGGCCACGGCCGCCGTCTCCCTGGCCAGCATGTGCCACCTGGGCGCGATCATCTCCTACGGGCTGACCGTGACCTCCGGCGTCCCCGACGAGGAGCAGGGCCTGGCGACCGGCCTGGTCACCTCCACGCAGCAGGTCGGCATCACCGTCGGCATCCCGCTGCTGGGCGTGCTGGCCACCACCTCCGCGGACCTGCGCTCCGGCGTGCACACGGTGCTCGTCCTGGACGCGGCGATCGTCCTCGCGGCGGCCGCCCTGGTCGCGGCCGGACTGCGCCCCCGCCGCTCAGGGACGGTCGAGGCGGAGCCGGTCGGCGCGCGGTAGGCCGGCGACGACCAGGTCGTACGAGTCCTCGACCAGCTCCCGGACGACCCGGTCCGGGAGCCCGCCGTCGGCGGTCACCGTGTTCCAGTGCCGCTTGTTCATGTGCCAGCCGGGCACGATCAGACCCTCGTGCTCGGCCCGCAGCCGGACCGCGTCCTCCGGGTCGCACTTGAGGTTGACCGTCAGCGGGCGCGCGTCCAGCGAGCTGAGCGCGAACATCTTCCCCAGCACCTTGAAGACCGAGGTCTCCGGGCCGAAGGGGAAGTCCTCCACGGCCGCATCGAAGGACAGGCAGAACGCGCGCAGCTCCTGCGGGGTCACTCCGCCGCCTCCCCGGCACCCGACGCCGCCGGGACCACCGGCTCCACCAGCACCGTCACGATCTTGTTCCGGCGGCCCGCGGCGGCCTCCGCCGTCAGCCGCAGCCCACGGCCGTCGGGCAGCTCGACGACCGACGTGGCCCCGGCGATCGGCACCCGGCCGAGCGCCTTCGCCAGCAGCCCGCCGACGGTCTCCACGTCCTCGTCGTCGAACTCCTCCAGCCCGTACAGCTCGCCGAGGTCGCCGATGTCCAGGCGGGAGGTGACCCGGTAGCGGTCCTCGCCCAGCTCCTCGACCGGCGGCAGCTCACGGTCGTACTCGTCGGTGATCTCCCCGACGATCTCCTCGAGGACGTCCTCGATGGTGACGATGCCGGCCGTGCCGCCGTACTCGTCGATGACGACGGCGACGTGGTTGTGCTCCTTCTGCATCTCGCGCAGCAGGTCGCCGGCGTTCTTGGTGTCGGGCACGAAGAACGCCGGACGCATCGCCGTGGACACCAGGTCGCCCTCCGCGTCCCGGCTGATGTGCGTCTTGCGCGCCAGGTCCTTCAGGTACACGATCCCGACGATGTCGTCCTCGCTGTCCCCGGTGACCGGTATCCGGGAGAAACCGGAGCGCAGGGCGAGGGTGAGGGCCTGGCGGATGGTCTTGTACCGCTCGATGACGACGAGGTCGGTGCGCGGCACCATGACCTCCCGCACCAGCGTGTCGCCCAGCTCGAACACCGAGTGCACCATGCGGCGCTCCTCGGCCTCGATCAGCGACTCCTTCTCGGCGAGGTCGACCAGCGCCCGCAGCTCCGCCTCGGAGGCGAAGGGGCCGCGGCGGAAGCCCTTGCCGGGGGTGAGCGCGTTGCCGAGGAGGATGAGCAGCGACGGGATCGGACCCATGACCCGGTCCAGCGGCACCAGGACGTACGCCGCCGCCGTCGCCGTGTTCAGCGGGTGCTGGCGGCCGATGGTGCGCGGGGAGACCCCGACGGCCACGTACGACACCAGCACCATCACCGCGATGGCGATCACCAGCGCCTCGCCGGTGCCGTCGAACTGCTTCAGGCAGGCGTACGTGACCAGCGCCGCGGCGGCCATCTCGCAGGCGACGCGGACCAGCAGCGCCACGTTGAGGTAGCGCGTCGGGTCGGCGGCGACCTTGGCCAGCCTGGCGCTGCCGCGCCGCCCCGAGCGCACCGCCTCCTCGGCGCGGAAGCTGGAGACCCGCGCCAGGCCGGCCTCCGCGCACGCGGCGAGCCAGGCGACCACGACCAGGGCGACGGCGCCGGCGACGAGCGGCAGGCTCATGAGACGGTCGGGGCCGGGGACGGGCCGGTCAGGCCCTTCTCCGCACGCCAGCCGTCCACGATGGCGGCCTGCAGGCCGAACATCTCGGCCTTCTCGTCGGGCTCCTCGTGGTCGTAGCCGAGCAGGTGCAGCACCCCGTGGACGGTGAGCAGCTGGAGCTCCTCGTCCATGGAGTGCTGCGTCGGCGCCTCCTTGCCCTGCTTCTCGGCGACCTCCGGGCAGAGCACGATGTCGCCGAGCAGCCCCTGCGGCGGCTCGTCGTCGTCCTTCGACGGCGGACGCAGCTCGTCCATCGGGAAGGACATGACGTCCGTCGGACCGGGCAGGTCCATCCACTGGATGTGCAGCTGCTCCATGGCGTCGGCGTCCACGACGATCACCGAGAGCTCGGATAGCGGGTGGATGCGCATCCGCGCGAGCGCGTAGCGGGCGATGTCGAGGATCGCCTGCTCGTCGACCTCGGTTCCGGACTCGTTGTTGACGTCGATCGACATGGTCGTGCTGGTCTACTTCCCCTTGGCCTTGGCACCGTTTCTCGGTGTCCGGCCGCCGTTGTGGCCGCCGTTCTCGGTGCCGTTCCTGCTGTCGTACTGCTCGTACGCGTCGACGATACGGCCCACCAGCTTGTGCCGGACGACGTCGTGGGACGTCAGCCGGGAGAAGTGGACGTCCTCGACGCCCTCCAGGATCTCCTGCACCTGCCGCAGACCCGACTTCGTGCCGCCGGGCAGGTCGACCTGCGTCACGTCACCGGTGATCACGATCTTCGAGTCGAAGCCGAGCCGGGTCAGGAACATCTTCATCTGCTCGGGGCTGGTGTTCTGGGCCTCGTCCAGGATGATGAAGGCGTCGTTGAGCGTGCGGCCGCGCATGTACGCCAGCGGCGCGACCTCGATCGTCCCGGCCGCCATCAGCCGCGGGATCGAGTCCGGGTCGAGCATGTCGTGCAGCGCGTCGTACAGCGGGCGCAGGTACGGGTCGATCTTCTCGTAGAGCGTGCCGGGCAGGAAGCCGAGCCGCTCGCCGGCCTCGACCGCCGGGCGGGTCAGGATGATGCGGTTGACCTGCTTGGACTGCAGGGCCTGCACCGCCTTGGCCATCGCCAGGTAGGTCTTGCCGGTGCCCGCCGGACCGATGCCGAAGACGATCGTGTGCTTGTCGATCGCGTCGACGTACCGCTTCTGGTTCAGCGTCTTGGGCCGGATCGTGCGGCCGCGCGAGGACAGGATGTTCTGCGTGAGCACCTGGGCCGGGGTCTCCTGGCCCTCGCTCTCCCCGTTCTCGCTCGCCTTGAGCATGGCGATCGAGCGTTCCACTGCGTCCTCCGTCATCGGCTGCCCCGTGCGCAGCACCAGCATCATCTCGTCGAACACGCGCTGGATCAGGGCGACCTCATGGGCGTCGCCGACCGCGCTGATCTCGTTTCCCCGGACGTGGATGTCGGCCGCCGGGAAGGCCGTCTCGATCACGCGCAGGAGGGAGTCGCCGGATCCCAGAACGGTCACCATGGGGTGCTGGGCGGGGACGGTGAACTGCGCTCTCGCCTGCCCCTGCGCGGGGGTGTGAGCTGAGGGTGTCTGAGTCATGGGCCGGCGCTCGAGGCCTGCACGTCCTCCTCTGCGGCGTGCGCCGCGTGACGGGTGTGTCTGCTGTCTCCAGCGTACGACTCCGCGCCGACAGCACCCAGGTCTTTTATCCGACCGGCGCCGGAGTACACCCGGTCCCCGCTCACCGCTGGGCGCGGAGCAGGTCCCGGAACCAGTGGTACGACGCCTTGGGCGTCCGCGCCCGCGTGGCGAAGTCCACGTGCACCAGTCCGAACCGGCGCGCGTAGCCCTCCGCCCACTCGAAGTTGTCCAGCAGCGACCACACGAAGTAGCCGCGCACGTCCACGCCCGCCTCCAGCGCCCGGTGCAGGGCGCGGACGTGACCGTCGAGGTAGGCGATGCGGTCCCGGTCGTCGAGGCCCTCGTAGGAGCAGCCGTTCTCCGTGATGACGACGGGCGGCAGCCGGTCGCCGTAGCGCTCGGCCAGGCCGGTGAGCAGCTCCGTGAGCCCCTCGGGGACCACGGGCCAGCCGAAGTCCGTCAGCGGCCGGTCCTCGATCTCGCGCACCGAGAAGGGCAGCCCGGCCGGGACGCGCACACCGCCGGACTCGGTCGCCTCGCCCCGCGGGGCGCCCACCCGGGCCGGCGCGTAGTAGTTCACGCCGTACCGGTCCAGCGGCTCGGCGATCACCTCCAGGTCGGCGTCGATCCCCGCGGCGGAGCCCGGCATCAGCTCGCCGAGGCCGTCCGGGTAGCGGCCCAGCAGCAGCGGGTCGGCGAACAGGCGGTTCAGCAGGGCGTCGTAGAAGTCCGCCGCCTCCCGGTCGGCCGGCTCGTCCGAGGCGGGCCGGACGGGGCTGTGCGAGTTGGCGATCCCGACGTCGCCCGCGCCGGCCGCGCGCAGGGCCCGTACCGCCAGGCCGTGCGCGAGGAGCTGGTGGTGGGCCACCGGGAGGGCATCGAACAGCAGCTCCCGGCCGGGGGCGTGCGTGCCCAGGGCGTGGCCGAGCAGGGTGTGCTCGGCGGGCTCGTTGAGGGTGAGCCAGGTGCCGACCCGGTCGCCGAGCCGCCCCGCGACGACGGACACGTACTCCGCGAACCGGGACGCCGTGTCCCGGTCGAGCCAGTCCAGGTCCGCCGGGAGGTCCCAGTGGAAGAGCGTCGGCACCGGGCGGACGCCCGCCGCGCACAGCTCGTCGACCAGGCGGTCGTAGAAGTCGAGACCGCCGGGGGAGTTCACCCGGGGCCAGGAGACCGAGAACCGGTACGCGTCCACGCCCAGGCCGGCGAGCAGCGCCACGTCCTCGCGGTAGCGGTGGTAGTGGTCGCAGGCCACCGCCGCCGTCGAGCCGTCCCTGACCCGTCCCGGCTCGTCCGTGAACACGTCCCACACCGACCGCTCGCGCAGCTCGGCCGCGCCCTCGATCTGGTGCGCCGAGGTGGACACGCCCCACAGGAAGCCGTCCGGGAACCGGGGCACCGGGTCCGTGCTCGATGCGGTCGCCATGCGCGGATCATCCGTACCCCCGGTGACGGAAGTCAACGCCCTTGCGCGCGGACGGCGTCACGCGCCCTCCTTCAGGACCCGCGAGATCAGCCTGCGCTGCTCGTCCGTCAGCCGGGGATCGGCCGCGTACACCGTCCTGCCGTCCACGGTGATCCGGTAGCTGAACCCGTCCGGCACCCCGACGGGCGGCGTGTCCCGTCCGCCGGCGAGCGCCCGCTCGGCCAGGGCGTGCCACTCGGCCGCGTCGGGGCGTCCCGCGGTGTCGATCTCCGCGTGGCGTTCGATGCCCGCGAAGCCTCCTGTGCGACTCACCTGAATCCGCATGGGACCGTGTCTAGTACGGAACTACCGCGTGTGCACCCCGACCTGTTCCCAGCCCTTGCGCACCGCCTCCAGCTCGTCCCCGTCGCCGTAGCGCTCCCGGGCGGCCCTCACCGTCAGCGTCGCGAAGTCCGCGAACGACGCGTCCTCGCGCAGCTCGCCGCCGGTCAGCACGTCGTACCAGACCTGTCCGGCCCGCTCCCAGGCGTGGCCGCCCAGTTCCGTGGCGACGAGGTAGAAGGCGTGGTTGGGGATGCCGGAGTTGATGTGCACGCCGCCGTTGTCGCGGCCGGTGCGCACGTAGTCGTCCATCGTGGCGGGCTGCGGGTCCTTGCCGAGGACGTCGTCGTCGTACGCCGTGCCCGGCGCCTTCATCGAGCGCAGCGCCTCCCCCGTCACGCGCGGGGCGAGCAGGCCGGCGCCGATCAGCCAGTCGGCCTCGGCGGCGCTCTGGCCGAGCGAGTACTGCTTGATGAGGGAGCCGAAGACGTCCGACACCGACTCGTTCAGCGCGCCGGGCTGGCCGTAGTAGGTCAGGTTGGCGGTGTGCTGCGTGACGCCGTGGGCCAGCTCGTGGCCGATCACGTCCACGGGGATGGTGAAGTCGAGGAAGATCTCCCCGTCCCCGTCGCCGAAGACCATCTGCTCGCCGTTCCAGAAGGCGTTGTTGTACTCGCGGTCGTAGTGCACGGTCGCGTCCAGCGGCAGCCCCGCGCCGTCGATGGAGTCGCGCCGGTACGCCTTCAGGAACAGCTCGAAGGTGGCGCCGAGCCCCGCGTAGGCGCGGTTGACGGTGGCGTCCCGCCCGGGCTCGTCGCCCTCGCCGCGCACCTCGCGGCCGGGCAGGTCGGTGCCGTGCCGGGCGTCGTAGATCGTGCGGTGGGGCCTGCCGGCCTCGGCGCCCGCGCGGGGAGCCACGGCGGGGGCGCCGATGACGGTGGTCAGACCGCGGCGGGTGCGCTCGGCGGCGTCGCGCTGGATGGTCCGGCGGGCGGGCCCGGCCAGCACGGGGTCCGCGTTCCGGGCCAGCTTGTCGAGGACGTGGGGCGGCACGATGGTGCAGAAGACGGGCTCGAAGCCCCCGTTGGTCGTCATGTCCGGAACCATCGCACTGTGTGACGGTCCTGTCACCCCCCGCGACCGTGATCGGTGGAATGCGGTGCCAAGAGGGCCCGCCGGGCGGCGGGAGGTGGTATACGGCACTTTTTGTCCCGATACCCTCCGTGGTCCCGCATACTGATACGGACCCGCGTGACCGGCGTGGCTCGGCTAAGGTGCTGGGCATCATGCGTTTCGGGCTGCTTCTCCTTAGCTGCCGCGGCGAGGGCCTGTAAGAGGCCGACTCCCTCCCCGCGGTGCTTGGTGTTGCGCGTCGGCCGTCCTTCCGGACACGCGGACACCGCGGACATCACGAGGAGCCCACGCGATCATGGCCAACCGCCAGCAGCCCAGCCCCATGCCGACCGCCAAGTACCGAGGCTACGAGCAGGTCGACATCCCCGACCGCACCTGGCCGAACCGGCGGATCACCGCCGCCCCCCGCTGGCTCTCCACCGACCTGCGCGACGGCAACCAGGCACTGATCGACCCCATGTCGCCCGCCCGCAAGCGCGCGATGTTCGACCTGCTGGTCACGATGGGCTACAAGGAGATCGAGGTCGGCTTCCCGGCCTCCGGCCAGACCGACTACGACTTCGTACGGTCGATCATCGAGGACCCGGACGCCATCCCGGACGACGTCACCATCTCCGTGCTGACCCAGGCCCGCGAGGACCTGATCGAGCGCACGGTGGAGTCCCTGAAGGGCGCCAAGCGCGCCACCGTCCACCTGTACAACGCCACCGCCCCCGTCTTCCGCCGCGTCGTCTTCCGCGGCTCGCGCGACGACATCAAGCAGATCGCGGTCGACGGCACCCGCCTGGTCATGGAGTACGCCGAGAAGCTGCTGGGCCCCGAGACCGAGTTCGGCTACCAGTACAGCCCCGAGATCTTCACCGACACCGAGCTGGACTTCGCCCTGGAGGTCTGCGAGGCGGTGATGGACACCTACCAGCCCGGACCCGGCCGCGAGATCATCCTCAACCTGCCCGCCACGGTGGAGCGTTCGACGCCGTCCACGCACGCGGACCGCTTCGAGTGGATGCACCGCAACCTCTCCCGCCGCGAGTACGTCTGCCTGTCCGCCCACCCGCACAACGACCGCGGCACGGCGGTCGCGGCGGCCGAGCTGGCGGTCATGGCCGGCGCCGACCGCGTCGAGGGCTGCCTGTTCGGCCAGGGCGAGCGCACCGGCAACGTCGACCTGGTCACCCTGGGCATGAACCTGTTCTCCCAGGGCGTCGACCCGCAGATCGACTTCTCCGACATCGACGAGATCCGTCGCACGTGGGAGTACTGCAACCAGATGGAGGTCCACCCGCGCCACCCCTACGTGGGCGACCTGGTCTACACGTCCTTCTCCGGCTCCCACCAGGACGCCATCAAGAAGGGCTTCGACGCCATGGAGGCCGACGCGAAGGCCAAGGGCGTCACCGTCGACGACATCGAGTGGGCCGTCCCGTACCTGCCCATCGACCCCAAGGACGTCGGCCGCTCCTACGAGGCCGTCATCCGCGTCAACTCCCAGTCCGGCAAGGGCGGCATCGCCTACGTCCTGAAGAACGACCACAAGCTGGACCTGCCGCGCCGGATGCAGATCGAGTTCTCGAAGATCATCCAGGCCAAGACGGACGCCGAGGGCGGCGAGATCACGCCGACCGCGATCTGGGACGTCTTCCAGGACGAGTACCTGCCCAACCCCGAGAACCCCTGGGGTCGCATCCAGGTCAGGAACGGCCAGACCACGACCGACCGCGACGGCGTCGACACCCTCACCGTCGAGGCCACCGTCGACGGCGAGGAGACCACCCTGGTCGGCACCGGCAACGGCCCGATCTCGGCGTTCTTCCACGCGCTGCAGGGCGTCGGCGTCGACGTACGCCTGCTGGACTACCAGGAGCACACGATGAGCGAGGGCGCCTCCGCGCAGGCCGCCTCGTACATCGAGTGCGCCATCGGCGACAAGGTCCTGTGGGGCATCGGAATCGACGCGAACACCACGCGCGCCTCGCTGAAGGCGGTCGTCTCCGCCGTCAACCGGGCGGCTCGCTGACCAGCCGGATCGGTGAACCGGGGCCCCGCCCGCCGCAGGACGGCGGGCGGGGCCCCGTCGTATACCGGCCATCTCCCCGAGTAGGTCACGGAAAGGTCTCCTCCGGGGTACTGACTCCACGTCGGTGATGTGGCTAACATCACGCAAGCGCGGCGATGTTGCCGCGCGGTTACGGAGGTGCGACGTGCTGCCTGGACGGGGACGAGACGACCGAGCTGCCCGGCTGCCCCGCGTCCTGGGCACCCGCACCGCGTGGACACCCGTCGGCGACGGCGAGTTCTTCTGCCCCGGCTGCGGGGGCGACCGCAACTACCAGCGCCTCGCCGGCCGCCGCCGCTTCACCCTGCTCGGGGTGCCCGTGCTGCCGCGCGGCGAGTCCGCGCCGACCGTCGAGTGCGCGGCCTGCCGCCGCCACTACGGCACCGACGTCCTCGACCACCCGACCACCACCCGCTTCTCCGCGATGCTCCGCGACGCCGTCCACACCGTCGCCCTCGCGGTGCTCGCCGCGGGCGGCACCTGCTCCCGCACCTCCCTGGAGGCGGCGGTCGCCGCGGTGCGCGCGGCCGGCTTCGAGGACTGCACCGAGGACCGGCTCGGCGCGCTGGTCGAGGCGCTCGAGGCGGACACCGGGCGGGTGCGCGACGAACCCTGCGTGCCCGGACTCGCCATAGAGCTCCACGAGGCGCTGGACCCGCTGGCCCCGCACCTCGCCGCCGCCGGCCGCGAGTCGATCCTCCTCCAGGGTGCCCGCATCGCCCTGGCCGACGGCCCCTACACACCCGCCGAGCGCGACGCCCTGGCGACGGTCGGCGCGGCCCTGACCCTCCGCTCCGACGACGTGACCCGACTGCTGGAGTCGGCGGGCACGCCGTCGTGACGCCGCTCAGCGGTTCCCGGTGAGGTCCAGGCACAGCACGAGGCGGTCCATGCCGGGCCCGAAGTAGTCCGGGCGCAGTCCGGCGTCGGGACCCTCGGGATCGAAACCGAGGGAGCGGTAGAGCAGGATCGCGGCGTGGTTGGCGGGCTCCACGGTGAGGCGGACCCGCTCGACGCCGTCCCGGCGCAACCGGGCCAGGATCTCCGTCATCAGTTCCCGGCCGAGCCCGTTCCGGCGGCGGTCCCGGGCCACGCACAGGCCGAGGATCCAGCTGTCCCGGCCGAGCGCCGGCGTCGTCGTGGCGGCCAGCACGTAGCCGCGCAGCCGGCCCCCGCCGCCGTCGAGGACCAGGAAGTGGTCCGCGTACATGTCGAAGAGCTGGCGCAGCAGGAAGCCCGGATAGGCGACCTCCTGGAAGACCTCCTCGTCGAGTCGTCGCAGTTCAGGCAGGTCGGACTCCCGTGCCGTCCGCAGGACCGGGGGCAGGGCGTCCGGGAACGGCCCCCGCTGCGTGAGTTGCTCGTGGCGGTCCAGGGCGCGTTCCAGCGGTTCGGCGGTCATGCCACCCCCAGTCAGGATGTGCGGACGTCAACACGACGGGCATCGGGACGCACTCGATGGAATGAACGGTCCCGCTGGCGGCCCGGTGCTCCTTCTGGCTAGAGTGAGCGCCCAACTCCCGCCGTGCAAGGGAGAGTTAGGGTGTGCAACGGTGCGCCTGACGTGCGCCCGAAGGATGTGGACTGGCGGGTTCCCGGCTGTCCGGATGCATGGTGGCGGCCTATCTTGCGAACAAGGAGACGCCTCTTCACCGGTCGGCGTCCACAGGACCCGTGCTCGCACGCGCGGTCTTGTCCACAAGCGAACGGAACGCGGCAGGGTGACTATGGACCGCAATGCCGACGCGCCTTGGTCGAAATTCGATCCCGAGGTGTATGTCGACAACAACTACCGGACCCCACTCGAGGTCGACCGGCTGATCGTGCGCCTGATGCGCGACCACTTCAGCCGCTGCTTCGAGGGGGCCGTACCGGACGCCGTCCGGGGTGTCGACGTCGGTGCCGGTGCGAACCTCTACCCCGCCCTGTCCATGCTCCCCTGGTGCGAGAAGGTGCTCCTCCTCGAGTACGCCGGCCCGAACGTCGAGTACCTGAAGAGGCAGGCCTCCGCCCAGGGGTACGACACGGCCTGGGACGCCTTCTGGGAGGAGCTCCGGGAGGCCCCGGCCTACCGCGACCTGGAGCCGAGGGCCCGGTTCAGCGAGATCGTCCGGGTGGAGCAGGGCAACCTCTTCGACCTCGACGGGCAGACCCGCTGGGACATCGGGACGATGTTCTTCGTCGCCGACTCGATGTCCGAGTGCCCCGAGGAGTTCCAACGGGGCGTGCGGTGCTTCATGAACGCGCTCGGCGAGGGAGCACCCTTCGCCGCCGCCTTCATGAAGGAGTCGGTCGGATACCGGGTCGGGGAACACCGCTACCCGGCCTACCGGGTGAACGAGGACCGGGCCAGGGAGAGCCTGATCCCCTACTGCAAGGAACTGGAGATCCACGACCTGCACCACGTGGTGCGGCCGGGACACGAGGGAATCCTCCTCGCCCTGGGACAGCGGAACGCGGAGATTGCCGCCCCGTGAGAACGGGGACCATGTCTGAGCGCACGGTCTGAACACAGGGCAACGAGATCTGTACGAGGGGTACGGGGATGCAGATCAAGCCACGCCAGCACCTGTTGGACATCTGGCAGGCCATGGCCCGCCACTCGTTCGACGACGGGAAGCTGGTCCAGGGGCCCACCGACGGACTGAGCAGCGTCGCGGACGCGGAGCGGCTGCTGTGCCTGCTGTATCCGGCGACCGAGGTCCCCGCGTTCCGCCTCGACCAGCCCGACACCACCGAACGCGACGTGCTGCGCGCGCTGGAGAGGGTCGGCACCCGGCTGGAGATCCCCGCCAACCTGATCACGGCGCTGACCCAGTTCATGCGCACCCACACCGGACCGGACGACAGCCCCACCTTCGCCGGCGGGCACTACTTCAAACCGGCCGACCCCCGGGGGCAGCTCACCCACGAGCAGGGCCAGCTGGGCGTGGTGGACTCCTACTCCATGTCCGTCACGCTCTGCCTCGCCACCCTCGGATACCTCAAGGTCTACGAGACCACCACCACCCGCCCCGAGATCCTCAAGGCGATCGCCGAGCTGCGCGAGGCCACGAACGCCCGGCTGACCTCCGCCATGATCAGCCTGCTGCGCTCCTTCACCGTCAACGTCTTCGACGCCGAGTCCGAGCAGGGCCGCAGGCTGATCCAGGTCATCGGCCAGGGCAGCCAGTCCGACCGGATCGCCCTCCAGCAGTTCTCCCGAAGACTGCGTCCCCTGCGCGCCACGATCATCGAGAGCCTCACCCGCGGCATCCAGTTCGACGAGGGCATCCGGGACGAGAGCCAGCTCTTCGAGTGCGGCTGGGCCTGGGGCATCGTCCAGGACGCGCCCAAGGTCACCGACCTGGCCGTCCAGGTGCCCGGCCAGCCCGACGGCATCGCCGACCGGCTGCCCTACGTGTACTTCACCGTCGTCGCCCTGGACGGTATCCAGGACCTGTTCTCCGAGCGCACCCTCACCCTCGGTCTGCTCGACGCCGACCAGCAGAAGCTCGCCGAGGCACTGCGCCTGCGCTGGGAACTCAGCCAGCAGTACTGGTCCGCGATCGCCCGCTTCGGATCCGAACGCTGGCCCCTGGAGGACCTGCCCTGGCAGACCACCGGCCTGCAGCTGGAGTCCGAGTACTTCTCCCTCACCGTCGCCGCCATCCTCGTCCACGACCTGGTCCGCCGGAAGGCCACCGACGACGACCTCACCCGCACCGTCGCCATCATGGAACGCCTGGCCGACCGCGGCCGCGTCACCAGCCGGATGACCCGGGACGACCCCACCATCCGACTGCACAACCCCGGCGTCACCATGCCGCTCGCCGGATCCGAGCGCTCCGGCGGGCTCCTCCTGTGGCGCATGACCGACTTCTCCGCCCAGCTCCTCAAGCGGATCATCCAGCTCGCCGAACTCTCCCGGAACGTCGGCGCACAGGACCGGCTGCTCCGCCTCGCCGAACAGACCTTCGAGCACCTGTGGAACCGGCGGATAGAGGACGACGAGGGCGCCGGTCTCTGGGACAACGTCCGGGCCGTCTACCCCGGCGCGCGCGACGCCGAGCTGCGCATGTCCTGGAGCATCACCGAGCGCGTCACCGAATGCCTCGTCGCCGCCCGCAACCTGTACGAGCAGCAGCCCATCCGCAGCCCCGAACTAGCCGAACTGGCCCGCGAACTGCTCAGCGAGGCCACCCACCTGTTCGGCAAGGAACAGCTGGAGGCGTCCGCCGCCGCCGACGGAAGCAGAGCCCGGGCGATGCGCAGCATCGAGAGCCGCCTCGACCACGCCCGCAGCCTGGTCGACGACCGGCCCGCCACCGCCTTCGCCCTCGCCCTGCCCGTCCTTCAGGAACTCGACACCCTGGCCCAGGCCAGGGGCGCCGCAGCACAGGAGGTGTGAGCGTGCTCGTCTTCGCCGCCTCCGACAAGGGAGGCACCGGCCGCTCGGTGACCAGCGCCAACCTGGCCTACCAGCGCGCCCTCACCGGAGACCACGTGGCCTACGTGGACTTCGACTTCGGCTCGCCCACGGCCGCCGCCGTCTTCGACGTGCCCGGCGCCATGCGCGGCACCGAGGAACGCGGCCTCCACTCCTACCTGGAGGGCGAGATCGCCGAGCCCGCCCGGATCGACGTCTGGCGGCAGACCGAGCACCCCCTGCTGCGCTCCCGCCCCAACCAGTCCGGCCGGCTGGTCCTGTTCCCCGGCGACGCGGGCGGCGGCGAGTTCGCCACCGACGAGGACGCCCTCGAACGCTGTATCGACCTGCTGCTGCGTCTCAACGGCGAGTTCGACCTGATCGTCGTGGACCTCAGCGCCGGCCGCAGCTACGCCGTCGACATGGTCCTCGCGGCGACCGCCCACCCCCGGATGCAGTTCGTCCCCTTCCGCTGGCTCGTCTTCCACCGCTGGACCCGCCAGCACGTGATCGCCGCCTCCGGACTGGTCCACGCCGAGCACGGCATCATCCGCGGCGGCGTCGAACGCGGCCACGACGAGGAGGCGCTGCACGCCGCCGTCCGCTTCGTCCGGGCCGCCGTGCCCGACCCCGAGTCGCCGCTGTGGTCCCAGGGCTCACCCGCCCAGGCCGCCTGGATGCAGGCCTGCGACGAGGCGCTGCGCAGGCTCGCCGCCGAGCACCGCATCGGCGACAGCGTCGTCCTCGGCGTCGTGCCGCTGGAACCCATACTCCAGTGGCGCGAACAGCTGATCACCGAGGAGGACGTGCTCTCCACCCAGATCGCCAACAAGGAGACCCTGGAAGCGCTGGAGGAGATCGCCCGGCGCCTGACGGACGACACGTACTGGGGGCGGCCGTGACGGAGACCCGGTTCCGCGAGACCGCCGCCGAGCCGCGCACCGAGGCGGTGCCGCTGGCCCATCTCTCCCTGGAGCTGGGTCACCTCTACATGGAGGACTTCGAGGCCGGCCCCGAGCGGCTGCGGGAGCACTTCACCCAGGTCCGCCCCTGGGCGGAGGCGGCCCGCGCCGCCGCCGTCGCCCGCACCGGCGGCAAGCGCGCCCGGATCAGCACCTGCTTCCTCGTCGACGACTACTTCACCCGCTTCTCCACCCCCGCCGAGGTCGTCCCCATGCTCCTGGAGGAGGCCGACCGTGCGGGGCTGACCGTCGACTACCTCGCCCGCGAGTCCGGCTGCGCCGTCACCGGCAAGGTGCCCGTCGCCGAGGCGGTGGCCGGCCGCATCGTCGAGTCGCCGCCGCCCGGCAGCTACGGCATGCGGCCGCCCGCCGCGCAGAGCGGCTGGCTGGCCAACGGCGAGCGCAGCCCCGTCGCCCGCGCCCCGCAGGCGATGAAGCGCGCCGTCCCCTGGCAGCCGCCCCGGGAGACCGCGGCCCGCCGCCACTCCGTCTTCCTCGACGTCGAGCTGTGGAGCGACGACGCCGACGGGCAGCGCACCTGGTCCTGCCCCTTCCTCGCCGCGGTGTGGCAGCTCGCCCGCCTCGGCCTGCTGCGCAACCAGGGCGAGGCCGTCCTCGTCCCCCAGCCGCACACCACCGCCGGCTTCCCCGACGACTGGGACGAACTGCCCTCGCTGCTGCGGCTCAACCCCCGCGCCGACCCGTTCGCCGCCTACCGGACCTGCTCGGTGCTGCCGACCCGGTTCCTGCCCGTCGAGCACGCCGTCCGCGTGATCCTCGACCAGATCGAGGTCGACCCGCACGCGCTGGACCAGGCGGCCAAACGGTCCGCCGGCGAGCGGACGACCGTCCCCGACTCGGTCGCCGACCGCATCTCCTACGTCTACTACGCGGGGCTCTGACATGGCGCCGCGGGAGAACGCGCCGGACTCCGTGCTCGCCTGCGGAGAGGTCCGCACCTGCCTGCTGCCCACCCGGCAGGCCCTCGACATCCGCGCCGCCGCCCAGCTCCTGGGCCTGCGCGCCGACGAACGCGTCCTGCTCTCCGAACGCCCCAACCTCTACGCGCGTTCCCCCGACACCCTCACCGGCGTCGACTGCCCCCTGCCCAGCGCCAACGGCGCCCGGGTCCGCGCGGTCGGCACGGTCGTCGCGCGGGCCGCGCTCACCGAGGGCCGCGTCCTGCAGGTCTCCGCCCACTTCCGCGTCCCCGCCGCCGGACCCGACCAGCGCCGGCCCTGGGGCCACTACCTGGTGCGGCCCGGCGTGGTCGAACCGCTCGGCCGGCTGCCCCGCGAGGCGGTCGCGCAGGGCGTGCTCGGCGGCGGGCGGCACGGCGACCTCGACGCCGGACTGATCGCCGACGGGCTGCTCACCCGGCTGCTGCGCCACCCCCTCCTCGACCACCGGCCGCCCCTGCGGTCCCGCCCCACCCGGCTGCGCTGGGCGGCCCTGCCCGCCCCGCCGGGCGAGGGCCCGTCGATCGAACGGTTCACGCTCGCCGAGGACGAACTGCGCACCGTCCTGCTCCGGGTGCCCGAGGACACCGCCGGCGCCGACCTCGCCGCCCTGTGCGACGACCTCGCCCTGCACGACTGGCTGCTCACCACCCTGGTCCGCATGCTCGACGGCATCCGCCTGGGCGGCGGCCCGGAACACGGCCTCGCCGTCGTCGAGGCCCTGCGCCCCGCCGTCCACCACCTGCTGCACCTGTGGATGCCGCGTGCCCGGGTGCCCCAGGAGCTGGCCGCGCTGTGGGACCCGCTGGAGGAGCGGCCCGGCTTCACCCGCCAGTGGCGAACGCTGGTGCAGCGCATCCGCGACCAGCTGACGCTGCACGCGATCCCCTCGGCCCACCGGGAGGTGGAGCCGGCGTCCTGAGCGACGGCACGACCTCCCACGCACATCCCCGCAGCACCCCGATCCGACGCGTATCCCAACGGGGGGAGAAGCGAGATGAGCACGGCACAGTCACCCCAGCCCGACGACCCGGCCGTCGCACCCGGCCGCACGGACGGCCCGGCGGTCCCCGGCCCCGCGGTCCTGACGGGGGAGTCCCCGTGGCCGCGCCGCCTGCTGACCGGCCTGGTCCTCGGCGCCCTGGCCTGGAGCGTCACCGCACTGCTGAGCCCGGACAGCGGCCCGCTGCGGCAGTTAGCGACCGCCGCCCTGTGCGCCGCCGCCGCGGTGCTCGTCCAGTACGTCCACGGCCTGGGCCGGCCCACCGAGGACCCGCGCGCGAGGGACCCGCACACCCGTGACCTGCTGGTGGAGGAGCACACCCGGCGGGTGGAGGAACACACCCGCCGCGTGGAGACCGCACTGGCCGAGCACGCCGCCGCCGTGCGCGACGGCCTGAACCAGTACGACGACGAGCTGCGGACCGGCCTGGTCCGGCACACCGAGGACGTGAAGCAGCTCGTCGAGAACCACCTCGTCCAGGCGGGCCACGGCGCCGAGCAGCCCTACCCCCCGCTCGACCGCGCCCGCATCGAGGGCGTGCCCGAACTGGCCAAGAGCTTCGCCGAGGTCCTCGCCCCCGGCCCCTCGATCCTCTACACCTTCGTCCGCCTGGAGATGACGCGGGTCGTCGGCTACATGGCGGACCTCACCAACCTGACCGCGGAGTGCCCGGGCGAGAACCACGACTGGATGCTCGCCCTCACCCGGGCCGCCGAGCAGTCCATCTGCGCCACCAGCACCTCCGTCGACCGCGAGTTCTGGAACAGCGAGCCCGCCAGCCGCTACCTGGAGGCCCAGCAGGACGCGGTCGACGAACACGGCGTGTCGGTGCGCCGGCTGTTCCTGCTGGAGAGCGCGCGGGAGCTCGACGACCGGCTGCTGCGGCTGTGCGAGGAGCAGGAACTGCGGCACATCGAGGTACGCGCGGCGGTCCTTCCCGAACTGCCCCCGCACCTCCAGCGCGGCACCACCAACGACTTCATCGTCTTCGACGAGGAGGTGTCCTTCGAGATCGAGCAGGACCTGCGCGACGTCAACGTCAGGACACGGCTCATCGCCCGTCAGGAACACGTACGGGACCGGATGAAGCGCTTCAAGGAGCTCTGGGAGGGGAGCATGAGCCTGCGCGAGCTGGAGGTGCGGGTCGACGCCGAGGAGGACGGCAACTGGATGGTCGACCGGGCCTGACCGCCGCCGTACTCCCCGGGGAGTAACGCGGGCCCCGCGTCTCCCCGGGCAGTAGCGCGGTGCTCGCCCTCACGTCCGACGCGCCCGCGCCCCGCCGCCGGGAGTCTGGAGACCGACCCAGACACCCACCGGAGGGGAGCCCGACAGATGGGGGCCAAGAAGACAGGCGCGGGGCGGCGGCGGGCCGTGCCGTGGCTGGTGCTCGGACTGTGGATCGCCGTACTGGCGATCGCCGCGCCGTTCGCGGCGAAACTCGGCGACGTGCAGCGCGACCGGGCCGTCGACTACCTGCCGGCCAGCGCCGACTCGACGCAGGTCGCCAAGATCCAGGAGCAGTTGCCGGGCGGCGAGACCACCGAGATGGTCCTCGTCTACCACCGCGACGCCGGACTGACCGCCGCCGACCGCACCACCGCCGCCCGGCAGGTTGCCGAGATCGCCGCCGCGCACGAACTCACCGCCCGCCCGACGGGCATCCCGTCCCAGGACGGCACCACCCTCATGTACCCGGTCGCCTCCACCGAGCCCGGCACCGACGAGAAGGCCCGCGACGCGCTCGTCAACGACGTACGGGACATCGCCCGGGGCGGCGACGGGCTCAGCGTGAAGGTCGGCGGCTCCGGCGCGCTCGCCACCGACGCCTCCGAGGTCTACGACTCCCTCGACGGCCCCCTGCTCTACACCACCGCCGGGGTCGTCGCCCTCCTCCTGATCCTCATCTACCGCAGCCCCTTCCTCTGGCTCGTCCCGCTCGCCGTCGCCGGACTCGCCGACTACCTCTCCATGGGCGTCGCCTACGGCCTCAACCAGACCTTCGGCACCGCCGTCTCCGGCCAGTCCAGCGGCATCATGACCATCCTCGTCTTCGGTGTCGGCACCGACTACGCGCTGCTGCTGGTCTCCCGCTACCGCGAGGAACTGCGCCGTATCGAGCGGCCGTACGACGCGATGCTCGCCGCCCTGCGCGGCTGCGGCCCCGCCGTGCTCGCCTCCTCCGGCACCGTCGCCGCCGGACTGCTGTGCCTGCTCGCCGCCGACCTCAACTCCAGCCGCGGCATGGGCCCCCTCGGCACCGTCGGCGTGCTGTGCGCGCTGGCCGCCATGCTGACCCTGCTGCCCGCGCTCCTCGTCCTGCTCGGCCGCCGCGTCTTCTGGCCGCTCGTGCCCCGCTACGGCAGCAGCCCCAAGGCCCGCAGGTCGCTGTTCGCCGCGATGGGCGGCTCCGCCGAACGCCGGCCCCGCACCGTCCTGGTGGGCGGCGCCGTCCTGCTCGGCGCGCTCGCGCTCGGCGCGTTCGCCCTGCCCGGCAACCTCAAACAGGAGGACACCTTCACCACCCGCCCCGACGCGATCGCCGCGATGGAGACCCTCGCCGACGCCTACCCGGAGCGCGGCAGCCAGCCGATCAGCGTCATCGCCCCCACCGACCGCGCCGAGGCCGCGCTCACCGCAATCCGCGCCACCGAGGGCGTCGAGAGCGCCGAGGCCGGCCGCAGCGGCGGCGGGTGGACGGAGCTGACCGTCCTGGCCTCCGCCCCGCCCCAGTCGGCCGCCGAGACCGCCACCGTCGAAGCCCTGCGCGACACACTCGACGGCTCCTACGTCGGCGGCCCCAGCGCCGAGCAGATCGACCTGGAGGACACCAACGCCCGGGACACCGCCATCGTCGTACCGATCGTGCTGCTGTCGGTGCTGCTGATCCTCACGGTGCTGCTGCGCTCGTTGGTCGCGCCGCTGATCCTGGTCGCCGCCGTCGTCGCCGTGTGGGGCGCGGCCCTCGGCGTCGGCGGGCTCGTCTTCGGCCCCCTCTTCGGCTTCGAGGGCACCGACCCCGGGCTCGGCCTGCTCTCCTTCGTCTTCCTGGTCGCCCTCGGCGTCGACTACGGCATCTTCCTGATGCACCGGATGCGCGAGGAGGCCCTGAAGGGAGCCGAACCCACCCGGGCGGCCCTGGCCGCGCTGCGCGCCACCGGTGGCGTCATCGCCTCGGCCGGTCTGGTCCTCGCGGCCACCTTCGCCGTGCTCGTCAACATGCCGCTGGTCCAGCTGGTCGAGCTGGGCTTCGTCATCGCGGTCGGCGTCCTGCTCGACACCTTCCTGGTCCGCACCTACCTGGTCACCAGCGCGAGCGTCGCCCTGCGGCGCCGGGTGTGGTGGCCGGGACGGCTGTCCCGCGAGCCCGGCCGGCCCGCGCCCGACGAGGTGCGGGAGCCCCTCGGTGTCTGAGGCGCCGGGTCGGCGGAACGCGTCCCTCCCCTCCCGGAGGGGCGCGCCCGTCGCGGAGGATGGACGCGTGCAGGCAACCACCCGGGAAGCGTCCCGTCCCCGTCCGGCCGAGCGGATCATCGCCGCGATCAACCGCGACCCGCGCACCGCCCCGCACGGCACCCGCAACGACGCCGTGCTCGCGGGGGTCCTCCTCCTGGCCGCCGTCTGCCTGGCGCTGTTCACCGAGGACGGCCGTCGCCCGGACGCCCTGGGCTGGACGCTGCTGGTCGCCGCGCACGTCCCGATCGTGTGGCGGCGACGCCACCCGCTGCTGGTCCTCGCGGCGTTGATGGCACTGGTCGTGCCGTACCACGCGCTGGACAACAACCACAGCGCGGCGGGCCCCGCCTCCTACGTGGCGCTCTACACGCTCGCCGTCACCGGCCGCCCCCTGCGCACCGTCGTCACCGGCATCGCGGTCCTCACCGTGTCCGTGAGCATCATGCTCACCGTCGACACCCACCAGGCCCTCGAACTGATCCGCATCTCCGGCTGGATCGTCGCCATCCTCTTCTGCGGCATCGACGTCCGCTACTACCGCCAGTACGTCGCCTCCATCGTGGAGCGCGCCGAACGCGCCGAACGCACCCGCGAGGAGGAGGCCCGGCGGCGTGTCGCCGAGGAACGCCTGCGCGTCGCCCGGGACCTGCACGACCTGCTGGCGCACAGCATCACCCTGATCGGCGTGCAGACCTCGGTCGCCGCGCACGTCCTGACCGCCGACCCCGAGCGCCTGGACCGCGCGGCCGTCGCCAAGGCCCTCGACGACATCGCCGAGACCTGCCGCTCCGCGCGCGGCGAACTGCGCACCACCCTGGAGGTCCTGCGGGCCCAGGACCCCGCCGGCGTCCCTGAGGCCCGCGGTCCGCTGCCCGGCCTGCGGGGCCTGCCCGACCTGGCGGAGAGCGCCCGGCTCGCCGGAGCGGCCGTGGACCTGTCGGTGCAGGCCGACGACGTCCCGCCCGCGGTCGGCGCCGCCGTCTACCGCATCACGCAGGAGGCGCTGACCAACGCCGTACGCCACGCGGGACCCGAGCCGTCCGTCCGCGTCGAGGTGCGGGCCGAGCCGGGCGCCCTGCGCCTGTCCGTCACCGACGACGGCACCGGACCCGACCCGGCGGGCACCCCCGGCTTCGGCCTCGTCGGCATGCGCGAGCGGGCCCGCAGCGTGGGTGGCACACTCGACGCCGGACCGCGCCGGAACGCCGACGGCTTCGAGGTGACGGCCGTCCTGCCGACCCCCGCCACCCCCCGAACGACCCTGACCCCGGAGCGAGCCGGATGACGATACGCGTACTGCTGGCGGACGACCAGAACCTGGTCCGTGCGGCGTTCGCCCTGCTGGTGGCGTCGGCCCCCGACATGGAGGTCGTCGGCGAGGCCGGCACCGGCCGCGAGGCCGTGGAACTGGCCCGCAGCGAACGCGCCGACCTCGTCGTCATGGACGTACGCATGCCCGACCTGGACGGCATCGAGGCGACCCGCCTGATCGCCGCCGACGAGGACCTGGCAGGCGTGAAGGTGCTGGTCCTCACCACCTACGACACCGACGAGAACATCGTCGAGGCGCTGCGCGCGGGTGCCTCCGGCTTCCTGGTCAAGGACACGAGACCCGCCGACCTCCTGGACGCCATCCGCACGGTGACCGCGGGCGACGCCCTCCTCTCACCCGGCCCGACGGCCCGCCTGATCGAGCGCTTCCTGCGCAGCCCGGCGCTCCCCGACGCGCCCGGACCGGGCCCCGACTGCCTGACGGACCGGGAACGCCAGGTCCTCACCCTGGTCGCCCGGGGCCTCACCAACACCGAGATCGCCGAGACCCTGGGTTTGAGCCCGCTCACCGCGAAGACCCACGTCAGCCGCATCATGGGCAAGCTCGGAGCGAGGGACCGGGCCCAACTGGTCGTCGTGGCCTACGAGTCGGGCCTGGTGACGCCGGGCACCGGCTGACTTTCGACGCCCGGCGGCCTACCCAAGTCACGGTGCCGTGGACCGACGGCCGTCCACACCCTGGCCGGCCCGCCGCTGCGCCCGGACCTGCTAGCGGCAGTGCACGTCGGAGGCCGGCCGCCGGCCCGTCGCCAGGAAGCGGGAGACCGTGGCGTCTCCGCAGGCGTTGCCGTTGGCGAGATAGGCGTCGTGGCCGGTGGAGTCCACGGTCACCATGACGGCGCGCCGGCCGAGCGCCTCGCGCAGCCGCAGGGCGCCGGCGAGCGGGGTGTTGACGTCCCGCTCGTTCTGCACGAGCAGCACGTTGGACGGCCCGCGGTCGGTGATCCGCACCGGCGCCTCACGCGGCGGGTACGGCCAGGCCGCGCAGAGCATCGCGTTGCGGGGCATCCCGGCGGTGAGCGGGTACTTGGCGCGGCTCACGGCGACGTCCTTCTCGTATGCCGCCCCGTCCTTGGGCCAGGCCACGTCGTTGCAGAGCACTCCGGACCCCACGGCGGTGACGTTCTGCAGCACGGCCTCGGGCGGCGCCTGGGGTGCGGGCGGCACGGTGCCCTCGGCCGCGGCCCGCATCAGCCGGGCGAGCGTCGGGTAGCGGCTGGGGGCGGCGAAGCTGTCCAGCATCGTCTGCCGCAGCACGTTGCCGTTCAGCTCCTCGGGGTTGACCCCGGGCCACGGGATCGGCTCGCGGTCGAGCCGGGCGGCGAGCCGCAGGAACAGCGGCCGTACGTCGGCGGCCCGCTCCGCCACCCGGTCGGGGTTGCCGGGCTCCGACGCCCACGCGGCGAAGTGCGGGAAGGTGTCCTCGACTCCCCGTTCGTGAGCCGCGAGCCAGGTGCGGTTGACGCGGCCGGGATCGGGATCGTCGTTGCTGTCCAGCACGATCCGGTCGGTGCGGTGCGGGAACAACTGTGCGTACACCGCTCCGACGTACGTCCCGTACGACACTCCCCACGCGGAGATCCTCCGCTCGCCGAGCGCGGCGCGGAGGCGGTCGATGTCGCGGGCCTCGTCGGCGGTGCTGAGGTGCTTGATCAGCTCACCGCCGTTGCGGGCGCATGCGTCGGCCATGCGCCGGGCGGTGTCGAGGTTCGCGTCGATCGAGCCGTCCGGAGCGGGCCAGGGCCGGAGCTTGGAGGTGGCGAGGTCACGGTACTCCAGCCCGCAGTCGACGGACGTGGACGGCGCGAGGCCGCGCGGCGCGAACCCGATGAGGTCGTGGGTGTCGCGGACCTCCTGGGGAAGCTTCTGCCCCTTCCCCGACGGGCCGTTGAGGCTCGACCCGCCCGGCCCGCCGGGGATCAGGAGCAGGACCCCGCGCCGGGCGTCCGGCTTCTCGGCGGGGATGCGGGAGACGGCCATCTCGATGCGGGGACCGTCGGGATCGGCGTAGTCCATCGGCACGTCGAGGGTGGCGCACTGCTGACGGGGGTCGATGCCGGAGCCCTGGCAGGTGGTCCAGTCGAGACCCTCGGACGGGCTCGCGGCCACGGAGGCGGTGACGGGCGAGGTGACGGCCAGCAGGGCGGTGGAGACGCCGACGACGGCGGCGTTGCGGATGGTGTGCTTGCGCTGCGTCATGCGACGAGCCTCGCGGAACACCGGGGCCCACCCCATCCGGGCAACGACCTGAAACGTCTTGGGGATTACCCCACCAGACCCCTGACGAACGCCCCCCAGGCGACCGGCCCGACGAGGACCACGGGACCGTCGGCCACCTTGCTGTCCCGGACGGGGACGACACCGGGGACTCCGTCGGCGACCTCGACGCAGTTGCCGCCGTCGCCGTTGCTGTAGGTGCTCCTGCGCCAGCGGGCGCCGCTCAGGTCGTACTCACGCATCGTCTGAAGTCCTCAGCCGCCGATCGGACCAGGGCGAGGGACGCCTCCGGCGACAGCGCGGCGCCCCTGAGCAGATCGTAGGCTCGGCGTGCCCGCTTCACCACCGCCGGATCGTCCAGGAGGCTTCCTGAGAACGACGTCTCTGTATAGGCGGTGGGCGGCGCGTCCTCGAACTCCATGAGCCGCAGTGAGCCGTTGTTGGCGGGCGCTCCCGCCGAGAACGGGAACACCTGGAGCAGCACCTTTCGCTGACGGGCCAGCGCAGCCAGGTGATCCAGGGCCTGCGCCGTCACCTCGGGGCCGCCGACGGCGACGCGGAGCACGGCTTCATGCACGACCACCCAATACTCCGGCCTTGTAGCGTCGTCCAGAATCCGTGACCGCTCCACACGGGCGGTGACTCGGTCGTCGACGTACTCGTCGGTCGCGAACGGATGGGTGGCCAGGGTGAGTGCTCTCGCGTAGTCCGGTGTTTGAAGGAGCCCCGGGACGACGGACGGCTCGAAGTCGAGGATGGCCACAGCCGTCCGCTCCAGCTCCGCCACCGCCGCGAAATAATCCGCATACCGCGGGTCGTCGATCAGCTTCCGGCACAGGCGCTCGAAAATACCGTCGGTTTGCAGTACCGCGTCGATCCGCTGGGCCACGTCCAACTGCGGTTTGCGAATCGCCTGTTCGAACTGGCCGATGTAACCGCCGGACACAAATACCCGTGCGCCCAGCTCCACTTGGGTGATCCCGGCGTCCTCCCGGCGTCGCTTGAGTTCCGTGCCGAAGAACTCCCAGGCGGCCTGCCGCGAACCATTGGCCATAACCAAACCCCCCTGCGCTGACCTGCACTTGTAGTGCACAGGCTCCTGCCAAGTGTAGAGGTGGGCGGGCATTCTGGGAGGACGAAGCGTGAAAGAGGAAAGGTGAGGGGAGCACGGTGGAGCCAACACACTCGGCGCACTGCGCCGAAGAAGCGGAGGACGCGGTGAAAGAATTGCGCGCAGCACTCGAGAAGGCCGGAATTGCTCTGCCGTCCCTCGGGATCGACCCGGTGAGTCTTGCGCGGGAGGCGCCTTGTCCGCTCATCGAATTGGGGCGGTGTTCCGTGGAGACCGCGCGCCGGCTCGCGGCGGTGCTGCGATGATGCCGCCGGTCGGGTCCTACGCCGTCGACACCCGCACCGGCCGGGTCGGCATCGTCATGGGGCACGAGGGCCCGTACGTCCAGATGCGGCCGTACGGCGGGGGCCGGGAGTGGGACGCCGAACCGGGTGACGTGCGCCACGCCACCCCGGCCGAGCGGCTCAGCGCGGCGACGGCGTACACCAACGCCAGAAGCCGGGGCGAGGTGCCCTGAGGCATGCGGGAGAATGGACTCCATGAGTCTGTTCCGCGACGACGGCATCGTGCTGCGCACCCAGAAGCTGGGTGAGGCGGACCGGATCATCACCTTGCTCACGCGCGGTCACGGACGCGTACGCGCCGTGGCGCGCGGGGTCCGCCGCACGAAGTCGAAGTTCGGGGCGCGGCTGGAGCCGTTCTCGCACGTGGACGTGCAGTTCTTCTCGAAGGGCAGCGAGCTGGTCGGGCGCGGGCTGCCGCTGTGCACGCAGAGTGAGACCATCGCGCCGTACGGCGGCGCGATCGTCACCGACTACGGCCGGTACACCGCCGGGACGGCCATGCTGGAGACCGCGGAGCGGTTCACGGACCACGAGGGCGAGCCGGCCGTGCAGCAGTACCTGCTGCTGGTCGGCGCGCTGCGGACCCTCGCCCGGGGCGAGCACGCGCCGAACCTCGTCCTCGACGCGTTCCTGCTGCGCTCCCTCGCCGTGAACGGCTACGCGCCGACCTTCGGCGACTGCGCGAAGTGCGGCATGCCGGGACCGAACCGGTTCTTCTCGGTCGGTTCGGGCGGCTCCGTCTGCGCCGACTGCCGGGTGCCCGGCAGCGTCGTACCCTCGCCGCAGGCCCTGGAACTGCTCGGTGCGCTGCTCACGGGAGACTGGGGGACCGCGGACGCGTGCGAGTCGCGGTACGTCCGGGAGGGGAGCGGGCTGGTGTCCGCGTACCTGCACTGGCACCTGGAGCGCGGCCTGCGTTCCCTGCGGTACGTCGAGAAGTCCTAGACAGTCCTGGACACAGGTAGAGCACGAGGAGACGAGAGACACATGGCCGTACGCGGTTTCCTGGGGCGTCAGCGCCGGGAGTACAGGACGCCGGAGCCGCACCCGTCCGGCGCGCGGCCCCCGAAGCTCGGTGAGCTGGTGCCGGAGCATGTGGCGATCGTCATGGACGGCAACGGGCGCTGGGCCAAGGAGCGCGGGCTGCCGCGCACCGAGGGGCACAAGGTCGGCGCCGAGCAGGTCATGGACGTCCTGCAGGGCGCGATCGAGATCGGCGTCGGGAACATCTCCCTGTACGCCTTCTCCACCGAGAACTGGAAGCGCTCGCCGGAGGAGGTGCGCTTCCTGATGAACTTCAACCGCGACTTCATCCGCAAGTCCCGCGACACCCTCGACGAGCTGGGGGTGCGGGTGCGCTGGGCGGGGCGGATGCCCAAGCTGTGGAAGTCGGTGGCCAAGGAGCTCCAGGTCGCGCAGGAGCAGACCAAGGACAACGACCGGCTGACGCTGTACTTCTGCATGAACTACGGCGGACGCGCGGAGATCGCGGACGCGGCGCAGGCCATCGCCGAGGACGTGCGGGCCGGCAAGCTCGACCCGTCGAAGGTGAACGAGAAGACGCTCGCGAAGTACCTGTACTACCCGGACATGCCGGACGTGGACCTGTTCCTGCGGCCGAGCGGGGAGCAGCGGACGTCGAACTACCTGATCTGGCAGAGCGCGTACGCCGAGATGGTCTTCCAGGACGTGTTGTGGCCGGACTTCGACCGGCGCGACCTGTGGCGGGCGTGCCTGGAGTTCGCCTCCCGGGACCGCCGCTTCGGCGGCGCCATCCCGAACGAGGAGCTGCTCGCCATGGAGGGCAGGAGCACGGAGGGCTGAGGCCGTCGGGCCGGAAAAGGCCCGGGGCCGAAGCCCCGGGCCCTCGGCGGCTCAGCCGCCGGAGGCACTCGCGCAGTCCGCGCAGGTGCCGAAGATCTCCACCGTGTGCGCCACGTTGACGTAGCCGTGCTCGGCGGCGATGGCCTCCGCCCACTTCTCCACCGCGGGGCCCTCGACCTCGACCGCCTTGCCGCAGACCCGGCACACCAGGTGGTGGTGGTGGTCGTCGCTGGAGCAGCGTCGGTAGACGGACTCGCCCTCCGCGGTGCGCAGGACGTCGACCTCGCCGGCGTCGGCGAGGGACTGCAGGGTGCGGTAGACCGTGGTGAGCCCCACCGAGTCGCCCTTGTGCTTGAGCATGTCGTGGAGCTCCTGCGCGCTGCGGAACTCCTCGACCTCCTGGAGAGCCGCCGCCACGGCGGCCCGCTGCCGGGTGGCGCGGCCCTTCACGGGCGGTCCAGCGGTCGTCACGGGGGCCTCCTCATGTCTGCACTGCCGGGGCCATTGTGCCAGCCCGGGCTGTCAGTGGTCAGGCGCCGATTTCGTCACCGGCTCCCCGGGAGGCCGGAATCCTGCACTCTGCGGGATCCGCGGCGGACCGGGCGAGGGCGGCGGCCCGCGCGCGTCGCCGGGCCAGCGGTGTGGCCAGCGCGGTCAGCGCGATGAACGCGGCGATGGTCAGCAGCACGATCGTCGCGCCGGGCGGCACGTCCTGGTAGTAGGACGTGACCGTGCCGCCGATCGTCACGGTCACGCCGATCGCGACGGCGATCGCGAAGGTCGCGGCGAAGCTGCGGCTGAGCTGCTGGGCGGCGGCCACCGGGACCACCATCAGCGCGGACACCAGCAGCAGGCCGACGACACGCATCGCGACCGTCACCGTGACCGCGGCCGTGACGGCGGTCAGCAGGTTCAGCGCGCGCACCGGCAGGCCGGTGACCCGGGCGAACTCCTCGTCCTGGCTGACCGCGAACAGCTGGCGGCGCAGGCCGAGGGTGACCAGCACGACGAAGGCGGCCAGCACGCAGATCGCGGTCACGTCGGACTCGGAGACCGTCGACAGCGAACCGAAGAGGTACGAGGTGAGGTTGGCGTTGGAGCCGCCCGGCGCGAGGTTGATGAACATCACGCCGCCGGCCATGCCGCCGTAGAAGAGCATGGCGAGGGCGATGTCGCCGCGGGTGCGGCCGTACCAGCGGATCAGCTCCATGAGGACGGCGCCGAGGACGGAGACCAGGGTCGCCATCCACACCGGGGACCAGGAGAGCAGGAAGCCGAGGCCGACGCCGGTCATGGCCACGTGGCCGATGCCGTCGCCCATGAGGGCCTGGCGGCGCTGGACGAGGTAGACGCCGACGGCGGGGGCGGTGATGCCGACCAGGACGGCCGCCAGCAGCGCCCGTTGCATGAAGGCGTAGTTCAGGAGTTCCATCAGCTCAGCAGTCCCGTGCGGATCGGTTCGGCGCCCGCGGGTGCGTGCGGGTGTACGTGGTCGTGGCCGGGCAGGGCGTGCTGGCCGACGGCCTTCGGGGGCGGTCCGTCGTGCAGGACGCAGCCGTCGCGCAGGACGACGGCCCGGTCGATCAGGGGCTCCAGGGGGCCCAGTTCGTGCAGGACGAGCAGGACGGTGGTGCCGGCGGCGACCTGCTCGCGCAGCGTGGCGGCCAGGACCTCCTGGCTGGCCAGATCGACGCCCGCCATCGGCTCGTCCATGATCAGCAGCTCGGGCTCGGAGGCGAGCGCGCGGGCGATCAGGACGCGCTGGTGCTGGCCGCCGGAGAGGGCGTTCACCGAGTCCTTGGCCCGGTCGGCCATGCCGACGAGGTCGAGGGCCCGGCGCACCGCCTCGTGGTCGGCCTTGCGCAGGACGCCGAAGCGGGCGCGGGAGAGGCGGCCGGAGGAGACGACCTCGGTCACGGTGGCGGGCACGCCGCCCGCGGCCGTGGTGCGCTGCGGGACGTAGCCCACGCGTGCCCAGGCGCGGAACCGGCGTCGCGGGGTGCCGAACAGCTCGATCTCCCCGGCGACGGGCGGCACCTGGCCGATGATCGTGCGCACGGCCGTGGACTTGCCCGAGCCGTTCGCGCCGAGCAGGGCGACGACCTCGCCGCGGCGCACGGTGAGGTCGATGCCGCGCAGGACGGGGCGCGAACCGAGGTCGGCGCGGACGCCGCGCAGTGCGATGACGGGCTCGGTCATGCCACCCTCCGGTTGGTCGGTCTGTTCGGTCTGTTCGGTCCGGGCGGTCACTCGGCGCCCAGGGCCGTCTGCAGGGCCTTCAGGTTGGCCTCCATGACCTGGAAGTAGTCGTCGCCGCGGGACGCGTCGGTGATGCCCTCGACCGGGTCGAGGACGTCCGTCCTCAGGTTCGCGTCCTTGGCGAGGGTCTTCGCGGTCTCGTCGCTGACGAGCGTCTCGTAGAAGACGGTGGAGACGCCGTCGGCGGCGGCCGTCCTCTGGAGGTCCTTGATCCGGGCGGCGCTGGGCTCGGACTCGGGGTCGAGGCCGCTGATGGCCTCCTCGGTGAGGCCGTAGCGCTCGGCGAGGTAGCCGAAGGCGGCGTGCGTGGTGACGAAGACCTTGGTCCTCGTGTCCTTCAGGCCGGTCTCGAACGCCGTGTTCAGGTCGCCGAGCCTCTTGACCAGGGCCTCGGTGTTCTTCTTGTAGTCGGCGGCGTGGTCGGGGTCGGCCTTCTCGAAGGCCTTGCCGACGCCCTTGGCGACCTCGGCGTACTTGACCGGGTCGAGCCAGACGTGGGGGTCCTTGCCACCCTCTTCGCCGTGGTCGTGGCCGTGCCCGTCCTCCTCGGCGGCGTGGTCGTGCCCGTCCGTGTGGCCGCCGACCTCGTCGCCGTGCTCCTCCAGGGAGGTCAGGGAGGCCGCGTCGATCTTCGTCTCGATCCCGGACTGGGTGATGGCCTCGTCGACGGCGGGCTGCAGGCCCTTGAGGTAGAGCGCCGCGTCCGACTCCTCCAGCTGGGCCCGCTGCTTGGTGCTGACCTCGAGGTCGTGCGGCTCCTGGCCGGGGGCGGTGAGGCTGGTGACGTTCACGTGGTCCCCGCCGATCTGCTCGGCGAGGAAGGCCATCGGGTAGAACGAGGCGACGACGTCGAACGCGTCCGTGTTGCCCGCCGCGATGTCGGTGGAGCAGGCCGAAAGGGTCCCGAGACCGAGTGCGGTGACCGTGGTGACCGCTATGCCGGATATGCGGCGTCGTCGTGCGTTCATGACAGTCATTTTCAACGAATGTGGAAACCGTTGTCAACAAGCCCCCGAACGGCCCCCGATTTGGCCGGGGGGCGTCCCGCGCCGGTAACCTGAGGCAATTCTCTGGAAGCATCTCGCTTCGTCGCCCGTCGTCGTAATGAAGAGAGCACCGTGGCCGCCGACAAGATCGACACCATCGTCAGCCTGAGCAAGCGCCGTGGCTTCGTATTCCCCTGCAGTGAGATCTACGGCGGTCAGCGTGCCGCCTGGGACTACGGTCCGCTGGGTGTCGAGCTCAAGGAGAACCTGAAGCGCCAGTGGTGGCGCTACATGGTCACCTCGCGCGAGGACGTCGTCGGTATCGACTCGTCCGTGATCCTGGCCCCCGAGGTCTGGGTCGCCTCCGGTCACGTCGCCACCTTCACGGACCCGCTGACCGAGTGCACTTCCTGCCACAAGCGGTTCCGCGCGGACCACCTGGAGGAGGCGTACGAGGAGAAGAAGGGCCACGCCCCCGAGAACGGCCTCGCCGACCTCAACTGCCCCAACTGCGGCAACAAGGGCACCTTCACCGAGCCCAAGCAGTTCTCCGGCCTGCTCTCCACCCACCTCGGCCCGACCCAGGACAGCGGCTCCGTCGCCTACCTGCGGCCCGAGACCGCGCAGGGCATCTTCACCAACTTCGCCCAGGTGCAGACCACCTCGCGCCGCAAGCCGCCGTTCGGCATCGCCCAGATGGGCAAGTCCTTCCGCAACGAGATCACGCCCGGCAACTTCATCTTCCGCACCCGCGAGTTCGAGCAGATGGAGATGGAGTTCTTCGTCAAGCCGGGCGAGGACGAGAAGTGGCAGGAGTACTGGATGGAGCAGCGCTGGAACTGGTACACCGGCCTCGGCATGCGTGAAGAGAACATGCGCTGGTACGAGCACCCGAAGGAGAAGCTCTCCCACTACTCCAAGCGCACCGCCGACATCGAGTACCGCTTCCAGTTCGGCGGCAGCGAGTGGGGCGAGCTGGAGGGCGTCGCCAACCGCACCGACTACGACCTCGGCGCGCACGCCAAGGCGTCCGGCCAGGACCTGTCCTACTTCGACCAGGAGGCCGGCGAGCGCTGGACGCCGTACGTCATCGAGCCGGCGGCCGGTGTCGGCCGGGCGATGCTCGCCTTCCTCCTCGACGCCTTCGTCGAGGACGAGGCGCCCAACGCCAAGGGCAAGATGGAGAAGCGGACCGTGCTGCGCCTCGACCCGCGCCTCGCGCCGGTGAAGGTCGCCGTCCTGCCGCTCTCCCGCAACCCGGAGCTGTCGCCCAAGGCCAAGGGCCTCGCCCAGGCGCTGCGGCAGAACTGGAACATCGAGTTCGACGACGCCGGTGCGATCGGGCGCCGTTACCGCCGCCAGGACGAGATCGGTACGCCGTTCTGCGTCACCGTCGACTTCGACACGCTCGAGGACAACGCGGTGACCGTGCGCGAGCGGGACACCATGAAGCAGGAGCGGGTGTCGCTGGACCAGATCGAGGGGTACCTCGCCTCGAGGCTCGTCGGCTGCTGATCGTCCGTCTCCGATGAGGTGCCGGGGGCCCCGCCCCCGGACCCCGGGACCCGCGCCCGCTCCTCCCCGACCCGTTCGGGGAGGAGCGGGCGTTCGGCGTTCCGCGGGCCGTCGGTCCGTCCGCCGGCGTCGTCGCAGGTGCCGCGCCGCCGGGCGTCGGGCGTCAGGCGCCGGCCGCGTGCCGCCAGAAGGCGCGCATCAGCGGTGTCGAGGCCGGGCCCGTCATGGCCACCTGGGTGAGCAGGACCGCCGTCGTCCCGGTGGCGGGGACCAGGTGGGCCGAGGTGCCGCTGCCGCCCACCCAGCCGTAGCGGCCCGGCACGTTCCACGGCTCCGTCCGGTCCACGTCGACCTGGCCGCCGTACCCCCAGCCCTGGCCCTCCAGGAACAGGCGGGCGGCCTCGCGCTGGGCGGCGGTGAGGTGGTCGGTGGTCATGGCGCGGACCGAGGCGGGGGAGAGGACCGTGCGGCCGTTCGCCGTACCGCCGGCGAGCAGCATGCGGGCGAAGGCCAGCAGGTCGTCCGCCGTCGAGACCAGTCCGCCGGCCCCGGACGGGAAGACCGGGAGGGAACCCCACTGGCCGTCGGGCGTGTCCGACACCTCCAGGGTCCCGTCACCGGAAGGGGCGGGCCGGTAGAACGTGGTGAAGCGGTCCCGCTTCGCGGCCGGCACCTCGAACGCCGTGTCCACCATGCCCAGCGGCTCGAACAGCCGCTCCGCCAGGAACTCGGGCAGCGGACGTCCCGTGACCCGGGCGATCAGCACCCCCTGCAGGTCGGAGCAGGTGTTGTACAGCCAGGCCTCCCCGGGCTGGTGGAGCAGCGGCACCTTCGCCAGGGCCGCCAGCCAGGTCCCGGGCTCCGGCACCTCCGCGGGGCGCAGGGGGTGCCCCGGCAGGGCGGACAGCGCCTGCGCCGCCGGCAGCGAGAAGTCCGACGGGAAGCCCCAGCCCGCCCGGAAGACGAGCAGGTCCTCGACCGTGATCGGACGGGCCGCGGGGACCACGTCGTCCACGGCGGCGGACGGGGTGCGCACCACCACCGGATCCGCCAGTTCGGGCAGCCACGCGTCCACCGGGTCGTCCAGCCGCAACAGGCCGTCCTCCACCAGCGCCAGGACCGCCGCCGCGACGACCGGCTTGGTCAGCGAGGCGATCCGGAACAGGATGTCCCGCGCCATGGGGGCGGTGCCGTCGGCGTCCACGTGGCCGACGGCCGCCACCTCCACGTCGTCACCGCGGGCCACCAGGGCCACGGCGCCCGGCACCGTGCCGTCGTCCACGTACCGTCGCAGGGTGGTGCGCAGTGCGCTCGTGTCGTTCATGGGCGGGCCCTCCGGTTCGTCGCGGTTCACGGTGACGACTCCGGTCGTGTCCCGAACTCATCGGCGTCCGGCCGCCTCAGCCGATCGTCCGCGGCAGGCGCAGGCTCAGCAACCCCGTCAGCACCACCGTCGCCAACTGGACCAGCAGCGTCGTCACCAGCGCGTCCCGCATGCCCAGGCCCGGCACCAGGGACAGGAACAGCGTGCCCAGGGCGGCCACCCCCAGTGCCAGCGACGACTGCTGCGTCGTCATCATGACGCCGCTGCCGACCCCCGCACGGGCGGGCGGAACCTCCGACAGGACGATCCGGAAGACCACGGGGAGCTGGAGCGCCTGCCCGGCCCCGGCGACCGCCGCGCCCGGCATCAGCTCGACCAGGCCGAGGTCCGGCCAGGAACGCCAGGCGGCCAGCGTCATCAGGGCCAGGCCCACGCCCTGGAGCACGGCGCCCGCCGGCACCACCCGGGTGCCGTACCGGGCGACCAGCCGGGGACCGGCGAGGGAGACGAGGAAGAACACCGCCGCCAGCGGCACCAGGGCCGTCCCCGCCGCCACCGGGCCCAGGCCCGCGCCCTGCTGGAGCGCGACCGCGATGACGAACATGAAACCGCTGAAGCCGATCGAGAACGGCACGATCAGCAGCAGCCCGCGCCGCAGCGAGACGATCGCGAACAGGCTCGGCGGCACCAGCGGCGTGCGGCCCGCGCGGTCCGCCCGGCGCTCCACCGCGTGGAACGCCGCCGCCGCGAACGGGAACGCCGCCAGCGACAGCCACGTCCACAGCGGCCAGCCCGCCGCCCGGCCCTCGGTGAGCGGGACCAGCAGGGTCAGGAGCGAGACGGCCAGCAGGACCGTGCCGGGGCCGTCCACCGGCTCCGGACGCGCCGAACGGGTCTCCGGGACCGAGCGGGCGGCCAACAGCAGGCCCACCAGGACGACCGGCACGTTCACCAGGAAGACGGAACGCCAGCCGGTGCCCGCGATGTCGGCGGCCACCAGGACGCCGCCCAGGATCTGGCCGGCCACCATCGACAGGCCGGCCGTGGCCCCGTACAGGCTCATGGCCCTGGCCCGCCGGGGACCGGAGGTGGTCGCCTGGATGGTGGCCAGCACCTGCGGCAGCATCGCGGCCGCCGAGGCGCCCTGCGCCACCCGCGCCGCCACCAGCGACCAGGCGTCCGGCGCCAGACCGCACGCCAGCGAGGTCAGGCCGAAGGCGGCCATGCCGCCCAGGAACAGCCGCCGCCGGCCGAACAGGTCGCCGAGCCGGCCGCCGAGGACGAGCAGGACGGCGTACGCCACCCCGTACCCGGCGACGACGAGTTCGAGGACCGACTCGCCCGCGGAGAGGTCGGTGCCGATGGAGGGCAGGGCGACGTTGACGATGAAGAAGTCGACGAGGGGCAGTGCCGCGGCCAGCAGCACCGTGAACAGGCCGGGGCCGCTGAGCGCGGGTGGCGCCGAGGCCGCCGGACGGACGGGACGTGAAGTGATGGTTTCGGTCACGCAACCGAGACTGCTGCGCCCTCCAGACTGGTACCAGAGTCTCCTTGTCCTGGTAGAAGAAACACCTGGCAACAGGATGCGGTCGGCGGCACCCTGGAGACATGACGACGACGGCCCAGGAGAGCACGGGGGCGGCGAGCCGGACGGCCGCCCCGGAGACGGACCGGGAACTGCGGCCCCCGGAGGCGGAGTCGCGGGTCCGGCGGCACGAACTCGCCGCCTTCCTGCGCAGCCGCCGCGAACGCATCGCCCCCGAGCAGGTCGGGCTGCCCCGCGGCCGCCGGCGCCGCACACCGGGGCTGCGCCGCGAGGAGGTCGCCCAGCTCTCGGCCGTCGGCGTCACCTGGTACACCTGGCTCGAGCAGGCCCGTGACATCCAGGTCTCCGTGCAGGTCCTCGACGCCCTCGCCCGCGCGCTGCTGCTCGACCCGACCGAGCGCGCCCACCTCTTCCGGCTGGCCGGTGCCGTCGACCCGACGCCCGCGACGGTCTGCCCGTCGATCTCACCGGCGGTGCGCGCCCTGCTGGAGCAGTTCGAGCCGTACCCGGCGTGCGTGCAGAACAGCCGGTACGACATCCTCGCCCACAACCGCACCTACGGGCTGCTGCTGTGCGACCTGGACGCGGTGCCGCCCGAGGACCGCAACTGCATGATCCTGTCCTTCACCCACGACGAGTGGCGGTCGTCCATCGTCCACCTGGAGGAGGCCCAGCGGCTGATGGCCGCCCGGTTCCGCACCACGATGGCCGGTCACCTCGCCGAGCCCGCCTGGAAGATGCTGCTGAAGCGGCTGCGGGCGGAGTCCGCCGAGTTCCTGGAGGCCTGGGACCGGTACGAGGTGGTCGCCCACCGCAGCAAGCGCAAGGAGTTCCTCAACCGGTACGTGGGCCTCGTCAGCGTCGACCACACCGACCTGTGGCTGGGGCCGGAGGCCGGGCCCCGCATGGTGACGTACGTCCCGGCCGACGAGACCTCCCGGGAACGGCTGGAGAGGCTGCACGCGATCGCCCTGGCGCGCGGGGCGACGTCGCCGGGATGACCGCCCGAGGTGCGGGAACCCGGAGATGTGCGGAAGGTGATGTTCCAGGGTTTCGTCGGTTCGCACAGGGCGAGGACAGTCATGGCTGAGCAGAAGTCGGCGCAGACGTTGCCGGGACCGTTGCACGCGGCCGCCTCGGTGCTGCGGAAGGTGCCGGGCGCCGGGACGGTCGGCCGGGTGGCCGAAGGGGCGCTGGGCAGGATCGGGGCCGTGTCACCGCGCGGTCGGCGCATGGTCGTCTACACCGGGGCCGGGGTGCTGGGCGTCGCCGGTCTGGTGGAGTGGCCGGTGGCGCTCACCGGAGCGGCGGTGGCGTGGCTGACGCGGCCGCGCCCCCAGCAGTCCCCGCGGGAGGAGACGGGGGCGGCACGGGCGACGACCGCCGACGGGAGCGCGCCGACGGCCACGACGGCGGCGAAGCGGAACGCCGCGAGGAGGACCACGACCAGGAGCGCGGCCGCGGAGACCGGCGACACCGGGAAGAGCGCCGTGGCGAAGAGGGCCGCGAGCAGGTCGGCGGCGGCGAGGTCGGCGGCGGCGAAGACGGCCGCGGCGAAGACGGTCGCGACGAGGACGGCGCGCAGCACGTCGGCCGCGGCGGGGACGACCGGGACCAGGTCGGCCGCCACGAGGACCGCCGCGCAGAAGGGCACCGCGTCCGGGACCGCCGCGCGCAGGTCCGCCGCTGCGAAGGCCGTCACGGCGAAGGCCACCCCGACGGGGACCGCCGCGCGCAAGACCACCGCGACCAGGGCCGCCGCGCAGAAGGCCACCGCGACGGGGACCGCCGCGACGGGGACCGCTGCGCGGAAGACCGCCGCCGCGAAGGCCGCCGGGGCGAAGAAGACCGCCGCCGGGGCGAAGAAGACCGCCGCCGGGGCGAAGAAGACCGCCGCGAAGAACACCTCCGCGAAGGGTGCCGCCGGCGGTCGGTCCGCCGGCTCGGCGGGGAGTGGGAGCCGGGGGACTGCGTCCGCGTCGCGCACGCGGAAGACGGGCTGAGAGGCAGCGATGGCCGGTGGACTTCTGACGCGTTCCCGAAGCGCCGTCACCGGGATCGCACTGGCCGGACCCCGGCTGGTCGCGCGCGGCGCCGCCCCCGCCGC
>NZ_BDJC01000021.1 GCF_002005565.1 Streptomyces sp. JHA26 | reverse complement strand
GGCGTCCGGCACGGGTACGGCGTCGCGCCGCACGTGCCCGCCGGGCGCCCGGGCGCAGTGGTCCGCGGTCCCCGGCCCGGCGGTATCGCCCCCCGGGGGCGGCCGTCCGGCACCAGCAGGTCCGCGATCTCCAGCACGTGGTGTCCGGCCATCGCCGGCAGGCAGGTGCCGTGGGCCGGGCCGATGGCCGAGGCCCACTCGGCCGGGATGGCGGAGACGCCCCGGCCCGCGCCGGCCAGGGCACCGGCCACCGCCGCCGTGGTGTCGGCGTCGCGGCCCATGTTCACGGCCGTGAGCACCGCGTCCGTGAAGTCCCCGTCGGCCGCCGCGTACGCGCCGAAGGCGAGGGCGACCGCCTCGGGAGCGAGGTCGGTCCAGGGGTAGCCGCCGATGACCACCGCGGAGCGGACCGCGCGTTCGCCGAGGTGGGCCGCCGTCATCGCGCGGCGCAGACAGCGGGCCGTCCAGGAGTCCTCCGGGACGGCGGCCAGGGCCGAGGCCACGACCGCGACGGCCGGGGCCCCCGTCATCGCCGCCGCGACACCCGCGGCCACCGCCTGGCCGCCGTAGATGCCCTCGCCGTCGTGGCTGACCGAGCCGTCCACCGCCACCAGCCGGGCCGCCTCGGCGGGACGGCCGGCCGCGAACACGCCGTGGGGCGCGGCCCGCATGGCCAGCCCGTCGCTCCAGGCGTGGCGGTGCTGGGCGGAGATGGGGGCGGCCAGCCCCCGGCGCAGGTTCTCCAGGGTGCCGCGCTCGCTGAAGCCCGCGCCCCGGAACGGGCCCTCCTCCCGGTCCGCGATCCACTCGTGCCAGGCCGCCTCCACGTGGGCCGCGGTGAGCGCGGAGCCGTGCCGGGCCAGCAGCAGCCCCGAGAAGATCGCGTACTCCGTGTCGTCCGTGCCGGACGGCCGCTCCGTCACGTATCCCGTGATGCGGCCCCAGCGGGCGCGGATCTCGGAGGGCTTCATGTTCTCGGCCGGCGCCCCGAGGGCGTCCCCGACGGCCAGACCGAGCAACGCGCCGCGCGCCCGGTCGCGGAGCCCGGCGGCGTCCCCCGGGGCGGGGGCCGAGGGAATGCAGGCGGTGGATGCCATGCGGCCTCTCCTCTCAGGCGGCGCCCGAAGAGGCGCACAGCCCTTTGCGGAACTGTCCCCGGTCCGGCTCGCCGCGCAGCCTCACACGGCCCAGCGTCACCCGGTCGACATATGTGCAGTCAAGATCACGGATGAGCGCCGGAGGGCAAAAGCGCAGGTAAGCACAGCCTTTCCTTGCTGGCGAGGCGGAAATGACCGGCGTACATTCGGTGTTGTCGAAAAGTAGAACTCGTCCAAAAAGACCTGCTGGGGGACCCGTGGCCATCATCGAGACCGAGGCGTCGCTGCACGAGGCGCACCGCGACAACCACACGCACCGCGACGTGAACGGCGGCTGGCTGCGCCCCGCCGTCTTCGGCGCCATGGACGGCCTGGTCTCCAACCTCGCCCTGATGACCGGCGTCGCCGGCGGGGCGGCCGGCCAGCAGACCATCGTGCTCAGCGGCCTCGCCGGCCTCGCCGCCGGCGCCTTCTCCATGGCCGCCGGCGAGTACACCTCCGTCGCCTCGCAGCGCGAACTCGTCGAGGCCGAGCTGGACGTGGAGCGCCGGGAGCTGAGGAAGCACCCGCAGGACGAGGAGGCCGAGCTGGCCGCCCTCTACGAGGCGCGGGGCGTCGAGCCCGCCCTCGCCCGCGAGGTCGCCCGGCAGCTGTCCCGCGACCCCGAGCAGGCCCTGGAGATACACGCCCGCGAGGAGCTGGGCATCGACCCCGGCGACCTGCCGTCGCCGCTGGTCGCGGCCGTGTCGTCGTTCGGTTCGTTCGCCCTGGGCGCCCTGCTGCCCGTCCTGCCCTTCCTGCTCGGCGCCGGTGCGCTGTGGCCCGCCGTGCTGCTGGCGCTGGCCGGCCTGTTCCTGTGCGGTGCGGTGGTGGCCAAGGTGACGGCGCGCAGCTGGTGGTACAGCGGACTGCGCCAGCTCGTGCTCGGTGGCGCGGCGGCCGGTGTGACGTACGCCCTGGGCAGCCTGTTCGGAACGGCCGTAGGATGACCTGGCTCGAACTTATGCGTCAGACCGCATAAGTAGTCGTTACTCACTGGTTTCGAGTGTGTGGCCATCGGGCATGAGCCGTAAGCGCCGCGGGCAACGACGCCCGGCGCGCATGCGCGGAGAGGGCGGCGACGCCCCCTCCGCCCCCGGGCCGACGGGCAACGATCTGTTCGTCACGGCCCCCGCCCCCTTCTGTCGTCGGGATCCGGTACCCCGCCGAGACCCTTCGATGTCCGCATGGTGGAACGGAGTATCCCGGTTAACGAGAATCGTTCCATCATGTAACCTGCATCAAATTTTGCACCCACGCAGAGGGCCAACGTCGTCCCTCGGCACTTGCCCCATGCCACCTGACGACGACGGGAGAGCCGATGCGTACGCCGCGCCAGCCGTCCCAGCACTCCGCGAATGGCCAGAACCGGTCCTTCATGGATGCTCGCCCTGCTGCGCAGGGTATGTACGACCCCCGCAACGAGCACGACGCCTGCGGCGTCGGCTTCGTCGCCACCCTCACGGGCGAGGCGTCCCACACCCTGGTCGACCAGGCCCTCACCGTGCTGCGCAACCTCGAGCACCGCGGTGCCACCGGCTCCGAGCCCGACTCGGGCGACGGCGCGGGCATCCTCTCGCAGGTGCCGGACGCCTTCTTCCGCGAGGTGGCCGGATTCGACCTGCCCGAGGCCGGGGCGTACGCCGTCGGCATCGCCTTCCTGCCGGTCGAGGGGACCGAGGACGCCGCCACGCGGATCGAGGCGATCGCCGCCGAGGAGGGCCTCACCGTCCTCGGCTGGCGCGAGGTCCCGGTCGCCCCGCAGATGCTCGGCGCCACCGCCCGCTCGACCATGCCGGTCTTCCGTCAGATCTTCGTGACCGACGGCGCCTCGCAGGGCATCGCCCTCGACCGCCGTGCCTTCGCGCTGCGCAAGCGCGCCGAGCGCGAGGTCGGCGTCTACTTCCCGTCGCTGTCCGCGCGGACCATCGTCTACAAGGGCATGCTGACCACCGGCCAGCTGGAGCCCTTCTTCCCGGACCTGTCCGACCGCCGCTTCGCCTCCGCGATCGCGCTCGTGCACTCCCGCTTCTCCACGAACACCTTCCCGTCGTGGCCGCTCGCCCACCCGTACCGCTTCGTCGCGCACAACGGCGAGATCAACACGGTCAAGGGCAACCGCAACTGGATGGTCGCCCGCGAGTCCCAGCTCGCCTCCGACCTGTTCGGCTCCGCCGACCACGGACACGACGGCTCGTCCTCGGACCTGGAGCGGCTCTTCCCGATCTGTACGCCGGACGCCTCCGACTCCGCCTCCTTCGACGAGGTCCTGGAGCTGCTGCACCTCGGCGGGCGCTCGCTGCCGCACTCCGTGCTGATGATGATCCCGGAGGCGTGGGAGAACCACGACTCCATGGACCCGGCCCGGCGCGCCTTCTACCAGTTCCACTCCACGATGATGGAGCCCTGGGACGGTCCCGCCTGCGTCACCTTCACCGACGGCACCCAGGTCGGCGCCGTCCTCGACCGCAACGGTCTGCGCCCCGGCCGCTACTGGGTGACCGACGACGGCCTCGTCGTCCTCGGCTCCGAGGTCGGCGTCCTCGACATCGACCCGGCGAAGGTCGTCCGCAAGGGCCGCCTCCAGCCCGGCCGGATGTTCCTCGTGGACACCGCCGAGCACCGCATCATCGAGGACGACGAGATCAAGGCCGCCCTCGCGGCGGAGAAGCCGTACGCCGAGTGGCTCGAGGCCGGCGAGATCGAGCTGTCCGACCTGCCCGAGCGCGAGCACATCGTGCACACCCACGCCTCGGTCACCCGCCGCCAGCAGACCTTCGGGTACACCGAGGAGGAGCTGCGCGTCATCCTCGCGCCGATGGCCAAGGCCGGCGCCGAGCCGATCGGCTCCATGGGCACCGACTCGCCGATCGCCGCGCTGTCCGAGCGCCCCCGGCTGCTCTTCGACTACTTCACCCAGCTCTTCGCGCAGGTCACCAACCCGCCGCTGGACGCGATCCGCGAGGAACTGGTCACCTCCCTGCGCAGCTCGCTGGGCCCGCAGGGCAACCTGCTGGACCCGACGGCCGCCTCCTGCCGCAGCGTGTCCCTGCCCTTCCCGGTCATCGACAACGACGAGCTGGCCAAGCTCATCCACATCAACGCCGACGGCGACATGCCCGGCTTCAAGGCCGCGACCCTCTCCGGCCTGTACCGGGTGAGCGGCGGCGGCGACGCGCTGGCCGCGCGCATCGAGGAGATCTGCGCCGAGGCCGACGCCGCCATCGGCAACGGCGCCCGCCTGATCGTCCTGTCGGACCGCCACTCGGACGCCGAGCACGCCCCGATCCCGTCGCTGCTGCTCACCGCGGCCGTCCACCACCACCTCATCCGCACCAAGCAGCGCACCCAGGTGGGCCTGCTGGTCGAGGCCGGTGACGTCCGCGAGGTCCACCACGTCGCGCTGCTCATCGGCTACGGTGCCGCCGCCGTCAACCCGTACCTGGCGATGGAGTCCGTCGAGGACCTGGTCCGCGCCGGCACCTTCCTGCCCGGCATCGAGACCGAGCAGGCCATCCGCAACCTGATCTACGCCCTCGGCAAGGGTGTCCTGAAGGTCATGTCCAAGATGGGCATCTCCACCGTCGCCTCCTACCGCGGTGCCCAGGTCTTCGAGGCCGTCGGCCTCGACGAGGGCTTCGTGGAGAAGTACTTCAACGGCACCGCCACCAAGATCGGCGGCGTCGGCATCGACGTGATCGCCCAGGAGGTCGCCGCCCGCCACGCCAAGGCCTACCCGGCCAGCGGCATCGCGCCCGCGCACCGGGCGCTGGAGATCGGCGGCGAGTACCAGTGGCGCCGCGAGGGCGAGCCGCACCTGTTCGACCCGGAGACGGTCTTCCGCCTCCAGCACTCCACCCGCTCGGGCAAGTACGACATCTTCAAGAAGTACACCGACCGCGTGAACGAGCAGTCCGAGCGGCTGATGACGCTGCGCGGCCTGTTCGGCTTCAAGAGCGACCGGCAGCCGATCCCCGTCGACGAGGTCGAGCCCGTCTCCGAGATCGTCAAGCGCTTCTCCACCGGCGCCATGTCGTACGGCTCCATCTCCCAGGAGGCGCACGAGACGCTCGCCATCGCCATGAACCAGCTGGGCGGCAAGTCCAACACCGGTGAGGGCGGCGAGGACCCGGAGCGCCTGTACGACCCGGCCCGCCGTTCCTCGATCAAGCAGGTCGCCTCCGGCCGCTTCGGCGTCACCAGCGAGTACCTGGTCAACGCGGACGACATCCAGATCAAGATGGCCCAGGGCGCCAAGCCCGGCGAGGGCGGCCAGCTGCCCGGCCACAAGGTCTACCCGTGGGTGGCGAAGACCCGGCACTCGACGCCGGGCGTGGGGCTCATCTCCCCGCCGCCGCACCACGACATCTACTCCATCGAGGACCTCGCCCAGCTGATCCACGACCTGAAGAACGCCAACCCCCAGGCGCGCATTCACGTCAAGCTGGTCTCCGAGGTCGGCGTCGGCACGGTCGCCGCCGGTGTGTCGAAGGCGCACGCGGACGTCGTGCTGATCTCCGGCCACGACGGCGGCACCGGCGCCTCCCCGCTCACCTCGCTCAAGCACGCGGGCGGCCCCTGGGAGCTCGGCCTCGCCGAGACCCAGCAGACCCTGCTGCTCAACGGCCTGCGCGACCGGATCGTCGTCCAGACCGACGGCCAGCTCAAGACCGGCCGCGACGTCGTCATCGCCGCACTGCTCGGCGCCGAGGAGTTCGGTTTCGCGACCGCGCCGCTCGTCGTCTCCGGCTGCGTCATGATGCGCGTCTGCCACCTGGACACCTGCCCCGTCGGCATCGCCACCCAGAACCCGGTGCTGCGCGAGCGGTTCTCCGGCAAGGCCGAGTACATCGTGAACTTCTTCAAGTTCATCGCCGAAGAGGTCCGCGAGATCCTCGCCGAGCTGGGCTTCCGCTCCATCGAGGAGGCCGTCGGCCACGCCGAGGCCCTCGACGTCACCCGCGCCGTGAACCACTGGAAGGCGCAGGGCCTCGACCTGGCCCCGCTCTTCCACGTGCCCGAACTGCCCGAGGGCGCCGTGCGCCACCGGGCCGTCGGCCAGGACCACGGCCTGGAGAAGGCCCTCGACAACCAGCTGATCAAGCTCGCCTCGGACGCGCTGGGCGCCACGGACGCCACCGACGCCGCACCGGTGCGCGCCCAGGTCGCCATCCGCAACATCAACCGCACGGTCGGCACCATGCTCGGCCACGAGGTGACCAAGAAGTTCGGCGGCGCGGGCCTGCCCGACGACACCATCGACATCACCTTCACCGGCTCCGCCGGCCAGTCCTTCGGCGCCTTCGTCCCCCGCGGCGTCACGCTGCGCCTGGAGGGCGACGCCAACGACTACGTCGGCAAGGGCCTGTCCGGCGGCCGGATCGTCGTCCGCCCCGACCGGGGCGCCGACCACCTCGCCGAGTACAGCGTCATCGCCGGCAACACCATCGGCTACGGCGCCACCGGCGGCGAGATGTTCCTGCGCGGCAAGGTCGGCGAGCGCTTCTGCGTCCGCAACTCCGGCGCGCTCGTCGTCTCCGAGGGCGTCGGCGACCACGGCTGCGAGTACATGACCGGCGGCCACGCGGTCGTCCTCGGCGAGACCGGGCGCAACTTCGCGGCCGGCATGTCCGGCGGCGTCGCCTACGTGATCGACCTCGACCGGGACAACGTCAACGCCGGCAACCTCGACGCCGTCGAGACGCCGGACGACACGGACAAGGAGTGGCTGCACGACGTCGTGCGCCGCCACGCCGAGGAGACCGGGTCCACGGTCGCCCAGAAGCTGCTCGCCGACTGGCCGGCCGCCGCGGAGCGCTTCAGCAAGATCATTCCCCGTACGTACAAGGCAGTGCTCGCCGCCAAGGACGCCGCCGAGCGAGCCGGTCTCTCCGAGACCGAGATCACCGAGAAGATGATGGAGGCGGCGACCAATGGCTGATCCCAAGGGCTTCCTGAACCACGGGCGCGAGGTCGCCAAGACCCGGCCCGTCGAGGAACGCGTCAAGGACTGGAACGAGGTCTACGTCCCCGGCTCCCTGCTGCCGATCATCAGCAAGCAGGCCAGCCGGTGCATGGACTGCGGCATCCCGTTCTGCCACAACGGCTGCCCGCTCGGGAACCTGATCCCCGAGTGGAACGACTACGCCTACCGCGAGGACTGGGCGGCGGCGCAGGAACGCCTGCACGCCACCAACAACTTCCCGGAGTTCACCGGCCGCCTGTGCCCGGCCCCGTGCGAGTCGGCGTGCGTGCTCGGCATCAACCAGCCGCCGGTCACCATCAAGAACGTCGAGGTCTCGATCATCGACAAGGCGTGGGAGACCGGGGACGTCGCCCCGCAGATCCCCGAGCGCCTGTCCGGCAAGACCGTCGCCGTCATCGGCTCGGGCCCCGCGGGCCTGGCCGCCGCCCAGCAGCTCACCCGGGCCGGCCACACCGTCGCCGTCTACGAGCGCGCGGACCGCATCGGCGGCCTGCTGCGCTACGGCATCCCCGAGTTCAAGATGGAGAAGCGGCACATCAACCGCCGCATCGAGCAGATGCGCGCGGAGGGCACCCGCTTCCGCACCGGCGTCGAGATCGGCCGCGACCTCAAGGCCACCGACCTGAAGAAGCGCTACGACGCCGTCGTCATCGCCGCCGGCGCCACCACCGCCCGCGACCTGCCGGTCCCCGGCCGGGAACTCAAGGGCATCCACCAGGCCATGGAGTACCTGCCGCTGGCCAACAAGGTCCAGGAGGGCGACTTCGTGACGCCCCCGATCACGGCCGAGGGCAAGCACGTCGTCGTCATCGGCGGCGGCGACACCGGCGCCGACTGCGTGGGCACCGCCCACCGCCAGGGCGCGGCCTCCGTCACCCAGCTGGAGATCATGCCCCGGCCGGGCGAGGAGCGGAACCCGGTCTCGCAGCCGTGGCCGACCTTCCCGATGCTCTACAAGGTGACGAGCGCCCACGAGGAGGGCGGCGAGCGGGTCTACTCCGTCTCCACCACCCACTTCGAGGGCGACGAGGACGGCAACGTCCAGTGGCTGCACATGAGCGAGGTCGAGTTCGTCGACGGCAGGCTGACCCCGAAGCCGGGCACCGAGCGCAAGATCCCCGCCCAGTTGGTCACCCTCGCCATGGGCTTCACCGGCACCGACCGGGAGAACGGCCTGGTCGACCAGTTCGGCCTGGAGCTCGACGAACGCGGTAACATCGCCCGGGACGCCGACTTCCAGACCAATGTGCCGGGTGTGTTCGTCGCCGGTGACGCCGGCCGCGGCCAGTCGCTCATCGTCTGGGCGATCGCCGAGGGCCGCTCCGCCGCACGCGGCGCGGACCGCTTCCTGACCGGAGCCAGCGACCTGCCGGCCCCGATCCGCCCGACGGACCGCGCACTGGCGGTCTGACGGCCGGAACAGCCTCACAGTCGTCCCGCACAAAGGCGTGCGGAACACTGATGGCGCCTGCCCCGTCCCCGACCGGACCATGGGCAGGCGCCGTCGCATGCTCAGGGCAGCTTGTAGGTGTCCCCGTACATCTCCCACACCAGCGGCGTCCTCAGGTCCAGGTTCCCGGCCTTCAGGAACCGGCGCTGGGCCGTGTCGACGCGGGAGGTGTCGATGTCCGGCCGCTTGGCCAGCATCGCCTCGCGCCGGACGTCGAGGAACGCGTCCAGGTAGGCCTTCTCGGACCCGCCGTCGGCCGGCGTCTTCGCCTTCTTCATCGCACGCTCGCGCAGGCTGTAGAAGCCGTCCGCGTCGCTGTCGGGGCCGTGGAAGACCATCGCGTCGAAGTAGACGAACTGACCCAGCGTGCCGAGCCCGTCCAGCTTGGCCAGGCGCACCGACGGCTGGAAGTAGACCCGGTCGCGCTCCTCCTCCTGCGCCTTGCGGAACGCGGGGAGCCTCGCCTCCGCCTCCCAGGCGGCCGTGAAACCGGGATCGAGGCCCTCGTGGGAGTCGGTGCCGTCGACCTCGCGCAGGGCCGGCAGGTACTTCGCCAGACCGTTGTCCGGGTGGTCCTCGGTGTAGTGCTCGACCAGGGCGAGTAGATCGTGGGTGCCGGTGCAGAAACCGATGATCCCCGCGGTGTAGCCGTCACCCTGCCCGAGATCCTCGATGGTGCCGTAGGCGCTGCGCCAGTCGGTCGTCGAGTTCTCGGCGCTGGACACCAGCTGCTGCGCCAGCTCCTTCTTCGCCGGGGCGGCCAGCCCCGGCGGCAGGTCGGCGATCAGCTCGTCGTCCGCCTCCCGCTCCTGCTCGGCCCGGCTCTTGGCGTCCTCGCGGGCCGACTGGGCGGCGGCCACCGGCGGAGCGACCGGGGCGTCGGCCGAGTCCGTCGGCATGAGGAAGTACACCCCCGTGGCGATCACGGGGACGGCCGCGAGAAGCAGCACACCGGCACGTTTCACTGGGGAATACCTCCACCTGTCATTTCCGATACCTTGACCGCCGCCGACACCGCCAGCAGCACCACCACGCCCGCGCACGCACCCGCCTGCACCAGCGTCCGGCGCCCGTCACGGGGCGCGTACGCGAACGCCGCGGCCACCGCCCCGCCCACCAGCAGGCCGCCCAGATGGCCCTGCCACGAGGTCAGCCCGGCGGAGACCAGCAGCCACAGCAGCAGGAACGCCAGGAAACGGTTGACCGGCGCCATGTCGGCGCCCAGCCGCCGCGCCAGGACGTAGTACGCGGCCCCGAGACCGAAGATCGCGCCCGACGCGCCGACCGACGACCGGGCGGGGTCGGACAGGAGCAGCTCCAGGACGGAACCGCCGAGCGCCGCCAGCACGTACAGGACGGCGTACCGGATCCGGCCGAGCACCGGCTCCACCACCCGGCCCAGCTGCCACAGGCCGGCCATGTTCAGCACGATGTGCAGGAGGCCGAACGTGCCCTCGGTGGGCTCCAGGTGCAGGAAGGCGCTGGTGAGCATCCGCTCCCACTCGCCGGCGACGACACCCTCGGCGCGGAAGTCCCCGGGGAACACGCTCTGGTAGACGTAGTGGCCCCCGTCCGGCCCGACCAGGCGCGCGCCGACCATCGAGAACCGGTCCACGATCTCCGGCCGCACCAGCTCACCCAGGTACGCGAGGACGTTCAGCGCGATCAGGGCGCAGGTCACGACGGGCGTCGCCGAGACCCGCCCGCCGGCGATCGTCCGGGCCCGGCGGACCGACCGCGCGCCCTCCTTCACGCACTCCGGGCAGTGGTGGCCCACCGCGGCCTCGTGCATGCAGTCGGGACAGATGAAACGGTCGCAGCGGGTGCAGCGGACACGACACTCGACCGCGGGATGGCGGTAGCAGGTGGTGACGGTGGATTCGGGATCCACGGCCGGCTCCTCGGGACGGGCGGACGGTGAGCCGGTGGGGGCGGCGGCGAACAAAATATCGAAACACTGTGGACGGGCTGAGAGGCGGGGTCCGCCGTGACGCACGCCCGGCAGCCGGCCGCCGCCGCACCCGAGGGAGTCCGCACGGCCGCGACCAGTCCCACCACGGCGCGGGAGACCGCGCCCGCACCCGACGCCCCGCGCCCGCACCGGACGCCCCGCGTCCGCCTACGTGTCGCACTCCAGCACCGTCCGGCACAACCCGCAGCGCGCCCGCACCCGCCCCCGCACCGGCACCCCGATCCGCTGGTGGCACGTCGGGCAGGGGAACGACACCCGCAGCGGCCCGCGCGCATCCGGCAGGAAGGAGTACGGGGCGTCCGTCACGGGAGCGGCGTGCGGATCCAGCGCGTGCCGCCGGTCCCGGGCGTAACGGCGGCGCCCCGCCCACCCGGCCGCCGTCAGCGGCGGCTGCTGCTCGTCCCGGCGGGCCCGCGCCATGCCCTTGACGTACGCCGTGCAGGCCTGCGGACTGGTGAACCACACCTCCGGGTCCTCCCCGAACAACAGCGCCCGCTTCGCGAGCACGTACCCGAACTCCTCCGGCGTCAGGTACCCCAGCTTCTGCGACGACACCGCGTCCTCCCGGTACGCGTCCAGCAGCAGCCACCCCGCACCCAGGTACGCCGCCGCCGTGTCCGTGAGGATCTCGTTGTCCCGCGTCCCCGGGAAGGACAGGTCCAGGCGGTGCAGGTACACGTGCATCACCTCGTGGGCGAGGGCCGCGCCGATGTCCCGGCGATGGGTACGGAAGCGGTCGTTCAGTTCCACGAAGTACTCCGGGCCCGCCGCCAGCTCGACATGGGCCGCATGCGTCATCTCCCGGAAGGAGACGATCACCCGGGCGTCCGGCAGACGGTAGTGACGCACCAGCTCGTGGGCCACCCGCTGCGCCCCCAGGTACAGGTCGTCCGTGTCGCAGAACGCCACGTCGGCCGGGGCCACACTGGCCGAGAACGTCTGGACGGTGCCGTACGACAGGCGCCTGTACAGCGCCGTGACGGCGGCCCGCACCGTCTCCAGGTGCGGAAAGCCGTGCTCGACCGGTCCGCCGTTCGCCACGCCCGCACCCCCAAGACGCCTGACCCTGACTCCACTGTACGAGCCGCGTCCCGGCGCCGGGCCGCTCACGGCCTGAGACGGTGTGCGGCGGCCGGCGGGTCGCCCGTAGGGTGATCGCCCATGACCACCAGCAACACCGGTACCGGTACCGCCGACCACGCCGTCCGCGAGGAGCTGGCCCGGCTGCGGGACAGCATCGACAACATCGACGCGGCCGTCGTCCACATGCTCGCCGAGCGCTTCAAGTGCACCCAGCAGGTCGGCCACCTCAAGGCCCGCCACCAGCTGCCGCCCGCCGACCCCGCCCGCGAGGCCCAGCAGATCGCCCGGCTGCGCGCCCTCGCCGAGAGCGCCAAGCTGGACCCGGCGTTCGCGGAGAAGTTCCTGAACTTCATCATCGCCGAGGTCATCCACCACCACGAACGCATCGCGGAGGACGCGGACAACGGGGCCGGCTGAGCCGCCGCACCCGGTCGCGGGCGGTCGTGCCTCCCCCTCCGGGGAGGCACCCGGCGACACCGGGCCGCGCGTCCCACCCCGGCCCACACCCACCCCGGACGCCTCGCAACCGGCGCAGCGGCCCGGGGCGCGCGCAGGCGGGTGGCCGCCCCGGCGCGGACCGGACATACCCCGCGTACCGGTCCGCCCCTGTGCCCCGCCCACCGCATCAGGCAGCATGGCCTGCATGTCCGTACTCACGCGCGACGAAGCGCAGACCCGTGCCCGACTCCTCGACGTCCACCACTACACGATCGACCTCGATCTGACCCGTGGCGACGAGACCTTCGACTCCCGCACCGTCATCCGGTTCACCGTCCGCGCCGAGACGGGCACCACGGACACCTTCGTCGAGCTGAAGCCCGCCGAACTGCGCTCCGTCACCCTCGACGGCAGCCCCCTCGACCCGGACGCCCTGGACGGCAACCGCCTCCCCCTGAAGGGCCTCACCGCCGGCGAGCACGAACTGCGCGTCGACGCCGCCATGCGCTACTCCCGCACCGGCGAGGGCATGCACCGCTTCACCGACCCCAGCGACGGCGAGACCTACGTCTACACCCAGCTGTTCCTCGACGACGTCCAGCGCGTCTTCGCCGCCTTCGACCAGCCCGACCTCAAGGCCGTCTTCGACCTCACCGTCACCGCCCCCGAAGGCTGGACCGTCCTCGCCAACGGCATCACCGAACACACCGGCGACGGCCGCTGGAAGGCCGCCACCACCCCCCTGATCTCCACCTACCTCGTCGCCGTCGCCGCCGGCCCCTGGCACTCCGTACGCACCGAACACCACGGCCTGCCCTTCGGCATCCACTGCCGCCGCTCCCTCGCCCCCTACCTGGACGCCGACACCGACGAACTCCTCGAGATCACCCGGCAGTGTTTCGACCGCTTCCACGAGAAGTTCGAGGAGCCCTACCCCTTCGACTCCTACGACCAGGCGTTCGTCCCCGAGTTCAACGCCGGCGCCATGGAGAACCCCGGCCTCGTCACCTTCCGCGACGAGTTCGTCTACCGTTCCGCCGTCACCGACACCGAACGCCAGACCCGCGCCATGGTCATCGCCCACGAGATGGCCCACATGTGGTTCGGCGACCTCGTCACCCTGCGCTGGTGGGACGACATCTGGCTCAACGAGTCCTTCGCCGAGTACATGGGCTACCAGATCTGCGGCGAGGCCACCCGCTTCACCGACACCTGGACCGACTTCGGCGTCGCCCGCAAGGCCTGGGGCTACGACGCCGACCAGCGGCCCACCACCCACCCCGTCGCCCCCGAGAACGTCGACGACACCGCCTCCGCCCTGCTCAACTTCGACGGCATCTCCTACGCCAAGGGCGCCTCCGCGCTCCGCCAACTCGTCGCCTGGCTCGGCGAGAAGGACTTCCTCGCCGGCATCAACACCCACTTCGCCCGGCACAAGTTCGGCAACGCCGCCCTCGCCGACTTCATCGACTCCCTCGCCTCCGCCACCGAACGCGACGTCCACGCCTGGGCCGACGCCTGGCTGCGCACCACCGGCGTCGACACCCTCAGCGCCTCCGTCGACGCCGTCCCCGGCCAGTGGACCCTCGCCCTGGACCGTGCCGGGAGCCGCCCCCACCGGGTGACCGTCGGCGTGTACGACCGGGATCTCAGCGACGGACGCACCCTCACCCTGCGCGAGCGGTACGAGACCGACGTGCCCCTCGTCGAACCGGCCCCCCGCCCCGGCACCCGCCCGGCCCTGGTCGTCCCCAACGACCTCGACCTGACCTATGCCAAGATCCGTCTCGACGAGACCTCCCTGGAGACCGTCCTCCGCGGCCTGTCCGGCATCCCCGACGCGCTCACCCGCGCCATCGTCTGGAACAGCCTGCGCGACATGGTCCGCGACGGCGAACTGGCCCCTACCGACTACCTGGCCACCGCCGGCGCCCACCTGCCCGAGGAGACCGACCTCGCCCTGGCGCAGGGCGTCCTCGCCTTCGCGGCCGGGCACATCGCCGACCGGTATCTGCGGCCGGAGGAGCGGCCGGCCGCCCTGACCGCCCTCACCTCGCTGTGTCGGGACGTCATCCGCCGCACCGAGGACGGCGACAACCCCGGCCTGCGACTGATCGCCGTACGCCACTTCATCGACGTCGCCGCGCACCCCGACACCATCGCCGCCTGGCTCGCCGACGGCACCGTCCCCGGCGGACCCGAACTCGACCCCGAACTGCGCTGGCGCATCCTCGCCCGCCTCGCCGTGCTCGGCGCCGTCGACGAGGACGCCATCGCCGCCGAACTCGACCGCGACCCCAGCGCCACCGGCCAGGAAGGCGCCGCACGCTGCCGGGCCGCCCTGCCCCACGAGGACGCCAAGGCCCGCGCCTGGGACGCCATGTTCGGCTCCGACGACCTGTCCAACTACCTGTTCACCGCCACCGCCCAGGGCTTCTGGCAGCCCGAACAGGCCGACCTGGTACGGCCGTACGTCGACCGGTACTTCCAGGACGCGCCCGCCGTCGCGGCCCGCCGCGGCCCCGCCATCGCCGACGCCGCCGGCCGCCACGCGTTCCCCGCGCACGCCGTCGACCCCGACACCCTGCGGCTCGGCGAGGCGTGCCTGGACGACGCCGACCCCGCCCCGGCACTGCGCCGCAGGCTCGCCGACCACCTCGACGACCTCGCCCGCGCCCTGCGCGTCCGCGGAACCCAGGCAGGCTGACCCACGGCACGCGGCCGGCCCCGGACACCACCGGAGCCGGCCGCACCGCCGCCCGACACGCCACCATCCACCGAAGTACCCCCTTTCGGGTTCTGATCGCCGGGCTTCCCGGGCACGGGCACACATCCGCGTACACCCTGTAATTCCGTGTGATCCCGTCCCCGCGCCCGGAGGACAGCCCATGGGCATGCCGCCCCTCGCCTCGGGCCCGCACGGCCCCGACGCCCTGCGCCCCCTGTGCGACACCGTGCTCGACGCCCTGCACGCCGGCACCGCCGCACGCGGCGGACCACTGCCCGCCGGCGGCCCCGACGCCGTCACCGCCGGCATCCGGGACGCCCTCGGCGAGATCCTGCCCGACCAGGGCGACCCCGAGGCACTCCGCGTCCTCGTCACCGCACTCGCCGAAGGCGCCGCCGACCCCGCCCACCCCCTGTGCGCCGCCCACCTGCACGGCCCACCCCTCGCCGTCGCCGTCGCCGCCGACCTCGCCGCGAGCGCCCTCAACCCCTCCCTCGACTCCTGGGACCAGGCACCCGCCGCCACCGCCCTGGAAACCCTCGTCACCCGCGCCCTCGCCCGGCAGGCCGGCGCCGCCGACGCCCTCGTCACCACCGGCGGCACCGAATCCAACCAACTCGCCGTCCTCCTGGCCCGCGAGACCCACGGTCCCGGCCTCCGGATCCTCCACGGCACCAACGCCCACCACTCCCTGCCCCGCGCCGCCTGGCTCCTCGGCCTGCCCGAACCCGTCCCCCTCCCCACCCCCGCCGGCACCCTCGACCCCACCGCCCTCGACGAGGCCCTCACCACCCTCCCCGGCCCCCACCTCGTCACCGCCACCGCCGGCACCACCGACGCCGGCCTCATCGACCCCCTGCCCGAGATCGCCGCCCGCTGCGCCGCCCACGGCGCCCGCCTGCACATCGACGCCGCCTACGGCGCGGGCCTCCTCTTCAGCGACCGGCACCGCGACCGCCTCACCGGCCTCGACGCCGCCGACACCCTCACCCTCGACCTGCACAAACTCGGCTGGCAACCCATCGCCGCCGGACTCCTCGCCGTCAAGAACCCCGACGACCTCACCGCACTCCAACAGCACACCGACTACCTCAACGCCGACGACGACACCGACGCCGGACTCCCCGACCTCCTCGCCCGCTCCCCGCGCACCAGCCGCCGGCCCGACATCCTCAAGATCGCCGTCACCCTCAAGACCCTCGGCCGCACCGGCCTCGGCGCCCTCGTCGACGACGTCTGCGCCCACGCCCACGCATTCGCCGCCCTCGTCGACGACCACCCCGGCTTCACCCTGCACGCCGAGCCCACCATCAGCACGGTCCTGTTCCGGCCCGCACACGCCACCGACACCACCGTCGCCGCCGTACGCCGCGACCTGCTCACCACCGGCCGCGCCGTCCTCGGCCGCGCCCGCGCCGACGGCCGGCTCTGGCTCAAGGCGACCTTCCTCAACCCCCACACCCGGGCCGACGACCTGGCCCGCCTCCTCACCCTGGTGGAAGGACACACCCCACGATGAACACCCCCACGACGAACACCCCCACCCACCACACCCCCGACACACCCCGCGACCTCGTCGGCATCGGCATCGGCCCCTTCAACCTCTCCCTCGCCGCGCTCGCCGACCCGCTCCCCGCACTCGACGCCGTCTTCTACGACCAGCGCCCCGCCTTCCACTGGCACCCCGGCCAGCTCATCGACGGCGCCCGCATCCAGGTCCCCTTCCTCGCCGACCTCGTCACCCTGGTCGACCCCGCCAGCCCCTGGACCTTCCTCAACCACCTCCGGGCCCGCGAACGCCTCTTCCCCTTCTACTTCGCCGAACGCTTCCACATCCAGCGCGCCGAATACGACGCCTACTGCCGCTGGGTGGCCGAACACCTCCCCACCCTCCGCTTCCACCACCAGGTCGACGCCGTGCGCTGGAACCCCGAACGGAAACTCTTCGAAGTCGACCACACCCGACTCGACGCCGACGGAGAAGCCGAAGCCCTCGGCCGCACCCACACCCGCAACGTCGTCCTCGGCATCGGCACCGAACCCCACGTCCCCGCCCCGCTCCGCCCCCTCGTCGACGCCCCAGACGCCCCCGTGATCCACTCCGCCGACTACCTCGACCACCGCGACGCGCTCCTCGCCGCCGACCACATCACCGTCATCGGCACCGGCCAGTCCGGCGCGGAGATCTTCCTCGACCTGCTCCGCCACCGCCCCGCCGGCCGCGAACGCCTCCACTGGCTCGGCCGCACCGACGCCTTCGCCCCCATGGAGTACTCCAAACTCGGCCTGGAGCACTTCACCCCCGACCACACCCGCTACTTCCACGCCCTGCCCGAGCCCGTCCGCGACCGCCTCGTCGCCGCCCAATGGCAACTCCACAAAGGCATCGATGCCGACACCAGCGCCGCCATCCACGACGAGCTCTACCGCCGCACCCTCGACGGCGGCTGGCCCGACACCGTCCTCACCCCCGGCGTCCGCGTCCGCACCGCCGGCCGCCTCGCCGCCACCCGGATCGAACTCCACCTCGAACACACCCGGCAGAACACCCGGTCCCGCCTCACCACCGGTGCCGTCGTCCTCGCCACCGGCTACCGCGAACGCCCCCTCGACCACATCCTCGCCGGCCTCGACCCCTACCTGCGCCGCGACAACCGCCGACGCCCCCGCATCGACGAACGCTTCCGCCTCCTCCTCGACCCCACCGTCACCGGCAACGTCTACGTCCAGAACGCCGAGACCCACACCCACGGCGTCGGCGCCCCCGACCTCGGCCTCGCCGCCTGGCGCAGCGCCACCATCCTCAACGACCTCACCGGCCAGGAGCCCTACCCCCTGCCGACCCGGACCGCCTTCACCACCTTCGGCCTGGAACGCCAACGGCCCCAGATCCCCTCCGCACGCCACCACCGGGAACTCGTCCCCCTGGCGGAAGGAACCTGAGGCCGCGAACGCCGTCAGCGCATCAGAACACCGGCGTACCGTCCCGCGTCAACACCCAGTCCACCGAGGCGAAGTCCTTCGGGTCCAGCACACCCTTCGCCGTCACCCACTCGGCGATCCGCGTACGGATCTCCGTCGACTCCGACCACAGCTCCTTCGCCGACGCCACGTGCGGGAACGCACCCCCGCCATTGGCCCGGTAGTTGTTCACCGCCAGCACGAACTGCTGCGCGTCGTCCAACGGAACACCCCGGTACGCCAGGTTCCTGATCCGCGAACCGGCCGCCTGCGCGACGTCGATCTCGTACGTCAGCCCCGACACGTAGTCGTAGTTGTAGTCCGGACGACCGTTCGCGTTCGTCAGCTTCTCCACGTCCACCGGCACACCCGCCGCCGTCTGCACGTAGTACTCCGCCGAGAACTCCAGGTACGCCCGCAGCTGCGCCCCCGTCATCAGCTTCGCCACCAGCGTGTTGTCGTACACGTACAGGCTCGACAGGTCCCGGATCGTCACCTCGCCGGCCGGGATCTCCGACGTCCGCGAGAACGGCGACGCCTGCGCCAGCACCGGCAACGACGCGTACTGCGTACCCGCCAGCGCCTGACGGACCACGTCCTCCTGGACCTTGGTGATCAGATCGATGATCGGCGCGTCCTTGTACCGCGCCTCCACCGTCGTCAACGTCTCGGTGGCCGTCCCGACCACCTGGTTGACGTACGCCACGACCTTCGCGTGCTCGTCCGCCAGGAGCCTGCCGATCCGCGGATCGTCCTCCACCGTGCCGGAGTCGCGCAGCGACGCCCGCACCGACTCGACGTGCCACCGGCCCCGCTCGAAGACCAGATCGAAGTCGAACACGGTGAGCCGCTCGGCGAAGCACAGCGGCTCCGACAGCACCACCGTCCTGCCCGTCGCCTCGTTGACGACCTTCAGCTCCGGGATCTCCACGTGCGCGTGCCCCACGAGGATCGCGTCGATGCCCGGCACCTGCCGGGCCACGTTCGCCGCCGCGTTCTCCACGTACGGCACCTGGTCACCGTACGACGACGTACCCGACGAACCGGAGTGCGCCGACACCACCACCACGTCCGCACCCATCGAACGCAGCTTCGGCACCCACTTCGCCGCCTGCTCCTCCAACCCCGGGAACGCCAGCTTCCCCTGCACGTACGCCTTGTCCCAGATCGCGATGCCCGGGTTGGTCAGCCCCAGCACCGCCACCTTCACCGGCGGCGCGCCCTTCACCCGGAACGTCTTCATGAAGTACGGCGGGAAGGCGGGCTTCAGCGTCTTCGCGTCCACCGCGTTCGCACCCAGCAGCGGGAAGTCGCACTGCTCCTCGAACTTCCGCAGCGTCTCGATGCCGTAGTTGAACTCGTGGTTGCCGAGAGCCACCGCGTCGTACCCGATCGCGTTCATCGCCTGCGCCATCGGGTGGACCGGACCCCCCTTCGCGGTGATCGGGTCCACCTTCGCGTAGTAGTACGTCAGCGGCGTGCCCTGGATGGTGTCACCCGCGTCCAGCAGCAGGGTGTTGTGCCGGCCGCGCTCCTCACGGATCCGGTTCACCAGCGTCGAGATCCGGGCCAGACCCTGGGCGTTGCCCGCCGCGTCCGTGTACTCCGCGTCCTTGAAGTAGTCCCAGTTGAAGACGTGCCCGTGCAGGTCGGTCGTACCGAGCACTGTCAGCGCGTACCGCTTCGGCTTCTTGTGGCCCCGCTGCGTCCCGGCGACCCCGGCGGCCCCGGCGGCCCCGGCGGCCTCGGCGGACGGGACCGCCGCCGCACCGGCCAGCGCGACACCCGCCCCCGTCACGGCGGATCTGCTGAGGAACTTCCGGCGGTCCAACGACATGCTGACTCTCCTTGCGGACGACACGACACACCATCAACAACGCGCGTAGATTCTGTCCTGAACACGTCGCCTGTCAACAGTGGCCGGCGAGGCGGAGGCCGCGCACACACCCGAAGGGCGAAAGAAAGAGCGACCGCGGAATGCTCATCGGAGCACCCCGCCGCACAATTCGGCACTTGTCAACAAGCCTTCACCCAAAGGTGGTTGGACAGTCATGTGCGTCCAATTCGCTACCGATCGGTAACTCATAGGCTCGCCCCATGCGCCGAGCGAAAATCGTCTGCACCCTAGGACCCGCCACCGACTCCTACGACCAGATCAAAGGCCTCGTCGACGCCGGAATGGACGTCGCCCGTTTCAACTTCAGCCACGGCACCCACACCGAACACGAAAAGCGATACCACCACGTCCGAAAAGCCTCCGACGAGACCGGCCACAGCGTCGGCACCCTCGCCGACCTCCAAGGACCGAAGATCCGACTCGGCCACTTCACCGAAGGCCCCGTACTCCTCGAACGCGGCGACACCTTCACCATCACCGTCGAAGAAGGCACCGACGGCGACCGCCACACCTGCGGCACCACCTACGCCGGCCTCGCCACCGACGTCACCCCCGGCGAACGCATCCTCGTCGACGACGGCAAGGTCTGCCTCGAAGTCACCGACATCGACGGCCCCCGCGTCCACACCACGGTGATCGAAGGCGGCATGGTCTCCGACCACAAAGGCCTCAACCTCCCCGGCGTCTCCGTCTCCGTCCCCGCCCTCTCCAAGAAGGACGAGGACGACCTCCGCTGGGCCCTGCGCACCGGCTTCGACGCCATCGCCCTCTCCTTCGTCCGCAGTGGACGCGACATCACCGACGTCCACCGCATCATGGACGAAGAAGGCCGCCGCCTCCCCGTCATCGCCAAGATCGAAAAACCCCAGGCCGTCGAGAACATCGAGGACATCGTCGCCGCCTTCGACGGCATCATGGTCGCCCGAGGCGACCTCGGCGTCGAAATGCCCCTCGAACAGGTCCCGATCGTCCAGAAGCGCGCCATCAAACTGGCCAAGCGCAACGCCAAGCCGGTCATCGTCGCCACCCAGATGCTCGACTCGATGATCGACAACGCCCGTCCGACCCGCGCCGAGGCCTCCGACGTCGCCAACGCCGTCATCGACGGCACCGACGCCGTGATGCTCTCCGGCGAGACCAGCGTCGGCAAGCACGCGACCGACACGGTGCGCACGATGGCCCGCATCGTCGAGGCCGCGGAGGAGGACATCCTCGCCAAGGGCCTGCCCCCGCTGACCGACCGCAACAAGCCCCGCACCCAGGGCGGCGCCGTCGCCCGCGCGGCCGCGGAGATCGGCGACTTCCTCGGCGCGAAGTTCCTCGTCGCCTTCACCCAGTCGGGCGACACCGCCCGCCGCCTCTCCCGCTACCGCTCACCCATCCCGCTCCTCGCCTTCACCCCCGAACCGGCGACCCGCTCCCAGCTGAACCTGACCTGGGGCGTGGAGACGTTCCTCGGCCCGCACGTGGACTCCACGGACGCGATGGTCGACCAGGTGGACGAACTCCTGACGGAGTACGGCCGCTGCCGGAAGGGCGACGTCGTGATCATCACGGCCGGCTCCCCGCCGGGGGTGTCGGGCACGACCAACCTGGTCCGGGTCCACCGCATCGGCGAGGACGACAGCCCGAAGTAGTCAGTACTTCGGACCGACGTGGGCGTCCATCAGGGCTACGGAGGCTTTGCGGGCGACGGAGATGTGGAAAGGCGTGCCATTGCGCCTGCATTGGCTCCACTCGACGCCGAGACTGTCAAGGGTCGCGGTGTAGGGGCCGCGGATATCGGCGGGCACATGGGTGAAGAAGTACCGCGGATACTCATAGCGCTGCGCTCGCCGTTCACGATCCTCGTGGTCCAGTTGGTGATACGGCAGCCGTCGGAGTGGACTGGTCCGCGGATGAGTTCCCAGGGGTATGTACCGACGATCCGCTGCTGTCAGGGCTCGAGCGCGATCCGACGGTCGTACTTCTCGCCGGGGCCGTGCTGAGGGAAGACTTGGGTCAGTGCTGTGAGTAGCCGGTCACCGCGACGCACCCCTGCCTCTGGGCGTTGTGCACGCTCACACCAGGGCGTACCGCGACGATGGCGGCTTGGCACTGCTGAAGCAGTCCAGGCCACGCATCCGCGCAGGCGGTACGGAGGTGGCAGCCAGTGCGAGGGTGTGCGCTGATGCAGCCGTCCCCTAGGTACAGGCCGAGGAGGTGCGCGTACGCCCGGTCGTCGGCAGGCGGTCCCGGATCTTGCGGTGCCATGCGCGGTGACGGCGCCAGGCGTCCTTGCCACGAGCGTGAGCGCTTGCTTGCGTGTGCTCACGTCGTACATGCGAACACTGTGCGCGACCAACCGTGACTCTGGGCAGCGAAAAGTGGAGGACCACGCGAACGTGATCCTCCACTTGAGGTGCCGGGTGCGGGATTCGAACCCGCACGCCCTTTCAGGCAATCGCTTTTGAGGCGATCATGTCTACCCTTCCATCAACCCGGCGACATGGCTGATCGGAGTGTACCGGTTCACCGCAGTCAGCCGCAGCTAGGTAGGCTCTGAGAAGCAGTACCGCCTGCCCCGGAACAAGGAGCGCCCACGTGACCGCCCCCGAGTCGCCCCAGCCCGCTGACGTGCCCGAAGACGACGAGTCGCACGTGCCTCCGCTGACGACCCGTGTCGTCATCGCCGAGGACGAGGCGCTCATCCGGCTGGATCTCAAAGAGATGCTGGAGGAGGAGGGGTACTCCGTCGTCGGTGAGGCCGGTGACGGGGAGCAGGCCGTGGAGCTGGCCCGGGAGCACAGGCCCGACCTCGTGATCCTCGATGTGAAGATGCCCAAGCTGGACGGTATCTCCGCGGCCGAGAAGATCGCCGAGGAGAGTATCGCGCCGGTGCTGATGCTGACCGCGTTCTCGCAGCGCGACCTCGTGGAGCGGGCGCGGGACGCCGGGGCGATGGCGTATCTGGTGAAGCCGTTCAGCAAGAGTGACGTCGTTCCGGCGATCGAGATGGCCGTTTCGCGGTTCACGGAGCTGAAGGCGCTGGAGAAGGAGGTCGCGGACCTCTCGCAGCGGCTGGAGACGCGGAAGCTGGTGGACAGGGCGAAGTCGGTGCTGCAGACGCAGTACGGATTGACGGAGCCGGCCGCGTTCCGGTGGATCCAGAAGACGTCGATGGACCGGCGGATGTCGATGCAGCAGGTGGCCGAGGCGGTCATCCAGGACGCCGAGGAGAAGAAGGCGTCCAAGGGCTGACGCCCGGTACCTGACGAGGCCCGTGTTCCCTGTGCGGTGGGGGGCGCGGGCTTCGTCGTGTGGTTCGCACCGTTCCTGCACAGAACCGTCCGTCGCTGGAGTGGCGTCCTGTTCTAGGGTGCCGCCAGTCGTCGGAGTGGGGGAGGAGTTGTGGAGCAGGCAGGGACGGTGCTCGCCGGGCGTATCGCGGAGCGGCGGGCCGGGGTCGGGGATCCGCGGGCGTTGGTGGGCGAGATGCGGAGATCGGTGCTGCTGGTTCCGCTGGTCGACGGTGGTCTGTGGAGTGCGCGGTCGGGTGGGGTGCGGTGGGTGTGTGCCTTCACCGACGAGGCCGCGTTGGCGCGTTTCGCCCTGTTGCACGTGCCGGGTGGGCGGTCCGTGGACCATGCCGCTCTGCTCGGTGCCCGCATCGTCGACGAGGTCGTGCCGTCGTTGGGTGAGCCGGCGGGGCTCGCGGTGGACATCGCGACGGAGGGCGGGGCGATGTTCTTCCCACCGGTCGTCGGCATCGTGCCGGATCGGGCTGCGGTCGACACGGGTGAGGGGGTGCGGGCGTGAGCGGGGGCGGGCCGGATCTGCAGTTCGACAAGGCCGCGGTCGCGAAGTTCACCAAGGGGCTGGGTGCCACGATCGACCAGCTCGGTGAGATCGGTGACTCCACGGGCTCGGTGATGGGCAAGGGTTTCTCCGAGTTGGCGATGACCGGTATGGAGGCCGGGCACCACGGTCTGTCGACCGACTTCGAGGATTTCTGTGAGCGCTGGGAGTGGGGCGTGCGCGCCCTGGTCCACGACGCCAGTGAGATCGCCAACCGGCTGGGTCTGGCCGCGGGTACGCAGTGGGAGCACGACCAGTACGTCGAGGGTGCGCTGAAGGTCGGTGTGAACTCGGTGATGGGCGGTAATCCGCATGCGTCGGAGGAGGAGATCACCCAGCAGGGCTGGGGTGACGTGTTCACGCCGGATTATCTGGATCCGGACTGGAGTGCGCAGTCGTTCGAGCGGGCGGGGCAGGACATCTCGCAGACGTGGAAGGACACCGGTCGCACCGTTCTGACCGAGGGTGAGGGCGGGCGTCGGGTGGATCTGCTCAACCAGGCGCTCGGGATCTCGGACGATCGGTTCGACCGGGCGTTGGACGACACGTTCGGTCCGTCGCCGCAGGAGCGTGCGCAGCAGCAGGCGCGGCAGGGTGAGTCCGGGGGGAGCTGAGCGTGGGTATCGGTGGTTTCATCAGCGACATCACTCCGGACTCGGTGGAGAACGCCGTCGAGGACGGTGTCGAGTGGGTCGGCAACCGGGTCGAGGACGCCGGCAACTGGACGGCGGACCGGCTGGACGACGTCGGCTGGGAGTCCGGTGCGGACTGGGTGCGGGAGCAGTCCCGTTCGGTGGCGAACCGGATGGGTGCCGAGGTCGACGAGATGGATCTCGGGCAGACCGAGGACAAGACGAAGCTGGTGTACGGCAGTGTGTCGAAGATCCGGTCGACCGCTGAGCGGTTGCGGGGGTTCCAGTCGTCGTTCGACAGCGTGGGTGACGGGCTGAAGGGCCTGGATTCCTCGGAGTTGAAGGGCAAGGCGGCGGAGACGCTGCGGAAGGTGGTGGGTTCCCAGCCGCCGAAGTGGTTCAAGGGCGCCGACGCGTGCGAGGAGGCGGCTGCCGCGTTGGAGGCGTTCGCCACGACGGTGGAGTGGGCGCAGGGGCAGGCGCAGGCGGCGATCGACAAGTGGAAGGAGGGCGTCAAGGCGTCGGAGGAGGCGGCGGACGCTCATCGCAAGAAGGTCGACGACTACAACAAGGCCGTCGACCGTTACCACGCGCAGGCTCCGGACAAGCGGGATCCGTCCACGTTGCCGCCGTGCCCGGCGCCGACGTTCGACGATCCGGGCAAGGCGTTGATGAAGGAGGCGCAGGATCTGCTGGCGGAGGCGCGCAAGCAGCGCAACACCGCTGCGGAGGCTGCGCGCGGTGCGGTGCGTGCGGCTCGTGACAAGGCGCCGGAGAAGCCGTCGTACGCGGATCAGCTGGGTGGTGGTCTGCAGGAGGCGCGGATCATCGGTGATCATGTCGGTGGCGGCATCATCAAGGGCACCGCGGGGATCGTGAATTTCGTCCGCAGTGTCAATCCGATGGATCCGTACAACCTGACGCATCCGGCGGAGTACGCGACGTCGTTGAACAGTCTGGCGGCGGGGTTGGTGGTGGCGGCCAACGATCCGGTCGGTACGGGTAAGCAGATGGTCGGCGACTTCATGAAGGACCCGGCGGAGGGGTTCGGTCGTCTGATCCCGGATCTGGCGTTGACCGCGGCCACGGGGGGTGGCGGTGCGGCGGTGAAGGGGGTGCGGGTCGCGGAGGAGGCGGCCGATGCGGCGCGGTTGCGGCGGTTGGTGGACGATGCGCCGGAGGGCACGCACAACCGTCCGGACGGTGAGCGTGTCACGGACGGCACGGATCCGGTGGATCTCGCCTCGGGGCGGATGTTCCTGTCGCAGACGGATGTGGTGGTGGCCGGCATCCTGCCGTTGACGTTCACCCGGCGTACGGAGTCCGGTTGTACGGCGGGCCGGTTCATGGGTGTGTCGTGGACGTCGACGGTCGACGAACGGGTCGTGGTGGATCCGGTGGGTGTCGTCCACGTCACTGCCGACGGTCTGCTGATCACGTATCCGCATCCGGTGCCCGGGGTTCCGACGCGTCCCGTGTCGGGGGTGGGGCGGACGTCGTTGGCGCGTGAGGTCGACGGTGATTACACCGTCACCGATCTCGATACGGGTGTGGTGCGCCGTTTCGCCGCTCCGGTGGGTGTGGAACCGGGTGGTGACGCCACCTGTTGGCTGTCCCGTGTCACCGAGCGCAACGGCCATGCGGTGGACGTCGACCGGGCCGAGGACGGTCTGCCGCTGGCTCTGGTGCATTCGGCGGGTCACGAGGTGAGGGTGACGTGTGCCGAGGGCCGGGTCGTGGCCCTGTCCCTGGTGGGGGCGGGTGAGGGCGGCGCGGATCTGGTGCTGATGCGGTACGGCTACGAGGACGGCAATCTCACGGCCGTCACGAAGCCGTCCGGTGCCACGACCACGTTCGTCTACGACGAACGCCGCCGGGTGGTCGCCTGGGTCGACTCGAACGGGAGTCGTTACGACTACGCGTACGACGATCGTGACCGTGTCGTCGCCGAGGGCGGCGAGGCGGGTCACGTGCAGATCGCGCTGGCCTATACCGAGCCGGACCCGGAGACGGGTCACCGTACGACGACGTTGACGACGGCGGACGGTGCGGTCACCCGTCACCTCGTCGACCGTCGGTGCCGGGTGGTCGCCACCACCGATCCGCTGGGGCACACCGTTCGTTTCGGTTACGACGCTCGTGGCAATCTGCTGTCCCGTACGGATCCGCTCGGCCGGACGACCTCCTTCGCGTACGACGAGGACGGTCGGTTGGTCACCGTCACTCATCCCGACGGCAGTGAGCTGCGGGCCGAGCGGGGGCCGTTGGGGTTGCCGACGAGGCTCGTCGGGCCGGATGGCGCCGGCTGGTCGCAGGAGTTCGACGAGCGGGGCAACCGGACCGCTGTCACCGATCCCGCCGGGAACACCACGCGTCTCGTCCACGACGGGGCCGGTCGTCTGGTCTCCGTCACCGATCCGCTGGGTGCCACCACGGTCGTGCGGTGCGATGCCGCCGGGCGTCCGGTGAGGGTCACCGATCCCGCCGGGGGTGTCACCCGTATCGAGCGGGACGCGTTCGGCCGGGAGACGTGTGTCGTGGATCCGGTCGGTGGTGTCACCCGCTTCTCGTGGACTGCCGAGGGTCTGCTCGCCGCCCGGACCGGGCCCGACGGTTCCGGTGAGTCGTGGACTTACGACGGTGAGGGCAACTGTCTGACCCGGACCGATCCGGCCGGGGGTGTCACGCGGTTCGAGTACACCCACTTCGATCTGCTCGCCGCTCGTACCGGGCCCGACGGCGCCCGTTACGAGTTCGAGCACGATGCCGGGCTCCGGCTCACCCGGGTGACCTCGCCGCAGGGGCTGACCTGGGACTACGGGTACGACGCCGCGGGGCGGCTGGTGTCCGAGACGGACTTCGACGACCGTACGGTCGCCTACCGCCTGGATGCTGCGGGGCAGCTCGTGTCCCGGTCCGACCACCTCGGCGGGACCGTCGCGTACGAGTACGACGAACTCGGCAGGATGGTCCGCAAGGACGCGGGGGGCCGGGTCACCTCCTACCTCTACGACCGGGCGGGGCGGTTGGTCCAGGCGTCCGGTCCGGACGGTGAGCTGGTGCGCCGTTACGACCGGCGTGGTCTGCTCAGGACCGAGCTCGTCGACGGCAGGGCCCTGGATCTCGCCTACGACGCTGCCGGTCGCCGGGTGCGTCGGGTCACGCCGACGGGTCTGGTCACCACCTACGCCTATGACGCCGCCGGGCGTCCGGAGCGGGTGAGGGCCGGGGGGCAGGAGATCTCGTTCACCCACGACGAGGCCGGGCGGGAGCTGGAGCGCGTCTTCGGTGGTTTCCTCGCCCTGTCCTCGGCCTGGGACGAGGCCGGGCGGCTGGTCGCCCAGGACCTCACCGCCGGTGAGCGCGTCCTCAACAGCCGCACCTACGCCTACCGTGCCGACGGTCATCTCACCTCGGTCGAGGACCGGTTGGCCGGTGCCCGCAGTTTCGAACTCGACCCGCTCGGCAGGGTCACCGCCGTCCATGCGCGGGGCTGGACCGAGCGGTACGCCTATGACGCCTCGGGCAACCAGACCGAGGCGTCCTGGCCCTCCTCCCACCCCGGTCACGAGGCCACCGGTTCACGTGCCTACGTGGGCACCAGGATCGCCCGGGCCGGCGGTGTCCGCTTCGAGCACGACGCCCTCGGCCGGGTCGTCCTGCGCCGGAAGACCCGTCTGTCGCGCAGGCCCGACACGTGGCGCTACGAGTGGGACGCCGAGGACCGCCTCAGTGCGGTGACCACTCCCGACGGCACTCGGTGGCGCTACCGTTACGACCCGCTGGGCCGCCGCACCGCCAAGCAGCGGCTGGCGGCGGACGGTGAGACGGTCGTCGAGGAGGTCCGGTTCAGCTGGGACGGCATGACCCTGTGCGAACAGACCACGGTCGCCGAGACCGTGCCGAACCCGGTCGTCCTCACCTGGGACCACCGCGGTCTCGTGCCGATCGCCCAGACGGAACGCATCCTCACGCCGGACGCCCGTCAGGAAGAGGTCGACCGGCGCTTCTTCGCCATCGCCACCGACCTGATCGGCGCGCCCACCGAACTGGTCGACGAGTCCGGCGAGATCGTCTGGCGCACCCGCACCACGCTCTGGGGCACCACCGCCTGGGCGCGGTCCAGCAGCGCCTACACCCCGCTGCGCTTCCCGGGTCAGTACTACGATCCCGAGACCGGGCTGCACTACAACCTCTTCCGCCACTACGACCCGGAGACCGGGCGGTACACGGCCCCCGATCCGCTGGGGGTCGTTCCGGCGCCGAACCCGGTGACCTACGTCGACAACCCGTACAGTGCCGCGGACCCGCTCGGGCTCTCGCCGTATCCCCGGCGGCTCACCTACGAGGAGGCGTCGCAGAGGGCCAACCAGGCGCTCTCCGACAAGCTGGACGAGATGCACGAGACGATGTCCCGGAGCAAGATCAGGGAGTACGCGATGGGGTCGGCCGGTGTCGACGTGCGCACCGGCGAGGTCGCGGTGGGGCTGAAGAAGACCGGGGCCGGTGACTTCTGTGCGGAGGACCTGGTCCGGGACGAACTCGTCGGTAAGGGGGCGAGGCCGGAAGATATCATCTACAGCGTGCCTTTGAGGCCTCTGAAACGGGTGCCGGAAGCGGTGTGCGTGCGATGCGAAGGTCGCACTCTGCGCGAGCAGTTCGCACCGGGAACGACGTGGGAGAGTGACCTGCAGTGATCTTCTCGCAGACCTGGGACTGGGATTCCCTGGAGACGCTGAGTGTTCCGGCGGCCGAGCTTCCGGCGCATCTCGAGCGCCTGGTCGGGCAGGATCCCGACGAGCGGTCCCGCGCCGGTCGGCTTCTGTACTGCGAGGTCGCCAACCAGGGGCATCTGTACAGTGCCGCCGCGCCCTGTGTCGACGCGCTGACGCACCTGGCCCGGACGGGTACGCCGTTGACGCCGCAGGCCGTGAGCCTCCTCGAGTCGATCCTGAACGCCCGCAACGCGTCCGCGCGCGCCGGGCTGGAGGGCGGGTCCGTCGACGTCGCGGACTACAGCAGGGGCGAGATCCTGGCGGCACTGCCCGAGCTGCTGGGCCACGCGGACGGGTCGGATGCCGAGTATTTCCGTGAGGTCTGCTATCTGATCCCCCAGTTGGCCGATTCCTCCGACGAGGTGGTCGGTTTCCTGCGGAAGTCCGTCTCGACGCTCGAGGGGGAGCTGCGCCGAGTGGCCTCCGAGGCGCTGGAGGAGGCCGAAGAGGTGGTGGAGGAAGGGCACATGCCGTAGTGCCACCGCTCGCGGCGCCCGGTGACGACGTGGCATCGGTGCGAGAACGCGTGGCCGGCGACGCGTGAGGGCCGCCACCGGGGTGCGGTGGCGGCCCTCGTGTGCCGGGTGCCGTCGGTTCAGTCCTCGCCGAGGTAGGCCTTGCGGACCGACTCGTCGTGGAGGAGGTCCTGTCCGGTGCCGGAGAGGACGATCTTGCCGACCTCCATGACGTGGGCGTGGTCGGCGAGGGACAGGGCGGCCTGTGCGTTCTGTTCGATGAGCAGGATGGTGGTGCCCTGGGACTTCAGTTCGGCGATGGTCGCCATGATCTTCTGCATCATGATCGGCGAGAGGCCCATGGAGGGTTCGTCGAGCATGAGCAGTTTGGGCCGGGACATCAGTGCCCGTCCCATGGCGAGCATCTGCTGCTCGCCGCCGGAGAGGGTGCCCGCGGCCTGTTTGTGGCGTTCCCCGAGGATGGGGAAGAGGTCGTAGGCGCGCTGGATGTCCTTCTCGATGCCCTCCTTGTCGTTGCGGAGGTAGGCGCCGAGGCGGAGGTTGTCCTCGATGGTCATGCGGGGGAAGATGTGCCGTCCCTCGGGGGAGTGGGCGAGCCCCAGCGAGACGATCTTGTGGGCGGGGATCTTCCGCAGTGACCGGCCGTCGAACCTGATGTGGCCGGAGACCGGCTGGAGCAGTCCGGACAGTGTCCTGAGGGTGGTGGTCTTGCCGGCTCCGTTGGTGCCGATGAGGGTGACGACCTGGCCCGCGTCGACCGTGAACGAGATGCCCTTGACGGCTTCGATCTTGCCGTAGGCGACCCTGAGGTCCTCGACCTCCAGCAGTGCGGTCACTTGTCGTCCCCTTCTGTGGTGCTGTGCGCTTCGGCGGCCTCGACCTCGGCGGCCTCGTCCTGGCCGGGTGCGCCTTCGAAGGGGGTGCCGAGGTAGGCGGCGATGACGCGTTCGTCGGCCTGGACGACTTCGGCGGGTCCTTCGACGATCTTCTCGCCCTGGACGAGCACGGCGACCCGGTCGCAGAGGTTCATGATGAAGCGGATGTCGTGCTCGATGACGAGGATGGCGATGCCCTTGTCCCGGATGGCGAAGATGAGTTCTTCGGCGGCGCGGGTCTCCTGGGGGTTCATGCCCGCGGTGGGCTCGTCGAGGAGGAGCAGGCCGGGTTCGCTGGCGAGGGCCCGGGCGATCTCGAGCTTGCGCTGTTCGCCGTAGGGCAGGTTGCGGGCGAGGTGGTCGGCCTTGGCGGCGAGTCCGGTGAACTCCAGGAGTTCCATGGCGCGTTCGCGGGACGCCTCTTCGGCCCTCTTGAAGCCGGGCAGGCGCAGCAGGGCCGACCAGAGGCCTTCCTTGGTGCGGGTGTGCCGTCCGACGAGCACGTTCTCCAGGACGGTCATGTTGGCGAAGAGCCGGATGTTCTGGAAGGTGCGGGCGATGCCGGCCTGGGTGACCAGGTGCGGTTTGGGCGGCAGGACGGTGCCCTTGTACTCGACCTTGCCCTCGGTGGGGACGTACAGGCCGGTGAGGCAGTTGAAGAAGGTGGTCTTGCCGGCGCCGTTGGGTCCGATGAGGCCGACGATCTCGCCGCTGTTGACGGTGAGGTCGACGGAGCGGACGGCGGTGAGGCCGCCGAAGCGCATGGTGACGCCGCTGGCGTCGAGGACCGTGGTGGCGGTGGGTGCGGTGGTGGTGGTCATGGTGGTCACGCCCCTGCCTTCGCGACGCCGGTCGCGCCGTCGGGGAGCGGCTTGTCGTCCGGTACGTCGAGCTGTCCGGTGTCGTGGAACTCGAGCTGCTTCCTGCGGTCGGCGACCAGTCCTTCGGGGCGGAAGCGCATGAGGAGCATGAGGGCGGCACCGAAGAGGAGCAGCTGGTATTCCGCCATGAACTGGAGTTTGGCCGGGATGAGGTAGAGCAGTGCGGCGCCGATGAGCGGGCCGCTGATGGTGCCCATGCCGCCGAGGATGACGGCGGCGAGCAGGAAGGCCGAGTTGGGCGGCACGGAGCCGGCGAACTGGTACTGCTCGGGGGTGACGCTGTAGGAGACGTGGGACTGCACGGTGCCGGCGAGGCCGGCCAGGCAGGCGCCGAGGGCGAAGGCGAGGAGCTTGAGGCGGAAGCCGTTGATGCCCATGGCGGTGGCGGCGGTCTCGTCCTCGCGGATGGCGACCCAGGCGCGTCCGATGCGGGATTCCGCGGAGCGGCGGAAGACCATGACGACGACGGCCGTGAACAGCAGCATCAGCAGGTAGTAGTTGCCGGAGCGGGTGAGCTCGTGGCCGAGGACGTCGTGCGGCACTCCGAGGTTGAACCCGAGGATCTCCAGGTCGGGGATGTTCGGGATGCCGTTGGAGCCGTTGGTGACGTCGGGTCCGCTGTTGCCGTTCAGGTTGTTCATGGTGATGCGGAAGATCTCACCGAAGCCGAGCGTCACGATGGCGAGGTAGTCGCCGCGCAGGCGCAGGGTCGGGGCGCCGATCACCACGCCGAAGACCAGCGAGGCGAGGGCGCCGGTGAGGACGGCCGCCCAGAACGGGAAGTGCACGCCGATGCTCGACTGCGGGGAGCCGGAGACCAGGGCGGCGGCGTAGGCGCCGACGCCGAGGAAGGCGACGTAGCCGAGGTCGAGGAGGCCGGCGAGGCCGACCACGACGTTGAGGCCCAGGGCGACGGTGGCGAAGATCAGGATGTTCGCGCCGATGAGGGCGAACTGTTCGTTGCTCTGGGTGAAGGGGAAGCAGATCGCCGTGGCGAAGGCGGCCGCGAGGGTGACGTTGCGGTGCTTGGCGGTGAGGTCCGAGAGCTGCTTGAGGAGTCCTGCGCGGGTGACGGCGGTGAATCCGAACGCGGCGATGACGAGGAAGCCGATGAAGAGTTCGGAGTACTCGGTGCCGATGCCGTACGCGAAGACGTACAGGCCGACGCCGAAGCCGGCGGCGATGATCAGGATCTCGGCCCAGGAGGGGAGGTTCCCGGCGCGGCGGGGTTCGGGGGCGGTGAGGGCGTGGCGGATCCGGCCCCAGAGGCCCGGGGTCGGTTCGTCCTCGTCGTAGGGCTGGTCGGCCGGGAGGCCGAGGGCGCCAACGACGGCGACGAGGGCTCCGCCGCCGGAGACCCATGCGCCGGGTTCGAGGTTGACGAGACCGCCGAGTTCCTGGCTGATGGCGCCCAGGGCGTACCCGGTGGTGCCGAGGACGCCGAGGGCGCTCAGCAGGACGGGGCTGTTGGTGCCGCCGGGGGTGAGCCAGCCCAGGCCGCGGATGCCGTATCCGGAGAGGACGAACAGCAGGGTCAGGGCGGATCCGACGAGGGTGAGGACCTGCAGGCCGCCGGGGTAGCCGGTGACGGTCAGGTCGCCGGGGAACTCGTCGGTCCAGGTCCAGGCGAGGAAGGTGCCGGCGAGGGCGAGGGCCGAGCCGGCGAGGGTGGTCGCGCGGGCCGCGGCGGCGGGCAGCGGGACGATCGGAGTGGCGGTGGTCACCTTGGTGGTGTCCGTGGTCTTGTCGGTGGGAGTTTTGGTGGTCATGGGTATCACGCCCGATCCGCGACGCGTTCGCCGAGCAGGCCCTGTGGCCTGAAGAGCAGGACGAGGATGAGCAGGGCGAACGCCCACACGTCCTTCCATGCGCCGCCGCCGAAGAGGTCCATGCCGGGGACGTTGGCGATGTAGCCGGTGGCGAGGGCCTCGGCGACGCCGAGGACGATGCCGCCGAGCATGGCGCCGTAGATGTTGCCGATGCCGCCGAGCACGGCGGCGGTGAAGGCCTTGAGGCCCATCAGGAAGCCCATCCGGAAGCCGACCTGACCGTTCTTCAGGCCGTAGGCGACGGCGGCGATCGCGGCGAAGGCGGCACCGATGGCGAAGGCCATGACGATGATGCGGTCGGTGTTGACGCCCATGAGTTTGGCCGTGTCGGGGTCCTGGGCGGTGGCCTGCATGCCGCGGCCGGAGCGGGTCTTGGAGACGAAGAGGCCGAGGGCGACCATGCACAGGGGGGCGGCGATGAGGACGAACAGGTCACCGCGCTGGATGGTGGCGCCGAAGAGGTCGATGGGCTCGCCCTGGAACTGCGGGAAGGAACGGTCCTTCTTCGCCTCGGGGTACCACATCCACACGATCTGCTGGAGGACGATGGACAGGCCGATGGCGGTGATCAGGGGTGCCAGTCGCGGTGCGCCGCGCAGGGGCCGGTAGGCGAAGCGTTCCGCCGCGGTGGCGAAGGCGACCGAGACGACGACACCGCCGAGGATCATGAGGGGGACGGCGGCGCCGAGGGCGAAACCGTCGGGGAGTATGAGGAAGACGGTGAGGGCCCCGAAGCCCCCGACCATGAAGATCTCGCCGTGGGCGAAGTTGATGAGCTGGACGATGCCGTAGACCATCGTGTAGCCGATCGCGATGAGTCCGTACATCGCGCCGAGGATGAGTCCATTGGCCAGCTGTTGCGGCAGTTCGTGCACCGCAGGGCCTCCGTGGAGTGGTTCGGATACGGCGCCGCGCGGGAGCGCTGGTGGGCGCTCCCGCGCGGCCTGGATCAATGTGTGAGGGGTGTCCTGTCGTGCGTCCCCTTGCTCAGTCCAACTTGGGGGAGGCGCTGTACTCGGGCGCCCATGCGCTGCCCTTGACCTTGTACGCGGTCATCAGGGTGTTCGTGGTGTCACCGAACTCGTCGAAGGAGATGGTGCCGGTGACGCCGTCGAACTTGACCTTGCTCATGGCGTCCAGGACGTCCTTGCGGGCGTCGGAGGGGAGCTTGCCGTCGTTGCCGTCGACCGAGAGCTTGACGGCCTCGATGATGGACCAGGTGGCGTCGTAGGTGAGGCCGCCGTAGGCCTCGTACGCGTCCTCGAAGCCCTCGGCCTTGTAGTTCTCGATGAACTCCTTGGCGGAGGGGAGCTGCTCGACGGGCTTGCCGACGGAGGTGGCGAGGTCGTTCTCGGCCTTCTTGTTCAGCTTCGGGAACTCGGCAGAGTAGATGCCGTCGCCGCCCATGAGCGGGATGTTCTGGCCGCTGTCCTTGAGCTGCTGGCTCAGGGGGGCGGCGGCGGGGTACTCGCCGCCGTAGTAGAGGGCTTCGGCGCCGGTCTTCCTGATCTTGGCGACGACGGCGTTGAAGTCGCGGTCCTCGGGGTTGATGTGGTCGGTGCCGACGATCTTGCCGCCGAGCTTGGTGAAGTTCGTCTTGAAGGAGGCGGCGAGGCCGGCGCCGTAGGTCTTCTGGTCGTCGATCAGGTAGACCTTCTTCTTGCCGGCCTTGTTGTAGAGGTAGTCGGCGGCGAAGGCGCCCTGGACCTCGTCGGTGGTGGCGGTGCGGAAGAAGGTCTTGAACTGGCGGACGGAGTTGCCGGTCTTCCAGCCGTCGCCCTGGGTCAGTTCGGTACCGGTGTTGGCCGGGGACACCTGGACCAGGCCGGCGTCGTTGAACGGCTTCTGCATCTGCTGGGAGACGCTGGAGTTCAGCGGGCCGACGACGCCCAGGACGTCCTTGTCGCTGATGAACTTCTGGGCGTTCTGCTGACCGACGGAGGGCTGGGCCTGGTCGTCGAGGGCCTCGAGCTCGAACTCGACGCCCTTGACGTACTCCTTCTTGTTGGCCGTCTTCACCGCCAGCTCGGCGGAGTTGCGCATGCCGAGGCCGAGGGCCGAGAGGTCGCCGGTCAGCGGAGCGTCGATGCCGATCACGACAGTGGTCTTGTCGCCGCCGCCACTGCCGTTGCTGCTGTCGTCGTCGCGCGAGCCGCATGCGGTGAGCGTGAGCGATCCCGCCGCGAGTGCCGCGGTGAGGGCGATGAGCGAACGTTGACGCACGATCCAGTCCTTTCCCCTGACGGTCGCTTCCGGGTGGAAACGGCCGAGTCGAGCGCTGGGCCGAAATGAGAATCGGGCGGCGCGGTGACTGGCCGTGACTCTAAGCGTGTGCAGGGAACGTGGAGGAGGGTCTGGCCAAGGCTGTGACTCTCTTGTTATGACACGACGTATTGCAGAGCGGTACCGAGTGGGGGGAAGGGCGGAATTCTCGCCGTTTTGCCCTGTCCGGATGATGAGAAACCGCAGGACCCGGCATGGTGTGTTCAGGTGTATCGGGGGCTTTGGTGATGACCTGACTTTGTTGCCGAGGGCGACGGGCGGGGCCCGGGGAGGGGGGCCTGTCCCGTGTGTCGCAAGGGGGAGCCGCGCGTCGACATTGCGTGCGTATTACGTAGAGTTACATTCGGGAAAGAGGTTCGGCGCACCCGTCGCTTTCCGGTAATCCGCCTCGTGCGGGAGCGCGACGATCTTGTGGTGGATCCGGCGGCGGGACTTCTTTTGTCCGGAAAGAGGGGTGTGGGGTGGGGGCGGCGGAGAGGGTCGCGCGAGGCCGATTTATTCGTGTAATGGCCACCGGAATACGGAGTTCCGGTAAACCCGATCATGAATCCCAGGTTCCGGATTTATGATTCGGGGGCTGTGGCCTGCGGTTTCGAAGAAGTGGATCAAGGTGACCCGGCCGGACCACCGCGACGGTGCCGGTCGCCGGACCGTCCTGCGCACGGCCGCCGCGGACGGTCGGACACCCCCGCCCCGCCCGGGAGCCGCCCCGCCCCTGCCCTCGCACGCCGGGAGACCCGCCGGCCCGGAGGGGGCGGTGCGGTGCGGGGCCGTCATGCCCCTCGCACCGCACCGCCCGCGGGATCAGCCCGCGCCGCCCACGCCCTCCGCGTCCTTCGGGGTCACGTCGCGCAGCAGGCAGGTCAGCCGCGCGGTGCACACCCGCCGGTCCGCCTCGTCGGTGATGACGACCTCGTACGTCGCCGTGGACCGCCCCCGGTGCACCGGCGTGGCCACCCCGGTGACCAGTCCGGAACGCGCGCCGCGGTGGTGGGTGCAGTTGAGGTCGACGCCGACGGCGATCTTGGAGGCGCCGCCGTGCAGCATCGACCCCACCGATCCCAGCGTCTCGGCCAGCACGGCGGAGGCGCCGCCGTGCAGCAGCCCGTAGGGCTGGGTGTTGCCCTCCACCGGCATCGTCCCGACGACCCGCTCGGCCGAGGCCTCCAGGATCTGCACGCCCATGCGCGTGCCCAGGTGGCCCGCGGAGAACAGTGCCTGCAGGTCGACTCCGAGAGCTGCGTACTCGTCGATGACCTCTTGCGGGAACTTCACGTGGTGCTGCTCTCCCATGGGGCCCGGCTCCGTTCGTCGTGATCACTACGGCAGACCGCGCGGGGCGCGCCGCCGGCCGGGCGGCGCGCCGTGCCGCGCTGTCGCTGAGCGAACGCTCAGTCGGTAGCGGATTGTTCCAGACGCACCACGACGGACTTGCTGGCCGGGGTGTTGCTGGTGTCCGCGGTGGCGTCGAGCGGCACCAGGACGTTGGTCTCCGGGTAGTAGGCGGCGGCGCAGCCCCGGGCCGTCGGGTAGTGCACGACGCGGAAACCGGGCGCCCGGCGCTCCACCCCGTCCGTCCACTCGCTGACGAGGTCGACGTAGGAGCCGTCCCGCACGCCCAGCCCCGCGGCGTCCTCGGGGTTGACCAGGACGACCCGGCGGCCGTTCCTGATGCCCCGGTAGCGGTCGTCCAGACCGTAGATCGTGGTGTTGTACTGGTCGTGCGAGCGCAGCGTCTGCAGCAGCAGCCGGCCCTCGGGCAGTTCGGGGTACTCGACCGGCGCGGCGGTGAAGTTGGCCTTTCCGGTGGCCGTCGGGAAACGGCGCTCGTCGCGCGGGGCGTGGGGGAGGGCGAAGCCGCCGGGGCGGGCCACGCGCGCGTTGAAGTCCTCGAAACCGGGGATCACGCGCCCGATGCGGTCGCGGATCGTCGCGTAGTCCTTCTCGAACTCCTCCCACGGCACCCTGCTGCCGGCGCCGAGCACCCGGCGCGCCAGCCGGCACACGATGGCCGGCTCGGACAACAGATGCCGGCTCGCGGGCTCGAGCCGGCCCCGCGAGGCGTGCACCATGCCCATCGAGTCCTCGACGGTGACGAACTGCTCGCCCCCGCCCTGGAGATCGCGCTCGGTGCGGCCCAGCGTCGGCAGGATCAGGGCCCGCGCGCCCGTGACGGCGTGCGAGCGGTTCAGCTTCGTCGACACGTGCACGGTGAGACGGGCGCGGCGCATCGCCGCCTCGGTGACCTCCGTGTCGGGGGACGCGGAGACGAAGTTGCCGCCCATGGCGAAGAAGACCTTCGCCTCGCCGTCGCGCAGCGCGCGGATGGCCCGTACGACGTCGTAGCCGTGCTCGCGGGGCGGGGCGAAGCCGAACTCCTTCTCCAGGGCGTCCAGGAACGCGGGCGCGGGACGCTCGAAGATGCCCATCGTGCGGTCGCCCTGCACGTTGGAGTGGCCGCGCACCGGGCAGACGCCCGCACCCGGACGGCCGATGTTGCCGCGCAGCAGGAGGAAGTTCACGACCTCGCGGATGGTGGGCACCGAGTGCTTGTGCTGGGTCAGGCCCATCGCCCAGCACACGATGGTGCGCTTCGAGGCGAGGACCAGGCGCAGCGCCTCCTCGATCTCCGCGCGGGTCAGGCCGGTCGCCGCGAGCGTCTCCTCCCAGTCGGCGCCGCGCGCGGCCTCGGCGAACTCCTCGAAGCCGTGCGTGTGTTCCCGGACGAACGCCTCGTCGACCCCGCCCTCGGTCTGGAGGACCAGCTTGTTGAGGAGCCGGAACAGGGCCTGGTCGCCACCGAGGCGGATCTGCAGGAACAGGTCGGTGAGGGCGGCCCCGGTGGTGAGCCCCTTCGGTGTCTGCGGGTTCTTGAAGCGCTCCAGGCCGGCCTCGGGCAGCGGGTTGACGCTGATGATCTTCGCGCCGTTCTCCTTGGCCTTCTCCAGCGCGGAGAGCATGCGCGGGTGGTTGGTGCCCGGGTTCTGGCCGGCCACGATGATCAGGTCGGCCCGGTGGAGGTCCTCCAGCAGGACACTGCCCTTGCCGATGCCGATGGTCTCGGTCAGGGCCGAACCGGACGACTCGTGGCACATGTTGGAGCAGTCCGGCAGGTTGTTGGTGCCCAGCTCGCGGGCGAAGAGCTGGTAGAGGAACGCCGCCTCGTTGCTGGTGCGCCCGGAGGTGTAGAAGACCGCCTCGTCGGGCGAGCCCAGGGCGGCGATCTCCTCCGCGACGATGTCGAACGCGCGCTCCCAGGTGACCGGCTCGTAGTGGTCGCCGCCCTCCGGGAGGTACACGGGATGCGTGAGCCGCCCCTGCTGACCCAGCCAGTAGCCGCTGCGGGTCGCGAGGTCGGCCACGGAGTGCGCGGCGAAGAACTCCGGGGTGACCCGCCTCAGGGTGGCCTCCTCGGCCACGGCCTTCGCGCCGTTCTCGCAGAACTCCGCCTTGTGCCGGTGCTCCGGCTCCGGCCAGGCGCAGCCCGGGCAGTCGAAGCCGTCCTTCTGGTTGACGCTCAGCAGCGTCAGCGCGGTCCGCCGCACGCCCATCTGCCGCTGCGCGACGCGCAGGGTGTGGCCGATGGCCGGAACGCCCGCCGCCGCGTGCTGGACCTCGGTGACCCGCGGTGCGTCCTGAACCGGATCACCCTTGGGCGGCTTCGTGGCCATCGCGCGCTCCTTCGCCTGCACGTGTGAGGTACGTCTCCGATCCTCGCACGCGCCGCCGACACCGACGGAGACCGGGCGGGAAAGGGGCGGGGGCGGTGGCCGCGGCGGGCGCGGTTCCGCGGCCGCCGGGCGGTGACGCGTCCGAGGAGCGCGGGGACCCGTACGACCGGCCACGGCGCGCCCGCACCCCACGACGGCGGACGCCGACGGCGCGGGCGGGACCGAGTGTCGGTGGGCCGTGGCAGGATCGGGGATGTGGCAGACACAGCATCGAAGAAGACCGAGACCCCCACCGGCGGCAGCCGCCCGCGCCTGATGCTCATGGACGGGCACTCGCTGGCGTACCGCGCGTTCTTCGCGCTGCCCGCGGAGAACTTCACGACCGCGACGGGCCAGCCGACCAACGCGATCTACGGTTTCGCGTCGATGCTGGCCAACACGCTGCGCGACGAGGCGCCCACCCACTTCGCGGTGGCGTTCGACGTCTCCCGCAGGACGTGGCGCTCCGAGGAGTTCACGGAGTACAAGGCGAACCGTTCCAAGACGCCGGACGAGTTCAAGGGCCAGGTCGAGCTGATCGGCGAGCTGCTCGACGCGATGCGCGTGCCCCGCTTCGCCGTCGAGGGCTTCGAGGCGGACGACGTCATCGCCACGCTCGCCACCGAGGCCGAGGCCGAGGGCTTCGAGGTGCTGATCGTCACCGGCGACCGGGACTCGTTCCAGCTGGTCAGCGAGAACACCACGGTGCTGTACCCGACCAAGGGCGTCTCCGAGCTCACCCGGTTCACCCCGGAGAAGGTCGTCGAGAAGTACGGACTGACGCCCGCCCAGTACCCCGACTTCGCCGCCCTGCGCGGCGACCCGTCGGACAACCTGCCGGGCATCCCGGGCGTCGGTGAGAAGACGGCCGCGAAGTGGATCAACCAGTTCGGGTCCTTCGCGGAACTGGTCGAGCGCGTCGACGAGGTCAAGGGCAAGGCCGGGCAGAACCTGCGCGACCACCTGGAGTCCGTGAAGCTCAACCGCCGGCTCACCGAGCTGGAGCGGCGGGTCGAGCTGCCGAAGAAGGTCACCGAGCTGGAGCGGCCGGCGTACGACCGCAAGGGTGTCGCGATGATCCTGGACACCCTGGAGATCCGCAACCCCTCGCTGCGCGAGCGGCTCTTCGCCGTCGACCCGGGCGGTGAGGAGGCCGAGGCGACTCCGGTCGTGGCGGACGGTGTGGAACTGGACGGCACGGTACTGGGCACCGGCGAACTGGCCGGCTGGCTCGGCGAGCACGGCACGCGGCCCCTCGGCGTCGCCACGGTCGACAGCTGGGCGCTGGGCACCGGCTCGGTCGCCGAGGTCGCGCTGGCCGCGTCCGACGGGAAGGCCGCCTGGTTCGACCCGTCCGAGCTGGACGAGGCCGACGAGAGGGCGTTCGCGCAGTGGCTGTCCGACGCGGACCGGCCGAAGGTCCTCCACAACGCCAAGGGTGCGATGCGTGTCTTCGCCGAGCACGGCTGGAGCGTCGCCGGCGTCTCCATGGACACCGCGCTCGCCGCCTACCTGGTCAAGCCGGGCCGCCGGTCCTTCGACCTGGACGCGCTCTCCCTGGAGTACCTGCACCGCGAGCTGTCCCCGGCGGCCGCGGCCGACGGCCAGCTGGCCTTCGGCGCGGACGAAGCCGCCGAGGCCGAGGCGCTCATGGTGCAGGCTCGCGCCGTCCTCGACCTGGGCGAGGCCTTCGAGGACCGCCTGGCGGAGGTCGGCGCCGCGGACCTGCTGCGTGACATGGAGCTGCCGACGTCCGCCCTGCTGGCCCGCATGGAGCGGCACGGCATCGCCGCCGACCGGGAGCACCTGCGGACCATGGAGCAGATGTTCGCGGGCGCGGTCCAGCAGGCCGTGAAGGAGGCCCACGCGGCGGCCGGACGCGAGTTCAACCTGGGCTCGCCCAAGCAGCTCCAGGAAGTCCTCTTCGGCGAGCTGAACCTGCCGAAGACGAAGAGGACCAAGACCGGCTACACCACGGACGCCGACGCCCTGGCGTGGCTGGCGACGCAGACGGAGAACGAACTGCCGGTGATCATGCTCCGGCACCGTGAGCAGGCCAAGCTGCGCGTCACCGTCGAGGGCCTGATCAAGACGATCGCCGCGGACGGCCGCATCCACACCACGTTCAACCAGACGGTCGCCGCGACGGGCCGCCTCTCCTCGACCGACCCGAACCTGCAGAACATCCCGGTCCGCACCGACGAGGGCCGGGCGATCCGCCGCGGCTTCGTCGTCGGCGAGGGCTTCGAGTCCCTGATGACGGCGGACTACAGCCAGATCGAGCTGCGCGTGATGGCCCACCTGTCCGAGGACGCGGGCCTGATCGAGGCGTTCACCTCCGGTGAGGACCTGCACACCACGGCCGCCGCGCAGGTGTTCTCCGTCGAACGGTCCGCGGTGGACGCGGAGATGCGCCGCAAGATCAAGGCGATGTCCTACGGCCTGGCGTACGGCCTGTCGGCCTTCGGCCTCTCCCAGCAGCTGAACATCGAGGCGGCCGAGGCCCGGGGCCTGATGGACGCCTACTTCGAGCGGTTCGGCGGAGTCCGGGACTATCTGCGCCGGGTCGTCGAGGAGGCCAGGGCCACCGGCTACACGGCCACGCTCTTCGGCCGCCGCCGTTACCTGCCCGACCTCAACAGCGACAACCGCCAGCGCCGTGAGGCGGCCGAGCGGATGGCGCTGAACGCCCCGATCCAGGGCACGGCGGCCGACATCGTCAAGATCGCCATGCTCAACGTGGACAAGGCGCTGCGCGAGGCCGGGCTCGGCTCCCGCATGCTGCTCCAGGTCCACGACGAAATCGTCCTGGAGATCGCCCCCGGCGAGCGGGCGGCGGCGGAGGAGCTGGTCCGCCGCGAAATGGCCGCCGCCGTCGACCTCAGGGTCCCCCTGGGCGTCTCCGTGGGCTCGGGGCCGGACTGGGAGTCGGCAGCGCACTAGGCACGGCGATCGGGCCGGGCCGGCTCCGGGCACCGGTGCCGCGCGGCCGACGACAACGCCGCGGACGCGCGTGCCGGAGCTCGCGGCCTCGGCGGGATCCGGACGCCGCCCCCGGCCCCCCTGGCCTCCGGCGGTGGTGCCGCAGGGCCCCTCACGGCACGTCATGAGCGTGCCGACCCCACCGGCGGCGTCCCACCGGCGCTCGGCGCCGTCGGTGGCTGGTGCCCGGCCGTCGGTGCCGGCCCGCGCCCGGTTCCCCCGCCGCACACCGGGACGTTCCGCCGCCCGCAGCCGCCCGGCCCCTTCCGCCGGCCGGGACGGCCTGCGGCGTCCCGTGCCCGCGGCGCATCCCGGCGGCCCGGCGGCGTACGCACCCGACCGGACGGCGCCCGCGGGACCCCGTGCCGCGGGCACGCACCCGCCCGTCCGGCCGGGGCGGCACCACGCCTGCGTCCCGGCGCCGTCGGTGCCCAGGGAGCGCCGGTTCACACGCCCCACCGGCCCCCGAGAACCCCGTCACTCAGGTGGCCCCCGCGGAAAAGCCCCCGCCCCCCGTCTCCCCCGAGGATGCGGGCATGGGTATACGCATGCTCCACCACCGGACGACACCGGCACGGGCAAGCACAGACGGACCCGCCCGCGTGCCACTCCTCCCGGTCCCGGTCTTCGCGCCGGGCGCAAGCACCGGCCGCATCCCCACCACCGTCGCGACGGCCCTGCGCCGCACGGCGGCAGGTCTCCGCCGCGTACTCGCCCGCCGGGACCCCGCCGCCGCGACCCCGCGCGAGACTCCCGCCTGGCGCCTGTGGGCCGACCTGGCCCGCGGCTACCTGGCGCTCGCCCTCACCCTGCTGCCACGGCCACGCCCCGCCCACACCTTCACCGTGTTCACCGCGACCGCCGACACCCCCGGTGCGCGACCCGGCGGTCCGGCTCCGCACCGACGTCTCCCGGGCTTCGGGGAGCGGGGACCGGACGCCACACCCTGACCCCCACGGCACACAGCAGCAGCCCCGGTACGAGCCCCGCGCCCGCCCCGAAGCACACCGTCGGGACGATCTCCCAGGGCTTGGCCACCGACCCTTGGTACTCCCACCACCGGGTCGTCCGCTGCACCACCCCGGCCAGCGCACAGCCGCCGAGCACCGCCCCGGCCCACCACCGGTCCCGCGCCGAGAGCACCGGGACGCCCGGCGGACCGGCCGGGGCCCGCCCGCGCAGCGCCCGCGCCACGAACACGGCGATCACCACCGCGGCCACCGCGGAACCGCCGTACTGCAGGTACCAGTACAGCGGCGAGCCCGCGATCTCCCGTCCCAGCACGGGGAACACCCGCATCCCCCACCGGTCGAGATGTGTGAACGCGTCCCACACCACGTGCGTCAGCGCGCCCAGCGCCGCCGACACGTACCACCGCACCACCAGGGACGGTCGCACGCGCGCGCGTGGCGCCCCGCAGCGCAGCAGAGCGGCGACGCGCCCCTGCCGGGACCGCGGCAGCAGCGCCACCAACGGCTCGCGCACCAGGAGCCACAGCCCCACCAGCACCCAGGCGATGAGCACATCGACCGAGAAGACCCCCGCGAACGAGTGCGTCACGTCCCCGAATTCCATCGCTCCGGACAGCAGACTCGCCGCGTAATAGGTCATGTCGGGTGAGAACGACCCCGCGATCAGCACGGCCGGCGCCAGGCGCCCCCGACCGGATCCGTCGCCGCGCACGGCGGGCAGCACGGCCGCCGCATGGCTGAGGGTGAAAGGCAACACGTCTCCTCGTATGGCCAAGTGGTGAATATCGGGCACGAACGGGTGCCCGCGCAAAGCAAGTTGCCGTAGGGTCGCCTGCGGCGCCGTACTGGTCGAACAGACGACCGTCGTGTCCGGAAAGTTGTGGCGCGACCCTCGGCTCGGGCGAGCGCCACCACGGGGCCGGCACGGCGCGAGCACCACAGCCGAAGACAGCCGAAGACAGACGGAGACGGACGACGCAGACGGACGCGCGGACGTCCGGGGGAGGGGCCACTCTATGGCGGCGCAGTTCGACAGGAGACTCCGCAAGGCGGCGGTCACCACCACCGTCGCGGCGGTCGCGGTCGCGGCCCTGTCCGCGTCCCAGGCTCCCGACGTGACGGCGGACGGCAACGGCAGACGGACCACCGCCGACAGCATGCCGTCGCCCTCCGCGGCCTCCGACGACAGCGCCACCGGCAACTCGCCGTACTACACGGACCTGCCGCCGCTCAACAGCCCGAGCCCCGCACCCACCGTCGGCACCCCCGTGTCCCGGGGCCCCGCCGAGGCGGGCATCCCCGCGACCGTCCTCGACGCCTACAGGAAGGCCGAGTCGGCGCTGCGCGAGGCCAAGCCCGGCTGCAACCTCCCGTGGCAACTCCTCGCCGCCATCGGCAATGTGGAGTCCGGCCAGGCCCGCGGCGGCCGTGTCGACGCCGACGGCACCACCATCGGCCGGATCATCGGCCCGCAGCTCGACGGCAACGGCTTCGCGCTCATCAAGGACACCGACGGCGGCGCCTACGACGGCAACAGCAGCTACGACAACGCCGTCGGCCCCATGCAGTTCATCCCGTCCACCTGGGCCTGGGCGGGCCGCGACGGCAACGGTGACGGCGCGAAGGACCCCAACAACGTCTACGACGCCGCCCTCGCCGCCGGTCACTACCTGTGCCGCAACGGCTGGGACCTGTCCGTCCAGGCGGACCTCGACCGCGCGATCCTCAGCTACAACAACTCGCAGGACTACCTGCGCACGGTCCTGTCCTGGCTGGAGTACTACCGCAAGGGCACCCACGAGGTCCCGGACGGCACCGGCACCCTGCCGGTCGGCCGCAGCGACGACGGCTCCGCCGTGACCGGGCCGAGCCCGTCTCCCGGAGTCACCGGCGCCCCCGGCCGGCCCACGGCACCGTCCACGGCACCGCAGAAGCCCGGCACGTCGACGCAGGCCCCGGGCGGCTCGACCGGCCCCGCCGAGCCCACGTCGCCCGGCACCGGTTCACCCAGCCCCACCCCGCCGCCGACGACGACGCCGCCCACCCCCACCGACACGGTGGACCACCTGGAGAACGCCGGCGCCTCCGGCCTCACCGCCACCGCGGGCGACGCGTTCGACGGGCGGATCAGCACCCGCGCCGAGACGAAGAGCGGCGAGGCCGTCGCCAAGGTCCGGATCCGCTTCACGATCCTCGGGGACACGGACGCCGCCTTCGCCGGCGGCGAGCAGGTCGCCACCGTCGTCACCGGCAGCACCGGAGTGGCCGTGGCACCCGCGCTCCGGGCCGGTGAGAAGACCGGCGCGTTCACGGTCCGGGCCACCGTCGTCGGCCGCATGGTCGCCGGTCTCGACTACCGGGCCACCGTCACCGAGCGCGTCGCCGACGCCCTCACCCGCACCGGCGAGACGGTGCTCACCTGCACCGCGGGCGGCGAGTTCGCGGACCGGGTCGAGGTGAGGGCGACGTACAAGGGCGCCGTCGCGGACAAGGTCGCCGTCACCGCCACGCTCGTCATGTCGGCGGCCGACCCGGCCGAGAACGACAAGGGCCCCTACTTCAAGGACGCCGACGGCAAGGCCGTCCGCACCCTGAGCGGCCTGACGACCGACGCCGAGGGCCGGCTGACGCTGCCGAAGCTGTACGCGGACGACACCGCCGGCACGTTCGTGCTGCGCCTCACCACCGCGGGCGGTGCCACGCTCGACGTCCAGCTGGAGGTGACGAAGGCCGAGACCGAGCCGTCACCGAGCCCGTCCACCGGGTCGTCCCCCGACGCCTCGCCGAGTCCCTCCGCCGAACCGTCGACCGGACCCACCGCGTAGGCGTCCGCAGGACCGGGCGCCGAGGTCGCCCCGCCGCCGCCCGCGACGGGGCGCCCTCGGCCCGGCGGCCGTGCGGCGGCGGGAGCCGTCACGACCCGGACGCGGACTCCCGCCCGAGTCGCGCCTTCGTGTGCCGCGTCGGCTCGGCCGTGGCCGGGTCCTCGGGCCACGGATGCTTCGGGTAGCGGCCGCGCAGCTCCGCCCGTACGCCCTTGTAGCCGTCCTTCCAGAAGGAGGCCAGGTCGGCCGTGACCGCGGCCGGCCGGCCGGCGGGGGAGAGGAGGTGGACGAGCAGCGGCACCCCGGCGATCTCCGGCGACCGCTCCAGCCCGAACACCTCCTGCACCTTCACCGCGAGGACGGGCTGCCCGGGATCGCCGTAGTCGATCCGGATCCTGGAACCGCTGGGCACGGTGATCCGCTCCGGGGCGAGTTCGTCCAGCCGCGCCGCCTCGCCCGACGCCCAGGGCAGCAATCGCGTCAGCGCCTGCCCGGCGTCGATCCGCGCCAGGTCGGCCCGCCGCCGGGCCCGGCCGAGCTCCGGCTCCAGCCACTCGTCCACGCGCGCGTGGAGCGCGTCGTCCGAGACGTCCGGCCAGGGCTCGCCCAGGCGGCGCCGCAGGAACGCGAGCCGTTGCCGCAGCACCCGCGCATCGGCCGACCAGTGCAGCAGTCCGAGCCCTTCCCGCCGCAGCCCCTCCAGCAGCGCGTCCCGTACGAGGCCGGGTCCGGCGTCGGCGGGCGGCCCCACCGACAGTTCGACGGCGCCGAGCCGCTCGACCCGCCGGGCCACCACGTCACCGCCGGCCCAGTGGACCTCGTCCCGCTCCGTCAGCAGGGCACCCGCCGCCAGCCGTGCCGTCGCCTCGTCGACGACCGCGCCGAGCCGCACGCGCGCGTGCCCCCTGCCCACCGGCCGGTCGGCCACGGCCACGGCGATCCACGGCGCCCCGCGCAGCCCGGACCCCTCCGGCAGCTCCGCCCGCGTTCCGGACACCATCAGGTACGAACCACCGTCCTTCCTGGCCACCCGCTCGGGGAACGCCAGCGCGGCCACGAGCCCCACGACCTCGTCCTCCGACTTGCCGAGGGCCGCCTCCCCCCTGCCCGCGGCGGCGTCCGCCCCGCCGGGCACACCGAGTCGCGCGGCGGCGCCCCCCTCCCCGTCGACGGGCGCGCCGGACCGCGCGGCGGCCCGCAGACGTCGTACCTCCGTCCGCCACCGCGCTCCGTAGGCGTCACCCCCGCGCCGGGCCGCCCGCAGCGCGGACGCCAGGTCGTCCCCGTACTCCCGCGGCGGCTCCTCGCCGAGCAGCGCGACCACCTCCGCCACCGCGTCCGAGGCGCCCGCGTCGAGCAGCGCCCGCCCCAGGCGGGGATGCACCCCCAGCCGCGACAGCCGTACGCCCCGCTCCGTGGCCCGCCCGGCCGCGTCCACCGCGCCCACGGCCGTCAGCACCGACCGCGCCGCCGCCATCGCCCCGCCCGGCGGCGGATCCAGCAGCGCCAGCCCGGTCGCGTCCGGATCGCCCCAGCACGCCGCCTGGAGGGCGAACGCCGTCAGGTCGGCCACCTTGATCTCCGGCGCCGGGAAGGCCGGCAGCCTGGCGTCCTCCGCCTCCGCCCAGCAGCGGTACACCGCGCCCGGCGCCTCACGTCCCGCCCGCCCGGCCCGCTGTCGTGCCGCCGCGCGCGAGGCCCGTACCGTCGTCAGCGCGCTCAGGCCGCGCGCGTGGTCCACACGCGGTTCGCGTGCCAGCCCCGCGTCCACCACCACCCGCACGCCCGGCACGGTCAGCGACGACTCCGCCACCGAGGTCGCCAGCACCACCCGGCGCCGCGAACCGGGGGACAGCACCGCGTCCTGCACGGCGGCCGGCGCCCGCCCGTGCACCTGGAGCACCTCCACGTCCCCCGGCCCGGACAGCTGCCCAGCCACCCGGGCGATCTCCCCGACGCCCGGCAGGAAGCACAGCACGTCCCCGTCCCGCTCGGCCAGCGCCCGCCGCACCACCGAGGCCACGTGGGAGAGCAGCGCCGGGTCGACCCGCATCCCGTGCGGCGGCCGGACCGGGCGGGCGGGCGGCGCCCACACCACCTCCACGGGGTACGACACGCCGTGCGCCTCGACGACCGGCGCCCCGCCCAGCAGCCGGGCCCAGCCCTCCGCGTCGGTCGTCGCGGACGCGGCCACCAGCCGCAGCTCCGGCCGCAGCGCCTGCCGCACGTCCCACAGGAACGCCACCGTCGTGTCCGCGTCCAGATGCCGTTCGTGGCACTCGTCGAGCACGACCGCGTCGACGCCGGCCAGCTCCTGGTCCCGCTGGAGCCGCTGCAACAGGACACCGGTGGTGACGACCTCCACGCGCGTGTGCCGCCCGACCACCCGCTCGCCGCGCACGGTGTACCCGACGCTCGCGCCGGGCGTCTCGCCCAGCAGCCACGCCATCCGCCGGGCCGCCGCCCGTGCCGCGATCCGCCGGGGCTCGGCCACGACCACGCGCCGCGCGGGCCCCTCGCCGAGCAGGCCGGCCAGCGCGAGCGGCACCAGCGTCGTCTTGCCGGTGCCGGGCGGCGCGACCAGCACCGCGGTGCCGTGTCCCTCCAGGGCGTCGTGCAGAGCGGGCAGGGCACCGCGTACGGGCAGCGCCTCCAGGGCGTCGTAACGGATCACGCCCCCAGTGTCGTACGCCGGTGGAACCGCCCTCCACGCGCGCGTGCCCGGCGCGGGCGGGTCAGTCGCGCTCGCACACGAAGATCGCCGTGCCGGGGATCAGGTGCCCGCGCAGCGGGGACCAGCCGCCCCACTCCGAGGTGTTCCAGTCCGGCCACTCCGGCTCCACCAGGTCCACCAGCCGGAACCCCGACGTGACGACGTCCCGGACCCGGTCGCCGAGCGTCCTGTGGTGCTCGACGTACACCGCGACGCCCTCCTCGTCCTGCTCGACGTACGGCGTGCGGTCGAAGTACGAGGCGGACACCGACAGGCCCTCGGGGCCCGGCTCGTCCGGGAAGGCCCAGCGCAGCGGGTGCGTGACGGAGAAGACGAAGCGGCCCCCGGGCCGCAGCACCCGGCGCACCTCCCGCAGCACCAGCCGCGGATCGGCGACGAACGGCAGCGCCCCGTACGCCGAGCAGGCCAGGTCGAAGGAGCCGTCCGCGAAGGGCAGCACGGCGGCGTCGGCGCAGACCAGCGGGAACGACCCGCCGATGCGCAGCGCGTGCTGGAGCTGGCGGTGGGAGAGGTCCAGGGCCACCGGACGCGCGCCCTGACCGGCCAGCCAGCGCGCGCACTGGGCGGCGCCTGCGCCGATCTCCAGGACGTCCTTGCCCTTCAGCTCCTCCGTCGGGCCGAGCAGCTCGGCCTCCACCTCGTCCAGCCCCTCGGGGCACCACACGAAGCGGTCGTCGCCGAGGAAGGTGCCGTGTTCGGTCTGGTACTCGTCCGCGTTCCGGTCCCACCAGCCGCGATTGGCGCGGGCGCTCTCCGTGACACCGGCGGCACGCCGGGTGGCCTCGGGTTCGGTCTCTCCGGCTTCGGACACTACGGGCTCTTGGATGACCGGCTCCCTCGTACTAGTCTGCGGCTCTTCCGGCCGGGCCCGTCCCGGGCGTCGCGCACGGGACTCCAGGAGTTCCGCGCGGCCCCGAAAGGCGGTTCTTGTGCCGGATATAGGGCGATCCGCCCCGGGTGGGCGGCTTCGCGCATTGACCATGCCCGGCCGCCCCCGTATGCTACAAGTTGCGCTGCGGGCCTGCGCACCTCAGACGTAGCAGGTCGCGCTCGCATCTGTTGTATGTCCCCTCGGTTCTCGAGGCGTCGCCAGTGATTTTCGGTGACGCTTACTTGGCTGTCCGGCTTCTGCAGAGCGAAACGGGCTCCCGGCGTAAGCAGTACCTACGACTTCAATGTCCGTACCGGAGCCCTTTCCCACATGACGAGCAGCACCGAGACCACCGCCACCACCCCGCAGGTTGCGGTCAACGACATCGGTAACGAGGAAGCCTTCCTCGCCGCGATCGACGAGACGATCAAGTACTTCAACGACGGCGACATCGTCGACGGCGTCATCGTGAAGGTCGACCGGGACGAGGTCCTGCTCGACATCGGTTACAAGACCGAAGGTGTCATCCCGAGCCGCGAGCTCTCGATCAAGCACGATGTCGACCCCAACGAGGTCGTCGCCGTCGGTGACGAGATCGAGGCCCTCGTCCTCCAGAAGGAGGACAAGGAAGGCCGCCTGATCCTCTCGAAGAAGCGCGCCCAGTACGAGCGGGCCTGGGGCACGATCGAGAAGATCAAGGAAGAGGACGGCATCGTCACCGGTACCGTCATCGAGGTCGTCAAGGGTGGTCTCATCCTCGACATCGGCCTCCGTGGCTTCCTGCCGGCCTCCCTCGTCGAGATGCGCCGCGTCCGCGACCTCCAGCCCTACGTGGGCAAGGAGCTCGAGGCGAAGATCATCGAGCTGGACAAGAACCGCAACAACGTGGTCCTGTCCCGCCGTGCCTGGCTGGAGCAGACCCAGTCCGAGGTCCGCCAGACGTTCCTCACCACCCTCCAGAAGGGTCAGGTCCGTTCCGGCGTCGTCTCCTCGATCGTCAACTTCGGTGCCTTCGTGGACCTGGGTGGCGTCGACGGTCTGGTCCACGTCTCCGAGCTGTCCTGGAAGCACATCGACCACCCGTCCGAGGTCGTCGAGGTCGGCCAGGAGGTCACCGTCGAGGTCCTCGACGTCGACATGGACCGCGAGCGCGTCTCCCTGTCGCTGAAGGCGACCCAGGAAGACCCGTGGCAGCAGTTCGCCCGCACCCACCAGATCGGCCAGGTCGTGCCCGGCAAGGTCACGAAGCTGGTTCCGTTCGGTGCGTTCGTCCGCGTCGACGAGGGCATCGAGGGTCTGGTCCACATCTCCGAGCTGGCCGAGCGCCACGTGGAGATCCCGGAGCAGGTCGTCCAGGTCAACGACGAGATCTTCGTCAAGGTCATCGACATCGACCTCGAGCGTCGCCGCATCAGCCTCTCGCTGAAGCAGGCCAACGAGGCCTTCGGTGCCGACCCGTCGGCGGTCGAGTTCGACCCGACCCTGTACGGCATGGCCGCGTCCTACGACGACCAGGGCAACTACATCTACCCCGAGGGCTTCGACCCCGAGACCAACGACTGGCTCGAGGGCTACGAGGCTCAGCGCGAGGCCTGGGAGACCCAGTACGCCGAGGCGCAGCAGCGCTTCGAGCAGCACCAGGCGCAGGTCATCAAGTCCCGCGAGGCGGACGAGAAGGCCGCTGCCGAGGGTGGCGACACCGCGGGTGCGGCTCCGGCCGCGTCCGGTGGCGGCTCGTACTCCTCCGAGGGTGGCGACAACTCCGGCGCCCTGGCGTCGGACGAGGCGCTCGCCGCGCTCCGCGAGAAGCTGGCCGGCGGCCAGAGCTGACACGCGGGCCGCTGAGGCCTGACCGTTGACACCGAGGGCCGTACCTTTCGAGGTACGGCCCTTCGGTGTTGCCCCGGTGACGCCCCCGCTGTCAAGATCACAGCGCCCCGCACCGGGAATGCCCGTCCCCGCGGGGGCGTTGTGACGTACGGACACCAGGAGGGGAGCGGTCACTGTGCTTGATCCGCAGGGTTTGTACGCGTGGGAGCCGAAGGGCCTGGCCGTGGTCGACACGGCACTCGCCCAGGAGTCGGCCGGGCTGGTCATGCTCTACCACTTCGACGGTTACATCGACGCCGGCGAGACCGGCGACCAGATCGTCGACCAGGTGCTCGACTCGCTTCCCCACCAGGTCGTCGCCCGCTTCGACCACGACCGGCTCGTGGACTACCGGGCCCGCCGCCCGCTGTTGACCTTCAAGCGCGACACCTGGACCGACTACGAGGAGCCCACCATCGAGGTGCGGCTCGTCCAGGACGCCACCGGAGCGCCCTTCCTGCTGCTGTCGGGCCCCGAACCGGACGTCGAGTGGGAGCGCTTCGCCGCCGCCGTGCGGCAGATCGTCGAGCGGCTCGGCGTCCGCCTCTCGGTCAACTTCCACGGCATCCCCATGGGCGTCCCGCACACCCGCCCCGTCGGCATCACCCCGCACGGCAACCGCACCGACCTCGTCCCGGGCCACCGCAGCCCCTTCGAGGAGGCACAGGTCCCCGGCAGCGCCGAGGCGCTCGTCGAGTACCGGCTCATGCAGGCCGGCCACGAGGTCCTGGGCGTCGCCGCGCACGTGCCGCACTACATCGCCCGCTCCGCCTACCCGGACGCGGCACTGACCGTCCTGGAGGCCATCACGGCGGCGACCGGACTGGTCCTGCCCGGCGTCGCGCACTCCCTGCGCACGGAGGCGCACCGCACCCAGACCGAGATCGACCGGCAGATCCAGGAGGGCGACGAGGAACTCACCGCGCTCGTCCAGGGACTGGAGCACCAGTACGACGCCGCCGCGGGCGCCCAGACCCGGGGCAACATGCTCGCCGAGCCGGTCGAGATCCCGTCGGCGGACGAGATCGGACGCGAGTTCGAACGGTTCCTGGCCGAGCGGGAGGGCGAGGGCTGACGTCCGGCGGCGCCCCGTCCGGGGCGCCGTCACCGGCAGGCCCTAAGCTTCCGCTCATGCTGACAGTGGGCCTGACCGGCGGGATCGGCGCCGGCAAGAGCGAGGTGTCGCGGCTGCTCGTCGAGTGCGGGGCCGTACTGATCGACGCCGACCGGATCGCGCGCGAGGTCGTCGCACCGGGGACCCCGGGGCTCGCGGCGGTCGTGGAGGCGTTCGGCGAGGACGTGCTCGCCGGCGACGGCGGCCTGGACCGGCCCAGGCTGGGCTCGATCGTGTTCGCCGACCCGGAGAAGCTGGCCGCGCTCAACGCGATCGTGCACCCCCTGGTCGGCGCCCGCTCCCGCGAACTCGAGCAGTCCGCGCCCGAGGACGCCGTCGTCGTCCACGACGTCCCGCTGCTCACCGAGAACGGCCTGGCACCGCTGTACGACGTCGTGATCGTCGTCGACGCCGACCCGGCCACCCAGCTCGACCGGCTGGTGCGGCTGCGGGGCATGACCGAGCAGGACGCACGCGCGCGCATGGCCGCCCAGGCGACGCGCGGACAGCGCCGGGAGATCGCCGACATCGTCGTCGACAACGACGTACCGCTGGAGGAACTCCGGCACCGCGTGGAAGAGGTGTGGGCGGAGCTGACCCGCAGGGCGCACGCGAAGCGGACGGGTGGCCCGGCGAGCGCCCTGCCGCCCCGGCCGGCCCAGGAATAGCGGCCCGGGAGCGGGCGTTGACCCCTTCCAGCGAGGGAAGGACTCTGCCGTGCCCGAGACCAGCGGTTCGACCGGACGGACCCCGGAGACGGACGTCATCGACTTCCGCGCCGCCGAGCAACTGCTCGCCGCGCGGGATCCGCGGGGCGCGGTGAAGCTCCTCGACCACGTCATCGCCGCGCACCCCGAGAGCACCGCGGCACGACTGCTGCGCGCCCGTGCCTTCTTCGCGGCGGCGCAGCTCAGACCGGCCGAGCTGGAGTTCACCATCGTCCTGGAACGCGAGCCGGACAACGCGTTCGCGCACTTCGCGCTGGCCCGCACCTTCGAGCGCCGGGGCTGCCCCGACCAGGCCAGACGCCACTTCCGGCTGGCGGCGGCCCTGGATCCGAATCCGGAGTACCTGCAGCAGGCGCGGTTCGACGCCTGATCCTGCGGGCGCGTGTCCGGGACCCGGTCCTCGGGCGTCCGGCGGGCGTCGCTACGGACCGCCGGGCGGCCCCGGCTTCCCCGAGGGCGGCGGGCCGTTCCGTATGCGGTGCTCCGGCGGCCGGTACGGCGGGACGTCCGGACCGGGCTGGTAGTGCGGGCCCTGGCGGATGTGCCGGAGGACCACGGTCAGGTCGGCCGTGATGATCAGCCACAGCACCCCGAAGGCCGCGGCCCAGCCGGGCCGCCCGGTGAGCGCGAAGACGGCCGTCCCGAAGATCGTCCAGACCTCACCCCACACGCACAGCCAGAGACGCGCCCGCAGGGCACTGCGCGCGGTTGCCGGTTCACTGCCCGTACGCATGGCGACGACCACTCCTGTCGGAAAACGTACTCCCGGAACGCCGGTCGGGAAAACGAGCCCGGCCGTGGCGGCGACCGCCGGGCGTTCACTCGACCGGGTGAACCGGTCACGGAGGGGAACAGCTGTGCGGATGCGGTCCGTTGGACGGGCATGGAGCTGGGAATGCGAGAGGGACACCGGGGGACAGGGCCTGGGGCCATCACTCCGGACGGTTGCGCGGTCGAGCTCTACGCCCGGCTGCCCGTGGGCGCCGAGCCCGACATCGTGGCCGCGGCCGTGCCCGCGGGCGCGCGCATCCTGGAGCTGGGCAGCGGGGCGGGCCGCATGACCCGGCCGCTGCTGGAGCGCGGGTTCGCCGTCACGGCGGTCGACGAGTCCGCCGAGATGCTGGAGCACGTGCGCGGGGCACGGACGATATGCGGCCCGATCGAACACCTCGACCTGGGCGAGACGTTCGACGCGGTGATGCTGGCGTCGTTCCTCGTCCACACCGGGGACGTCGAGGTGAGAAGGGGGCTGCTGAGCGCGTGCGCCCGGCATGTCGCGGAGGGCGGCTGCGTACTGATCCAGCGGGAGGGCGAGGACTACCACACCGACGTGCCGCGCGAGCGGGTGGACCCCGGCGGCTTCACCGTGCGGATCGTGTCGGCGGAGCCGGTCGGGGACGGCGTCGACTCGGTCCACGTGGAGTACGAGTTCCCGGACGCGGTCTGGACGCAGACCTTCCGAGCCCGGCCGCTGACCGCGGAGCAGTTCGAGGAGGCGCTCGCGGAGGCGGGACTGAGGGTGGACCGGTGTCTCACCGAGGACGGGACATGGGTGCGGGCGGTCCCCGTGGGCCGGGGCCGGGAAACGACGCCGGAGCGAAGACGGGACGGAGGACGGTGATCACGGCGGAGAGCGATGAGTTCCGGGACGAGGAGCGGTCCACCTTCCCGACAGCAGCACGGACCGCTCAGCCCGGGAGAACCCATGACCGAGACCACCGCCACCACCTCCGTCACCTCCGCCCCCGCCGTCACCCCCGCGCTCTCCGCCACGGCGGCCCGCGGGCGCGGTGCCCGGATCGCCCTGCGCGGGGTGCAGGTGGTCCTCGCGCTGTTCTTCGCCGTCGCGAGCGCCCTGCCGAAGCTGATCGCCCACGCGTCGGCGGCCGGGACCTTCGACGAGATGGGCTGGGGCAATGCCGGCATGTATACCATCGGCGTCCTCGAACTGGCCGGAGCGATCGCCCTGTTGGTGCCGGTGCTCCAGTCGGTGGCGGCGACGGCGCTGAGCGGGCTGATGGTGGGCGCGTTCGTCGTCCAGCTCGCCTGCTTCGACGGGGAGAACGCGGCGACGCCGCTCATCCTGATGGTCCCGCTGCTGCTCGTGGCCTGGGCCCGCCGGGGGCACAACGCGGAGCTGCTCCGGCTGATCCGCAGGTGACCGGTCCGCGGGCGGTCCCGATCCGTACGCGGCCGTCATCGTCCCGCCCCCGGATCCGGTCCGGGGGCGGGGTCCGTCGTCTCAGTGGCCCTCCGGGCGGCCCAGGCCCTCCAGGCCGCGCAGGCGTTCCAGCTCGCGCCGGTCCCGCTTGGTCGGGCGTCCGGCGCCGCGGTCACGGATGCCGGCCGGGGCGACGGCCTCCCGGGGCGGGGGCGGCGGGGAGTTGTCGATGTAGCACTGGACGGCGACCGGGGCTCCGACCCGCTTGCGGATCAGCCGTTTCACGACGACGATCCGCTCCCTGCCCTCGTGCCGCAGGCGCACCTCGTCGCCGACACGCAGGGAGTGCGCGGGCTTCACGCGCTCGCCGTTCACCCGGACGTGACCGCCCCGGCAGGCGGTCGCACCGAGGGAACGGGTCTTGATCAGGCGGACGGCCCAGATCCAGCTGTCGACCCGGACGCTCTCGCCGTGCTGCGGCCCGGCGGCCTCGGCGGCGGCGATCGCGGCGGCGGTCTTCGGGTCCGGGACGTGGCCGGCGGCCTTCGCCTCGGCGGGGTCCGGTACGGCGGTCGTCTCGCCGTTTCTGCCTTCGTCATGCTCGGAAGCCATGCCCCGACCTTAGTCGCCCGGCCTCCGCGGAGGGGATCGGATATCGGCGGGACGGGGACGCAGGGACGCGGAGCGCAGGGACGCGGAGCGCCGGGTGCCGTGCCGAACGGCAGGCGGCGGCGCGGTGATCCCCGGTTGGCGGCGCGGTGATCCCCGGGCGTCGGCGCGGTGGCCCGGTGGTCTTACGGCGGTGGCCCGTGGTCTTACGGCGGTGGCCCGTGGTCTTACGGTGGGGGACATGGACACCAGCGGCCTCGTCGGACTCGACCAGCGGATCGCGGGGTGCCGGGCCTGTCCGCGACTGGTCGCCTGGCGGGAGGAGGTGGCCCGCACCAAGCGGGCGGCCTTCGCCGACTGGACGTACTGGGGCCGCCCGGTGCCCGGCTTCGGCCCGCCGGACGCGCGCCTGCTGATCGTCGGGCTCGCCCCCGCGGCCCACGGCGGCAACCGTACCGGCCGGATGTTCACCGGCGACCGCTCCGGTGACGTGCTGTACCGGGCGCTGTACGACGTGGGGCTCGCGTCCCGGCCCACCGCGGTCTCCGCCGACGACGGCCTGGAACTGCACGGCGTGCGCGTCACCTCCCCGGTGCACTGCGCCCCGCCCGCCAACAAACCCACCCCCGCGGAGCGCGACACCTGCCGCCCGTGGCTCGTCCAGGAACTGGGCCTGCTGCGGCCGACGCTGCGCGCCGTGGTCGTCCTCGGCGCCTTCGGGTGGCAGGCCGCGCTGCCCGCGTTCGCCGCGGCCGGCTGGACCGTGCCCCGGCCCCGCCCCGCCTTCGCGCACGGCGCCCACGTCACGCTGCACACCCCCGACGGCCCCGACCTGCACCTCTTCGGCTGCTTCCACGTCAGCCAGCGCAACACCTTCACCGGCCGGCTCACCCCCGAGATGCTCCGGGACGTACTGCGCACCGCGGCGGGAGCGGCGGGGCTGCCCACGGAACAAAGGAGATGAACGGCCGGGACGCCCGGCGTTACGGTGATCCGATGGGCACGAGGGGCAGGTATCCGGAGATCGAACCGTACGACCACGGCATGCTCGACGTGGGGGACGGCAACCACATCTACTGGGAGACCTGCGGCAACCCGCACGGCAAGCCCGCGGTGGTGCTGCACGGCGGCCCCGGGTCCCGCGCGACCCCGGGCCTCAGACGCTACTTCGACCCGGACGCCTACCGGATCGTGCTGCTCGACCAGCGGGGCGCCGGACGGTCGGTGCCGCCCGCGAGCGACCACACCACCGACATGAGCGTGAACACGACCGCCCACGTCATGGCGGACCTGGAGCGACTGCGCGCCCACCTGGGCATCGAGCGGTGGCTGGTGTGGGGCGTGTCGTGGGGGTCGGCCCTGGCGCTGCGGTACGCACAGACCCACCCGGGCGTCGTGTCCGAACTCGTCCTGACCGGAGTCGCGACCGGCTCGAACCCCGAGGTGGACCTGCTCACCCGGGGACTGGGGAGCATCTTCCCGGAGGCCCACGAGCGGTTCCTCGCCGAGCTGCCCGCCGACGAGCGCGACGGCAACCTGGCCGCCGCCTACAGCCGGCTGCTGGAGTCACCCGACCCGGCCGTGCGGGAGCGGGCCGCGCGGGCCTGGACCGACTGGGAGACGGCGATCATCCCCGCGCCGCCGGGCTCGGTCGCGCGTTTCCAGGACCCGGTGTTCCGCCTGGGCTTCGCCCGCACCGTCACGCACTACTGGGGCAACGACCACTTCCTCGGCGACGGCAACGACGAGGGCGTGGTCCTGCGGGACGCGCACCTGCTCAAAGGCATCCCCGGCACCCTGGTGCAGGGCAGCCTCGACTTCGGCAACCTCCTCGGCATCGTCTGGCGGCTCCACCACGCCTGGCCGGACAGCGAACTGGTGGTCGTCGACGAGGCGGGACACGACGCCGGAGCGGACGGCGACACCGCACTGGTGGCGGCGACCGACAAGTACGCCCGCTCCCGCCCCTGACCACACCGCACCCCCGGGAGCCCGTCGCAGTGCCCTCCCTCACGGACCAGGAATTCCTCGACACGACCGCCGACCGGCTCGCCGCCCTGCCCACGGTCCGGGCCGTCGCCCTCGGCGGATCCCGGGCCCAGGGCACCCACCGGCCCGACAGCGACTGGGACCTGGCCGTCTACTACCGGGGCGCCTTCGACCCGGACGACCTCCGTGCCCTCGGCTGGCCGGGGGAGGTCTCCGACATCGGAGCGTGGGGCGGCGGCGTCTTCAACGGCGGCGCCTGGCTGACGATCGACGAGCGCCGGGTCGACGTGCACTACCGCGACCTCGACGTGGTCGAGCGCGAGACGGCGGAGGCGGGCCGCTTCGGCGTGGAGCCGCTGATGTTCCACCTGGCGGGCATCCCGACGTACCTGGTGGTCGCGGAGCTCGCCGTCAACGAGGTGCTGCGTGGAGAACTGCCCCGCCCCGCCTACCCGGACGCCCTCCGCGCCACCGCCCCCGAGCGCTGGTACGGCACGGCCACGGCCGGCCTCGCCTACGCCAAGACCGGTCATGCCCCCAGGGGAGCACTGACCCAGGTCGTCGGCGCGATCGCCCTCGCCGCCACCCAGACGGCCCACGCGGTGCTGGCGGCACGCGGACAGTGGGTCACCAACGAGAAGGGACTCGTCGAGCGGGCGGGGCTGGGCGGGATCGACGCGCTCCTGACGCGTCCGACGGCGGACCCGCGGTCCCTGACGGCGGCGCTCACGCGGGCCGAGGAGCTGCTGCGCGCGGCCATGGAGGCGGCCCGGCACGGCTAGGAAGGAGAAAGACCCCCCCACCAGGACAGGAGAAGGCACCTCCGCCAGGACAGGAGACGCCCGCCCCGCCCGGCCGGCCCCGTCATCTGCCCGAAATACGCCCGTTTCCGGTCCATCAAAAACGGCCCGTACCCTTGACAGCGCACGTCACAGCCCGGCCACCGTCGCCCGAAGGCTCACCCTCGCCCTCGACCAGCCGACAGGAGCCCCGCGCCCCGTGCCCCGCCCCGCCGCCCTCGCGCTTCCGCCCTGGCTCGCCCACACCCTGAGTGCCCAGCGCGGCCCCGTGCCCTGGAGCGCGGTCACGCGGGGCGCGCTGGCCGGCGGGCCGCTGCTGCTCGCCGCCCTGCTCGCCGGGCGGACCTCCCTCGGTGTCGTCGCCGCCGTCGCCGCCATGCTGGCCGGCCTCAACGACCGGCCGGGCAGCCGCCGCACGTCCGTCCGCCGGATCGGCGTGCCCGCGCTCGCGGGGGCGGCCGGGCTGTCGGCCGGCATCGTCGCGGGGCAGCACCTCGGCCCCGTCCCGCTGACCCTGGCGCTGACCGTGCTCGGGCTGGTCGCCGGAGGCATCAGCGCCGTCGGCGCCGTCGGATCCGGGACCGGGACGCAGATGCTGGTCACCACGGCCGTGGGCGCCGGCATGCCGCTGCCCGACCCGGGGTGGCAGAGCGTCCTCGCCTTCCTCGCCGGCGCCGGATGGCTGCTCGCCCTGCGGCTGCTCCTGCCCACACCCGGCTCCCTCACCGGCGACGTGCGCCTCGACTTCCGCTTCGACGGGGAGCGCGCGGCCGTCGCCGCCGTGTACGACGCCGTCGCCGCGCTGCTGGAGGCCGCCGGCACCGAACACGCCGGCGTCCGCCGCGCCGCGCTCACCGCCGCCCTCGACCACGCGCAGGACGCGCTCGCCGGACCCCGGCTGCGACGCCACCCCTCCTCCGCGGCCGAGCGGCGGCTGCACGCGCAGTACGCCGCCGCGCTGCCCCTCGGCGAGGCCGCGACCGCGCTCGCCTGGGCGGAGCACCCCGTGCCCGCGCGGGCCGCCGAAGGGCCCCGGCGACTCGCCGCGGCCGTCCGCGGCAACACCCACCCCGGGCCGTTGCCCGCCCCCGCCCGCACCGAACCGGCCCTGCGCGCCCTCGACGACGCCCTCCTGCACGCCGCGGAGGCCTTCGACCGGGGCAGCGGCCGGGACCTGCACACCCGCAACCGGTCGTTCGCCTCCGTGACGCGCACCGTCCTCGGCGTCGGCGGCCGGGAGTACGGGCTGCGCCTCGGTCTGTGCTTCGGAGCCGGCGTGGCCGTCGCCCAGGTCCTGCACCACGGCCACTGGTACGGCGCGCACCAGCACTGGTACTGGCTGCCCGCCACCGTGGTCTTCCTGGTCAAGCCCGACCTCGGGCCGCTCGCGTCCAGGGTGCTGTGCCGGGCGGCCGGAACCGTCCTCGGGGCACTCGTCTTCGCCGGGTTCGCCGCCGTACTGCCCCGACCGGAGGGACTCGTCGCGCTCGTCGCCGTCAGCGGCGCCCTCGTGCCCGTCGCCACCCGGCACTTCGCCGCCCAGACCGCCGTCGTCACCGTCCTCGTCCTCGCGCTGGTCATGACCGGCGGCGAACCCCAGGCCGCGCTCAGCCGCATCGGGGAGACCCTGCTGGCCTGCGCGATCGTGCTGATCGTCGGGCATCTGCCGATGCCGGGACAGCGCGGTGGCACGGTCCGCGCCCGACTGGAGGCGGCGGACGGCGCCGCGCACGCCTACCTCGCCCACGTCCTGAGCGAGTCCGACGACCGCGCCGCCCGGTGGCGGCTGCGCCGGGAGGCCTACCGCACCCTCGCCGAGGCCCGTACCGCCGTCGCCCTCGCCGCCGCCGAGCTGCCGACGCTCGCCCGGCACTCCGCGGGCGCCGACGAGGTCGCCGCCGTCCTGGAACGGCTCGTCGACACCACCACCGCGTGCGCCGTGCACCTCGACGACAGCGGCCGTCTCGCACCCCGGCACACCGAACGGCTCACCGAGCTGCGGGACGAGCTGACCGTGCGGCGCGAACGCGCGGGACTGCGCCTGCCGGAGCTGCCGGCCGCCGGGTAGCGCTCATGCAGGGTCGCCGAGCCGCCGGGTCGCCGAGCCGCCGGGCCTTCGTGAATCCGCGGCGCCGGTCCGGGAAAAACCCGCCGCGCTGCGATGAGTTCCCCTCCCGCCACCGGTCAGCACCCCGACGGACCGCTGCACAGGAGGAGCTGGAGCCCATGTCGCTTCCCGAGATCGCCTCGCGCGAGGACTGGCGCGCGGCGCGCGCGGCCCTGCTGGCCAAGGAGAAGGCGGCCACACGCGCCCGGGACGCGCTCAACGCCGAGCGGCGCGGACTGCCGATGGTGGAGGTCGACAAGGAGTACGTCTTCGAGGGCGGCGGCGGCAAGGCCTCCCTGCTCGACCTCTTCGAGGGGCGCGACCAGCTCATCGTCCACCACTTCATGTTCGCCCCCGAGTGGGACGCCGGCTGCCGCGGCTGCTCCGCGTTCCTGGACCAGATCGGGCACCTCGCGCACCTGCGCGCACGCGGTACGTCCTTCGCGGCGGTGTCCCGGGCGCCGTACCCGAAGATCCTGCCGTTCAAGGCACGGATGGGCTGGACGCTGCCCTGGTACTCGTCCTGCGTCAGCGACTTCAACACCGACTTCGAGGTGACCCTCGAACGCGAGGGCGAACTCACCGAGCGGCCGGGACTCAGCTGCTTCCTGCGGGACCGCGACCGGGTCTTCCACACCTACTCGACGTACGGACGCGGCCTCGACGGGCTCGGGTCGACCACCAGTCTCCTCGACCTCACCGCGCTGGGCCGGCGGGAGCCGTGGGAACGACCGGAGGGGCGGGCGTCGGCTCTCGGGGCGCCCGTGGGCGGTGAGGGCATCCGGTACCACGACGAGTACGAGGACTGACACGCACCGTGGCGAAAGGATCCGAACAGCTGAGACGGCGCTCACACTTTGCGGTGAACGGGTGTCGACTTGGTCTCAGTACCGTCACTTCGCGAGGCGTTCACTCCATGGTTGGCGTTTGACTCTACGAGTACAGCGCTACATGGAGGTGCAGGGTGAACGGGCGAACGGTGCTCGAACGCTTCCCCGCCGGTGGCCCGCGCGGGTCCTGGCCCGCGGAGGAGTTCGCGCAGGCGCGGCGTCTGGAGGGCCTGCCCGCCGAGGTCGTCATGGACCTCGCCACGGACATGTTCCTGGTCGTCGTCCGCGGCGGCGAGCCCGCCGGTGACGCGGCCGCGTGACACGGCCGCGTGACACGGCCCGCGGGCGCCGGGCGAACGGGCGCCGAGGTGTGAGGGGAGGGTGCCGGGGCTACGCGGTCACCGGGCGTGACCACGTCGGCGTCGTGCCCGTCAGGCGGCACAGGGCCAGGTAGAGCGGGATGGGCGGGGTGTAGGGGACCGTGCCGTCCGGCCGGTGTATCAGACCGGGAACGCCCGGGGCGTCGGGAACGACCGCGCCGGTGGCGTACCGGGCCGGGGCGGGCCACTCCAGGGCGTAGTCGGAGTCGGACGGGACGATCCACCACCAGTGCGCCTCGTCGGCGTAGACGCACCCCACGCGCGGCAGCCGGGGCATCACCAGCGGGCCGAAGCGCGCGGGCACCGCCACCGCGTCGCAGCCGAGCGGGGCCGTCATGCCGTCCGGCACGAGCAGTCGCCGGGGCGTTCCGGACTCGTGCAGCGCGCGCTGCAGACGGACCAGGGTGTCCAGGCCGAGCGGGCGACTGCCGGACGGAGCCCTCATAGCCATGCGGTCCCCGTTCCGCGGTGTGCTTCCCGGTGGTGTTCCTCCGCCTCGCCCGCGTCGCCGACGGTGTCGGTGGACCGGGGCTTGGGGCGGGCGCCCCAGCCCAGGTCGCCGCGGGGACCGGACGGGTCGCGCGGCGCGTCGGCCCGGCGCGGCAGTTCGGCCCAGACCAGCAGTCCGGGCCCGTGCTCGTGGGCTCCCCAGGCGTCGCACAGGGCGTCGACGAGGAGGAGCCCCCTGCCGTGCTCGTCGTCGGGCCGCTGCCCGTCCGACGGGTGCGGCTGGCCGGGCGCGCAGCCCTCGTCGCGCACGGCTATGCGCACCAGCTCGTCGTCGTCGTGCAGCTCGCAGACGATGTGCCGGCTCGCGGTGTGCACGATCGCGTTGGTCACCAGTTCGGAGACCACCAGGGCCGCGGTGTCACAGGTGTCCTCGCACACCGACCAGCCGTTCAGCCGGGCGCGCGTCAGGTGTCTGGCCTGCGCGGGAGAGCCCGGGTGCGCGGCCAGCTCGAAACGGAACCGGCGCTCGGCAGCGGCGGCCCCCGCGGGGCCGGCTCCCATGGTGGCGCCGAGGCTCACGGGGGCCTCGGCGGCGTCTGTTCCTAAGGGCGCGGACGGAATCACGCTTGCCACTATCGCCCCGCCGGGAACACTTGGCAAGTGTCACTCTGAAAAGTGCAGAGTGCTGTGTGACGGTCTGGAAGGGCGTGGCACACTGCTTCGCAACAGCACGTCGAGCGGCGCCACTTCAGATCACCGAGGGTCTGCCCAGACTTTCGAATGGGTCTTCGAATGGCGCCGCCGGGCTGTCCGCGCACATCGCGGCCGGCTCGTCGATGATCACGGGGTCCCCGGACCGGGGACCCCGTGATCACGGGACTGTTCAGGACTCTTCGTGGAGGTGGGGCGGTGAGCGAGCCGCGGTCCGCGCCGACGGTCGGCCAGGTCGTCCTCGGCCGGCGCCTGCTGGACCTGCGCGAACGCGCGGGGCTCAAGCGGGAGGAAGCCGCCCGTGTCCTGCGCGTGGCCCCCGCGACCGTGCGCCGCATGGAGACGGCCGAGGTCGCCCTCAAGATCCCGTACCTCCAGTTGCTGCTGAAGGCCTACGGCGTCGGGGACGAGGAGGCGGAGGTCTTCGTCCAGCTGGCCGAGGACGCGAACAGGCCCGGGTGGTGGCAGCGCTTCCACGACATCCTCCCGGGCTGGTTCTCCATGTACGTCAGCCTGGAGGGCGCGGCCTCGCTGATCCGCTCCTACGAGCCGCACTTCGTCCCCGGGCTGCTGCAGACCGAGGACTACGCGCGCGGGGTCCTGCGCTCGGGCGCCATCGGCCAGACCCGGCCCGACGACATCGAGCGCCACGTCGCCCTGCGCATGCAGCGCCAGGAACTGCTCATCCGCGAGGACGCGCCCCGGCTGTGGGTCGTCATGGACGAGACCGCGCTGCGCCGCCCGGTCGGCGGCCCGGAGGTGATGCGTGCCCAGATCGACAGACTGCTCGACGCCACGGAGCTGTCCAACGTGACGCTGCAGATCGCCCCGTTCGAGAACGGGCCGCACCCCGGCACGTACGGGCCCTTCGTGCTGTTCCGATTCGCCGTGCCGGAACTTCCCGACATGGTCTACAGCGAGTACCTGACCGGCGCCGTCTACCTCGACGCGCGCGCCGAGGTGGCGACCCACCTCGAGGTCATGGACCGCATGGCGGCGCAGGCCGCCACGGCACATCGCACGAAGGAGATCCTCCGGGATCTCCGCAAGGAGCTGTGAATGAACCGCACCAAGCCCCAGCCGTCGCCACGCGGCCGCGCCGAACGCATCTACAACGGCATGCCCGCCCGCGAGCTGGGCAGCGAGGGCTGGCACAAACCGTGGAGCGGCGGCAACGGCGGCAACTGCCTGGAGGCGATGAAGCTCGCCGACGGCCGGATCGCCGTACGCCAGTCCACCGACCCCGACGGGCCGGCGCTGATCTACACCTCCGCCGAGATGACGGCCTTCATCGAAGGGGCGAAGGCGGGAGAGGCGGACTTCCTGCTGTCCTGAAGCACGCGCTGTTGTTGATGTTTGTTCTTAAGCTGTTCAGCACTGAGCCGATCACCGATTGCTGCGAAAACTTCACACCTTGGAGCGCGCCATGACCGGGCAGCACCACGCCGGCATCGACACGAGCAGGCCGCACCCCGCGCGGATGTACGACTGGTACCTCGGCGGTAAGGACAACTACCCGATCGACGAGGAGATGGGCCGCCAGATGCTCGCCCTCGACCCGAGGGTGCCGGTGATGGCGCGGGTCAACCGCGCCTTCATGCACCGGGCCACGCGCTGGCTGGCCGGCCACGGCGTACGGCAGTTCCTGGACGTCGGCACCGGCATCCCCACCGAGCCCAACCTCCACCAGATCGCCCAGGAGACCGCGCCCGACTCGCGCGTCGTCTACTGCGACAACGACCCGATCGTGCTGGCCCACGCGGCGGCCCTGCTGCGCGGCACGCCCGAGGGCGCGACCGAGTACCTCCAGGCCGACGTGCGGGACCCCGACGCCGTCCTGGACGGTGCCAGGAAGATCCTGGACCTCGACCGGCCCGTGGCGCTGTCGCTGGTCGCGCTGCTGCACTTCGTCTCCGACGAGGACGGGGCGCACGACCTGGTCGGCCGGCTGCTGTCCGCGCTGCCCTCGGGCAGCTACCTGGTGATGACCCACGCGACCGCGGACTTCACGCCCGAGGAGTCGCGGGCGGCCACCGAGAAGCTCAGGGCCGCCGGCGTCACCCTGGCCCTGCGCTCACGCGCGGAGTTCGCCCGCTTCTTCGACGGTCTGGAACTGGTCGAACCGGGCATCGAGGTGCCCCACCTGTGGCACCCGGAGCTGGGCGAGCCGGTCGCCGGGCAGGACGACGGGGTCGTCCCGGGCTACGGGGCGGTGGCCCGCAAGCCGTGACCGCGGGCAAGGCCGGTCCCGCCGGGGAGGAGGGTCCGGCCGCGGTTCAGACCGTCATCGGACGGTCGTACGGGCCGATCGGCGCCGGCAGGCGCGTGCTGCCGCCCGACAGGTGGCGGTCGACGGCGGCCGCCACCGCCCGCCCCTCGGCGATCGCCCACACGACGAGCGACTGCCCGCGGGCGGCGTCCCCCGCGGCGAACACCCCGGGGACGTTGGTGGCGAAGTCCCGGCCGCGGGCGATCGTGCCCCGCGGGTCCAGCCCCAGCCCCAGCCCGTCGACGAGCCCGTCCGTCCGGTCGGGGCCCGAGAAGCCGAGGGCGAGCAGCACCAGGTCGGCGGGGAGCGTCCGCTCGGTGCCGGGCAGCGGACGGCGTCCGGCGTCCACCCCGACCAGGTGCAGCGAGCGCACGTGCCCCTGCGCGTCGCCGGTGAGGCGGAGCGTGGACGCCGCGAACAGCCGCGCGTCCGCGTCGGCCGCAGGCGCCGAGCGCAGGTGGCGCGCCTCCTCGTGCGCGGCCGACAGCCGGTAGAGCCTCGGATACGTCGGCCAGGGCTCGGCCTCCTCGTCGCGGGCCGCGCCCGGCCGGGTGTAGATGTCCAACTGGGTCACGGACGCGGCCCCTTCCCGTACCGCCGTGCCGAGGCAGTCCGCGCCGGTGTCACCGCCGCCGACGATGACGACGTGCTTGCCGGCGGCGGACAGCGGGGAGGTCTTCAGATCTCCCTCGCACACCCGGTTGGCCAGCGGCAGGTACTCCATCGCCTGGTGCACCCCGGCCAGCTCCCGGCCCGGCACGGGCAGTTCGCGCCAGGCGGTCGCCCCCGTGGCGATCACGACCGCGTCGTAGCGGGCCCGCAGCTCCGCGGCGTCGGCGTCCCGCCCGACCGCCGTCGACGTACGGAACCTGGTCCCCTCGGCCCGCATCTGGTCGATGCGGCGCTCCAGGTGACGCTTCTCCATCTTGAACGCGGGGATGCCGTACCGCAGGAGTCCGCCGATCCGGTCGTCCCGCTCGTAGACGGCGACCGTGTGTCCGGCCCGGGTCAGCTGCTGGGCGGCCGCGAGGCCGGTGGGCCCCGACCCGATCACCGCCACGGTCCGCCCGGACAGCCGGTCCGGCGGACGCGGGGGAGTGAAGCCCTCCTCCCAGGCCCTGTCGGCGATGGCGCACTCGACGTTCTTGATGGTGACCGCAGGCTGGTCGATGGCGAGCACACACCCCGCCTCGCACGGTGCCGGACACAACCGGCCCGTGAACTCGGGGAAGTTGTTCGTGGCGTGCAGCCGGTCGCTCGCCGCCCGCCAGTCCGCGCGGGCGACCAGGTCGTTCCACTCGGGGATCAGATTGCCGAGCGGACAGGCGTCGTGGCAGAAGGGGACACCGCAGTCCATGCACCGGTCGGCCTGCGGACCGACGAGGGGGAGCAGCGCGCCCGGAACGTACACCTCGTCCCAGTCCCGCACCCGTTCCCCGACCGGCCTGCGGGGCCATTCCTCGCGGGGCGTGGTCATGAATCCCTTGGGATCGGCCATGGCCGTCTCCCTTGCGTGCGGGGTGGCTGGCCGGGCGTCGCCGGGCAACGCTCTCCCGCTCACGATACGTCCCCCCGCGGCCGCCCGCAGGGCGCCGGCCCTCAGGCGAGGGCCAGCACGTACGCCACCGCCGCCGCGGCCGAGGCACCCGTACGGACGTGGTTCCACGCGGTCCACTCGCGCACGTACGAGGACCAGCGGCCGGCCGCCTCCGCCGAGCCCGGCTCCAGTTGGAGCAGCGCCGCGTTGCGCGGCACGTTGGCGGCCACGGTGACCCCGAACGACCCGAACAGGTACAGCGCGCTGCCCAGCAGCAACTCCACCGCGCCCTCGTCCGGCCACCGCACGAACGTCACCACCGCGATCACCGCGGAGACCACCGTCGTCCCGAGGAGGACGAGCATGAACGCCGGGCGCACCGCGGCCGTGTTGATGGCGTTCATCGCCGCGACGCCCTGCGCGGGCGGCAGCGCGGCGAGGCCCCGCATGACGAACGTCGAGAAGGCGCAGAAGACCCCGGCCGCCAGGCCGGTCCCGAGCACGCCCAGCACCGCCAGTACGAAGTACGCCCCGTCGATCATGTCGTGTCCGCTCCCGCCCGTCGGGACGGTGCCCCTTCGGCACCGCCTTCCTGCGACCACCCCCCAGTCAACCTCCCGTACGGGCCCGGTGGCCATGGCCGAGCGGCGCGGGACCGCACGCGGGCGTCCGGGAGGGCCCCCACGCGTGGGGGACGGCCGACGGCGCATCATAGGCACGTGCGACTGGAAGCGATCACCTGGGACCGGCTCGGCGACCGGCTCGCCGAGCGCCTGCTCGACCTGACGCCGGCCGACGGCAGCCCCTGGCCGCGCGTCGCCTTCGACGGCGCGCCGGCCGCCCGCCCCGGCGAACTCGCCGAACGGGTCGGTGAGGCGCTGCGCCTGCGCGGCCGTCCCTCCCTCGTCGTCGGGACGGAGGGCTTCCTGCGTCCCGCCTCCCTCCGCCTGGAGTACGGACGCCAGGACGTCGAGGCCTACTACAACGGCTGGCACGACATCGGTGCCCTGTGGCGCGAGGTCTTCGATCCTCTCGGTCCCGGCGGCGACGGACGGGTGCTGCCCGACCTGTGGGACCCGGTGACCGACCGGGCCACCCGCAGCCCCTACGTCCGTCTCCCGGCCGGCGGCGTGCTGCTGCTGCACGGTCCCTTCCTGCTGCGTCACTGGTTCCCCCTCGATCTCGGTGTCCACCTCGTCCTCACCCCCGGCGCCCTGCGCCGCCGTACCCCCGAGACCGAGCACTGGACCCTCCCGGCCTTCGACCGCTACGCCGAGGAGGCCGACCCCGCCGGGACCGCCGACGTCCTGGTGCGCGCCGACGACCCCCGTCACCCGGCATGGAGCGGCTGACCGGACGGCTCCGTCGTCAGAGCCAGCCGTTGCGCCGGAAGCCGCGGTACAGCACCAGACAGGCGACGGAGATGACGCCCAGCACCAGGCCGTAGCCGTACCGCCAGCCCAGTTCCGGCATGTGGTCGAAGTTCATGCCGTACACCCCGCAGACCATCGTGGGCACGGCGACGATGGCGGCCCAGGCGGTGATCTTCCGCATGTCCTCGTTCTGCGCGACCGTCACCTGGGCGAGGTGCGCCTGCAGGATGGAGTTGAGGAGCTCGTCGAACGCGGCGATCTGCTCCATGGCCCGCAGCAGGTGATCGGACACGTCGCGGAAGTAGGCCTGTATCTCCGGGGCGACCGCCCGGGCCGGCCTGGTGGCCAGCTCCTCCAGCGGACGGCCGAGGGGCACCACGGCCCGCTTCAGTTCGAGGAGTTCGCGCTTGAGCTGGTAGATCCGGCCCGGGTCGACCCGCGCGCCGTTCTCCGCGAACACGTCGGTCTCGACCCGGTCGATGTCCGACTGCACCGCTTCGATGACGGTCAGGAAGTCGTCGACCACGTGGTCGGCGATCGCGTGCAGCACGGCCGACGGCCCCTTGGCGAGCTGTCCGGGATCGGTCTCGAGCTCCTCGCGCAACGGGCCGAGCGAGCCGTGCCGGCCGTGCCGCACGGTGATCACGAAGTCCTCGCCGACGAACACCATGATCTCCCCGGTGTTCACCACCTCGCTGGTGGCCGTGAGTTTTTCGTGCTCGACGTAGCAGACCGTCTTGAACACGGCGAAGAGCGTGTCGCCGTACCGCTCCACCTTCGGGCGCTGATGGGCCTCGATCGCGTCCTCGACCGCCAGCGGGTGCAGACGGAAGAGCTCCGCGACGCCCGCGAACTCCCGGGCCGTCGGCTCGTGCAGACCCAGCCAGAGGAAACCGTCGCCGTGCTCCCGCATCCGCCGCACGGCGTCGACCGGCTCGCCGCCCGCGGGGGTGCGGACACCGTCCCGGTAGGTCACGCAGTTCACCACCGAGGAGCCCAGCGGAGAACGGGCCGGGTGGCTCAGGTCGACACGCGGATGCCGACGGGTCAGTCGCGCCACTCTGCGGAGGCCGCCGACCCCACCGAGAGTCGTCACCTTCCGCAGGTTCCCCGCCATCGACATCCCGATCTCCTCGCGTGGGTCTCCTCGCGTCGCGCTCCCCGCGCCGCGCCAGTCTGCCAGCTTCGCGCGAGCGGCGTACGAGCCTGTGGAAACGGGAGATTCCGCTTTGTTCCCGCCTGTGGACGGCGCCTTCCGCCCCGTTTCCCGCGGTGCTCCGCCTCCTGCGGCCCTCCGCCTTCCGCGGCGCCGGGACCCGTCGCGCCGGAGCGTCGCCCTCCTCCGGCAAGCCCGGCAACTGGGATGATCGGGGCATGACGCGAACCGATGGGTACCTCCTCGACAACCGGCAGGCCGAGGCGGCGGAGCGCTTCGACGCCTTCGCCACCCTCTTCGACCCCACGACGTTCCGGCATCTCGAAGCGCTCGGCGTCGGTCCCGGCTGGCGTTGCTGGGAGGTCGGGGCCGGCGGCACGTCCGTGGTGTCCTGGCTGGCCCGGAAGGTGGGGCCGACCGGCAGGGTGGTCGCGACCGACATCGACACCTCGCGGGTCGCCCCGGCAGCCCGCCCGCCGGTCGAGGTCCGCGTCCACGACGTGGCCGCGGAGGAACCTCCCGGGGAGGGCTTCGACCTGGTGCACGCCCGCCTCGTTCTCGTCCACGTCCCCGACCGGGAACGGGCGTTGCGCTCGATGGTCGAGGCCCTGCGGCCGGGCGGCCGCCTGCTCGTCGAGGACGCCGATCCCGCGCTGCAACCCCTGCTCTGCCCCGACGAGCACGGTCCGGAGCAGCAGCTGGCGAACCGGCTGCGGCACGGCTTCCGCGAACTGCTCTCCCGCCGTGGCGCAGACTTGTCCTACGGGCGCAGGCTGCCGCGTCTGCTGCGGGAGAGCGGCCTGCGCCGCGTGGAGGCGGACGCCTACTTCCCGGTCACCTCGCCCGCGTGCGCCGCCCTGGAGTCCGCGACGGTCCGGCAGATCCGCGAGCAGCTGGTCGCCGCCGGCGTGGCCACGGACGAGGACATCGACCGGCACCTCGCCAACGTCGCGTCCGGCAGCATGGACCTGGCGACGGCACCGATGATCTCGGCGTGGGGGCGCAAGGCGTAGGCGCGGCGGCGCGTCCACGACGCCGCTCCGCGTCCGCCGGCCGGGTGTGCCGCGGGCAGCCCGCCCACTCGAACGGACGGCACGGCACGGCGCGACGCGCGCACAACGGCGCGTCCGGGCGCGGTGTGCACGTCCCGACGGGCCCGCCGGTCAGCGGTCGCCCCCGGCTCGCGGAGGCCTTCCGCCCACCCGTTCGACCGCCACCGCTCCCGCCCGGCACCCCTTTGCCGTCGCGTCCTCGGGCGTCGCGCCCGCGACCATCGCGGCGAGGAACGCGCCCGTGAAGGCGTCACCCGCGCCCGTACTGTCCCGCTCGGACGCCGGGACGGCGGGGACCCGTGCGCGCACGGCACCGGACCGGGCCACCAGGGCTCCCTCGGCGCCCTGCTTGGCGATCACCAGTGGGACGTGCCGGCTCAGCTCGGCCGCGGCGTCCGCGGTGTCGGACAGCCCGGTGAGCAGGCGGGCCTCGTCACGGCTGGGCAGCAGGACGTCCACCCCCTCGACCAGCTTCAGGAAACGGTCGACGCCCAGCACCGTCAGGAAGCCCGTCGATGCCGGGTCCATGCTCACCGGCACGTTCCGCGCGCGTGCCGCGGCCAGCGCGACCGTCACCAGGGCGCGGCTCGGCTCCGAGAAGAGGAGGTACCCCGACAGGTGCAGTCGCGCGACCCCGTCGAGCAGCGTGTCCGACCAGTCACCGGGCTCCAGTCGCAGCGACGCCCCGCTGTCCGTCAGGAACGTCCGTTCGGCCGAGGCGCCCGTGTCGACCAGGCAGACCACCGTCGCCGTCGGCGCCGACCGGTCGACGACCAGAAGGGGCCGCACCCCGTGCGCCAGCAGTTCCCGCTCGTGCCAGGCCGCCTCGTCCGTGCCGACCCGCCCCAGCAGCCGTACGTCCCCGCACCCCCCGTACGCGGCCCAGCAGGCCACGTTGGCCCCCGCCCCGCCGGGCAGCCGCCGGATCGAGGCGGTCGTGTCCGTGCCGGTGGCCAGCGGTTCCCGGTGCCGGGCGACGACGTCCGTGACGACGTCCCCGACGACCAGCAGCGTGCCGCCCGCTGCGGCGTTCACGCCCCGGCCCACGCCGCCGCGACACGTGCCGCCAGCCGCACGTTGCCACGCACCGCCGCCAGATTCGCGCTCAGCGACGCCCCGTCGGTGTGCCGTACCAGGTGGTCCAGCAGGAACGGGGTGACCGCCTGGCCCGTGACCCCCTCCTCCTCGCACGCGCGCAGCGCGTCGGCCAGCACCCGTGCGTGCAGCGCGGGGTCGAGCTGCTCCTCCGGGGGGACGGGGTTGGCGACGACGAGCGCCGACTCCGGCCCACCGAGCGCGTCCTGCGCCCGCATGACCGCCGCCACCTGCTCCGGGGTGCGCAGCGTCCAGTCCACCGGATGCCCCGAGTCGGACAGGTAGAAGCCGGGGAAGCGGTCCGTGCCGTACCCGGCCACCGCGACCCCCAGCGTCTCCAGCCGCTGCAGGGTCGCGGGCACGTCGAGGACGGACTTCACCCCCGCGCACACCACCGTGATCCGGGTGCGTGCCAGCAGCCCGAGATCGGCCGACTCGTCCTGCGTCACGGTCCACTCCCGGTGCACGCCGCCGAGCCCGCCGGTCGCGAAGACGCGCACCCCCGCCCGGGCGGCCAGCAGGGCGGTCGCCGACACCGTGGTCGCCCCGCTCGCCCCGGTCGCCAGCGCGAGCGGCAGATCGCGGTGGCCCAGTTTGCGGATGCCGTCCTCGTTCGCGATCCGCTCCAGCTGGTCCTTGTCCAGGCCGACACGGGGCCGCCCGTCCAGCACGGCGATCGTCGCCGGTACGCCGCCCTCCTGCCGTACGGCCTCCTCCAGCTCCCGTGCCACCAGCAGGTTCCGCGGGCGTGGCAGTCCGTGCGCGATGATCGTGGACTCCAGGGCCACCACGGGGCGATGCGCGTCGAGCGCCTCCCGCACCTCTTCCGACACCACCAGCATCACGGGCCCGCCTCCCCAGTCCGTCGGTTCTCCTTCATCTCTGGCGGCCGGGAGGCCGGGTCAAACCACGGACAGCGGCGCGAGTCAGAACAGCGGCTCGGGCAGCACGCCCTCCAGCGCGAGCAGCCGGCGCTTGGTGTCCAGACCGCCGCCGAACCCGCCGATGCCGCCGTCGCTCCCCACGACCCGGTGGCACGGCACGACGACCGGCAGCGGGTTGGCGCCCATCGCCGCGCCCACCGCCTGGGCGGCCCTGGGCAGGCCCACGCGTTCGGCCAGATCGCCGTAGCCGACGACCGAGCCGTAGGGCACGCCGGTCGCCAGTTCCCGCAGCACCTGCCGGTTGAACCCCGATGTCAACGACCAGTCCAGCGGCAGGTCGAAGTCCTGCCGGTCACCCGCGAAGTACGCCCGCACCTGCCGTATCGCCTCGGCCGGCAGCGGGGAGCCGGGCGCCTCGACGGGCCGGGTGCCCAGCCGGGACGCGAGCCGCTCGAGCGCCCGGTCGCGCACGGTGTCCGTGGCGTGGAACACGACGTTGACCAGGCCGTCGCCGGTCGCGGCCAGCAGCAACGGACCGATGTCGGTGTCGACGACGGCCCACACCACCTGCTGCTCGTACCGCCCGTGGCTGTCCATGCGTCCACCGTACGGCCCGCCACCGACAACGCCCGGGGCCGTCGTGCGCGGACGTCCCGCCCCGGGCGTGGCGGGGTCACCGACCGGAGGAGTCCGCCGCCTCCTCCACCGCGTCCCGCACCACGTCGGGCTTGTTGGTGATGATGCCGTCCACCTCGTACCCGGCGACCCGCCGGGCGACGGCCGGGTCGTCGACCGTCCAGGTGAAGACCTCCATGGCCCTGCCGTGCGGTCCGGCGAGGGCGTGGACGGAGGCGACGTAGTCCCGCGAGAGCGAGCCGTGGGACGGGTTGATCTGGTCGGTGAACCTCGCGTACTCGGGCAGGTCCGCCACGGCCGGGGTGCCGAGGAAACCGGTCTTGACGGCCGGCTTGAGGTCGTGGACGGTCCGGATGCTGTCCGCGTCGAAGCTCTGCACGATCAGTCGGCCGGCCACGTGCCGCCGGTCGAGCCAGCCCTCGTTGGCGAGGACCTTGAGGGTCTGCCGCTCGATCCCCGGGTAGAGCGCCGGGCTCTTGAGCTCCAGCAGCAGCTTCTGGTGGTGGAGGTCCACACGGTGCACGTACTGCTCCAGGGTCGGCACGCGCGCGCCCGCGTACTCGGCGCCGAACCAGCTCCCCGCGTCCAGCCGGGCGATCTCGGCGGCGGTGAAGTCCTTCACCTTCCAGGGCGCGCGGTCGGGGAAGACCTCCTCGACGTCGGTGGTGCGCTGCAGGCTCTCGTCGTGCATGACGACGAGCTCGCCGTCCTTGGTGCGCTGGACGTCGTTCTCCACCCAGCGGATGCCCAGCTCGGCCGCCTTGTCGACGGCGGCCAGCGTGTTCTCCGGCGCGTAGGCGGAGGCGCCCCGGTGGGCGACGACCGTCGGCGCGTCGTCACTGCCCCGGGTGTCTGCGTGAGAACCGGGAGCCGTGAGGGCGACCCCTACGAGCGCGGTGGTCAGGACGGCGGCTGCGCGCGCGTGCATGCGTACTCCTCGCGTCGAGCGTTCACGGACGGCACCACTGTGACAGCAGAGGGTCAACGGGAGACGGGCGCGGAATGGCCACAGGCTGAATGAAGCCGCTCGACTCCGCTCACCGGGGCCGCACATCTGGGGCAGGGCCGTGTTTCTTTGCGGGAGAATCGTTCGACCATTCCGGTGGGGGTCGTACTCTCTACTCTCTGCCTCGGCCCTGACCGTTCGCACGGTCCTGGGAAGGGAGCGCATCAGGGCATTCCGGGACGTAGTAGGCGGAAAGGCAGCCGCGTATGCAAGGCACGGTCGACGGATTCAGTTACGGACTCGTCACACCGCTGGTGGCCTTCCTCATGGCCTGCCTCGGCGGTGCCCTCGGGCTGCGCTGCACCACCAGATCCACGCTGGTCACCCGGCCGTGGCGCTCCGGATGGCTCGCCCTCGGTGCGACGGCGACCGGCTCCGGGGTGTGGACCATGCACTTCGTGGCGATGATGGGCTTCACGATCGAGGACACGCCGATCCGCTACGACTGGGGGATGACGTTCGCGAGTCTGGCGGTCGCCATCGTCATGGTGGGCGTGGGGATCTTCATCGCCGGCCACCGGGACGCTCGGGGAACGGCCCTGTTCACCGGAGGTACCGTCACCGGCCTGGGCATCGCCTCGATGCACTACCTGGGAATGGCCGGTATGCGGCTGGACGGACAGCTGGAGTACAACACGCTCACCGTGACCGCGTCCGTCGTCATCGCGATGGCCGCCGCCACCGCGGCCCTGTGGGCGGCCGGGCAGGCCCGGGGACTCCTCTGGAGCGTGGGCGCGAGCCTCGTGATGGGCCTCGCCGTCACCGGCATGCACTACACCGGCATGGCCGCGCTCGACGTCCACCTGCACGGCACGTCCGATCCCTCCTCCGGCGGCTCGCCGGCCGAGCTGCTCGGCCCCATGCTGATCGGCCCCCTCGCCTTCCTCCTCCTCGCCGGCGTCGTGATGCTGTTCGACCCGCTGATGGTCATGGGGAAGCCGGCCGGGGTGCCCGTCGAGCGTAAACCGGGCGTCCCCGCGCACCCCGGGCTCCCGCCGCGGGCCCACCGCCCGGCACACCACCCCGCGCGTCCCACGCGCCGCCACCTCGCCCACCGGCGCCCCCGCACCCCGCAGAACCGCTGATCCGGACCGGTTGTCAGTGCGGAGCCGTACGGTGGAACCCATGCGGCCCGTTTCCCAGATCGAACGCACGGTGGCGCCCTTCGAGGTCGTCAGCCCCTACCAGCCGAGCGGTGACCAGCCGGCGGCCATCGCCGACCTCGCCCGGCGCATCGAAGCAGGCGAGAAGGACGTCGTGCTGCTCGGCGCGACCGGCACCGGCAAGTCCGCCACCACCGCGTGGATGATCGAGAAGCTCCAGCGCCCCACCCTCGTGATGGCGCCGAACAAAACACTCGCCGCCCAGCTGGCGAACGAGTTCCGCGAGCTGCTGCCGAACAACGCCGTCGAGTACTTCGTCTCGTACTACGACTACTACCAGCCCGAGGCCTACGTCCCGCAGTCGGACACCTACATCGAGAAGGACTCCTCGATCAACGAGGAGGTGGAGCGCCTGCGCCACTCCGCGACCAACTCGCTGCTCACCCGCCGCGACGTCGTCGTGGTCGCCTCCGTCTCCTGCATCTACGGTCTCGGCACCCCGCAGGAGTACGTCGACCGCATGGTCCCCCTCCGCGTCGGCGACGAGCACGACCGGGACGAGCTGCTGCGCCGCTTCGTGGACATCCAGTACACGCGCAACGACATGGCCTTCACCCGCGGCACCTTCCGCGTGCGCGGCGACACCATCGAGATCTTCCCGGTCTACGAGGAGCTCGCCGTCCGCATCGAGATGTTCGGCGACGAGATCGAGGCGCTGTCCACGCTCCACCCCGTCACCGGCGAGATCATCAGCGACGACCAGCAGCTGTACGTCTTCCCGGCCTCCCACTACGTCGCGGGCCCCGAGCGCCTGGAGCGCGCGGTCAACGACATCGAGAAGGAACTGGCCGAGCGCCTCGCCGAGCTGGAGAAGCAGGGCAAGCTCCTGGAGGCCCAGCGGCTGCGGATGCGCACGACGTACGACCTCGAGATGCTCCGCCAGATCGGCAGCTGCTCGGGCGTCGAGAACTACTCGATGCACTTCGACGGCCGCTCGCCCGGTTCACCGCCCAACACCCTGCTGGACTACTTCCCGGACGACTTCCTGCTCGTCATCGACGAGTCGCACGTCACCGTGCCGCAGATCGGCGCCATGTACGAGGGCGACGCCTCCCGCAAGCGGACCCTGGTCGACCACGGTTTCCGGCTGCCCTCCGCGCTCGACAACCGTCCGCTGAAGTGGGAGGAGTTCCAGGAGCGCATCGGGCAGACCGTCTACCTGTCGGCGACCCCCGGCGCCTACGAACTCTCCCGCTCGGACGGCGCCGTCGAACAGATCATCCGCCCCACCGGCCTCGTCGACCCGGAGGTCGTGGTCAAGCCCACCGAGGGCCAGATCGACGACCTGGTGCACGAGATCCGCAAGCGGACCGAGAAGGACGAGCGCGTCCTCGTCACCACGCTCACCAAGAAGATGGCCGAGGACCTCACCGACTACTTCCTGGAGCTCGGCATCCAGGTCCGCTACCTGCACAGCGACGTCGACACGCTGCGCCGCGTGGAACTGCTGCGCGAGCTGCGCGCCGGCGAGTACGACGTCCTGGTCGGCATCAACCTCCTGCGCGAGGGCCTCGACCTGCCCGAGGTCTCCCTGGTGGCGATCCTCGACGCCGACAAGGAGGGCTTCCTGCGCTCCGGCACCTCCCTGATCCAGACCATCGGCCGCGCGGCGCGCAACGTCTCCGGCCAGGTCCACATGTACGCCGACAAGATCACCCCGGCGATGGAGAAGGCCATCGACGAGACCAACCGCCGCCGGGAGAAGCAGATCGCCTACAACAAGGCGAACGGCATCGATCCGCAGCCCCTCCGCAAGAAGATCAACGACATCGTCGCGCAGATCGTCCGCGAGGACGTCGACACCGAGCAGCTCCTCGGATCGGGCTACCGCCAGCCGAGGGACGGCAAGGGCGCCAAGACCCCCGTGCCCTCCCTCGGCGGCAAGGCGGCCGCCGGTGCCAGGGCGGCCAAGGGCAGGAAGACCGAGACGGTGCCCACCGACCGTCCCGCGGCGGAGCTCGCCGAGCAGATCGAGGACCTCACCACCCGCATGCGGGCCGCCGCCGCGGACCTGCAGTTCGAGATCGCCGCCCGACTGCGCGACGAGGTCTCCGAGATGAAGAAGGAACTGCGCCAGATGAAGGAGGCCGGCCTGGCCTGACGGCCCGTCCGGCACGCGGTGTGTTGCAAGACCGACACAAAGTGTGGACCTGGGTACGGCACTGTCGGTGGCTCTGCGTAGGGTTCTGGTCAACCGCGGGCGCCGCGGCAACAGGGGACAGTTCGTAGAGGGGAATCAGCGCGTGACCGTCAACATGACCAAGGGTCAGGCCATCAGTCTGCAGAAGAACGACGGCGGCAGCCTGACGTCGGTGCGCATGGGTCTCGGCTGGCAGGCGGCTCCCCGGCGCGGCCTGTTCGGCTCGCGCACCCGGGAGATCGACCTCGACGCCTCCGCCGTCCTGTTCGCCGACAAGCAGCCGGTCGACGTCGTCTTCTTCCGCCATCTGGTGAGCGACGACGGCTCGGTGCGCCACACCGGGGACAACCTGGTCGGCGGTGTCGGCCAGGGCGGCGACGACGAGGCGATCCTCGTCGACCTGCAGCGCGTCCCGGTCCACATCGACCAGATCGTCTTCACCGTGAACTCCTTCACGGGCCAGACGTTCCAGGAGGTGCAGAACGCGTTCTGCCGCCTGGTGGACGAGACCAACGGCCAGGAGCTCGCCCGCTACACACTGGCCGGCGGCGGCGCCTTCACGGCCCAGATCATGGCCAAGGTGCACCGGGCGGGACAGGGCTGGTCGATGACCGCCCTCGGTTCCCCGGCCAACGGCCGCACCTTCCAGGACCTGATGCCGGCGATCCTGCCGGTCCTGTAGGGCGGGACACCGACCCGGCCCGTTCCGTCAGGGACGGGCGGGCGGTTCAGCACACATCACGAGTGGCGCACGGGTGACACAGGGGGAACGACGATGACGGCCGAGCTGGTACGGGGGCAGAACCACCCGCTTCCCCAGGCCCGTCTGGAGATCCGGGTCTCGGCCGGCACGCCGGTGGTGGCCGCGGCCACGCTCGGCGACGAGAACGGGACGGTCCACGGGGCCGAGTGGGTGGCCCATCCGGGCACGCCCGCGCTGCCCGGACTGGAGGTCTCCCGGCAGGCAGCCGCCGACCACCGGCTCGCGGTGGACCTGGACGCCGTTCCGGACGCCGTGCACCGGGTCAGTGTGCTGCTCGCCCTGGCCGCGGCCGACGCGGCGGGCCCGTTCCGCTTCGGCGCCGTCGCCGCTCCCTTCGTCGCCGTCACCGGCCTCGACGGCACCGAGGTCGCCAGCTACACCATCACCGGCCTGGAGGCCGAGTCGGCCGTCGTCGCGCTGGAGCTCTACCGCCGGCAGGGCGCCTGGAAGGTGCGGGCCGTCGGCCAGGGCTACGCGGGCGGTCTCGCCGAACTCCTCGCCGACCAGGGCCTGCCGCAGGCCCACCGGCTCGCCGGCACGGTCCAGGAGGCGGTGGCCGGTGGCCTGGCCCGCTCGGTGCCGGCCCCCTCGCCGCAGACGGCGGACGGCGACCGTGCCCGGCAGACCGCCGCCCCGGCGCTCGGCCCGGACCACGGAGCGGGCGCGCCCCAGGGCACGCCCGCCCCCGTACCGGCGGCGTCCCCGTACGGCCCCCAGGGTGCCGGCGGCCCGCAGACGTCCGGCGGTCCGCAGACGTCCGGCGGTCCGATCGACTACAGCCACCCGCGCCGACAGCACGCGGCTCCGCCCGTGCCCGCGCCGACCGCGCCCCCGGCCGCACCCGGTCAGCCCGCACAGCCCGTCGCGGGCGATGCCACCGGCTGGTCGATGGACGAGCGGCTGTACAACCAGGTGTGGGGCATGTTCGAGGACCTGGCCCGCACCGCGGCCGCGTACCGCAGCGCCGTCGACTTCGCCGAGTCGCGCATGGAGAAGGAGATCGACCAGGCCCTGTCCGACCCGCGCAGCCGGATCGGCGGGCAGGGCGACGCCGCGCGCGAGGCCGCACGCACCCGCCACGCTCAGCTCGTGGCCCAGGCGAGGGAAGCCCTCGACCGGGACGTCGCCCAGCTCGCCGCCGAGGCGGCGGTCGTCGAGCCCGCCCTGCCGGCGGCCTACGCGCGCTGGGACAACCCCGTCTGGCACGCCTATCGCGTGCCCATGGAGATCCCCATGGCGGTGCGCCTGGGCGACCTCCGGCTGCCCGAGGCCGACCGGATACGCATACCGATGCTCGTCCGGCTGCCGCTGGAGCGCGGCCTGTGGATCGACAGCGGGCGTTCCGGCTCACTCGACGGTTCGTTCGCCGACTCCCACGAGAGGGGACGCCTGGCCCTGGAGGCGGCGGTCGCGCACGCGGCCCGGCTGCTCGCCGTCTACCCCGCGGGCGAGTTCACCGTCCACGTCATCGACCCGTCCGGAGCGGGGACGCAGGCCCTGGCACCGCTGGTGCAGAGCGGAGTGCTCGCCGCCCCGCCGGCCCTGGGCGCCGCGGGGACGGCCGACGTGCTCGCCCGGCTCACCCAGCGCGTCGACCTGGTGCAGATGGCGCTGCGGGGAGGCGCCGCCGACGCGCTGCCGCCCGGTCTCGACACGTCCCAGCAGCTCCTGATCGTCAACGACTTCCCGCACGGCTTCGACGACCGGGCCGTGAACCAGCTGCGCTACCTCGCGGACGAGGGCCCGGCGGTCGGTGTGCACCTGATGCTGGTCGCCGACCGCGAGGAGTCCGCGGGTTACGGACCGCTGCTCGACCCGCTGTGGCGTTCGCTGCTGCGCCTGACCCCGGTGGCCGACGACCATCTGGCCGACCCGTGGGTCGGCCACGCCTGGACGTACGAGCCCTCGCTCGTGCCGCCCGGCAGCCAGGTGCTCCAGCAGGTGCTCACCATGGTCGCCGCGGCCCGGCACTCGTGGAACCGGTGAGTCGAAGCTCGCACCAAGGTCTCGTAAAGCCATGCTGACCTGGCATTTTGGCTTTTCCTTTACCCTCCTCTTTACCTTTCCTTGGTGATGGGGGTACTGTTTTTCGTACGGAGGGGAGTACTCCCTGCCAACTGCGGCGTACCCGTCAATACGGATCAGGCCAGATCCCGGGGCGTCGGCCCGTGGGCTCCGGACGCGCTTCGCGCACCGGATGCCCGGGGTGGAAGAGACCTCCGGCAGCGACGACGCTGACATCTGCCGTGTGACGTACTGCCGGAGGCGTAAGTGGAAGTTTCCATGACCCTGTGGGTCCTGACCATCGTGGGCCTCGCCGCCCTCATCGCGGTCGATTTCTTCATCGGCCGCAAGCCGCACGACGTGTCGATCAAGGAAGCCGGGATCTGGACGGTCGTCTGGATCGCGCTGGCGGGCCTCTTCGGACTCGGGCTCCTCGTCTTCGGCGGTGGCCAGCCCGCCGGCGAGTTCTTCGCGGGCTTCATCACCGAGAAGTCCCTGAGCGTCGACAACCTCTTCGTCTTCGTCCTGATCATGGCGAAGTTCGCGGTGCCCACGCAGTACCAGCAGCGAGTACTCCTCGTCGGTGTCCTCATAGCCCTGGTCCTCAGGGCCATCTTCATCGCCGCCGGTGCCGCGATCCTCGCCAGCTTCTCGTGGGTGTTCTACCTCTTCGGCGCCTTCCTGATCTGGACCGCCTGGAAGCTCATCCAGGAGGCCCGGGCCGACGAGGAGGACGAGGAGTTCGAGGAGAACAAGCTGCTCAAGGCCGCCGAGCGCCGGTTCGGTGTCGCCGACCGGTACCACGGCACCAAGCTGTGGATCGAGGAGAACGGCAAGCGCATCATGACCCCGATGTTGGTCGTGATGCTCGCGATCGGCACCACCGATGTCCTCTTCGCGCTCGACTCCATCCCGGCGATCTTCGGCCTGACCCAGGACCCGTACATCGTGTTCACGGCCAACGCGTTCGCCCTGATGGGTCTGCGGCAGCTGTACTTCCTCATCGGCGGACTGTTGAGGAAGCTGGTCCACCTCTCGTACGGCCTGTCGATCATCCTGGGCTTCATCGGCGTGAAGCTGGTGCTGCACGCCCTGCACGAGTCCGGGGTCCACGTCCCCGAGATCAGCATTCCGGTCTCGCTCGGCGTGATCTGCTCGGTGCTGATCGTCACCACGATCACCAGCCTCCGGACCTCCCGGAAGCAGGCGGAAGCGACGGCCGCCCAGGACGCGTCGAAGCAGGACATCGACGCCTGACCCGGGTGCGCCCGCCCGTCGGGCGCGCAGGCTGCTACCACCGGGAGCGGCGAGCGGCGCAGAGCCGTCCGCCGCTTCCGGCGTCGCGGCGCCGGCCGGGAGAGGTGGCCCTGAGCGCGGGGCCCGGCCGACGACGTTCCCCGTCCGTGTGACCGGGAGTGCGGAGGCCGTTCGCCTCTGCGACGATCGCTGCATGATCACTCGGCCCAGGGCGCTCCTCGCACAGTGGACGACCGTCACGCCCGTGGTCGCGGTCGTGCTGCTGGGCCTCACCTGGGGACGCGACCTCCCCGGTGTGGTCGTGGCGCTGCTGACCGTCGTGCTCGCGCTGTCCGTCCTGGCGGCCGTGCACCACGCCGAGGTGGTCGCCCACCGGGTCGGTGAGCCCTTCGGCTCCCTCGTGCTCGCCATCGCCGTCACCGTCATCGAAGTCGCCCTCATCGTGACGCTGATGGCGGACGGCGGCGACAAGAGCGCGACCCTCGCCCGGGACACCGTCTTCGCGGCCGTGATGATCACCTGCAACGGCGTCGTCGGGCTCAGCCTGCTCGTCGCCTCCCTGCGCCACGGCACGGCGGTGTTCAACCCGGAGGGCACCGGCGCCGCCCTCGCCACGGTGGCGACCCTGGCCACGCTCAGCCTGGTGCTGCCGACGTTCACGACCAGCGCGCCGGGCCCGGAGTTCTCCACCGTCCAGCTGACCTTCGCGGCGCTGTCCTCACTGATCCTCTACGGGCTGTTCATCACGACCCTGACCGTACGGCACCGCGACTACTTCCTCCCGATCACCCGGCAGGGCGAGGTGATCACCGTGGAGGACCACGCGAACGCGCCGTCGGCCCGCACCGCGCTGGTCAGCCTGGGCCTGCTGGCGCTGGCTCTGATCGGCGTCGTCGGGCTGGCGAAAGGGGTGTCACCCACCATCGAGGACGGGGTGGAAGCCGCGGGGCTCCATCACGCCGTGGTCGGCGTGATCATCGCCCTGCTGGTCCTCCTCCCCGAGACCATCGCCGCCCTGCGCACCGCCCGCCGGGACCGGGTACAGACCAGCCTGAATCTCGCGCTCGGGTCCGCGATGGCCAGCATCGGACTGACCATCCCGGCCGTCGCCCTGGCCTCCGTCTGGCTCTCCGGGCCGCTGGTCCTGGGCCTCGGCCCCACCCACATGGTGCTGCTCGCGCTGACGGTCGTGGTGGCCTCCCTGACGGTCGTGCCGGGGCGTGCCACACCGCTGCAGGGTGGCGTCCACCTGGTGCTGTTCGCGGCGTACCTGGAACTCGCGATCAACCCCTAGCCGGCGAGGAGCCCCGGCACGCGGACCGGTGCGTGGATCAGTACGTGACGACGATCCGCCGGGCGGGGCCGTCGACGCGGACGTGTCCGCCGTACGGGACGACGACCTGCGGATCGGTGTGGCCGAGGTCCACGTCGAAGACGATCGTGGCCTCGGGAGCGTAGGTCCGCATCGCGCGCAGCACCGCCTCCCGCTGCTCCGCCGCGTAACGGGCACCCTCCTCGAGGCCGTGGGGACGCTCGAAGGACCACGTCTTCGGGCGGCCCATCAGCAGGGCGGAGAAACGCCCGAGCAGGCCGCGCTCGCCCATGGCGCGCAGCGTCCGGAAGACCTCCGTGGAGCTCGGCAGTTCCTCCGAGGTCTCCAGGAACAGCACACCCCCGTCGTACTCGGCCGGATCCCGCGCGATCTCGCGGTCGGCCATCAGCAGTCCGCCGAGGATCTCCAGACAGCCGCCCCAGCTGCGCCCCTCGACCACCCGGTCGGCATGGACCCAGGACCAGCCCGAACCGGGCCGGGACCCCGGTTCCGTCTCGAAGGTCGCGGGGTCGGCCCAGTCCCGGTCCACGTCGTTCCAGCGCTCGGCGGGCCGCAGTTCGTACGGGCCCGAGGTGAACAGCGCTGCCCGCAGGGACTCGGCGGTCTGCGGGTGCATGGCACCGGAACGGCCCAGCTCGCACATCACGCTCGCGCCGTGGTAGGCGACGACTCCCGTGTTGCGCAGGAAGGCGAGCAGGTTCGTGTTGTCGCTCCACCCGAAGAACGGCTTCGGGTTGGCCCGCAGCAACTCCCGGTCCAGGTGCGGCAGGACGGTGATCTGGTCGTCGCCGCCGATCGACGCGAACACGGCCTTGATATCCGGGTCGGCGAAGGCCCCGTGGATGTCGTCGGCCCGTTCGCGCGGTGTCGAGCCCATCTTCCGGGTGGCCGGGTACTCGACCGGTTCCAGGCCGAACTCCTTGCGCAGCCGCTCCAGGCCCAACTCGTAGGGGAGCGGGAACAGCCCGGGCAGTCCCGACGCGGGGGATATGACCGCGACGCGGTCTCCTGGCGAGGGCTTGGGCGGATAGACGATCATCGGCATGCGGGGAGGATACGGGCGGCCGTGTCGCCGACGCACCGTGATAAACCGGGGCGAGCGCCGGTCGGCCAAGGACCGCCGCACCTCGAACGGACCGGAGGAAACCGTGCCCCGCACCCTGGCCAACGCCCCGATCATGATCCTCAACGGGCCCAACCTGAACCTGCTCGGCCAGCGCCAGCCGGAGATCTACGGCTCCGACACGCTCGCCGACGTCGAGGCCCTGTGCGTCAAGGCCGCCGCGGCACACGGCGGCACGGTGGACTTCCGCCAGTCCAACCACGAGGGCGAACTGGTCGACTGGATCCACGAGGCACGGCTGAACCACTGCGGGATGGTGATCAACCCCGCCGCCTACTCGCACACGTCCGTCGCGATCCTGGACGCGCTCAACACCTGTGACGGGCTGCCGGTGGTGGAGGTCCACATCTCCAACATCCACCAGCGCGAGCCGTTCCGGCATCACTCCTACGTGTCGCAGCGGGCCGACGGCGTGATCGCGGGATGCGGTGTGCAGGGATACGTGTTCGGCGTGGAGCGGATCGCGGCACTGGCCGGGGCGGGACAGGCCGCCACCTGACGAGCCGGGGCCGCCGGCCGAGGGCGCAGGGAACGGAAGACCGGCGGCCCGTGCCGCCCGGGAGCCGTCGTCCTGGGCGGGGCAGCCCCCCAGTGGACCGCCCCGTCCCCGCGGGACGACAGCGCGCATGGGGTGTCGCTGCGGGCGAACGCATCACACGGGGCGCATACGGGGGCGCTCACCACCCGCGCGCGTGCCACTCCGGCAGGTGGGGGCGCTCCGCGCCCAGCGTGGTGTCGTTGCCGTGTCCCGGGTAGACCCACGTCTCGTCCGGGAGGACGTCGAAGACCTTGGTCTCGACGTCGTGCATCAGGCTTGCGAACGCCTCGGGGTCCTTGTGCGTGTTGCCCACACCGCCCGGGAAGAGGCAGTCCCCGGTGAACACGTGCGGATGTCCGTGCGGGTCGTCGTAGACGAGGACGATCGAGCCCGGCGTGTGCCCGACCAGGTGGCGCGCGGTGAGTTCCACCTGCCCCACCCGGATGGTGTCGCCGTCGTCGACCGGTACGTCGGTGGGCACGGGGATGCCCTCGGCGTCGTGCCGGCCGGCGTAGGTCCGGGCGCCGGTGGCCGCGACGACCTCGGCCAGCGCCTGCCAGTGGTCGCCGTGCCGGTGGGTGGTGACGACGGAGGCGATGCCGTCGTCACCGATGGTGCCGAGCAACGCGTGCGCGTCGTTCGCGGCGTCGATCAGCAATTGCTCGTCGGTGGCCCGGCAGCGCAGCAGATAGGCGTTGTTGTCCATCGGGCCGACCGCGAGCTTGGTGATCATCAGGTCCTTGAGCTCGTGCACCTGGGCGGGGCCGCCGACCCGCACCTCTCCGCTGTAGGTCATGACGGCCAGCCTAGCGCCGGGAGGCGGTCCGCAACCGCCTCCCCCGGCTACAGCGGCGGCAGGGCGGGCAGCGTGCCCCCGTCCACGGTCAGCGCGGACCCCTCGCGCCGCCCGGCGAGCCAGCCCAGCAGGTCGGCGGGGGCCCCGGCGACGGTGATCTCCCGTCCGCCCTCCTCGCGGCCCGTGCGCCACGCGCGCGTGCCGTCCGTGAGGTGCGTGGGCGGCACGTCCGGGTGCCCGGTGAAGCGGGCCGCCAGGAACGCGATCTCACGCTCGGTGAACTCCTCCGGGAGGTCCTCCAGCTCGTAGCCGATCCCGAGGTCCACGTGGTGCAGCTCCACCTCGACCCAGCGCCGGAACGGCACCCGGGACGCCGAGTCGGTGACCCCGTTGCGCAGCGCGACCGTGCGCGACCAGTCGGCGGGGACGGCGCCCGCCGCCTGGAAGCGGGCCGCGCTCTCGCGCAGGTCCGCGAGCTGTGCCTCGGGAGGACGCGGGGCGTCGCGCTCGATGTCGGCGTCGCGGGCCTCGGCGGACACGTACATGGGGCGGCCTTCGAGAACGTTCACGAGGGCGTCCGCGTTGCGGGCGAGGTGGGCGAGGACGTGACCGCGGGTCCAGCCGGGGAGCCGTGACTGGTCCGTCACGCCCGCGTTGTCCAGTTTGCCGACCGCGAGCAGCAGTCGCTCGGTGGCGTCCCGTACAGACGCCAGGTCACGCGCGTGATCAATCATGCCGTCGACCTTAGACCGCGCCACTCCTTCGGGTGAAGGATGCGGACGATCCCCGAAAATCGAATGCACGTGCTATATGGTCGAGTGCGGCGTCGGGCATGCTGGGGAGTCGGGGTTTGTTGACAACCGGTGAATCGACCGGCGTTGTCAGTGGCTCCCCCTAGTCTGAGGAAGACGGGGGCCCCGCCCCTGTCACTTCTCTCAAGAAAGGTGCGGACCGGCGTGGCCGACCGTCTCATCGTCCGTGGCGCGCGCGAGCACAATCTGAAGAACGTCTCGCTCGACCTGCCTCGTGACTCGCTCATCGTCTTCACGGGCCTGTCCGGGTCGGGTAAGTCCTCCCTGGCCTTCGACACGATCTTCGCGGAGGGCCAGCGGCGCTACGTGGAGTCGCTCTCCTCGTACGCCCGGCAGTTCCTCGGCCAGATGGACAAGCCGGACGTCGACTTCATCGAAGGCCTCTCCCCGGCGGTCTCCATCGACCAGAAGTCGACCTCGCGCAACCCGCGCTCCACGGTCGGCACCATCACCGAGGTCTACGACTACCTGCGCCTGCTCTTCGCCCGCATCGGCAAGCCGCACTGTCCCGAGTGCGGCCGGCCCATCTCGCGCCAGTCGCCGCAGGCCATCGTCGACAAGGTCCTGGAGCTGCCGGAGGGCAGCCGCTTCCAGGTGCTGTCGCCGCTGGTGCGCGAGCGCAAGGGCGAGTTCGTCGACCTCTTCGCCGACCTGCAGACCAAGGGCTACTCCCGCGCGCGGGTGGACGGCGAGACCGTCCAGCTCTCCAACCCGCCCACGCTGAAGAAGCAGGAGAAGCACACCATCGAGGTGGTCGTCGACCGCCTCACCGTGAAGGACTCCGCCAAGCGCCGCCTCACCGACTCCGTGGAGACCGCGCTCGGCCTGTCCGGCGGCATGGTCGTGCTCGACTTCGTCGACCTCCCCGAGGACGACCCCGAGCGCGAGCGCATGTACTCGGAGCACCTGTACTGCCCGTACGACGACCTGTCCTTCGAGGAGCTGGAGCCCCGCTCCTTCTCCTTCAACTCGCCCTTCGGCGCCTGCCCCGACTGCTCGGGCATCGGCACGCGCATGGAGGTCGACCCGGAGCTGATCGTCCCGGACCCGGACAAGTCCCTGGACGAGGGCGCCATCCACCCCTGGTCGCACGGGCACACCAAGGACTACTTCGCCCGCCTCATCGGCGCCCTCGCGGACGCGCTGGGCTTCCGTACGGACATCCCGTTCGCGGGACTGCCGCTGCGTGCCCGCAAGGCCCTGCTGAACGGGCACAAGACGCAGGTCGAGGTCCGCTACCGCAACCGGTACGGGCGCGAACGCCGCTACACCACGGCCTTCGAGGGCGCCGTCCCCTTCGTCAAGCGCCGGCACAGCGAGTCCGAGAGCGACGCCAGCCGCGAGCGCTTCGAGGGCTACATGCGCGAGGTGCCCTGCCCCACCTGTGAGGGCACCCGCCTGAAGCCGCTCGTCCTCGCGGTCACCGTCATGGGCAAGTCGATCGCCGAGGTCTCGGCGATGTCCATCAGCGACTGCGCCGACTTCCTGGGCGAGCTGAAGCTCAGCGACCGGGACAAGAAGATCGCCGAGCGCGTGCTGAAGGAGGTCAACGAGCGGCTGCGCTTCCTGGTCGACGTCGGCCTGGACTACCTCTCGCTGAACCGCGCGGCCGGCACGCTCTCCGGCGGCGAGGCCCAGCGCATCCGCCTGGCCACCCAGATCGGCTCCGGACTCGTCGGCGTGCTGTACGTCCTCGACGAGCCGTCCATCGGCCTGCACCAGCGCGACAACCACCGGCTGATCGAGACCCTCGTCCGGCTCCGCGACATGGGCAACACGCTCATCGTCGTCGAGCACGACGAGGACACCATCAAGGTCGCCGACTGGATCGTCGACATCGGCCCCGGCGCCGGCGAACACGGCGGCAAGGTGGTGCACAGCGGCTCCGTCAAGGAGCTGCTCGACAACGCCGAGTCGCAGACCGGCCTGTACCTGTCGGGCAAGAAGGCCATCCCGCTGCCCGAGGTGCGGCGTCCGCGCGACCCGTCCCGGCAGCTCACCGTGCACGGCGCCCGCGAGAACAACCTGCAGGACATCGACGTGTCCTTCCCGCTGGGTGTCTTCACCGCGGTGACCGGCGTCTCCGGCTCCGGCAAGTCGACGCTGGTCAACGACATCCTCTACACGCACCTCGCGCGGGAACTGAACGGTGCCCGCAGCGTGCCCGGGCGGCACACGCGGGTGGACGGCGACGACCTCGTCGACAAGGTCGTCCACGTCGACCAGTCGCCCATCGGCCGCACCCCGCGGTCCAACCCGGCGACGTACACCGGCGTCTTCGACCACATCCGCAAGCTGTTCGCCGAGACGACGGAGGCGAAGGTCCGCGGCTACATGCCCGGCCGGTTCTCCTTCAACGTCAAGGGCGGCCGCTGCGAGAACTGCGCGGGCGACGGCACGATCAAGATCGAGATGAACTTCCTCCCGGACGTCTACGTCCCGTGCGAGGTCTGCCACGGTGCCCGGTACAACCGGGAGACCCTGGAGGTCCACTACAAGGGCAAGTCCATCGCCGACGTCCTGAACATGCCGATCGAGGAGGCGACCGACTTCTTCGAGGCGGTTCCCGCGATCGCCCGGCACATGAAGACGCTCAAGGACGTCGGCCTCGGCTACGTCAGGCTCGGCCAGTCCGCGACCACCCTGTCCGGCGGTGAGGCACAGCGCGTGAAGCTCGCCAGCGAGCTGCAGCGCCGCTCCACCGGCCGCACGGTCTACGTCCTGGACGAGCCGACCACCGGCCTGCACTTCGAGGACATCAGCAAGCTGCTCACCGTTCTGTCCGGCCTGGTCGACAAGGGCAACACGGTCATCGTCATCGAGCACAACCTCGACGTGATCAAGACCGCCGACTGGGTCGTCGACATGGGGCCCGAAGGCGGCGCCGGCGGTGGCCTGGTGGTCGCCGAAGGCACACCCGAGCAGGTCGCCGGCGTTCCGGCCAGCCACACCGGCAAGTTCCTCAGGGACATCCTCGGCGCCGACCGGGTCAGTGACGCGATCCCGGCGCAGGCCACGCGCAAGGCGGCGAAGACGGTGGCGGCCAAGGCCACCGCCAGGAAGACGGCCACCGGGAAGATCGGCACCGCCGCGGCGAAGAAGGCCGGGACCGCCAGGACCGCCGCGAAGAAGACGACGCGGTCGCGCAAGGCCTGACGAGCCCGGCGTGCCGGGGCCCGGCGTCCACGCGCAGGGCCCCGGCACGGACGCGCCGTGCCCCACGGAAGAACCCGTGGGGCACGGCGCGTCCGCGCATCCGGAAGCTCGCCCGCCGCCCGCCGCCCGCCGCCCGCCGCCCGCCGCGATGCCGCACCGGGCCACCTGACGGGCGCAGCCCGGTGCCCTGCGGGCCGTACGGCCGGCCGGTCGAGGCCCGCCGGTCCTCAGAGAGCCACCTCGTGGGCGTACGGAGGTTCCGCGCCCGCGCGTGAACAGGTGACCGCCGCCGCGCGGGCGGCGAAATGGAGCAGGTCGGTCCAGCCGTCGGACCCCAGTGCGGCCACCGCGTGCCCGGTGAGCGCGTCCCGCACCGCGAGGCCGTGCAGCAGGGCCGCGTTCACCGTGTCGCCCGCGCCGATGGTGTCCACCACCTCGATCCGTTCGCCCGGCACCGTGTACTCGCCCCCGTCACGGGTGAACGCCGTCAGCCCCTCACCGCCGCGGGTGATCACCACCGCCGCCGGACCGGCCGCCAGCCACTCCCGGGGGGTGCCGCCGAGCCACTCGGCGTCCTCCGCGGACAGTTTCAGCAGCGACACCGACGGCAGCCAGCTCTTGAACCGGGCCCGGTAGGCGTCCGGGTCCGGGATCAGCCCCGCCCGGACGTTCGGGTCGAGCGCCGTGAACACGCCCCGCGCGGCCGTCTCGCGCAGCAGCTCCTCGTACGCGCTCGCCCCGGGCTCCAGCACCAGCGAACAGGTGCCGAAGGACACTGCCCGGGTGCCCGGTGGCAGCGCGGACGGCACCGTGAACAGCCGGTCCGCGGTGCCCTCCACGTAGAAGGAGTACGCGGCCGAGCCGTCCGCGCCGACCGTGGCCACGGCGAGCGTCGTCGGCTCGGCCCCGCGCTGCACCGGCGACACGTCCACGCCGGTCTCGCGGAGCCGGTCCAGCAGCGCCTCGCCGAAGGCGTCGTAGGACACCCGGGAGCAGAAGGCGGCGGGGGAGCCGAGGCGGCCCAGCGCGACGGCGGTGTTGTACGGGCCGCCGCCGAGCGCCGGGCGCAGCGCGGCGAGGGCGCCCGTGCCCTGCGGTACCAGGTCGATCAGTGCCTCACCGGCGACGACGATCACGGGAGGGTCCTTTCGTGGGCCTGTTCGGAGGCTTGCCGGGGCTGCTCGGGGCAGCCGCACGAGGTGCGGTGGACGAAGGCGCAGGGCAGTCGCACGGTCCTGGCCGGCCGGTCCGGCGCGGCGAGCCGCTCCAGCAGCAGCCGGACGGCCTGGGCGCCGACCTCCTTGCCGGGCTGCGCGACGGCGGTCAGGCGCGGTGCGAACAGGTCCGCCCAGGCGAAGTCGTCGAAGCAGCACAGCGCGAGATCGCCGGGCACGGACAGGCCGCGGTCCCGCAGGGCGCGCAGCGCGCCGATGGTCATCGCGTTGTTGGCGGTGACCAGCGCGGTGGGCGGCGCCGCGAGGGACAGCAGGGCCGCCGTGGCCCGCTCGCCCCCGGCCGCACCGGAGTCCCCGTGCACCACCAGCCGCTCGTCGTACGGCAGCCCGGCGGCGGTGAGACCGTCCCGGTACCCGGCGATCCGCTCGCGCGTCGTGCTGAACCCCGCCCGGCCCGCGACCAGGCCGATGCGGCGATGGCCGAGCCCGGCGAGGTGGCCGACCAGCCCGGTGGTGGGACCGGCGCTCTCCGCGCACACCTGGTCGAAGCGGGGACCGCCCTTCTCCGGCGCGTCGACGACCCGGTCGAGGAGCACGGCGGGCACCCGGTGGCGTGCCAGGTAGGCGAGGAGCGCGCCCGGATCGGCGGAGGGGGCGACGATCACGCCGTCCACGCGCCGCTCGTGCAGCAGCCGCACGACCGTGAGTTCGTGCCCGGGGTCGTCGTGCGGGTCGGCGATGAGCAGGCTGTAGCCGTGCTCCAGGGCCTCGGCCTCGACGCCCTGGAGGATCTCCGTGAAGTAGGGATTGCTGATCGCCGACACCGCGAGCCCGAGGGAACGGGTCCGGGAGGTCACCAGGGAGCGGGCGAGGGTGTTCGGGGTGTAGCCGAGCTCCTCGACGGCGTCCAGCACCGCCTGACGGGTGTGCGGCAGCACGGGACGGGTGCCGTTGAGGACGTGCGAGACCGTCGCCACGGAGACCCCGGCGCTCCGCGCGACGTCGGCCATGGTCGCCATCCGAGCGTCCTCTTCCCTGGTGTGTCCCTCGTACGCGCCGTACGCGCCGTACGCGCCGTACGCGCCGTACGCGCCGTACGCGCCGTACGCGCCGTACGTCCCTCGCGCCGCCTGGTGTGCTGCCCGTCGTGCTGCCGGGGAGCGTAACCCGTCCCACGCTCGGCGTAAACGCTTGCGCAAGCGTTTACGTCAGGGAGAGCGATCAGGTCTCCTCACGGCGACCCACCCGGCCGGGCGTCCGACGCCGCCGGATATCGTCGCCCTGCACACCCCCGACCAGTGGAGATCCCCATGCCCGGCCGCCCCGCCCCGAGCCGTCGTACCGTCCTGCGCTCGGCGGCCCTCACGCCCGTCGTCGGGCTCGGTTCGGCCGCCTGTTCACCGGGCGACGACGGTGCGGCCGCACAGCCGACCGCACCCGTCGACCTCGGGGCGGACGGCGAGGTGGCCAAGGGCACCGTCAAGCTCTACCGGGACCAGAACGTGGTGGTGAGCCGTGCGGACGACGGTTCCATGAAGGCCTACAGCACGATCTGCACGCACGCGGGGTGCCCCATCAGGAAGCTGGAGGGGACCAAGCTCGTCTGCCCCTGCCACGGCAGCGAGTTCGACGCCCGCACCGGCGAGGTGCTGCACGCACCGGCGACCGTGGCGCTCGTGGAACTGCGCGTCGACGTGCGGCAGGGCCGGATCGTCGCGAGCCCCGAGGCCTGACCGCGTACGGGCCGGCGGCGCCCGCTCACTCCCAGTCCCAGGCGATCCCCAGCATGCCCGGCCGCACCCGCGCCTCGACGAGGTGCACCGAGTGGTGCGGTCCGCTCATGGCCAGGTCCCGCAGGCCGCCGCGCGGCGCCGCCGCCGAGTGCTGCGCGAACCGCCGGCAGCGCACGGGCGTGGCCGCCGCGTCGAACCCCACCTGGAGCGCGTACTGCCCGCCCGCCGCGCCGAACGCGCGGACGTACTCGTGCGACACGCCCGCGGTGCCGTCCTCGACGCCGTAGCGGAAGAGATAGGTGTCCCCGGCCCGCAGGCGGGTGCCGAAGAGCAGTTCCGTCACCAGCACACCGGTGTCGTGGTGGGTGCGGACGCGCCCCGTGCGGCAGTTCTCCAGCGCGTGGACGGTCATCCGCGCGGGGGCGCACCCCGGGTCGCCGTGGTGGACGGCGACGAAGCGGTCGACGCCGTCCCGGTGGGCGCGGACGATGTGGTGCGACTCGCGCCCCGCCAGCTCGCGCCGGGCTCCGATCCGGACCCGTTCGTGGTGCCCGAGGGTGTGCAGCCCGTCGTCCGCGGACGGCCGGCCGAGTTCGCCCAGCAGCCGGTGCAGGACGCCCGAGGCCTCCTCCCGGGCCCGGTAGGAACGCACCGGGGGCCGCTGTGCCGACGCCTGCTCGCCGGTCTCGGCGAGCAGGCGTATCAGCGACTCCTCGGGCAGCTGGAGTATCTCCTCCAGAGCTCGCACGGCCCGCAGCGACTCCGGCCGCTGCGGCCGCCGGGCGCCCTGCTGCCAGTAGCTCAGGCTCGTGACGCCCACCCTCACCCCGTGCCGCGACAGATGGTGCTGGACGCGCTGCAACGGCAGTCCGCGGGCGGCGATCGCGGCGCGCAGGGCGACGTGGAACGGGCCGCCGCGCAACGCCGAGTCGAGTGCCGCGGTGCCGGCGCCCGAGGTGACGACGTCCGCGATGTCGGCGTCCGCGTGCTGTGTGGCGTGCGGCATGCAGGGGCCTTTCTGTGAATGTTCACAACGGCTGGTCGGGCCGTTCGGCGTGGATCCGCCGGGGCCCGCCCCCGGTCGCGGCGCAGGGGAGGTCCTCACATCCGTACGCCGCGGCTTCAGGGCCCCGAGTTCCCCCGCATTGAAGCGTGTCGGTCCGGTCCCGACAACACCTGGAGCCGGTCCGCGGCGCACACCTGGCCGAGAACGCACCGGTCCGCCTCCCGGGGGCCACCGGGCGTGACCGACCGGCCCCGGACGGTCCCCGGGCGGTCCCCGGACGGCCTCCCGCGAGGCCGGGCCGCGGGTTGTCCACAGGCGGCCGTGTCCGTCGTCCACAGCCCGCCGGACTGTCGGTCCCCGCCAGTAGGGTGTGAGTCATGGCCGACCCCTCCAGCTACCGCCCCAGGCCGGGAGAGATCCCGGACTCCCCGGGGGTGTACAGGTTCCGTGACGAGCACCGTCGGGTGATCTACGTCGGGAAGGCGAAGAGCCTGCGCCAGCGCCTGGCGAACTACTTCCAGGACCTGGCGAACCTCCACCCCCGCACCCGCAGCATGGTCACCACCGCCGCGTCGGTGGAGTGGACGGTGGTGTCCACGGAGGTCGAGGCCCTGCAGCTGGAGTACTCCTGGATCAAGGAGTACGACCCCCGCTTCAACGTCAAGTACCGCGACGACAAGAGCTACCCCTACCTCGCGGTGACGATGAACGAGGAGTTCCCGCGCGTGCAGGTGATGCGCGGCCACAAGAAGAAGGGCGTGCGCTACTTCGGGCCGTACACGCACGCGTGGGCGATCCGCGACACGGTCGACCTCCTGCTGCGCGTCTTCCCGGTGCGCACCTGCTCGGCCGGTGTCTTCAGGAACGCCGCCCGCACCGGCCGCCCCTGCCTGCTCGGCTACATCGGCAAGTGCACCGCGCCGTGCGTCGAGCGGATCTCCGCAGAGGACCACCGGGAGCTCGCGGAGGAGTTCTGCGACTTCATGGCCGGCCGCACGGGCACGTATCTGCGCCGCCTGGAGAAGCAGATGGCCGAGGCGGCCGAGGACATGGAGTACGAGCGGGCGGCCCGTCTGCGCGACGACATCGGGGCCCTGAAGAAGGCCATGGAGAAGAGCGCGGTCGTGCTCGCCGACGCCACCGACGCCGACCTGATCGCCGTCGCCGAGGACGAGCTGGAGGCGGCCGTCCAGATCTTCCACGTCCGCGGCGGGCGCGTGCGCGGGCAGCGCGGCTGGGTCACCGACAAGGTGGAGGACATCACCACCGGCGCCCTCGTCGAGCACGCCCTCCAGCAGCTCTACGGCGAGGAGAAGGGCGACGCCGTCCCCAAGGAGGTCCTGGTCCCGGCCCTGCCCGAGCCCGTCGAGCCGGTGCAGCAGTGGCTCACCGACCGCCGCGGCTCGGGCGTGTCGCTGCGCGTCCCGCAGCGCGGCGACAAGAAGGCGCTCATGGAGACCGTCCGGCGCAACGCCCAGCAGGCGCTCGTGCTGCACAAGACCAAGCGTGCCTCCGACCTGACCACGCGCTCGCGCGCCCTGGAGGAGATCGCCGACGCCCTCGGCCTGGACAGCGCCCCGCTCCGGATCGAGTGCTACGACATCTCCCACCTCCAGGGCGACGACGTGGTGGCCTCCATGGTCGTCTTCGAGGACGGACTGGCCCGCAAGAGCGAATACCGCCGTTTCCAGATCAAGGGATTCAGCGGTCAGGACGACGTCCGTTCCATGCACGAGGTCATCACCCGCCGCTTCCGGCGCTACCTCGCCGAGAAGGAGCGGACCGGCGAGTGGGCGGACGCGGACGGCGAGGAGCTTCCCGACGGCGAGACCCTCAAGGACGAGGACGGCCGCCCCAAGCGCTTCGCCTACCCGCCCCAGCTCGTCGTCGTCGACGGCGGGCAGCCGCAGGTCGCGGCGGCCCAGCGGGCCCTGGACGAGCTCGGCATCGACGACATCGCCGTCTGCGGCCTCGCCAAGCGGCTGGAGGAGGTCTGGCTGCCCCGCGAGGACGACCCGGTCGTGCTGCCCCGCACCAGCGAGGGCCTGTACCTGCTCCAGCGGGTCCGCGACGAGGCCCACCGGTTCGCGATCACCTATCAGCGCACCAGACGCGCCAAGCGCTTCCGGTCGAGCCCCCTGGACGACGTGCCCGGCCTGGGGGAGACCCGCAGGCAGGCGCTGATCAAGCACTTCGGTTCGGTGAAGAAGCTCCGGTCGGCGACGGTCGACCAGATCTGCGAGGTACCCGGCATAGGCCGCAAGACGGCCGAGACGGTCGCCGTGGCCCTCGCCCGGGCGACCCCGGCCGCGCCCGCCGTGAACACGGCGACCGGAGAGATCATGGAAGACGACGACGGGGTACCCGGGACGACGGAGGATGTCCCGGGGGAGCCCGTGCCCGCGGGCACCCCGGACGAACGACGGGGGCAGGAGAGATGACCGAGCACGACGCACAGCCCGCAACGGGACGAGAACAGACCCATGCCACGGCCGGAGGGGGAGCGGACCCGCAGACGGCCCGTCCCGACGGACGCCAGGACAACGGAGCACAGGTGAGTACGGCCAAGGAAACAGCCGGGGCGCACGAGGCGGCCATCCCCGAGCTGGTGATCATCTCCGGCATGTCCGGGGCCGGCCGTTCGACGGCCGCCAAGTGCCTGGAGGACCTCGGCTGGTTCGTCGTCGACAACCTGCCGCCGGCGCTGATCCCCACCATGGTGGAGCTGGGCGCCCGCTCGCAGGGCAACGTGGCGCGGATCGCGGTCGTCGTGGACGTCCGCGGCCGGCGCTTCTTCGACAACCTGCGCGAGTCCCTCGCCGACCTCGACGCCCGCGGCGTCACCCGGCGGATCGTCTTCCTGGAGTCCTCCGAAGAGGCACTGGTGCGCCGCTTCGAGTCGGTGCGCCGCCCGCACCCCCTCCAGGGCGACGGCCGCATCGTCGACGGCATCGCCGCCGAGCGGGAACTGCTGCGCGAGCTGCGCGGCGACGCCGACCTGGTGATCGACACCTCCAGCCTCAACGTGCACGAGCTGCGCGCCAAGATGGACGCCCAGTTCGCCGGCGAGGAGGAGCCCGAGCTGCGGGCCACCGTCATGTCCTTCGGCTTCAAGTACGGCCTGCCGGTCGACGCCGACCTGGTCGTGGACATGCGCTTCCTGCCCAACCCGCACTGGGTCCCGGAGCTGCGCCCGTTCACCGGCCTGAACGAGGAGGTGTCGTCGTACGTCCTCAACCAGCCGGGGGCCAAGGAGTTCCTCGACCGCTATGCCGAGCTGCTCCAGCTGATCGCCGCGGGCTACCGTCGTGAGGGCAAGCGCTATGTGACCGTCGCCGTCGGCTGCACCGGCGGCAAGCACCGGTCCGTGGCCGTGTCGGAGAAGCTCGCCGCCCGGCTCGCCGCCGAGGGCGTGGAGACGGTGGTCGTCCACCGGGACATGGGACGGGAATGACACGACGTACTCCGCGGCTGAGCAGGCTGCGCCGGGTGATGCCCGAGGGGCGCGGCGGCAGATCCGCCGACGCCCGCGCCGCCCGGCCCGAGCAGACGCGCGGCGGCAAGCCGCGCCGCCGGGGCACCCAGCCCAAGGTCGTCGCCCTCGGCGGCGGCATGGGCCTGTCCGCCTCGCTCGCCGCACTGCGCCGAATCACCGGCGACCTCACCGCCGTCGTCACCGTGGCCGACGACGGCGGTTCCAGCGGGCGGCTCCGCGACGAGCTGGGCGTCCTGCCGCCCGGCGACCTGCGCAAGGCGCTCGCCGCGTTGTGCGGCGACGACGACTGGGGCCAGACCTGGGCCCGCGTCATCCAGCACCGCTTTCAGTCCCAGGGCGACCTGCACGAGCACGCGGTCGGCAATCTGCTGATCGTCGCCCTGTGGGAGCAGCTCGGCGACCACGTCCAGGCCCTCGACCTGGTCGGCAAGCTGCTCGGCGCGCACGGACGCGTGCTGCCCATGTCCGCCGTCCCGCTGGAGCTCCAGGCCCTGGTCAAGGGCCACGACCCGGACCGCCCGGAGGACGTCGACACCGTACGGGGACAGGCCACCGTCGCCCTGACCCCCGGCGAGGTGCAGTCCGTGCACCTGGTGCCGAACGACCCGCCCGCCGTCCCCGAGGCGGTCGAGGCCGTCCTGGACGCGGACTGGGTGGTGCTCGGCCCCGGCTCCTGGTTCTCCTCGGTCATCCCGCACCTGCTCGTGCCCGACCTGCTGGACGCGCTGGTCGAGACGAAGGCGCGCCGGGTGCTCTCCTTGAACCTCGCCCCGCAGCCCGGAGAAACCGAGGGCTTCTCCCCGCAGCGTCATTTGGAGGTTTTGGGACGACACGCCCCTAAACTCGCCCTGGACGTGGTGCTGGCCGACGAGGCCGCCGTGCCCGACCGTGACTCGCTCACCGACGCCGCGAAACGGTTCGGCGCCGCGGTCGAACTGGCTCCGGTCGCCCGGACCGACGGGACCCCGAGGCACGACCCGGAGCTGCTGGCCGCCGCGTACGACCGTATTTTTCGGATGCATGGAAGGATCGGCCCATGGCGATGACGGCAGCGGTGAAGGATGAGATCTCCCGGCTCCCCGTCACCCGGACCTGCTGCAGGAAGGCGGAGGTCTCCGCCGTTCTGCGGTTCGCCGGCGGCCTTCACCTGGTGAGCGGGCGCATCGTGATCGAGGCGGAGCTGGACACCGCGATGGCGGCCCGCCGGCTCAAGCGGGACATCCTGGAGATCTTCGGGCACAGCTCCGAGCTGATCGTGATGGCGCCGGGCGGGCTGCGCCGCGGCTCGCGCTACGTCGTACGGGTGGTCGCTGGCGGTGACCAGCTGGCCCGGCAGACCGGTCTGGTGGACGGCCGGGGCCGGCCGATCCGCGGCCTGCCGCCGCAGGTGGTCTCGGGGGCCACCTGCGACGCCGAGGCCGCCTGGCGCGGGGCCTTCCTGGCGCACGGCTCGCTCACCGAGCCCGGCCGTTCCTCCTCCCTGGAGGTGACCTGCCCGGGCCCCGAGGCCGCCCTCGCCCTGGTCGGCGCCGCTCGCCGGCTGTCGATCGCCGCCAAGGCCCGTGAGGTGCGCGGCGTGGACCGGGTCGTCGTCCGCGACGGCGACGCGATCGGCGCGCTGCTCACCCGGCTCGGCGCCCACGAGTCGGTGCTGGCCTGGGAGGAGCGGAGGATGCGCCGCGAGGTGCGGGCCACCGCCAACCGCCTCGCCAACTTCGACGACGCCAACCTGCGTCGTTCGGCCCGCGCGGCCGTCGCCGCCGGCGCCCGGGTCCAGCGGGCCCTGGAGATCCTCGCCGACGACGTGCCCGAGCACCTCGCCGCCGCCGGCCGACTGCGCATGGAACACAAGCAGGCCTCCCTGGAGGAGCTGGGCGCCCTCGCCGACCCGCCGCTGACCAAGGACGCCGTCGCCGGCCGCATCCGCCGCCTGCTGGCCATGGCCGACAAGCGGGCCTCGGACCTCGGCATCCCGGGCACGGAGGCCAACCTCGGCGAGGAGCTCGCCGACAACCTCGTCGGCTGACGGGAGGCGGGGCGACGGCCCCCCGCCCGCACCGACCGCCCGCACCGACCGCCCGCACCGACCGCCCGCACACGTACGGGCCCTTCCGCACACGGACAGACCCTCCGCACGCGTACGGGACCCTCCCCGCACGAGCCGTCGGACAGTCGGTGCCGGCGCCCGCTCGGGTGACCGGCACCGGCTTCCGCGTGTCCTTACCGCGCTCTTGACTCGATCATGAGGTGTCATGAGCCTGGCATCTGTTCGCTGCTGTGGCGGACCCACGCTAGGGGGGTTCATGAGACGAAGAGCGAGATCGATCCTCGCTGTCGGCGCGCTCCTGATCGGCGGAGCGAGCTTCGCACCCATCGCCCAGGCACGACCCGCGGATCCGGGGACCCCGGACGCGGACGAAGTGAAGGTCTTCCGCGCCGACGTCACCCAGGAGCAGGTACCCCTGCTGCTGGCCGCCGGCCAGGACGGCCACGAACTCGGCGAGCAGGTTCCCGACGAGGGAACGGCCGCCGTCGAGGTCTACCTCACCGACCGGCAGGCCGAGAAGCTGGAGAAGAAGGGCGTCGACCTCACCGAGCACACCCTCTCCACCCGGACCGAGGAACGCGTCGAGGCCGCGGCCGACGGCGTCTTCCGCCCCTACAGCGGCAGCGGCGGCCTCCGGGAGGAGATCCTCCGCACCGCCCGGCAGAACCCCGGCCTCACCAAGGTCGTCTCCATCGGCAAGACGGTCAGGGGCCAGGACATCCTGGCGCTCAAGCTCACCAAGAACGCCAAGAAGTCGAAGGACGGCTCCAGGCCCTCCGTCCTCTACATGTCCAACCAGCACGCGCGCGAGTGGATCACCCCGGAGATGACCCGGCGGCTGATGCACCACTACCTGGACAACTACGCGAAGGACCGGCGGATCAAGAAGATCGTCGACTCCACCGAACTGTGGTTCGTCCTGTCGGCCAACCCCGACGGCTACGACTACACCTTCCAGGACCCCGCCAACCGCCTGTGGCGCAAGAACCTGCGCGACGTCAACGGCGACGGTGTCATCGGCACCGGCGACGGCGTCGACCTCAACCGCAACTTCGCCTACAAGTGGGGCTACGACGACGAGGGCTCGTCCCCCAACCCCACCAGCGAGACCTACCGCGGCGCGAGCCCGGGCTCCGAGCCCGAGACCAAGGCGCTGGACGCCTTCGAAAAGCGCATCGGCTTCACCTACGGCATCAACTACCACTCCGCCGCCGAACTGCTCCTCTACGGCGTCGGCTGGCAGGTGGCCACGAACACCCCGGACGACGTCCTGTACAAGGCGCTCGCCGGCACGCCGGACAACTCCGCGATCCCCGGCTACCACCCACAGGTCTCCTCGGAGCTGTACACCACCAACGGCGAGGCGGACGGCCACGCGGCCAACGTCAACGGCATGGCGATGTTCACCCCCGAGATGTCGACCTGTCAGACCGCGTCCGACCTGGACCCCGACGACCAGTGGAACGCGCGGGACTGCCGGTCGGGCTTCAACTTCCCGGACGACGAGAAGCTGATCCAGCAGGAGTTCGCCAAGAACGTCCCGTTCGCGCTCTCCGTCGCCGAGACCGCCGCCCACCCGGACCGGCCGTCCTCCTCGGTGGGCCTGGACGCCGCCGACTTCACCCCGGCCCCCTTCACCACGTCGTACTCGCGCGGCGCCGACCAGGAGGTCTCGGTCGTCGTCCGCAAGGCGGTGCGCGACAAGGAGCTGAAGTACCGCGTCAACGGCGGACGCGTCCTCGACATGGCGCTGAAGCCGTGGCAGGGCGGCGAGACGTACGGCGGTGAGGACAACCTCTACTTCGACGAGTACCGGGCCGAGGTCAAGGACGGCGCCCCGGGCGACAGGGTCGAGGTCTGGTTCACCGGCGAGACGCGCCAGGGCAAGAAGGTCTCCAGCGAGCACTTCACGTACACGGTCGCCGAGCGGCCCCGCGCGGACGTCCTCGTCGTCGCCGAGGAGGGCGCGAAGGCCACGCAGACGCAGACGTACGTGGACGCGCTCGAGGCCGGCGGCGAGCGGGCCGCCGTGTGGGACGTCGCCACCCAGGGCGCTCCCGACGCGCTCGGCGTCCTCGGCCACTTCGACACCGTCGTCCACTACACCGGCGCGGCGACCCCGGGCAACGCCACCCAGCTCCAGCTGCGCGCCTTCCTCAACGAGGGCGGCCGGCTGATCGAGGCGGGCGAGCGGGCCGGCGGCAGCGTCGACCTCGGCGACGGCACCCCGTCCGACGACTTCAGCCAGTACTACCTGGGCGCCTACACCCGCACGTCGACCTCCGGCGCCACCGGATTCACCGGTTCCGGCAAGCTCGCCGGAACCGACGGAGCGCTCGGCGCCGCCCCGGGCAATCCGCTGGACACCGCCGGGACCTACAGCGTGACCTCGGACGAGCTGGACCCCGCGACCTACCCGCAGTTCGCGAGCGCGGGCGCCGGCGAGTTCGCCGGCACGGTGAACCCGTACGGGCCCTACGCCGGTGACTGGATGGTCGCCGCCGTCCACACCGACGACGCCTACAAGCGCCTCACCCGCACCGTCGACCTCACCGGTGTCACCGCCGCCGACCGGCCCACGCTGCGCACCCAGCTGCTGTGGGACACCGAGCGCGGCTACGACCACGCCCTGGTCGAGGCCCACGTCACCGGCGCCGACGACTGGACCACGCTGCCCGAGGCGAACGGCGCCACCGGCACCGCCGTGCCCACCGAGTGCGAGGCCGGGTTCTACATCAGCGACCACCCCTGGCTGGAGCACTACCTGACCCAGTCCGAGGACGGCTGCGCCGCGACCGGCACGACCGGGCAGTGGAACAGCCTCACCGGTTCCTCCGGCGGCTGGCGGCAGGTGGAGTTCGACCTGAGCGCCTACGCCGGCAAGTCCGTCGAGCTGTCCCTCGCCTACGTCACCGACCCCGGCACCGGCGGACGCGGCGTCCTCGCCGACGAGGCCTCGCTGGTCACCGGCTCCACGGCGACCGGCACCGAGGGCTTCGAGACCTCGCTCGGCGCCTGGCGGGTCACCGGGCCGCCCGCGGGCAGCCCCGCCGTCCTGAAGGACTGGACCCGCACCGGCACCCTGTTCCAGACCTACGGCGCGGTCACCACCGACGACACCGTGCTGCTGGGCTTCGGCCTGGAGCACCTCGCCGCGCCGGCCGACCGGGCCGCGCTCGTGCGACAGGCGCTGCGTGCCCTGGACGAGTGACGACGCGGTCCCCGGGAACCGACCACGTGTAGCGAAAACGGGTGATCGGTCCCCGGACCCGGACGGTCCGTACCCCTACTGGCGGGTACGGACCGTCGTGCCGGGTATGGGGCGTCTCGATGTCACCCCGGCCGCCTCGGAGAGGTAGGGTCGGAGGTGGTCGGGGACATCCCAAATACAGCTCGCCGGCACATCGGGCCGGCGTACCAACGAGGAGATCGGTTCGTGACGATCCGCGTAGGCATCAACGGCTTTGGCCGCATCGGTCGTAACTACTTCCGCGCGCTGCTGGAGCAGGGTGCAGACATCGAGATCGTGGCTGTCAACGACCTGGGTGACACCGCGACCACCGCCCACCTGCTGAAGTACGACACCATCCTCGGGCGCCTCCCGTACGAGGTCTCGCACACCGAGGACACCATCACCGTCGGCGACAAGACCATCAAGGTCCTCGCCGAGCGCAACCCCGCCGACATCCCGTGGGGCGAGCTGGGCGTCGACGTCGTGATCGAGTCGACCGGCATCTTCACGAAGAAGGCCGACGCCGAGAAGCACATCGCGGGCGGCGCGAAGAAGGTCCTCATCTCGGCCCCGGCCAAGGACGAGGACGTCACCATCGTGATGGGCGTCAACCAGGACAAGTACGACCCGGCGAACCACCACGTCATCTCCAACGCCTCCTGCACCACCAACTGCGTGGCGCCGATGGCCAAGGTCCTCGACGAGAACTTCGGCATCGTCAAGGGCCTGATGACGACGGTCCACGCGTACACGAACGACCAGCGCATCCTGGACTTCCCGCACAAGGACCTGCGCCGCGCCCGTGCCGCCGCGGAGAACATCATCCCGACCACCACGGGTGCCGCCAAGGCCACCGCGCTGGTCCTGCCGCAGCTCAAGGGCAAGCTGGACGGCATCGCGATGCGCGTCCCGGTCCCCACCGGCTCGGTCACCGACCTCGTCCTCGAGCTGTCCCGCGAGGTCACCAAGGAAGAGATCAACGCCGCCTTCCAGAAGGCCGCCGAGGGCGAGCTGAAGGGCATCATCGAGTACACCGAGGACCCGATCGTCTCCTCGGACATCGTCAACGCCCCGGCGTCCTGCACCTTCGACTCGTCCCTGACCATGGTCCAGGACGGCAAGAACGTGAAGGTCATCGGCTGGTACGACAACGAGTGGGGCTACTCCAACCGCCTCGTCGACCTCACGGTCTTCGTCGGCAACCAGCTCTGATCGACTCAGACCCAAGCGGCACCTCGAATGCGGTGGCAGGGCTCGGGCAGCGCAACGTCGCGCTGCCCGGGCCCTGCGTCGCGTCCGCAGCGACCAGCCCTCGTAGGATCACGAGCGAGCACGAGAACCCAGGAGCCCCCTGCATGAAGACGATCGACGAACTGCTCTCCGAAGGCGTCGCGGGCAAGCGCGTCTTCGTCCGCGCCGACCTCAACGTGCCGCTGGACGGCACCACCATCACCGACGACGGCCGCATCCGCGCCGTGCTGCCCACCGTCAAGGCCCTGGCCGACGCGGGCGCGCGCGTGATCGTCGCCTCGCACCTGGGCCGCCCCAAGGGCGCCCCGGACCCGGCCTTCTCCCTCGCCCCGGCCGCCGCCCGCCTCGGTGAACTGCTCGGCGCCGACGTCGCCTTCGCCGAGGACACGGTCGGCCCCTCCGCCGAGTCCGCGGTGGCCGGCCTCACCGACGGCCAGGTGGCCGTCGTCGAGAACCTGCGCTTCAACGCCGGAGAGACCAGCAAGGACGACGCCGAGCGCGCCGCCTTCGCCGACAGGCTGGCCGGCCTCGCGGACGTCTACGTCGGCGACGGCTTCGGCGCCGTGCACCGCAAGCACGCCTCGGTCTTCGACCTGCCCAAGCGGCTCCCGCACTACGCCGGGTACCTCATCGCCACCGAGGTCGGCGTCCTGAATAAGCTCACCGACGACGTCCAGCGCCCCTACGTGGTCGCGCTCGGCGGCGCCAAGGTCTCCGACAAGCTCGCCGTCATCGACCAGCTGCTCGGCAAGGCCGACCGGCTCCTCATCGGCGGCGGCATGGCGTACACCTTCCTCAAGGCCAAGGGGTACGAGGTCGGCATCTCCCTCCTCCAGGAGGACCAGATCCCGGCCGTCAAGGAGTACATCGAGCGCGCGGAGAAGAACGGTGTCGAGCTGGTCCTCCCCGTCGACGTCCTGGTCTCGCGGGAGTTCCCGGACCTGAAGACCAAGGCCCCGGCCAACCCCACCACCGTCGCCGCGGACGCCATCCCGGCCGACCAGGAGGGTCTGGACATCGGTCCCGAGACCCGCAAGCTCTACGCCTCGAAGCTCGTCGACGCGGCCACCGTCTTCTGGAACGGCCCCATGGGCGTCTTCGAGCACCCCGACTACGCCGAGGGCACCAAGGCGGTCGCCCAGGCCCTCGTCGACGCCCCGGGCTTCACCGTGGTCGGCGGCGGCGACTCCGCCGCGGCCGTGCGTACGCTCGGCTTCGACGAAAAGGCATTCGGCCACATCTCTACCGGCGGCGGCGCCTCCCTCGAATACCTCGAGGGCAAGACGCTCCCCGGCCTCGCCGCACTGGAGGACTGACCCCGATGACCACCCGCACGCCGCTGATGGCGGGCAACTGGAAGATGAACCTCAACCACCTCGAGGCCATCGCCCACGTCCAGAAGCTCGCCTTCGCCCTCGCGGACAAGGACTACGACGCCGTCGAGGTCGCCGTCCTGGTCCCCTTCACCGACCTGCGCTCGGTGCAGACCCTGGTCGAGCACGACAAGCTCAAGATCAAGTACGGCGCCCAGGACGTCTCCGCCCACGACGGCGGCGCCTACACCGGCGAGATCTCCGGCCCGATGCTCGCCAAGCTGCGCTGCACCTACGTCGCGATCGGTCACTCCGAGCGCCGGCAGTACCACGCGGAGTCGGACGAGCTGGTCAACGCCAAGGTCAGGGCCGCCTACAAGCACGGTCTGACCCCGATCCTGTGCGTCGGCGAGGAGCTGGAGGTCCGCGAGGCGGGCAACCACGTCGCCCACACCCTCGCCCAGGTCGAGGGCGGCCTCAAGGACGTCCCGGCCGAGCAGGCCGAGACGGTCGTGATCGCCTACGAGCCCGTCTGGGCCATCGGCACCGGCAAGGTCTGCGGCGCCGAGGACGCCCAGGAGGTCTGCGCGGCCGTCCGCGGCAAGATCGCCGAGCTGTACTCGCAGGAGCTGGCCGACAAGGTCCGCATCCAGTACGGCGGCTCCGTCAAGTCCGGGAACGTCGCCGAGATCATGGCGCAGCCCGACATCGACGGCGCCCTGGTCGGCGGCGCCTCGCTGGACCCGGACGAGTTCGTCAAGATCGTCCGTTTCCGCGATCAGTAGACCCGCCGGTGAGTAGGCGGTAGCGACGATACGTCGTACCCTTGCGGGGGCATGGTGGCCTGTTGCCACCGTGCCCCCGTCGTCCGTCAGAATCCGAGGAAGTTGGTCCAGCCGTGGTTTTGGGGTTCTCGATCGCCCTGATCGTCTTCAGCCTGCTGCTGATGCTGCTGGTGCTGATGCACAAGGGAAAGGGCGGCGGCCTCTCCGACATGTTCGGTGGCGGCATGCAGTCGTCCGTCGGCGGCTCCTCGGTCGCCGAGCGCAACCTCGACCGGATCACCGTGGTGGTCGGTGTGCTGTGGTTCGCGTGCATCATCGTGCTCGCCATGCTGATGAAGGCCAACAACTGACCTGCCCGGCACGCACTGCGCACGTAAGGCCCCATGTCCGGTACGCGCCCCGAGGCGCGGCCTATCATGGGGCCTGCGTCCGAGTGCGGGAGCTTGTAACTCCAACCACTGGACGCGCGTTGGGCCTTACGTAGACTGAGGCGCTCGCAGCGAAGCGAAACGCCGACTCGCTTCGCGGCACCATCACGCAGGGAGTTACACCGTGGCAAGTGGCAACGCGATCCGGGGAAGCCGGGTCGGGGCGGGGCCGATGGGCGAGGCCGAGCGTGGCGAGTCCGCGCCGCGCCTGCGCATCTCCTTCTGGTGCTCCAACGGACACGAGACGCAGCCGAGCTTCGCGAGCGACGCACAGGTCCCCGAGACCTGGGACTGCCCGCGCTGCGGTTTCCCCGCCGGACAGGACCGGGACAACCCGCCGGACCCGCCGCGCACCGAGCCCTACAAGACGCACCTGGCGTACGTCCGCGAACGCCGCAGCGACGCGGACGGCGAGGCGATCCTCGCCGAGGCGCTCGCCAAGCTGCGGGGCGAGATCTAGCACAGCGGTACAGCGGTCCGTCGTCGGCCGCTTCCCGTCTCCTTTCCGTCGTCCGCCCCTTCGGCTTTCCGTCCCTTCGGCTTTCCTTCTCCTTCGACCGTCCCCACCGCTGATCAATTAGGTTGGAAACAGCCGGGACAGCTGGGACACAAGGAAGAAGGCTGAAGTCCGACATGAACGCAGACGGCCGTACCAGGCTCGACCAGACGCCCGAATGGACCGCGCTGGCGGCGCACCGCGAGGAACTCGGCGAGGTGCGGCTGCGCGACCTGTTCACCGCCGATCCCGGACGCGGCACCGGA
>NZ_BDJC01000020.1 GCF_002005565.1 Streptomyces sp. JHA26 | reverse complement strand
GTCCTCGCCAAGCGCGTCGAACCCGCCCTGACCGAAGGCGCCGACGTGCCCGGTCTCGACCCGTCCACGGCCGCGCTGGTGGCCGCCTACCGTGAACTGAAGGAAGTGCACTGACATGCAGATCGGTCTCGTGGGTCTCGGCAAGATGGGCGGCAACATGCGCGAGCGCCTGCGCAACGCCGGCCACACCGTCGTCGGATACGACACCAATCCGGAGAAGGCCGACGTCGCCAGCCTGGTCGAGCTCGTCGAGCAGCTCGAGCGGCCGCGCGCGGTCTGGGTCATGGTCCCGGCCGGTGCCGCCACGCAGCACGTCATCGACCAGCTGGCGACGCTGCTCAAGCCCGGCGACACCGTCATCGACGGCGGCAACTCCCGCTGGACCGACGACGAGAAGCACGCCGCGGAGCTGGGCAAGCGCGGCATCCACTTCGTCGACGCCGGTGTCTCGGGCGGTGTGTGGGGCCTGAAGAACGGCTACGCGCTGATGGTCGGCGGCGACAAGGAGTGCGTCGACGACCTCATGCCGGTCTTCGACGCGCTCAAGCCGGAGGGCCCGTACGGCTTCGTCCACGCGGGCAAGGTCGGCGCCGGTCACTTCTCGAAGATGGTCCACAACGGCATCGAGTACGCCATGATGCAGGCCTACGCCGAGGGCTGGGAGCTGCTGGAGAAGGTCGACTCCGTGGAGAACGTCCGCGAGGTCTTCCGCTCCTGGCAGGAGGGCACCGTCATCCGCTCCTGGCTGCTCGACCTGGCGGTCAACGCCCTCGACGAGGACCACCACCTGGAGAAGCTGCGCGGCTACGCCGAGGACTCCGGTGAGGGACGCTGGACGGTGGAGGCCGCGATCGACAACGCGGTGCCGCTGCCGGCGATCACGGCGTCGCTGTTCGCGCGGTTCGCGTCCCGGCAGGACGACTCGCCGCAGATGAAGATGATCGCCGCGCTGCGCAACCAGTTCGGCGGGCACGCCGTGGAGTCGGCGAAGAAGTGACACCCCGCTCGCACGCCCCCGTCCGGCCCGTCGGCCGGGCGGGGGCGTCGGCGTGAGGGGCCGCCGTCAGCCGCCGGTGAATCCCCGTACGGCGTGCTGCGCGGCCAGCCGGACCGGGGCGTTCGCGGCGCCGTAGCCGCGGTAGCCGCCGTCGCGCTGGACGAGTTCGAAGAAGACCCGGCCGACGGTGTGCGTGTAGCAGTGCCGGAAGGTGCCGTGGGCGTCGCGGTCGTGGAGGACGCCCAGTTCCCGGTACGTCTCCAGCTCTCCGTCCGCGAACTCGAAGCGGGCCGCGAGGTCGTCGTAGTAGTTGGCCGGGATTGGCGGCAGCGGACCGCCGACGGCGCGGTAGCGGCGGGCGGCGGCGACCACGTCGTCGGTGGCCAGGGCGATGTGCTGGGCGTGTGTCGGCGAGCATCCGCACGGCGTCGGGTTCCCGCCCGGTGAACAGCCGGAACGCGTCGGCGGCCTGGAAGACGGCCATGCCGCCGCCGTCGAGGGTGGCGCAGCCCAGCGCGCGGGCGGTGCGGTGACGATGTTCCTGTACCTGTGGGCGGTCTCGACCGGCTCCTACCCGCTGACGTTCCTGACGGGCGTCGTCGCCTTCGGCGTCGTCTACAGCGCCGCGAACGGCGTGTGGCCGGCCTTCTACGGCGAGATGTTCTCCACCCGGGTCCGGCTGTCCGGCGTGGCGATCGGCACCCAGATCGGCTTCGCGGTGGCCGGGTTCGCGGTGACGTTCGCCGCGCGGATCGCGGGTCCGGACGGCGACGACTGGTTCGCGGTGGCCCTGTTCACGGCGGCGCTGTGCGTGCCGCCGGTGATCGCCGCGCTCTCGGCGCGCGAGACCCACGACGTCCCGACGGAGGACCTGGGCGAGCGCTCCCGCCGCACGGCGTCGCGGCCGGAGAAGGAGACGGTGACGGCCTGACCGGCCGGGGGCGTGCGTCGCCGGGCCGTGATCCGCCGGTGCGGTTCACGGCCCGGTCCCTCACGACGACGCGTTCGCCACCGCGTCCAGGTGGGGCAGGTGGTGGTCCAGGCGCTCCCGTTTGGTGCGCAGGTAGGTGATGTTGCTCTCGCACGGCGGTATCAGCAGCGGCACCTGTTCGGCGACCTGGATGCCGTGCCGCACCAACGCCTCGCGTTTGCGGGGGTTGTTGGACATCAGGCGCACCGACCGCACGCCCAGGTCGTCGAGGATGCGGGCGGCGACGCCGTAGTCCCGGGCGTCCACCGGCAGGCCGAGCGCGAGATTGGCCTCGACCGTGTCGAGTCCCTCCGCCTGCAGCGCCATGGCGCGCAGTTTGGCCAGCAGGCCGATGCCGCGTCCCTCGTGCCCGCGCAGGTAGACGACGACGCCACTGCCCTCGGCGGCCACGGCCCGCAGCGCGGTGGCCAGTTGGTCGCCGCACTCGCAGTGCCGGGAGCCGAACGCGTCCCCGGTGAGGCACTCCGAGTGCAGCCGGGTCAGGACGCGGTCGGCGCCGGGATCGCCGTACACCAGGGCCACCTGTTCGTCACCGCGCTCGTGGTCGAAGTAACCGACCGCCCGGAATTGCCCGTACGCGGTGGGCAGCGGCACACTCACCACCCGTTCCACATCCGTGCATCGGGGTGAATTCTTGCCGAGTACGCCAATGTTTTCTGTCATGATTCTCGAGTTCCTCAGCCGGGGTTCTGAGCGGAGACGAAAGGCCGTGCGGGAATGGACGTTTCACTGGTGCCGGCGGACACGACGGAAGACGTGCGCAGGCGGGGTGCCGGGCTGGCGCGGCAGGTCGCCGTGCTGCCCGTCGGGAGCTTCGAGCAGCACGGGCCGTACCTGCCGCTGGCGACCGACACCCTCGTCGCCTGCGCCATCGCCCGGGAGATCGCCGACGCGTACCCGGTGCACCTCCTGCCGCCGGTGACGATCGGCTGCTCGCACGAGCACGCGGACTGGCCGGGGACGGTCAGCATCTCCTCGGTGACCCTTCACGCGGTGGTACGGGACATCGCGGCCTCGCTGCGCCGCTCGGGCGTCGACGCCCTGGTGCTGGTCAACGGGCACGGCGGGAACTACGTCCTGGGCAACGTCGTCCAGGAGTCCTCCGCGCGCGGCGAGCGGATGGCGCTGTTCCCGGCCCCGGAGGACTGGGAGGCGGCGCGGGAACGGGCGGGCGTGGCCACGTCGCTGCTCACCGACATGCACGCCGGGGAAATCGAGACGTCGATTCTTCTGCACACGCATCCCGAATGTGTCCGGCCCGGTTACGAGACCGCTGATTTCGTCGCCGACGACCGGCGTCATCTGCTCTCCCTCGGCATGTCCGCCTATACCGATTCCGGTGTCATCGGGCGTCCTTCGCTGGCGTCGGCGGAAAAGGGCAGGGAACTGCTGGCCGGGCTCGTGGAGTCCTTCGGCGAGTACGTGGCGCTGCTGACGTCGGTGACGGTGACGGTTCCCCCGCAGGGCGGCGAGCGCGGGTAGTGCCCGCGGGTGCGTGGTGCGGCTCGGGGCCCTCCGGTACGACGGGCCCCGGGGCGGTCCCCGAGGGGGTGCGCCGGCGGACGACGAGGACGACGGCGCCCGGCAGGGCCGCCGCGAGACCGAGCATCCCGTAGACGACGGCCACGCCCAGACCGCTGTCCGCGCCCAGACCGGCCGCGCCGAACGCCCAGACCGTGACGCCCTCCCGGGGACCCCAGCCGCCGACGTTCAGCGGCAGGCCCATGGCGAGCAGCGCCAGGACGGCCAGCGGTGTCAGCACCGCGACGGAGGCGGTGCTCCCGGCGACCCGGGCGGCGAGCACGAACGTGGTCAGGTGCCCGGCGAGGACCACGAGGGACGACAGCGCGACCCCCGGCCCGTCGCGCCGGGACAGCAGCGCCCGGCGCGCCTCGCCGAACGCCGCCCGCAGGGCCCGGCCCCGGTGCGAGGGGGCCCGGTTCATCCGCAGGGCGAGGCCGACGGCGAGCGCGCCCAGCGCGGCCAGGCCGAGCAGGGGGGCGGTCTGCCGGGCCCCGGCCCGCACCGGGGAGGGCATCGTGAGCAGCACGACCGCGCCGACGCCGAGCAACGCGAGCTGTCCGGCGGCGCGTTCCAGGACGACGGCCCGCACGCCCCGGCCGAGGTCACCGGCGTCGCGCCCGTGCCGTACCGCGCGGTGCACGTCGCCGAGGACGCCGCCCGGCAGGGCCGCGTTGAGGAACAGGGCGCTGTAGTAGTCGCCGACGGCCGGGGCGAGCGGCAGCCGGATGTGCAGCGCCCGGGCCACCAGGACCCAGCGCCAGGCGCTGAACACCGTGGTCACCAGCCCGATGCCGAGCGCCGCCAGCAGGGTCGGCCCGTCGATGCGGCGCAGCCCGTCCAGGAGCGCGCCGGTGCCCAGCCGCCACAGCAGCACGGCGAGGATGCCGGTCCCGGCGAGACTGCCCAGGTGGGCGCGCAGGGCGCGGGGGACGCGGGGGGCGGCTCCGCGGCGCGGTGCCAGCGGTGCGGCGGCCGGCGCCCGCACCGCCGGTGCGCTCACGAGGTCCCGCCCGTCGGCCGGCACAGCACCAGCAGGTCGTCGTGGTGGACGACGACCCTCAACCGTCCTTCCGCGCAGGCGGCGAGGCGCTCCGCGAGGTACCGCTCGGCGGGCTCCCGCAGCGCGGGGCGCTGTTCGACGGCCGCGCCGACCCAGCCGCGCAGCCACTGGGCGGTGAGTTCGGCGTCGTCGGGGCCCAGCCGCCAGGGGCTGGGGTGCGCCCGTACGGTCGCGCCGTGCTCGGCGAAGGCGTCCGCGGCGGCGCCGGTCGCGTCCGGGCCGAGGAGGCCGGAGCGCCGCTGGTGGCCGTTGAAGGCGTCGGTGATCCCGGCGTCCAGGGGGTGCGCGGGGGCGAGGTCGACGCGTCCGGCGACGGACAGGGTCAGCAGCGCCGCGCAGCCGGCCCCGGCGCAGGCGGCGGCGAGGGCGCGGACCTCCCGGGCGGTGAGGACGTCGAGCAGCGCGGACGCCGTCACCAGCGAGGCGCCGGCCAGCGCGTCCGGGGTGAGCCGGGCGATCTCGCCGCGCCGTGTCTCCACGGTGACCCGGCTGCCGTCGGCGGCGCGGCTCGGGGCGGCGGCCGCGGCGAAGTGCAGCAGGTAGGGGTCGCGGTCGTGCAGGACCCAGTGCTGGGCGCCGTCGAGCAGCGGGGCGAGCCAGCGGCCCATCGAGCCGGTGCCGCAGCCCAGGTCGTGCACGACCGGCCCGCCGGCCCGTTCCGGCAGGGCGGCGAGGTGGGCGCGCAGGGGGTCGAGCAGTTCGCGTGCCCGCGCGGCGGCGTCGGCGCCCTCGCGGAGCCGGAGCCACTCGGGGGCGTAGCGCGGGGGGTCGGGGGTGGGTCCCGCGCCCGGGACGGCTCCGGGAAGCCCCCGCGGCATGGTGTCGGGGGCGTCCTGCGGGCCGGGCTGGACCGGGATCACGCCCCCCGGTGGGTGCCGTCCTCCTCGTCGTGCCGCCCTCCCCGGTCATGCCGCCCTCTCCGGCCGGGCCGGCAGCCGGCTCAGCACCCCGGCCAGGCCCCGTGCCGTGGCCGCCCAGCCGTTCAGTGCCGCTCGCCGGCCGCGCGCCGCCGCCTTCAGCCGGCGCCGCACGTCCGCCTCGCCGAACCAGCCCCGCAGTTCGGCGGCGAGCGCGACGGGGTCCTCCGGCGGGACGAGGATGCCGGGCACCCCGCCGTCGGGGGCGCGGCCCACTGCCTCCGGGAGGCCGCCGACGTCCGTGGCGAGCACGGGGATGCCGCGCGCGAGGGCCTCCGTCACCGCCATGCCGTACGTCTCGGCGTACGAGGTGAGGACCATCAGGTCGGCGGCCGCGTAACTGGCGTCCAGGCCGGCGCCGGACCGGGGCCCCGCCAGCTCGATCCGGTCCTGGAGGCCGTACCGTCCGATCAGGGCCCGCAACCGGCCGACGTACGCGGGGTCCTGGCCGAGTCCGCCGACGCACACGCACGACCAGGGCAGGTCGGCCACCGCCGCCAGGGCCTCCACCAGCCGGTGCTGCCCCTTGCGGGGCGTGACGGCGGCGACGCACAGGAGCCGGGAGACCCCGTCGGTGCCGGGCGCGAGCGGCGCGATGTCGGCGCCGGGGGCGGCGACGTGGACGCGGGCCGGGTCGAGGCCGTGGTGGGAGACGAGGCGGCGCACCGCCCAGTCGCTGGTGGCGACGACGGCCGGGACGGCCCGGAGCACCGCGCGTTCGCGGGCGTCCAGTGCGGCGGCCACGGCGGGGTCGAGGCCGGTCTCGTCGCCGAGCGGCAGGTGGACGAGGACGGCCATGCGCAGCCGCCCGGCCTCCGGGACGACGACCTCCGGCACGCCGCAGGCGACCAGCCCGTCCAGCAGGACCACGGCTCCGTCGGGCAACCGGCGCAGGAGGCGGGCGAGTTCCGCCCGCGCGGCCTCGTCGGGCCGGGGCCAGTCGCCGTCCACGGGCAGTCGCCGCACCCGCCAGCCGAAGCCGGGCAGGTCCAGTGCCACCCGCCGGTCGTAGGCGTTGCCGCCGCTCGGCGCGGCCGGGTCGTCGACGCCGCCCGGCAGGACGAAGTGCACGGAGCGCAGGGACATGGGGACGATCCCGCCGTTCCTCGGGGCCGGCCTCTGCGCGGGCACGTGGGCGAGCCGGGCGCGGTCGGCCGTCGTTTCGCGGCCGGCCGTCGTTTCGACGGTCGTGTCGGTCACAGCGCACGCTCGTAACTCGCCCAGGCGACGTGCGACTCGTGGAGGGTGACGGTCAGGCCGGCCAGGCCCTTGGCGCCCTCGCCGAGGGCGCCCTTGTGGACGCGCTCGGCGAGCCGGTCGGCGACGACCTTGGCGAGGAACTCCGTGGAGGTGTTGATCCCGGCGAAGTCGGGTTCGTTGTCGAGGTTGCGGTAGTTCAACTCGCCCACGACGGCGGCCAGTTCCTGCCCGGCCAGACCGATGTCGACGACGATGTTGTCCTCGTCCAGCTGCTCGCGCCGGAAGGTGGCGTCCACCAGGAACGTCGCTCCGTGCAGGCGCTGCGCGGGCCCGAAGACGTCGCCGCGGAAGCTGTGGGCGATCATGATGTGATCGCGGACGGTGATGCTGAACAACGGACGACCCTCCAGGTGTGGCGCGTCTGGCCCCCCGCCGGTCACCGCGCGGGGTGCCGTCTATTACGGCCGGGTGACCTCCCTTGTTCAACGGCCCGTCCGTCCGGTGGCCGGTCCTGCCCGGGCAGGCGGCCGTCACGTGCAGGCGGCCGTCACGTGGATCCGGTGCTCGTGCGAGCGGGCGACGACGTCCCGCTCGTCCCGCTGTTGTCGCCCGGAGCCGCGCCGGCCGGTCCGGGCAGCCCGCCGGGACCGCCTCCCGGCAGCGGCCCGAGGGCCGGCTCGGCGCTCTCGCCGAGGAAGCCGCCCGACTGGTGCTGCCACAGTTTGGCGTAGGCACCGTTCGACGCGAGCAGCTCCTCGTGGGTGCCCTGCTCGACGACGCTTCCGCGGTCGAGGACGACGAGACGGTCCATGCCGGCGACGGTGCTCAGCCGGTGGGCGACCACGAGGGCCGTACGTCCGTCCATCAGCCGCCACAGGGCGTCCTGGACGAGGAGCTCGCTCTCCGAGTCCAGCGCGCTGGTCGCCTCGTCGAGCAGCAGGATCGGGGCGTCGCGCAGGATGGCCCTGGCCAGGGCGACGCGCTGGCGTTGGCCGCCCGAGAGCTTGACCCCCCGCTCCCCCACCAGGGTGGCGAAACCGTCGGGGAGGTGGGCGGCGAACTCCGTGACGTGCGCGGCCTCGGCCGCCGCGTGGATCTCGTCGTCGGTGGCGCCGGGCCGGGCGAAGGCGATGTTGTCGCGCAGGCTGCGGTGGAACATGGCGGGTTCCTGGGGGACGTAGGCGATCAGCGAGCGCAGGTCGTGCTGGCGCAGCCGGCTGATGTCCTGGCCGCCGATCAGGATGCGTCCGCCGTCGATGTCCGACATCCGCAGCAGGAGGCGGGTGAGCGTGGTCTTGCCGCCGCCGGACCTGCCGACCAGACCGATCCGCGCGCCCGCGGGCACGTCCAGGTCGAGTCCCCGGAAGATGGGTTTCGCGCCGGCGTGGGCGAAGGTCACCGCCTCGAAGCGGACGCCGGTGTCCCGCGGCAGGAGCGGTTCGGGAACCGGCGGGTCGAGCACGGTGGGCGGATCCAGCAGCAGCTCCGTGAACTGCGCGGCCTCGGTCATCGAGCTTTCCAGGCGCCGGTAGATCTGGTTGAACTCGAACATGATCTGGGTCGCGTTGGAGTAGTAGGTGAAGGCGACGACGACCTCCTCCACCCCCCGGCCCGGGCCGCCGAAGGCGATGGCGACCAGGAGACCCAGCACGTTGGTCAGCACGGACATGGGGGCGATGAGGGTGTCGACGCGCAGATTGCCGTAGTCCCAGGACCTCAGCGTCAGGCGCCGGGAGTCCGCGACACGGCTGCGGTGTTCGTCGGCCTCCCGCCGCTCGGCCGCGAACGCCCGGATGGTCTCCATGTTGGTGAGGCTGTCGGCGACGTGGCCGGAGACCCGGGCGATGGCCGCCTCGCGGTCGTTGACGAGCCGTTGCCGGCGACGGATCAGAGGTGTCGCGGCGAGCACGGTCAGCGTGATCATCACCACGAGGCCGACGACGAGCATCGGTTCGTAGCCCCACAGCACCACGGCACCGAACACCAGGGGCACGAGACTGCCCACGATCCGGTACGTCACCGTGTCCACGAAGTCCTCGAAGCGCTTGCCGAAGCTCAGCACCCGCTTGGTCAGGGAGCCGGAGAAGTTGTCGTGGAAGAACGCCGCGTCCTTGGCGAGGAGTTCGTCCATGCCCTCCACGTACAGGTGCTCCATGCCGAGGGCGTCCACCCGGTTCAGGCAGTGCAGCCCGACCCGCCACACGGCCTCGGCGAGCAGCAGCGTCGCCCCGAAGCCCAGCACGTACGGCAGCGCCGAGGCGAGGGTGAGGCCGCTGTCGTCGGCGGCCTGCCCCGCCAGTTTGGCGATCAGCAGCGGGGCGACGTAGCGGATCCCGATGTTGCCCACGGCCGGCAGCAGCAGCGCGGGCAGGGCCAGCAGGCGTAGGCGCAGCAGTTCCCGGCCGTAGCGGCGCAGTGCCAGCACGACCGCGCTCCTGCCCGGCGCCGGCCCTCGCGTCTGTGTGGTGTCCATCACGCTCCTGGAGGTTCGGAAGTCGGAAGTCTCCCGTCGAGCGAGGTGCTCGATCAAGGCATTTACCGCGGACCGGCGACAACCGGACACCGCTGCTTCCGTCTTCGCGCTCCCCCGGGGACACGGGGCCGGGGCGGGAGGGGACGGTCAGTCGTCGTCGCCGTACCGGATGCGGTGGCACAGGGCGGGGAGGTCCCCCGAGGCCAGCTTCGGCAGGATGTCCGGGAGTTCCGCGAAGGCCGACTCGCCGGTGACGAGGGCGTCCAGCGCGGGGTCGGCGAGCAGGTCGAGGGCGAGGGCGAGCCGGTCGGCGTAGGTGCGGGTGCCGGCGCGCGCCGGGGAGACGGTGCCGACCTGGCTGCCGCGCACGGTCAGGCGCCGGGAGTGGAAGGCCTCGCCGAGCGGCAGTGCGACGCGCCGGTCGCCGTACCAGCTCAGTTCGACGACCGTGCCCTCGGGCCGCAGCAGTTCCAGGGACCGGGCGAGGCCCTCCTCGGTGGCGCTGGCGTGCACGACGAGGTCCCGGTCGCCGAGGGCGTCGGCGGGGGACGCGAAGCCGACGCCGAGTGCCTCGGCGACCTCCGCCCGCGCCGGGTCGGCGTCGACCAACTGGACGCGGACGCCGGGGAAGCGGGCCAGCAGCGCGGCGACGGAGCAGCCGACCATGCCGCCGCCGACGACGGTGACCCGGTCGCCGACCAGCGGCGCGGCGTCCCACAGGGCGTTGACGGCGGTCTCGACGGTGCCGGTGAGCACGGCGCGTCCGGCGGGGACGTCCGGCGGCACCGGGGTCACGGCCGCGGCGGGGACGACGTACCGCGTCTGGTGGGGGTGGAGGCAGAAGACGGTGCGCCCGAGGAGACCTTCGGGTCCCTCCTCCACCACGCCGACGCTGAGGTAGCCGTACTTCACCGGCCCGGGGAAGTCGCCCTCCTGGAACGGCGCGCGCATGGCCGCGTACTGGTTCTCGGGCACCCGGCCGTCGAAGACGAGGGTCTCGGTGCCGCGGCTGACTCCGCTGAAGAGCGAGCGCACCAGCACCTCGTCGGGACCCGGTGCCGGCAGCTCCACCTCGCGGATCGCGCCCCGCCCCGGCGTTTCGAGCCAGAACGCATGTGCCCTGCGTGTCATCGGAAGTCCTCCTGAACGATCGGCGAACCACTCACGTACCGAGGGATGCACGAGCCGCGCACAAGGTAGCGGCGTTGATCGACATCTGTCACACGGCCGGAGGGTGTTCGGTGGCCCTGAACCACACGTACGACGCGAGGTCCCCGCAGCAGGAGACCGCGGTGGGGGCGGGCGCGCAGGTCCTGCTGGTGGTGCTGCTCGGTACGGCGCTCGACATGGGTACGGCGGGCTGGCTGACCGGCCTCGCGTTCGCGTTCGGGACCTGGGCGGTGCTCACCCGGGCCCTGCACCGTTCCCGGCCGCCGTCGTTCGGCCCGGCCAACCGGGTCACCCTCGGCCGAGCCACCCTGGTCGGCGGGGTCACGGCCCTGGTCGCCGACTCCTTCCGCAGCGCGCCGCCCGTCTCCCTCCTCGTCGGCCTGACGGCCGTGGCCCTGGTCCTGGACGGCGTGGACGGCAGGGTCGCCCGCCGCACGGGCACGTCGACGGCCCTGGGCGCGCGCTTCGACATGGAGGTCGACGCGTTCCTCATCCTGGTGCTCAGCGTGTACGTCGCGATGGATCTGGGCCCGTGGGTGCTGCTGATCGGCGGCATGCGGTACGTCTTCGTCGCCGCGGCCCGGGTGTGGCCGTGGCTGACGGCCCCGCTGCCGCCGAGCACGGCCCGCAAGACGGTGGCCGCGTTGCAGGGGGTGCTGCTGCTCCTCGCGGGCGCGGGGCTGTTGCCGGACGCGGCCGGCGTGGGGGTGGTGGGGCTGGCGCTGGCGCTGCTGGTGTGGTCGTTCGGGCGGGACGTGGCGTGGCTGTGGCGGACGTCGCGGACCGGCACGGCGGCACGGGCGGCGGCGTCGGCGCGGGCATCGACGTTGGCAGCGGCACCGGCACCGGCGTCCCTCGAGGCGTCGGTTCAGGCCCCGGAGCCGGATCTGCTGGCCCGCTGACCGCGGGGCAGCAGGGCGAGGGCGGCGAGCGGTACGGCGGCCAGCGCCAGCCACGGCACCGCGACCGGCAGCCCGGCGTCAAGGAGCAAGCCCGTCGCGGAACTGCCGGCCAGCACGATCAGCCCGGAGACCGAGGACAACGCCCCCGTGTACAGTCCGAGCCGCCCGTCCTCGGCGAGGTCCGGCACCCAGGCGCGGGCGACGGGCGCGACCAGCATCTGACCGAGCGTCAGCAGGACGACGAACCCGGCGGCCGGCACCAGCCCGCCCGCCCCCGTCCACCCGGCGGGCCGGGCCAGGGCGACGACGGCGAACCCGCCCGCGATCAGCCCCAGCCCCGCCGCCATCGACCGGCGCGGCGCCAGCCGCTCCCCCGCCCACCGCGTCACCGGCAACTGCGCCGTCACGACCAGCAGCGAGGACAGCGCGAACAGCCAGGCCAGCGGCGCCTGCGAACCGGCGGCCCGCTCCACCTCGGCGGGCAGGGCCAGGTAGAGCTGGTTGTAGGCGAGCAGGTAGGCGCCGTAGGCGCAACACAGGGCGAGGAAGCGTCGGTTGCGCAGCACGAGCCGCGCCCCGCCCTTCATCTCGACCCGGGCCCGTCCGGGAACGCGCTGCGGCAGCAGCCACGCGTGCCCGGCGAGGACCAGCACGAACACCCCGGCCCCGGCGAGGCAGACGGCCCGGAAGTCGACGGCGAGCAGCAACGCGCCCAGCAGCGGCCCGACGAAGGCCCCGGCCTGCCCGGCGACGGTGAACAGCGCGAGCACCCGCGTCCGGTCGCCGCCCCCTTCTTCTTCGAGCAGGACGGCCTGCCGGGCGACCTCGGACTCGACGGCCGGCGAGAACAGCGCGGCGGCGAACCCGATGAGCAGCACCGCGCCGACGACGGCCCAGGTCCGCTCGGCGAACCCGAGCCACGCGAATCCGGCGATCCGCAGCACGCACCCGGCGAGCACGACGGGCCGGATGCCGTAGCGGTCGGTCAGCACCCCGCCGACCACGAACAGCCCCTGCTGGCTGAAGGTCCGCAGCCCGAGCACGAACCCGACCAGCCATCCCGCCATGCCGACGGACTGCCCCAGGTGCTCGGCGAGGAAGGGCAGGACAGCGAAGAAGCCGATGTTGAAGGCGAGTTGGGTGAGGATGAGTAGCCGGAGCAGGGGCGAGAGAGACGCGAGCGGGGCGGTGCGGTGGCGGCCGGAGGCCGGCGCGGAACGCCCGCTGGAGGCGGGTACGGAGGTCATGTCAGCACACGTTCCTTCTCCGCCCCCGCGACGGACCGCCGCCCGCCACCGTCGGCCGTGTCGGCCCCGTCCCCGACCCGGGTGGGCCGTCGCCGGAACGGCAGCGACGGCCGGCGCAGTCCGCCCGCCGCGGTGACCGCGAGCGCGCCGAGCAGGGCGAGTACGGCGGCGGGTGCGAGGACGGCCCAGGGGGCGCGTTCGGCGTAGGGCTGGTTCTCGGCGAGGAGCAACCCCCACTCGGGGGACGGCGGCTGGGCGCCGAGGCCGAGGAAGCCGAGCGAGGCGAGCGCGAGGGCGACGCCGGGCAGCCGCAGCAGGGTGTGCCGCAGGACCGGCGGCAGCACGGCGGGCAGCAACTCGTAGCGCAGCAGATGGATGCGCCCCGCGCCCAGCCCCTTGGTGGCGGTGATGTGCAGCGTGGCCCGTTCCTGCCGCAGCAGGGAGGAGGTGTGCGCGGCGAGCGGCGCCCAGGCGAGGGCGCCCACGGCGAGCGCGGGGGTGGCCGTTCCGCTCCCGGCGACGGCGGTGACGAGCAGCGCGACGAGCACCGGCGGTACGGCGTTGACGGTGTCGACGAGCGGCCCGGAGACGCGGGGCACGAGACCGAGCAGTACGCCCACGAGCAGGGAGGCGGCGCTGATGGCGGCGGCGAGGAGCAGCGTGTCCAGCGCCCCGTGGCCGACGCGGGCGAGCAGGTCACGCCCGAGGGCGTCGGTGCCGAAGGGATGGTCGAGGGAGGGCGCCCGCAGCCGTTGCCCCGTGTCGAGGGCGAGCGGATCGCGGGCCAGCCCGAAGCCGACGACGGCGAGCAGGAGGGCGCCGTGGAGGAGCGGGAGCAGTCCGCCGGCGGGCGGGGTGGGTCGGTGCAGCGAGGACAGGGCGCCGTCGCGTACCGCGGGCCCGGTGAGCAGCCGGGCGGCGAGACGGGTGGCGCCGGTGGCGAGCGCGGCGAGCAGGACGAGGGCGAGGGTGCCGGCCTGGAGGACGGGGAGGTCCTGCGCGAGGGCGGCCTGGAGGGTGCTGCGCCCCAGCCCGGGGATGTCGAAGACCTGCTCGACGGCGACGGCCCCGCCGGTCAGCCCCACGACGAACAGCCCGAGGTTGGGCAGCAGCGCGGGCACACACCGCCGTACGGCCTGGCGGGCGATGGACCGCCCGGTCAGTCCGCGGGCCGCGGCGGCCAGCGCCCAGGGCTCACCGAAGGCGCCGGGCAGCAGGTCGTCGAGCAGCCGCCCCAGGACGGCCCCGGCGGGCAGCCCGAGGGCGAGCGCGGGCAGCACGGTCCACTGGGGCCCGTACCACCCCAGCGCGGGCAGCCACCCGAGCTGCACCCCGACGACGGTGGCGAGCACGGAGGCGACGAGGAACTCGGGCAGTGCGGCGAGTACGGCGGACCCGCTGCCGCCACGACGCCGCTCGTCGAGCTGCCGCCGGGCGCCCAGCCGCAGGGTGCGCGTGCAGACCGCCGCCGCGGTGAGGGCGGCGACGAGCAGCGCGACGCCCATGAGCAGGAGCGAGGCGCCGAGGGCCTGGAGCAGGCCGGGCAGCACCTCGCTCCCGGAGATCCACGACCGCCCGGCGTCCCCGCGCAGGAGTCCGCCGAGCCAGCCGGTGAGGACGTGCAGGGGCCCGCCGTCGATGCCGAGTTGCCGCCGGATGTCGGCGAGCACCTCGGGGGTGGGTTCGCGTTCGGCGGACCGTGCCTTGAGGACGGTGTACGCCGGGTCGGTGCGGGTGAGCCAGGGCAACAGCCCGATGCCGCACACCAGTCCACCCGCGAGCAGGAACCGCCACGCCGGAGTGGCCACCCGCTGCCGCACGGTCAGCGCCGGGTGCCGGTGCCGACGAGGGTGCGCTCGTACGGGTCGAGGATCACGCCCCGCACGGAGTCGGCGACGCCGGTGATGATGCGCTGGTGCACGAGCGGTACGACGGTGTCGCTGCCGAGGATGCGGGCCTCGGCGGCCATGGCGGCGTCCTGTCGCTTCGCGCTGTCGGCGGTCTTCTCGGCGGCGGCGACGGCGCGGTCGACGTCCTTGTCGCACAGTTGGGCGATGTTGAAGCCGCCGTCGCAGGTGTAGTCGCTGGCGAGGACTGCGACGGGGTCGCCGGTGTCGAGGAACGTGTTCCGGGCGAGCACGAAGGCGTCGAACTTCCCGTCGAGGGCGTCGCCTTCGAGCCGCGAGTACTCGCGCACGGTGAGCTTGACGGTGAACCCGGCCTTCTCCAGTTGCTGCTTGACGACCTGGGCGACCTCGGGCAGTTCGGGCCGGTTGTCGTAGGTGGCGAGGGTGATGGTGTCGCCGTCGGCCTTTCCGGCCACCGCCCGCCCGACGGGCGCGGTCCGCTTCCCTTCCGCCCAGGTGACGGCGGGCCCGTAGACGCCTGCGCCGGGGTCGCCGTAGCCCTCGTAGACGTCCTTGGCGAAGACGGAGGTGTCGAGCGCACCGCGGGCGGCGGCCCGCAGCGCCGGGTCCTTGAAGGGACCGGTGGAGGCGTTGAGCAGGAGGCTGGTGGTCCGGGTGGTGGCGGTGTCGCGCCGGCTCTTCTCGTCGAGCGACGCGGCCTGGGAGACGGGAACGGCCTCGGCGATGTCCAGTTCGCCGGTGCGCAGGGCGTTGGCGCGGGCGGTGCCGTCGGCGATGAAACGGGCGTCGATCCCGGAGGCCTGGGCGCGTCCGCCCCAGTAGTCGTCGAAGCGGTCGAGGGAGGCGGAGGTGGCGCCGTTCACCTTCGTGATCTCGAAGGGCCCGGTGGCGGTGCCGACCGGGTCGACGCGGCCGGTCTTCTCGTAGGCCTTCGCGGAGAGGACGGCGAGGCTCGGGCTGGACAGCCGCAGCGGGAGGACGGGGTCGGGCGCGGCGGTGGTGATCCTGAGGGTCCGGTCGCCGTCGGCCTTCGCGGTGAGGGTGACGCCGGCGAGGGCGGCGGGCGCGGGCTCGGCGGCGGTGGCGCGGGCGAGGGAGCCGGCCACGGCGGCGGGGGTGACCTCGGTGCCGTCCTGGAAGGTGGCGTCGCGGAGGGTGAACTCCCACGCCCTGTCCCCGTCCCTGCGCCAGGACTCGGCGAGCGCGGGGGCGGCGGACCCGTTGGCGTCCAGCGCGGTGAGGCCCTCGGTGACGCCGAGCCGGCTGAGGAGGGTGGCGTCGGCGCCGTAGGGCGACAGGTTCTCGGCGGGCGGGAAGGCGAGACCGACCCGGAGCCGGTAACCGCCGTCGCCGTCACCGCCCTTGGCCTGGTCGTCGCCGCCGGACGCGAAACAGCCGGCCGTCAGCGGGAGCAGCAGGAAGGGGGCGAGCAGCCGGGAGCGGCGATGGGAGCGCATGGTCCTCGGATCGGTCGGGGTGGAGGAGGTGGTCGGGACGACGCGGGGAAACTCTACATGAAAATGATTTCCATGAAACCTCCGGGCGCCGCCCTCGCGACAGGGCTACGGCAGGGCTACGACTGGGCTGCGGCAGAGCTACGGCAGGGGCACGTCGAAGTGCACGACGTTCTGCCCGCCCCCGGCGTCCTCCCGCTCGTCGTGCACGACCTTGGCGAGCGACCGCCAGAACGGCTCCGCCCCGGTGACGGACGGGTCGGTGTGCAGGTACACGGCCCGGTACCCGCCGTCGGCGGCGGCGAAGGCCAGCAACTCGTCGACGAGCCGCCGCGCCAGCCCGCGCCGACGGTGCTCGGGCCGCACGTACACGCGACGCAGCTGCGCGGTGACGCCGGAGGGATAACGCTCGGCGACGTGGCGGGGGTTCGGCGGGTGCGCGGGACCGCGGGAGTCCAGGGCCCCGGTGGCGACGACCTCGCCGTCCCGCCCGTCCACGGCGACGAGGAGGGTGTGCCGGGCGGGCGTCAGGTACGCGCCGGCCGGGTCGATGACGTCCCGGTGCCAGCGGGGCACGTACCCGGTGCCGAAGTCGCGGTAGACGGTGTCGAGCATGACGGCCCGGGCGGCGTCGAGGTCGGCGGGGGTGGCGGGCCGGATGGTGTAGTCGGTGGTGCGCACTTGCACATCATATGCAACAAGCCTGGTGGGTCATGACCGGCACGATCGGGGCGCTACCGCGGCGAGGGAGCGGTCACCCTCCCAACTGCACCAGGATGTTCGTGAGTTCGCGGACGCGCGGGTGGTCCGGCCCGTGTGTGCTCCGGTAGCCGTCGATCGCGTCCCGCAGCAAGGGAACCGCCTCCTGTGCGCGGCCCTGGTTGGCCTTCGTCGCCGCCAGGTCGACCTGCACGCCGAGGGTCGTGGAGTGCCGCGGCCCGAAGACCCGTCGGCAGCCCTCGAGGGCTTCGGTGAGCCGCTGCTCGGCCTCGGCGAGGCGGCCGAGCCTGGTGAGCACGGAGGCGTAGTTGCGCCTGGCCCGCCATGTGCTCCGGTGGTCGTCGCCCTGTCGCTGCGAGCGGGCGTCGACCAGGTGACCGTACATCTCGAGTGCCTCGGCGTGCTTGCCCTGGTGGGTGAGTACGGCGGCCAGGTTGTGCTGCACGGTCAGGCTCATGTCGGTCGTGCCGTCGATGTCGGCCAGCATCGCCCGGTACATGCCTTCCGCCTCGGCGAGCCGGGCGGGTGACCCGCGCAACGTTCCCGCCAGGGTGTTCCTGCTGCTCAAGGTGTCCGGATGGGCTGCGCCGAACGCGCGGGTACGGCGGAAGACCGTGTCCCGCATCAGCCCTTCCGCCTCCTCCCTGCGGCCGAGGTCGAGCAGGACTTTCGCCAGGTTGGACGCGATCTGCAGCGTCTGTTCGTCGTCCTGGCCGCGCAGTCGCTCCCAGCCCGCCAGGGCCTCGCGCAACCACTCCTCGGCGCGGGCGGGGTTGCCGCCGTCCTGCAGGATCCTGGTCAGGTCGTTCAACGTCAGCAGTCTGTTCTCCTGGTCGTCCGCGCGGGCGGCGGCCAGCCACTCCAGCAGGGCGACGGCCTCGTCCTGTCTGCCGGGTTCCTCCCCCAGCGTGACCGCGTACACGTGCAGGGCGTGCAGCGTCTCCGGGTGGTGCAGGCCGAGTTCCTCGCGTTTCTGCTGGAAGTCGAGCCCGCGGGCGTACTCCTCCGTCACGGACAGCTTGATCTCGACCAGGGGCGGCTCGCCCCGCCGCTCGGTCACATCGACCTCGACGCTGCCGAAGTCCCCGACGTAATGGTCGGTGGTCTTCGGCTTCTTCCTCCAGAACGGCATGTCCCTCCCTGTCTCGGTCACATCCCGCCGCGGGCACGTCGCCGGTCACCGGCCGGAGTGGAGATACGCGGCCCACAGTGTCGGGGTCTTGTCGAAACGCTCGCGGCAGCGGTGTACCGCGTGGTGCAGCGCCGTCGCGACGTCCTCGCCCGCCGAGACGCCCTCGTGCAGGTCGACGGCGACCGTCCGGGCGACGAGGTCGTTGACCTGCCACAGCGTGCCGACGACCTGCGGGTAGCCGGCGAGCTGGAACGCCGACACCAGGTGCAGGCTCTCGTCCGGGACCCGGTGGGCGCCCAGGGACGTCTCGCACGCCGACAGCACCGCGAGCCGGACACCGGTCAGGTCGAGCGCGGACACGTCCAGCACCGAGAGCGGCCCGTCGTGCAGCAGCAGGTGCCCGGCCGACGGATCGTCGGGGTCGCTCGCCGCGTGACAGGCGAAGTGCGCCGACGTGTGGGACGTCAGTGCGGCGCGGACCGCGTCGGCCGTCGCCTGCGCGCCGTCCAGCCGCGTGGCCCGGGTCAGTGCCGCGATCCTGCTCGCCTCCCGGCCCACACCGCGCAGGGGTCGCGCTCCCCGCGCGTCCTCCACCGCCACGACCACCAGGTCGTCGTCCGCTCGCGTGTGCCGCGCCCTGGCGTGCCGCAACGCCCGCACCGTCGGCGTGTACGACGACATCACCCGGTCGAGGACGGACGCGCCGTCGGGGAAGCGGCCGGCCGCGTGGATCGGGAGCAGCGCCAGCCGCCCCACCGGCGACCACCAGACCCGCGGCCAGGCGTCCGCCGGCCGGGAGGTGTACCCGAGTCGCCTCAGCACGGGTTCGGTGACGAAGTCCCACAGCCACCCGAGCACCTCCGCCGCGGTGGTCTGGGCACCGGTCTCGCCCGCGCCCGGCCGGGCCGACGCGGCCAGCGCGGTGCCGAAGGCGGCGGCCCGGTCCGCCACGGAGTCCGGCGTCACGCCCGGCAGTTCGACCACGGTGACCCCGGACGGGCGGATGACCAACGCGTCACTGCGGTACCCGCTCACGTTGATCAGCACCACCGGCCCGTCCGCGGCGGTTTCCAGCAGCTCGTCGAGGTCCGGCGGGGCGAGGAAGTCCGCGAACCCCGGCAGCGCCCGTGCTTCGTCGAGCAGGTGCCGCAACCGGATGTCCAGGTCGTGCCGTTCGTCCGCCGCGGCACCCACGAGGTGCCCGGCCGGGGACAACCGGTCGAACGCGGCACCCAGTCGTTCCGCGAGCTCGGGCGCCACCGCGTGCAGGCGGGACAGATCGCCGCGGCTCTGCAGCACCTGCCCGCCGAGCACGCCGCGGCCGAGTTCGAGCAGACGTACCGCCGTCTCCGGGTCGTTCGCCTGCACGGCGCACGCGGCCGCGTCGGCGGCGAGGCCGTCGAGTTCCGCCAGCAGCCGCTGCTGGTCCACACGGGCGAGGCGTCGTGGCACCACGAACGGCAGCAGACCGACCGCCACCGCGTAGGCGTCCCGGGCCCGGTCCCACCGTCCCGCCTCGGCCTCGGTGCGTGCCCACCGGCGTGCGGCCTTGGCCCGCGTCAGGGGCTGCAGCGCCTCGGTCTCCGCCGCCTCGCGGAGGGCGCGGCCCGCGGCGGCCAGAACCCCGGGGTCCCGGGTGAGTTCGTACTGGGCGTACAGAGCGCCACCGTGGTTGAACTGGGTCTCGGCGCGCTCCGTCGTACCGGGAGCACTCGCCCGGGCCGCGCTGCCCAGCGCCGTGACGGACCGGCGCAGCGCCTCGGGGCTGCCGTTGGCGTCGTACGCGGAGAACCAGACCCGGCCCAGGTTGCCCAGTGCCACCGCGTGGGTCCGTTCGCCGTACGGCACCGTCTCGACGACCTCGGTGTACGCGGCGATCGCCTGCCCCAGGTCGCCTTCCAGCCCCGTGTGCAGGAACCGTTCGTGGTGCAGCAGTCCGAGCAGCAGAGGGATCATGCCCGGCCCGCCGCCCACGCCACGCGCCGACCGGCCCGTCTCCACGGCCCGGTCGAGCACGTCGATCTCGCCGGTCTGTTCGACGAGGTCCTGCACGGCGATCAGGTAGTTCTCGCAGCGGTTGTCCCACGCGTGGTCGTCCGGCCGGGTCGCCTCGAGCACCTCCCGCAGCAGGGCCACGCCCTCCCGCAACGCGGCGACGTCACCGGTCCTCCTGCCGCGGTCCCGCAACGCGGCGGCGAGGTCCACCTTGTGGGACAACCGTGCGGGAGAGGTGCTCGGCGTACGCGCCACCGCCTCCCGCAGGTACCGGACGGCCCTCTCCCGCACGGACTCGTCGCCGGTGTGTTCCGCGGACCGCTGCAGCACGTCGCCCAGCTGGTTGAGCCGCAGCGCGTGGTCCAGGTCGTCCACGGGCGTCGCGCGGACGCTCTCCTCCAGCACGCGGGCCGCGGTGACGAGGACGGCGTGGTCCCGGGTCAGCTCGTACTGGATGTACAGGGCCTTGCCCAGCACGTACCGGGCAGCCGGTACGCGCGGCAGCCGTGACGCCCACTCGACGGCCTCCGCCGCGTACGCGGGATCGCGGCCGTGCTCGGCCAGCAGGATCAGCGTCTCCCCCCGCACCATCGCCGCCACCAACCGGTTCTCCCCGTCCAGCAGGGGGAGCGACGCGTCGCACCCGGCCAGGGACTCGTGCAACGCGGACACGTCGCCGAAGGACAGGAAGTGGTCCTGCAGCAAGGAGCACAGGCCGACCTGCAGGACGTGCCTGACCGGGTGGTCCGGCACGTACCCGATGGCGGTCCTCAACTGGGCGATCCCGTCCAGCAGGTCGGCCGGATCGCCCAGGAGCCGGTAGCGGTCGTACAGCCCCATGGCCAGGTCGTACATCGCGTTCACCGAACCCTGCGCCGCCCGGCGCCTGTTCCTTTCGATCATGCTGTCGAAGGATGTCGGGTTCGTCACTCCGCAAGTATCCTCACTGAGATGACCGCTGACCAACTGGCCGTGTTGTGCCGCCGTTTGGCCGACGATACCGACGCGGTACGGGCCTCGCCAGAGGTCGGGGCGCTCGCCGAGTCGATCCTCGCCCGGGTGCGTGAGGGCACCCCGCTCGAGGAACTCGCCGACGAGTTCGACGAGTTGGAGATGCTGCTCCTGAGGGCGGGGCACGCGGCGGGGCTGAGCCCGGCCCGTTCGTACGAGCGGTTCTTGGGCGCGGGCGACGGTCACCGCGTGCTCGAGGTGCTGGCGTGCCCCGCCGGTGTCTGCACGCGGGTCGAGGCGCCGGGCGCCGAGCCGGTGCTCTGCGTGGCGCTCCGGCAGCGGATGAGGGTCACGAGGCTGCGGTCGTGACCAGGTTCCTCGAGGCACTGGGCGGGAAGCTGGCCGAGCGCTGGATCGCCCTGATGCTGGGGCCCAGTGTGCTGTTGCTGAGCGTGGCCGCCGTCGGCGTGACGCTCGGGCACCGGCGCTGGTACGACATCGGCCTGCTGCTCACCCGGCTCAACGAGTTGTCGGCCGAGCCCGCGTTGCGCAACACCGGGACGCTCGTCCTCCTCCTGGCCGGCCTGCTGGCCGCTTCGGCGGCTCTGGGCCTGGCCGCCACCGGGCTGGGCGTGGCGGTGGAACGGCTGTGGCTCGCGACCCGGCCCCGCCGGCTCGCCGACCGGCGCCGACAGCGCTGGGACGAGGCCCACGCGGCGTTCAACCACGCCCTGCTGGCGGCCGCCAGGGCCGAGGGCACCCCCGGCGCGGCGGCGGCCGCGGCACGGGCCCGGGAGCTCAACGCCCGGCGCAACCGGATCGGTCTCGCCGCGCCGGACCACCCGTTCTGGCTCGGCGACCGTGTCGCCGCCGTCGACACACGCGTCTGGCAGACCTACCGGCTCGACCTCACCTCCGCGTGGCCCCGCATCTGGCTCGTCCTGGCCGAGGACGTGCGCGCCGAGATCGTCGCGTCGCGCACCAGGTTCGCCGCCGCGGCCCGGCTGACGGCGTGGGCCGTCGGCTATCTCGCCGTGGGCGTCGTGTGGTGGCCGTCGGCGGTGGCCGGTGCCGTCACGGCCGTCACCGCGTGGCGCCGGGCGCGGATCGCGGGCGTGGCGTTCGCGGAGCTCTGCGAGGCGGCCGTCGACCTGCACGGCCGCCGGCTCGCGGAAAGCCTCGGCATCGCCTGCGAGGGGCCGCTCACCGAGGACGTGGGTGCCGAGATCACGACGGTGTTGAGGAAACAGACATGAGCTTGTTCCGTCGCACGTCCGAGCCCACGCCGGCCGACGAGGTGGTCCTGGTGATCGACCAGCACGCGCTGCCCTACCGGTCCCCGGACTGGTACGGCCACGCGAACTACCACGTCCGGGTCTTCCGCCCCGAGAACCTACGGAAGCCGGTCGTCGTCATGGGCGACCTGGGCAACGCCCCCGTCGCCTCGATCACCAACAAGTGCCCGGAGGTCACGGCCATCGTGACGACCCTGGTCCTCGGCCGGCCCGGGGTCCACCCCAGCCGGCTGGACGACCAGGCCCGCTGGATCACCTACTTCCCCGCCGCCGCGTCCAACGAGTCGTTCACCGAGGTGCACGGTTTCGACGTGGTGCCCGGCTACGAGCCGCAGCTCGTCACCAACAGGTACAGACACCTGCGCCGCGAGGAGGCCGAGGAGCTGGTCGGCGGGCCCCTCCGCGCCTGGCAGCAACGCCACTACACGGTCGCGAAGCTCCAGCGCCGTGGCGTCCGCGTGATGCGGGTGCACGGGGCCGGGTAGCACCGGCCGGTCCTCGTTGCGGCGGAGCGGCACGCGGCGCCTCCGCCGGTGCCGCCTCCAGGGCCCGTGAGGTGGCGTGGCCCTCGGCGTCCGCGTACCGACCGAGCAGGTCCTTCACCGGGCGCAGCCTCGGGTTCACATCGTTTCCACGGGTCCGTACAACCTTTTCACCTGGTGGGCGGTCGCCTTCTGTGTGCACACGTACGTCTCGCACGGGCAGCCCGATCCGGGTCGGCTCGTGGCGCAACCGCTCCTGCTCGTCACCTCCGAGCGCGAGCGCCCGCACGTTCCCGTCGAAGACGTGGTGCGGGACGACGCCGTCCGCGGCCGCACTCCGAAACCGCGCCAGCAGGTCCGCGACCGCCGCACGCAGGCCGGACGACCCGCTACCGGCGGTAACCGGCTGAGTCATCGCGCCCACCCCCAAACTTTCCACCCCGACCGCCAGAGATGACGCGTTGATGCTGTCAACAGATGAGCATCTGTCAGGTCACGGTTACTTCGTGTACGGTAAGGCTGGCGCGTCCGACTCTCTGCCACAGTGAACGGGGGCGTCGCCAGGTCAGGGGGCGTTCCGGCGAGTCGGCGCGAGGACACGACGCGGGAACGCGGGCGAGGGGCGAAGGAGCGGCAGTGAGCCACGAGCTGGTCGACGGCAGGTTCCGCGTCGGGCGCGTCATCGGCAGGGGCAACATGGGGGAGGTCCACCAGGCCGAGGACCTGCACGCCGCGGAGGGGTCGCCGGAGCGCACCGTCGCCGTCAAGACGGTCCTGCGCAGGCGCACCGGCACCCGGATCGACACCGGCGGGGACACCAAGGCCGTGCAGCGGTTCGACCGCGAGGTGCGGATCATGCGCCGGCTGCGGCATCCGAACCTCACGCGCCTCGTGGCCGGCGGCATCGCCGAGCACACCGGCGTCCCCGGGGGCCTGCCCTACCTGGCGATGGAGTTCCTGGACGGCGAGACGCTGCGCGACCTCGTCGAGGAGGAGTCCCAGCTGCCCGTCTCCTGGGCCGCCGCGATCGGCGCCCAGATCGCCGCCGGACTCGCCGCCGCGCACGCCGCCGGCGTCGTGCACCGCGACCTGAAGCCGGCGAACGTGATGCTCACGCAGGGCGGCACGGTCAAGGTGCTGGACTTCGGCATGGGCAGCATCGCCGACGACCCGGACCAGACCCGGCTGACCAGCACCGGCGTGAGCGTGGGCACCGCCCGCTACATGGCCCCGGAGCAGTGCCAGGCCAAGCAGGTGACCCAGGCCGCCGACCTCTACGCGCTGGGCTGCGTGCTGTACGAGATGCTGGTCGGCGTTCCCCCCTTCACCAGCGAGTCCGCGTACGAGCTCGCCGACCGGCACGTGAACCAGCAGCCGGCCCCGGTCCGGGCGATCCGCGGCGAGGTCCCCGTCGAGCTGGCCCGGCTGGTGGAGCGTCTGCTGGCCAAGGACCCGGCGGACCGCCCCGCCGACGCGGTGACCGTCCGGGAGGCGCTGCTGCCGCTCGCCGTGCTCGACGCCGGGGCGTCACTGCTGCCGCACTGGGCCGCGCTCGACCCGACCGTGCCCGTGCGCGAGGCGGCGCCCGCCCCGGCCTCCGCCCCCACCACCGCCGACGACGACGCAGAGGAGCCCGCCGCCAGGCAGGATCCTGCCGCCGGAGCCGGCATGGACGTCTTCGGCGTCCACCGCGCCCTCATCAAGGACTACCGTTCCTTCACCGAGGGCGGCACCGTCATCCGTGACGACCGTATCGCCGCCTTCGTGGAGAAGGACCTCGACGACAAGTCGCAGTGGCCGGACCCCTGGCTGTCGCTCAACCCGTTCTTCCAGGGCGGCGGCACCGTCGTCGAACTCGCCCAGGAGAAGGTGCTGCACCCCGAGTGCGCCCGCATCTTCCAGGCGAAGAAGACCGAGGGCGGCACCGTGTGCGACGGCCGTCCGCTCACCCTGCACCGCCACCAGCGCGACGCCATCGACGCCGCCGCCTCCGGCGCCTCGTACGTGCTGACGACCGGTACCGGATCCGGCAAGTCGCTGTCGTACATCGTGCCGATCGTCAACAAGGTGCTGCACGAGCGCGACCAGGAGGGCCCCGACGCCCCCAAGCGGGTACGGGCGATCATCGTCTACCCGATGAACGCGCTCGCCAACAGCCAGCTGCGCGAGCTGGAGAAGTACCTGCGCGACGGATACGGCACCGGCAAGGAGCCGGTCACCTTCGCCCGCTACACGGGCCAGGAGGACGACGAGAAGCGCAGGGAGATCCGCGACAACCCGCCGGACATCCTGCTCACCAACTACGTGATGCTGGAGCTGATGCTCACCCGCCCGGCCGACCGGGCGAGCCTGATCCGGATGGCGCGGGGCCTGGAGTTCCTGGTCTTCGACGAACTCCACACCTACCGCGGCCGTCAGGGCGCCGACGTGGCCCTGCTCATCCGCCGCGTCCGTGAGGCCTGCCAGGCCGGGGACCTGCAGTGCATCGGCACCTCGGCGACCATGTCGACCGAGGGCGCCTGGGAGGACCAGCGCCGCGTGGTCGCCCAGGTCGCGAGCACCCTGTTCGGCACGAAGGTGCGGCCCGAGCACGTGATCGGCGAGACCCTGGTCCGTGCGACCCGTGAGGCACCGGACGCCGTCCCGGCCGAGCGCCTCACCTCCCCCGCCGCCCCGCGCGCCTACGACGACCTCGTCCGCGACCCGCTGGCCCGCTGGATCGAGAGCCGTTTCGGCCTGGTCGAGGACGCGGCGTCGGGCCGTCTGGTCCGGCAGCGGCCGGCGAAGATCGAGATCGCCGCGAAGGAGCTCAGCGAGCGGTCCGGCGTGCCCGAGAAGGACTGCGTCGCCGCCATCCGCGCCACCCTGGAGGCGGGTTCGCAGGCCCGCCACCCGCTGACCGAGCGCCCCCTGTTCGCGTTCCGGCTGCACCAGTTCCTCTCCAAGGGTGACACCGTGTACGTCACCCTGGAGGACAAGCTCTCCCGCCACCTCACCCGCTCCTACCAGCTGGAACAGCCGGGCAGTGGCGGCAAGTTGCTGATGCCGCTGGCGTTCTGCCGGGAGTGCGGCCAGGAGTACCTGACGGTGTGGCGCACCGAGAAGGACGGCGAGGTGCGCTACGAGGCCCGCCGCGACACCTCGGCGACCGGCGGCCGGCAGGGCGACGGCTACCTGTACGTCGACCACGAGCGGGAGTGGCCGTCGAACGTGCAGTACGCCGTCGACGACCGCCGGCTGCCGGAGTCCTGGCTGGAGGTGGACGACCGGGGCCAGGAGGTCGTCAAGCGCGCCTACCGCGACCGGGTGCCCCGCGCGGTCACCGTCGACCCGTACGGACAGGAGGGCCAGGGCGAGCTGAAGGCCGCCTTCATCCCGTCCCCGTTCCTCTTCTGCCTGCACTGCGGGGTGGCGTACGAGCAGACGCGCGGCCGCGACTTCGCCAAGCTGGCCACGCTGGACCAGGAGGGCCGCTCGTCGGCGACCTCGCTCGTCTCGGCCTCCATCGTGCGGTCGCTGAAGTCGGTGCCGGAGGAGGCCCTGGACAAGGAGGCACGCAAGCTCCTCACCTTCGTCGACAACCGGCAGGACGCCTCCCTCCAGGCGGGCCACTTCAACGACTTCGTGCAGATCACCCAGTTGCGCGGGGCCCTGTACCGGGCGGCGCTGGACGCCGGCGAGGACGGCCTGCACCACGAGGAGCTGGCCTCGGCGGTCACCAACGCCCTCGCGCTCGCCCCCGCCGACTACACCGGCGACACCGACCTCTCCCCCGGTCTGGCCCGCAACGCGGCCCGCACGCTGCGCGACATGGTCGCCTTCCGGCTCTACCTCGACCTGGAGCGCGGCTGGCGCATCACCATGCCGAACCTGGAGCAGACGGGCCTGCTGGAGATCGACTACGAGGACCTGCACTGGGTGGCCGGCAAGCAGGACCGCTGGGAGACCACGCACCCCGCGCTGCGGGACGCCGACCCGGCACTGCGCGCGGAGATCGTCAAGGCGCTCCTCGACGAGATGCGCCGCTCGCTGGCGATCGACGTGTCCTACTTCCGCGACGACACCTTCGAGTCGCTGCAACGGGCCACCGAGGAACGGCTGGTGGACCCGTGGGTGCTGTCCTCCGGCGACAAGCCGAAGGTCGGCACGGCGTACCCGCACCCGTCCCGTCCGGGCGCCGACCGGGCCAGCCTGTTCCTGTCGGCGCGCGGCAAGTACGGCAAGTACCTGAGGCGCACGGACACTTCCTTCGCCGGGCTGGACCAGGACGACCTCCAGCTGATCATCGCCCAGCTGCTGACGGTGCTCGCCAAGGCGGGCCTGGTGAAGGAGGTCGAGACCGCACCGCAGCGCCCCGGCCGCTTCCGCCGCCCGTCCGGCCCGACGACGACCGGCTACCGGGTCGCGGCCCAGTCGCTGGTCTGGCGGGCGGGCAAGGGCGAGTCCGGCGCGCACGACCCGCTCACCCGCACCTACCAGAGCGGCGACGGCCCGCGCATCAACACCTTCTTCCTCAAGCTGTACCGGGAGACCGCCGACGCGCTCGCGGGCCTGTTCGCCCGCGAACACACCGCGCAGGTGGCGCCGGAGGACCGGGAGAAGCGCGAGGAGGCCTTCCGCAAGGCGGAGCTGAAGCTGCTGTACTGCTCCCCCACGATGGAGCTGGGCGTCGACATCTCCTCCCTCAACGCGGTGATGATGCGCAACGTGCCGCCCACACCCGCCAACTACGCCCAGCGGTCCGGCCGTGCGGGCCGCAGCGGCCAGCCCGCACTGGTGACGACGTACTGCGCGACGGGCAACAGCCACGACCAGTACTACTTCCACAAGTCCCACCGCATGGTCGCGGGCGCGGTCGCCCCGCCCCGCCTGGACCTCGCCAACGAGGACCTGGTCCTCTCCCACCTCCAGGGCATCTGGATCGCCGAGGCGGGCCTGCGCCTGGGCCGCTCCATCCCGGACGTGCTGGACGTGTCCCACCCGGACACCGGCGACCGCCCCGACCCGGCGCTGGAGCTGCTGCCCGACATCCTGGACGCCTCGCACGACGACGGCGCGCAGCGCCGCACGGTGGACGCGGCCCTGGCCGTCCTGGGCCCGCTGCTGAAGGAGTTCGCCGACACCACCTGGTGGCACGACGACTGGATCCAGGACAAGGTGCGCACGGTCCCGGAACGCTTCGACCGCGCCTTCGACCGCTGGCGCAGCCTGTTCCGCGCCGCACTGGACGACCAGTACGTGCAGAACAAGCGCCGTCTCGACTACAGCCTCACGGAGACTGACCGCAACCGCGCCAACGCCCGCCGCCGCGAGGCGGAGACCCAGCTCAACCTGCTGATGAACGAGAGCGTCGACAGCAAGTCGGTCCTCTCGGACTTCAACCCGTACCGCTACCTGGCCTCCGAGGGCTTCCTGCCCGGCTACAGCTTCCCGCGCCTGCCGCTGGCCGCGTACATCCCGACGATCGGGCGCCGCCGCGGGGACGGCGACTACCTCCAGCGGCCCCGCTTCCTCGCCATCCGCGAGTTCGGCCCCGGCTCGCTCATCTACCACGAGGGCGCCCGCTACCAGGTGACCCGCATCCAGCTCCCGCCGGACTCCTCCGGCGAGCTGACCACGGGCGAGGCCCGCCGCTGCGCGTACTGCGGCTACCACCACGACCCGAAGGACCGCGAGGACCGCTGCGGCTTCTGCGACGAGCCGCTGAGCTCGGCGACGTACGGGCTGCTGCACCTGCACACCGTGTACACCACGCGCCGCGAGCGGATCTCCTCGGACGAGGAGGAGCGGCGCCGGGCCGGCTTCAGGCTGGAGACGTCGTACCGCTTCCACGACCACGGCGCCCGCCGGGGCCGCCTGAACGCGACGGTCGCCGACGCGGCGGGCGGGCAGCTCGCCGAGATCGCGTACGGGGACTCCGCGACCATCCGGATCACCAACACGGGCCGGGTGCGGGCCAAGAAGGACGAGCCGCCGGGCTACTGGCTCGACCTGGCGGACGGCCGCTGGATGAACGACAAGGACGCCTCCGAGGCATCGGGCGATTCCAGCGAGCTTCCGGTGATCGACGCGGACGGCAACGAGCGGCGCCGCAAGAAGCGGGTCATCCCGTTCGTGGAGGACCGCCGGAACATCCTCGTCGTCACCCTCGACGAGGCGCTGCCCGAGCCGGTCGCGCTGACGCTGATGTACGCGCTGGAGCGGGGCATCGAGGCGGCGTTCGAGCTGGAGGACGCCGAGCTGACGGCGGAGCTGCTGCCGCCGGACGACGGTCCGCGCCGCCGCATCCTGTTCATGGAGGCCGCGGAGGGCGGCGCGGGCGTCCTGCGCCGTTTGCAGGCGGAGGAGGACGCTCTGGCCAAGGCGGCCCACCGGGCCCTGGACATCTGTCACTTCGGCTCCGACGGCACGGACAAGGGCGGCAAGGAGCACCGCGGCGACCGCGCCTGCGCGCTCGGTTGCTACGAATGCCTGCTGACGTACGGCAACCAGCTCGACCACGCGCGGATCAACCGTCACACGGTGGCGGCGCTGCTGGTGCGCTTCGCGTCGGCGACGGCCACGCGGGAGGCGCGCGGGGAGTCGCGGTCGGAGCAGTACCGGCGGCTGGTCGCCGAGACCTCCGTCCCGGCCCCGGCGGAGCCGACGGTGGTGGAGGCCGCCGCGGCGGCGGAGCTGGTGGAGCAGGGCGACTTCCTGGGCTGGGTGAAGGCGAAGGGCCTGCACCTGCCCACGGAGACCGCCACCCTCCTCACCGAGGCCAACGCGATGCCCGACTACGTGTACCGGCAGCCGGGCACGCGCCTGGCCGTCTTCGTCGACCTGCCGGACACGGAGCAGACCGCCCTTCGCGACGAGGACGCCGAGGAACGCCTCTTCGACGCCGGCTGGGAGGCCGTCCGCTTCCGCCCCGGCGACGACTGGGACGCGCTCGCCGGCCGCTACGCCGACTGCTTCGGCTCCCCGACCACCAACTGACCGCCCGCACCTCTCCTTTCCGAGGATCTGACGACTGACATGGCACTCACGTACTCCGCAGGCTCCCTGGTCACCGCACGCGGCCGGGAATGGGTCGTACTCCCCGAGAGCGAGCCCGACCTGCTGGTGCTGCGCCCGCTGGGCGGTTCGGACGACGACATCGCGGCGGTGTTCCCGGCCTTCGAGACGGTGAAGGGCGCCGAGTTCGCCCCGCCGGTCCCCGGCGATCTCGGTGACCAGCGGGCGGCCGGTCTGCTGCGGACGGCGCTGCGCGTCGGCTTCCGCTCGGGCGCGGGCCCGTTCCGCTCGCTGGCCGGGATCGCGGTGGAGCCGCGCGCATACCAGCTCGTCCCGCTGCTGATGGCGTTGCGCCAGAAGACGGTCCGCATGCTGATCTCCGACGACGTCGGCATCGGCAAGACGGTGGAGGCGGGCCTGATCGCGGGCGAGTTGCTGGCGCAGGGCGAGGCGACGGGCCTGGCGGTGCTGTGCTCGCCCGCGCTGGCGGAGCAGTGGCAGCAGGAACTGCGGTCGAAGTTCGGCATCGACGCGGAACTGGTGCTGTCGTCGACGGTCTCGCGTTTGGAACGGGGCCTGGACCTGGGCCAGTCGCTGTTCGACAAGTACCCGCACGTGATCGTCTCCACGGACTTCATCAAGTCCACCCGCCACCGTGACGACTTCGTACGGCACTGCCCCGACCTGGTGATCGTCGACGAGGCGCACACCTGCGTGACCTCCGACGACTCGAAGGTGAGCACGCAGAACCAGCTGCGTTACGAGCTGCTGCGCCGTGTCGCGGAGGACGCCGAACGGCACCTGCTGCTGGTGACGGCGACCCCGCACAGCGGTAAGGAGTCCGCGTTCCGCAACCTGCTGGGCCTGGTCAGGCCGGAGCTGGCGCACGTGGACCTGGACTCGGAAAAGGGCCGCAAGCTCCTCGCCCAGCACTTCGTGGCCCGCAAGCGGGCGGACGTACGCCAGTACCTGACGAAGGAGGACGGCCTGGCGGACGACTCGCTGGCCGAGCGCACGGCGTTCCCGTCCGACCGCTACTTCAAGGACGAGACGTACAAGCTGTCCCCCGAGTACCGGGCGCTGCTCGACGACGCGATCGCGTACGCGAGCGAGCGCGTGGAGGAGGCGGACGGCCAGGGCCGGCGCGAGGCCCGGATCGCCTGGTGGTCGGCGATCGCGCTGCTGCGCTCCATGGTGTCGTCGCCGAGGGCCGCGGCGCAGACCCTGCGCACCAGGTCCGCGGCGGCGGTGGCCGCGTCGGCGGAGGAGGCCGATCGGCTCGGCGCCCCGCTGACCAGCGACTCGGCGGACAGTGACGCGCTGGAGGGCATGGACGTGGCCCCGGGCGCGGAGACGGAGGAGAACGCGGGCTCGCGCCTCGCCGAACTCGCGAAGCGGGCGCAGGAGTTGGAGGGCCCGGCGCAGGACCTGAAGCTGAAGGCGCTCATCAAGCACCTCAAGGCCCTGCTGGCCGACGGCTACAACCCGATCGTCTTCTGCCGCTACATCCCGACCGCCGAGTACCTGGCCGAGCAGCTCGGCAACGACCCGGAGACGAAGAAGCGCAGCCCGCTCGGCGCGAAGACGGTCGTCAAGGCGGTCACCGGCACGCTCTCCCCGCAGCAGCGCATCGACCGCATCGAGGAACTGGCGGCGGAGGCCGGCGAGGACGCCGCCGCGCGCCGCGTCCTGATCGCCACCGACTGCCTGTCGGAGGGCGTGAACCTCCAGCACCACTTCGACGCCGTCCTCCACTACGACCTGGCGTGGAACCCCACCCGCCACGACCAGCGCGAGGGCCGCGTCGACCGGTACGGCCAGAAGCGCGACGAGGTCCGCGTCATCACGCTGTACGGCGACGACAACGGCATCGACGGCAAGGTCCTGGAGGTGCTGATCAAGAAGCACCGCCAGATCAAGAAGGACCTCGGCATCTCGGTGTCGGTGCCGGACGAGATGTCGACGGGTGTCACGGACGCGATCGTGGAGTGGCTGCTGCTGCGCGGCCGGCAGGGCGAGCAGGAGGCGCTGTTCGAGTCGGACTCCTTCCAGCAGAGCTTCGCGGACCTGGAGCAGGACTGGAACTCGGCGGCCGACCGTGAGAAGGCGTCCCGGTCGCGGTTCGCGCAGCGTTCCATCCACCCGGAGGAGGTGGCCCGCGAGGTCGCCGCCGTGCGGGAGGCGCTGGGCGGTGCGGGCGAGATCGACACGTTCGTACGGGAGTCGCTGAACGCGCTGGGCGCGGTGCTGCGCGACTCCGGCGACGCCGGCGCCTCCGGTGCGGACTTCACGGCGCAGGTCGGCGGCACGCCGGTGGGTCTGCGGGATGCGCTGGCGCCGGTGGTGGGGGCGGAGACGGTCGAGCGTGACCGTCCGATCCCGTTCCGGTCGAGTCCGGCGGTGGCGCGGGGCGAGGCGGCTCTGGTCCGCACGGACCCGGTGGTGGGCGCGCTGGCCTCGCACGTCCTGAACGCGGCGCTGGACACGCAGGCGGACGGCGCCCGTCCGGCCCGCCGGTGCGGCGTGGTGACGACGGACGCGGTGACGACGCGGACGACGCTGCTGCTGGTCCGCTACCGCTTCCACCTGACCCTGCCGTCCCGGAACGGCGAGAAGCAGGTGGTGGCGGAGGACGCCCGCCTGCTGGCCTTCGAGGGCGCGCCGAAGAACGCGGTGTGGCTGCCGCAGGAGCGGGCGGTGGAACTGCTGGAGGCGCGGGCGACGGAGAACACGGCCGCGGCGTCCGGCGAGCGCACGATGACCCGCATCCTGGACCAACTGGGCGAGGTGACGCCGTACCTGGAGTCGTACGGCGACGAACTGGCCGCCGAGCTGGACGCCTCCCACCGCCGGGTGCGCGCCGCGTCCGGCGAGATCGTCCGCGGCCTGTCCGTCACCGCCCAGAAGCCCGCCGACGTCCTCGGCACGTACGTCTACCTGCCCGCGACCGCCTCTGTTCCCGCTGGAGTGTCCGCCTGATGTCCGCCACCACCCGCAACCAGGTGTTCACCGCCGTCCACACCGTCGGCGGCCTGCTGCCGGCCGACATGCTGGTCCGCATCTCCGAGGGCAGGGACGTACCCGGCTCCAAGCCCGCCGACTACGGCCTGCCGTCCTCGCGCTCGGTCCGGGACGAGGCCGAGCGCAGCTGGGAGTACCTGAAGCCGCTCTGGCGCGACCTGCGCAAGCACCTGCCCGAGGACACGGAGACGGGTGTCCCGGCCGGCGACCCGACCGGCCGCGCCGGCACCGACTGGCTGGCGCCGCTCTGGCGGGAGCTGGGCTTCGGCCGGCTGACGCCGGTGGGCCCGGCGGGCATCGCGGCCGACTCGGACGCGGAGAAGAAGTTCCCGGTCTCCCACCGCTGGGGCCACGCCCTGATCCACCAGACTGCCTGGAACGCCGAGCTGGACAAGCGCCCGGCCGGCGCGGGCACGGTCCCGCCCCAGTCGATGCTCCAGGAGTGCCTGAACCGGACGGAGGCCCACCTGTGGGGCGTTCTGACGAACGGGCGCCAGGTGCGGCTGCTGCGCGACTCCAGCGCGCTGGCCACGGCGTCGTACGTCGAGTTCGACCTGGAGGCGATCTTCGACGGGGAGCTGTTCAGCGAGTTCGTGCTGCTGTACCGGCTGCTGCACGTGTCGCGGGTCGAGGTGGCGGAAGGGGCGGCACCGTCTTCGTGCTGGCTGGAGAAGTGGCGCACGGAGGCCATCGCGTCGGGCACGCGGGCGCTGGACCAGCTCCGGAAGGGCGTGCAGGAAGCGATCACCGCACTGGGCACGGGCTTCCTGCGGCACCCGGAGAACGGGGCGCTGCGCGAGGACGTCCGCCCGAAGGCCTTGCAGGCAGCGCTGCTGCGCATGGTGTACCGGCTCCTGTTCGTCTTCGTGGCAGAGGACCGCGACGCGTTGCTGTCGCCGGACGCGGATCCGGTGGCACGCGAGCGGTACGAGACGTACTTCTCGTCGGCCCGGCTGCGCGCCCACGCCCGGAAGCGCCGGGGTACGGCCCACGGCGACCTGTACGAGGCCCTGCGCATCGTCCTGACTGCCCTGGGCGACGAGAAGGGTCGCCCCGAACTGGGCCTGCCCGGCCTCGGCGGCCTCTTCAACGACACGGACGCGGACGCCCCGCTGCGCGGCCTGAAGCTCTCCAACGAGGCACTGCTGACGGCCGTACGGCACCTGTCCCAGGTACGGGACGGCAGCTCGGGCCGCTGGCGCGCGGTGGACTACCGGCACCTCGACGCCGAGGAGCTGGGGTCGGTGTACGAGTCCCTGCTGGAGCTGGAACCGAAGTACAGCGCGGCTGAGCGGACTTTCACACTCATCGAGGTCGCGGGCAATACCCGTAAGACCACGGGTAGTTACTACACTCCGTCCTCACTCATCGAGTGCCTGCTGAACTCCAGCCTGGATCCGGTGATCAACGATGCGGTGAAGCGCGGCGAGGAGGTAGCTGCGCGCTCGGGGGCGGCCGACCCGGCGGACGCGATCGTAAACGAGCTGCTCTCACTGACCGTCTGCGATCCGGCGTGCGGCTCCGGACACTTCCTGGTGGCAGCGGGCCGCCGTATCGCCAAGCAGGTCGCGGCGGTCCGTGAGCGCAACCCGGAGCCCACGCTGAACGCGGTCCGCCACGCGCTGCACGAGGTCGTGGCCCGCTGCATCTACGGCGTCGACCTCAACCCGATGGCCGTGGACCTGGCCAAGGTGTCCCTGTGGCTGGAGGCTCTGGAGCCGGGCAAGCCGCTGAGCTTCCTGGACGCGCACGTGAAGCAGGGCAACGGTCTGATCGGGGCCACGCCCAAGTTGCTCCAGGACGGCATCCCGGACGAGGCATTCATCGCGACCGAGGGTGACGACAAGAAGCACGCGAAGGCCCTGGAGAAGATCAACCAGCAGGAGCGGGTCGGACAGGGCAGCCTATTCGACCTGGGTGGGGAGGCGGTCAACGTCGCTAACACCGTCTTCGCCAGCGGACTGCGGTCCATCACGCTCGTCCAGGCCGAGGAACTGACCGACGTACGCCGGCAGGAGGACGCGTACGAGCGGTGGGCGGCGTCCTCCGAATACCGACGTGCCCAGTTGGTGGCCGACGCCTGGTGCGCGGCGTTCGTGTGGCTGAAGACGCCGGAGGCGCCGCGACCGGTGACGCATGCCGTTTTCAAGGCTCTGGAGGATCCGAGCGGCCAAGAGGTGGCTGCGGAGACCGAAACTGAGATCCGGAGGCTGCGGAAGCAGTTCTCGTTCTTCCACTGGCACTTGGAGTTCCCTGAGGTGTTCTCGGTGCCGGAGGACGCGCGGGGTGTGTCGTCGGCAACCGGGTGGGCCGGGGGCTTCGACTGTGTGGTGGGGAATCCGCCGTGGGACAGCGTGGACTTCCGGGAGCAGGAGTTCTTCGCACAGCGGGCTCCGGAGATCGCGGAGGCGTCCCGTACTGCCGTACGCAAGAAGATGATCGAGGCGCTCAAGGACTCGCCGGACACGCTCTCTCTGTACAAGGAGTTCGAGGCGGGCAAGCGGAAGGTGTACGCGGAGAGCCATTTCCTGCGACGGTCGGGGCGGGTACCGCTCACAGGACAGGGGAACCTCAACACCTACGCGGTCTTCACTGAGACCGATCGGATACTGCTCGGGCCGAAGGGGCGGGCAGGTGTGATCGTTCCGACGGGAATTGTCACGGATGCGCGGACGCAGCACTTCTCTGGGGATCTGGTGCGGGGCGGGGCTATTGCAGCACTGTACGACTTCGAGAACACCGCACCCCTCTTCCCGGGGGTACACCGTTCGTTCAAGTTCAGCATCCTGTCCATGGTTGGCCGATCCCTGCATGAACCGGCGGCTCGATTCGCTTTCTTCCTGCAAGATCCGACAGAACTCGACGACGCGAACAAGACGTTTACTCTAACACCGGACGCAATCACACTACTTAATCCTAACACCGGTACGTTTCCCGTATTCAGGTCCAAGCGGGACGCTGAGATCACAATGGGCATTTACCATCGCATCCCCATTCTGGTCAAAGAGAGCTCCCCCGACAGCAACCCATGGCGCGTTTCGTTCTCACGCATGTTCGACATGGGGCATAATTCCGACCTCTTTCACACTCGCGAGGAGCTCGAATCGGACGGCTGGCAACCGAAGGGTAACGCCTTCGTGAAGAATCACACACGAATGGTGCCGTTGTACGAGGCCAAGATGGTCGACTTCTACAATCACCGTGCTGCTGACATCGTGAAAAGTGAGACTGCCGCCAAGCGGCAGAGCCAGCCAAGATACCTTTCAGGCACCGAAGTAGACGCACCGGACAGGTACGTCACTCCGATGTTCTGGGTGGACGAAAACAAGATTCCCGACGATTCCAGCTGGTATATGGGGTTCTGCGATGTTACTAGCGCCACTAACGAGCGAACGGTCATCGCAGCAGCCATTCCCCGAGCAGCCGTCGGTCACACGTTTCCGACAATGTCTACAGACTCGACCCCTGAACTCCTCCTCGCTAATTTCAATACCTTTGTGCTAGATTTTGTGGCACGCCAGAAGGTTGCAGGGCTCCACCTGACTTACGGCTACGTTCGGCAATTTCCGATCGCATCTCCCAGGACACTGTCCAAACATGCCGATTTCATTCGCCCTCGAGTTCTAGAACTCACCTACACGTCCAACGACATGCAGCCTTTCGCCGCCGATCTGGACGACCTCGGCGCCCCCTTCCGCTGGGATGAAACCCGCCGTCGATACATCCGCGCCGAACTCGACGCACTCTTCTTCCACCTCTACGGCGTGTCCCGCGAAGACGTCGACTACATCCTCGACACCTTCCCCATCGTCCGCCGTAAGGACGAGGCCAAGTACGGCACGTACCGCACCAAGGAACTGATCCTCGCCGAGTACGACCGCATGACCGCCGCCGGTCTCACCCTGGAGAACCCTCTCGTGGACGGCGAGAACTACACCTCCACCCTCACCCCACCCCCGGGCCACGGCCCTCGCCACCCGGCCTGACCGCACCCCACACCACCCGCGCGCGCTCACCATCGACATCCCAGGGGGGACCATGAGCAACCCGCACCAGCCCGATCCGAAGCCCTCGCCGTACGAACTCGAAGTATGGGAATCCATCCAGCGGTATAAGGGCCGCCCGCTGTCACAGGCGATGCAGAACGCCGGCGAGCACGTGGCCAACGGCGTCGCCCAACTCGGCAAGCGCGCCGCGAAGCAGTTGGAGAAGCACCCTAGAGCCGCGTCTGCGGTCTCGCGGGGACAGGAGTTCGTCGCCAAGGGCGCGGCCAAGGCCGGGGAAAAGGCACGCAACGCCGCCGAGCACATGCCGGAATGGGGCGGCACTGCCGTGCAGTCCGTCCGGAAGACCGTGGGAAAGGTCTCGCGCGCGGGACTCTCCCCCAAGCGGGTCGTAACGCTCCACAACAAACGCGGACACGAGATCGCCTCACTCTCCGACGTGCGCCGCTTGGACCTCGAACAGGTCGAGAAGGTCCGCGGCCGGGGGGCGAGCTGGTATTACCCCATTGCGGCGGCGCTCTCGGGCGCGGGTGCCGGGCTCGCCATCACCGGAGGACAGCTCGCCATCACCGCCTCCGCCGGCGCCGCGGCAGCGCCTTCGGCCGGTGCGATCGCGGGCGCGTTCACGGCGGACACCGCGGTCGTCCTCGGACTCTCTTCCCGGGCTGTCGGCCAGATCTCGCTCTTCTACGGCTACGACCCCGAAGAGCCGTCCGAGAAGCTCTTCATCATGTCTGTCGTCAACCTCGGAACTGCGAGTTCGGCCACCGCCAAGAATGCTGCGATGGCCGACATTTCGAAGCTCACGCAGGCGCTTTTCAAGGGCAAGTCCTGGGACATCCTGAACAACGCGTTCGTCACCAAGGTCTACTCGAAGTTCACCGAGGCGTTCGGCGTCCGCCTTACCAAGAAGGGGCTCGGCAAGGTCGTACCCGCCTTCGGCATCGTCGTCGGCTCCACCCTGAACTGGGCGACGCTTGAGGGGATCGTCGACGCGGCCGAGATGGCGTACCGGCGCCGGTTCCTCCTGGAGAAGTACCCCTATCTCGCCGAGGAGGAGGTGCCCGTGACGTTCACCGACACGGACGTTCCGGACGGCAGCGACGAGAAGATCAGCGTGCTCGACGAGATCGTCGAAGAGGGCGGCCCGGACCTCCGCTGATGTGACGCCCCTGCGGTGCGCGCGTCCTCGTGCCCACCGCAGGGACGACGTAGCTCACGCCCCAGCTGCGAACCGCACGAAGCGGGACCACTCCTCACGCCCGCAGGTAAAGTGAGGATGCGTCACGTCCTTGGAGTCCCGGACGTGGATGGCCTGTTCGGTGACAGCAACCTCCACACAGCTGTCCCCCTGCGCGCTGCTGTAGCTGGACTTGAACCAGTCGAGTTCGGACATGCTCACAGCTCTCCTTGCATCCGCTCCAACAGGCCCACGGAGTCTTTCGGGGAGAGGGCCTGCGAGCGCAGTCTCGCATAGCGCATGTGCAGACGGCTGACCTGTTTCGGGTCAGCGATCAGGCGACCGTTCTCCTGCCCTTCGGAGTATCCACGCCAGCTCCCGTCAGGAGTCTCCAGCAGCTGGATGGGGCCAGCCATGCATGCGTGGTACTCGGTGTCGGCAGGCATGATCTGCAACGTGACGTTCCTCGGTGCAACTGCCTGGAGAACGTGGTCGATCAAGTCACGAGTCACATCAGCACCGCCGAGTCGACGCACAAACAGTGATTCCTCGACGATGAAGTCGAAGGCGGTGTTGGGACGCTCCACAAGCAGGCGCTGTCGTTCCAGACGCGCCTGCACCGTGGCCTCCAGGTCCTCGTCCGACAGGGGCGGGATGTCGTTGTCGCAGAGGGCCCGCATGTACCCCACCGACTGCAACAGGCCCGGCACCAACCGGCACTCGTACGTGCACAGGCTTACCGCCTCCCGCTCCAGCCGAGCCCACCGCCGGAACCAAGCCGCCAGCCCCGCCTCCCCCCGCGTCAGAAACCGCGCCGAGTGCCGCAGCGCCCCCGTGTTCCCCAGCGCCTCCTCCGCCCGCTCCACGAAGGACGCGTCCGGCATCCGCCGGCCCAACTCCACCGACTCCACCGTGTGCTTGGAGTACCGCACCAGCTCCCCGAACTGCACCCGGCTCAGCCCCGCGTGCTCCCGCAGCGCCTGCACGACCGCCCCGAACGTCCGCAGGCTGTCCGACGGATCCGGTTCCCGCTCGCACTCCCCGCCCGACACCGCCGGTTCCACGTGATCGGTCGTCATCCGAGGCCCACCTCCAGGTTCGCGCACGCCAGGTCTCTCCTTGAGAACGCCCAGAGTGGCCGGAAGACATTCGTACGTTTCACCGAATGCACCCGTACGCTGACGCAGCGTACGAGCGCACCTTCTTGAACCTGCAACCCGCCCCCTCGTCACGCCTCATGAACACGTCCACGTTCGGACTACTCGACCTCGCACCCAATGCGCGAAGTGAGGCGTCACACCTCAAAGGGCGTTGACATCGCCAACAGAGCAACCGCATAATCTTTTTGCGCACACTGCTGTCCGGCCATCCGCGAGCGCCCTACTGAGCGCCGCTCCACCCGTTTCCGGAGACCAGTCATGTATCTCGACCACCTCCACCTGCGCGGGTTCCGGTCCGCGGCGGACACCAAGGTCGCCTTTCTCCCGGATGTCACCGTCCTGACGGGGGAGAACAACGCAGGCAAGTCCAACGTGCTGGATGGCATCAGGCTTCTCACTCTCCCGCTCGACGGCAAGGGAAGCGGCTTATATCCCGACCGCGACGACCTTCACCGTGACGGCTGCAAGGAGGGGACGCACGGCGAGAACTGTCGCACGACGATTGAGCTGTCCGCCCGTTACCGGTCTCTCGTCCCCGGCGACCTGGACAGGCTCAATCAGGCCTTCGCCGAAGACGGCCAGACCGCGAGCTACCACCTCACCGTCACTCCCCCGCCGGCCGGCTTTCGACGCCCCACGCTGTCCTGGCGCGCAGGCGACGGCACGACCACCGACCTCGACCCCGAGCCGAAAGCCCGTGAGGGAATCCGGCACCTTTACCTCCCCCCACTGCGAGACGCACAACGAGAACTCGCCTCCAGCAGTGGCGGGCGTATCCAGCTCGTCATTGAGCGGCTGCTGCGCGACGACGACGTACGCGAGGACTTCCTCGAGAAGGTCGGCAAGCAGTTCGAGGCCGTGGAGGCGATCGATCCGCTTCCCCAGGCTGTCACGGCAGTGCGCACCCGGCTCACCCGGCTCACAGAAGGCGTGCATCCGCAGACCGCCGACCTGGGGTTCGCTGATGCATCCGTCAGTTCCATCGCCCGCGGACTCCGGTTACGCATGGAGCAGGCAGGTCTGGACCCGCGTGACCTCGCCGAATCAGGTCTCGGCTACGCCAATCTCCTGTACATGGCTACCGTGCTCACCCAGCTCCAGGACGCGGCCGAAGCCGACCTCACCTTGCTGCTGGTGGAGGAACCTGAAGCCCACCTGCATCCTCAGCTCCAAACCATCCTTCTTAACCATCTCGTGGAGGAAGCCCGGGCGAGTCGCCAACGGCAGCCCAAGCCTGGGGTCCCGTGGCACGGCAGAATTCAGGTGATCGTCACCACGCACTCCCCGCACGTCGCCACAGCCGTCGGTCCCAGGAATCTGGTCGTGTTGCAGCGGCGCCTGCGGCAGCCCCAGCCGGTCACAGCCGAAGCGAAGACGACCGTGTCCAAGACCTCCCTGACGTCCCGGCCGTCCTACCAGACCACAGCAGTCGCCGTGGACCGTCTCGGGTTGGAGAAACGCGATCTCTACAAGGTTCGCAGCTATCTCAACGCGACACGTAACACGCTCCTGTTCGGACAGCGGGTCCTCCTCGTGGAAGGCATCGCAGAGGCGATCCTGCTGCCCGAATTCGCCCGGCTTACCCTCACACCTGAAGGCGTCCAACGGTTCCATGGAACAGCGCTTGTCCCCATCGATGGCGTCGACTTCGAGCCCTACCTGAATGTCCTGCTTCAGCAGGACACCGTAAGCGGGCACCGAATCGCCCGGCGTGTAGCCGTGATCACGGACGGAGACGCGGGCACGGCCGAAAAGACCGCCCGAACCAGAATCCAGAAGCTTCACGCGCTCATCACGTCCACTGGCACAAGTGACATGGCCCGCGTGTTCCACAACGAGTTCACCTTGGAACCCGAAATCCTCCGGGCAGGCGGCCCCAATCGAAGTCTGCTCATCGAGGCGTGGCGGGAGCAGCGGCCTCAGGCATGGACCACAGACTGGCAGGCCGTGGGAGACAGGTCCCCGGACGAGCAGGCAAAGGCACTGAGCGAGCTGTTGCACAAGGTGGACAAGATCCGCAAGGGTGACCTTGCCCAGGCATTCCTCGCTGGAGCCGCCGCGCGACCGGACGAAGCTCCTCCTGTGGCCGTCCCCGCCTACCTTCGCGACGCCCTGGAGTGGATCACCGAGGAGACCGCCCTGTGACACACTCCGACGCACCGAGTACGAGAGAGATCACCGCTCTGCGCGCCGAAGCCGAAGCCGCTCAGCGTGCGCTCGTGGATCTGGAAACCAGTCCTGGACGCGTACTGAGGACACAGGCTTGTCCGGGCGCGGGCAAGACCCGCACCGTGGTGGAACGCCACCTCGGCCGCCCGGTGCCGCCACGGCAGGGGCGAGCCGTCCTCTCGTTCACCAAGGTGGCCGGCTCCGAGGTTCGCAAGCGGTGTGTGCAGGCAGGGCACCCGGAACTCACCCAGTTCCCGCACTACATCGGCACGTTCGACACCTTCGTCTGGCGCCACCTCGTCCGGCCGTACCTGCGCCCGGTCAACGGAAGAACATGGCATCGTCTGGAGTCCTGGGGAGATCACCCCAAGGCACGCCGCGAGGGCGTGACCCTGGACGACTTCCGCTTCGCCTACGCGGAGCGGGATGCGGTGCGCGTTGTGAAGCCCGAACTGAGACCTGGTGCACTGCCGCACAAACTTCGCCGGGACAAGGAAGCGGTGGGTCGTCTGACCACATGGGCGAGCCGCACCATGCGGGAACTGTGGGAGGCCGGCTACCTGTCCGGCGACCAATTGCGCGACATGGCGCTGTACCTGCTGACCAAGAGCAATCGTCGTGACCGCATCATCAGGGTCCTGCGTACGCGGTTCGCCGAGATCGTCGTCGACGAGGCGCAGGACTGCTCGCGAGAGGACCTCCAGCTCGTGGACCTGATCCGTGATGCGGGAGTCCCCCTGTTGCTCGTCGGTGATCCCGATCAGAGCATCTATGGGTTCCGCGACAGTCACGTACTGGAAGGCATCGGCCGCTCTCCACTCAGCTTCAGCGGCGCACCGGACCACCGGCTGAGCCACAACTGGCGCAGTACGCAAATCATCTGCGACCTGGCCCACACTCTGCGCACCTCTGACGCACCTCCCGACATCGCGACCGGCCCCTTCCACACCGAAACGACACCGGTCGTGCTCGTTCCCACCACTCTCCGCAGGGAAACCGAGTGGATTGGTGATTTCAGTCTGGAGGCGGAAAGGCTTGGCATCCCCGGACGGCAGCGTCTGGTCGTGGGACACGCCAACTCCGTTTTACCCAAGGGTATGACCGGAACACGGAACGTACCCACGGCCAAGCTCGACCGGCTCGTCTGGGCGACAGCCGTACTGCGGTCCCCGGGCGCGTCCACCCGGCAGCAGGAACTTGCGGAGAGGTCGTTGCGTGAGGCCGTACTGGACCACTGGTACGGTGCGCCACCCGACGAACCGGGGCTCATCGGCTTCGCCCGTCACCACCTCACCGACCTCGAACTACAACTCGTTCAAAGGTCGCTGGTCAGAAAACTCCCGTCCCTGAGTATTCCGCCCCGTGTCTGGAGCCGCTCGGCGTGTGAACTGCTCCGGGACGAGGCCGCTCGACTCGGCATCGAGCCGAAAACCAAGCGCGCGTACCCGTGCAGACGTTCCAAGGACGCGGCTTGGGAGCTCGTCGGATTCGGCGATCCCGAATCCGCCCGAACCGCCATCGGCCGAGCCGGCACAGTGCACGGTGTGAAGGGCCAAGAGGCCGACGCTGTCCTGGTCGTCATCCCACCCACCGGCAAAGGCAAGGAGGACGAACGCTCGAATCGGCTGATCGAGGCATGGACGACAGACGTCAAGGCCGGGAACGACTCCCAGACCGCCGAAGCGCTGCGCGTGCTGTACGTCGGTGTCACACGAGCCCGACGGCTCGTCGCTCTGGCGTTGAGTGACAAACATCTGACCGTGGTGAGCTCCTTCCTTGCAGAACGAGGAGTCCCGCACCGCACCGCGCACGACAACAACAGGGAACAGATCATGCTGCCGTTGTGACGTCCGGCCGCGATCGCTACCAGCGCCGCAACGAAGTCGAGCGGACCATCAACCGGCTGCGGTCGCCACTCGTTACGACAAGCTGGGCCTACGTCTTCCACAGCACCGTCACCAGCTCAGCGATCCGGCTTCAAATTGCGCCGTGATCCGCCGGACGGAACCTCAAGTCGGTGCCGGTGGACGATCGTGCCGACGTTCTCACCGGGCAGAACCCTCTGCGCGGGGCGACGGCGTCGATAGGGTCAGCCTGTGACGTACATAGTGACCCTCACCTCGCTTCAAATGGCCGAGAACGAAGGCGACTGGCTCATCACGGAGCGCTTCACAAAAGGGCTGCCCACAGGGCTCGACACGTCCGACACCGGCACCCGGTTAGCTTTGCTGGTGTGCGACAACAGGGCGCATCCCTCCAACAACAACCGCCGGGAGTTCTCCGAACACGGCCGCTTCATCACCTGGATCGGATCGGTACAGCGCTTCAACACCGTGGGGCCGGTCGACAGCAGCATCACCATTGAACCCATGCGTAGATGCCCAGAGCCGGTAGCTTTGGACGGCCCCGGCGGAATCCTCGCCTCCCTTTCCTCGCCGTACCGAGCACACGTGGAGCAGGCCCTCACCGGAAGCGCAGGACACATCGGCGTAAGAACCTGGCAGGCCCTCCAGGAAGCCCTCCTTCGGAGCCACCCCGAGTTGGCCCGGTACATCGAGTGGCTGCTCGCCAATCTCAACCCGGTCATCTTCGACGTAGACGATGCAGCGGACCGGGCATGGCAGGAACAGCGGGACGCCGCCCAGTCCCTAACTCGGGTGACCGACTTCCCTCACTCCGCGCTGTCTGCCTGGAGACGCCCCGACTCACGGGATGCGCCGTACCTCGCGGGCCTTGTCCCGGACCCGGTGGAGAACAGCCTGATCGACCACGATGTGCGCGCCGGCCTGGGCAGCGGGGCCCCTCTTCTCTTCGATGACTGGCCAGGACTCGATGGCGTGCGATGTGACATCCACGTGCTGGAGGACACCGCCGGACGCCGCCTCGAGGTCGTCAACGTCAATGCCACTCCGGTCGAGAGCCGACTGGGCACGGACATGATCTACTACCATCACCCCACCCATAGCTTCGTCCTCGTCCAGTACAAACGCCTGGGCTCCCGGGACAAGGAGTACCGGGTGAACAAGCAACTCCTGGACCAGATGGACCGTTTGGAAGGGGTTGCAAAACTCAGCTCGAAGCCTGTGCATCCCCACGAGTGGCGCCTCTCACAGGACGCGTGCTTCCTGAAGTTCGCACACTGGCGGGACGGAGCAGTCCCTACCTCCGAGTTGGCGCGCGGCATGTACATCCCCCTCTCCTACGCCCGCGTCCTTCTGGAAGACGACTGCACGCTCGGGAGGAGGGGTGGGCGCCTCTTCAGCTACGAAAGGGTGGGCCGCTATCTCGTCGCCTCAGAGTTCGCGGAGTTGGTGAAGCTCGGCCTGGTCGGGACCGTGGGAACCAGCGTCGAACAGTTGCGGGACTTCGGTCTGGAGCGTGCCCGCGAGGGATACAGCGTCGTACTGGGGGTCGAGACGAGCGAGGAGACGCCTCGTGACCGGTCCGTACGTGTCCGTCAGCGCACCGCGAAGAAGAGGCCGAAGGTGATCTCCTACTCCCCACAGACCGCACAGCAGCAGTCGCCCGATACTCCAAGCTTCTGATCTGCGGAAGGACTACAGCGTCCACCCGTGCCCCCGCTCCACCCCAGCATCCCTGGCGGAGGGGCATGGCTGATAACCACAGGTGTTCTTGAAACCCCCCTTGCATCCGCAGATGATGCTCACGCTTCCTCGTGCACCAACCGATATGCGGGCAGGGGCATCGCCCCGGTGCACGAAGGAGCACTGACTGCTAAACGGAACGGGGGCGTGACAGTGCCGCGCAGGTATCGAGCCGGTCGGCAGGGGGCCGGTGTCGTATGAGGCAGCGCCTCCAAATCGTGCTGCAGATCCTGCTGGCGCTGGTCGCCTGCCTGCTCGGCATCGTCACCAACTACGCCACCAGCAAGGACGACGCGCCCTGGGCGCTGGAGATGATCCAGCAGTGGTCCGTTCCGGCCATCGGGCTGCTGGTCGTGGCCATGGTGGTCGGGCAGGTCGTCGTGTACCGGTTGGAGAACCCGGCGCCCGCGCCGTCGGAGTGGCCGCGTGACCGGATTCCGTACCCGGGGCTGGACGCGTTCGGCGAGGACGAGGCGGCCGTCTACTTCGGCCGGGAGGCGCAGGCCGCCGATCTGACGCGCCGGTTGCACGCCTCCGCGACCCGCCCCGCCGACCGCTTCCTGATGCTGACGGGGGCGTCCGGCAGCGGCAAGTCGTCGCTCGTCCGGGCCGGGGTCATGCCCCGGCTGCGCCGGCGCCGGTGGACGATCGTGCCGACGTTCTCACCGGGAGCGAACCCCCTGCACGCGCTGGCCGCGTCTCTGGCCGCGGCCGGTGGCGGCCGGGAGACACCCGACGCGGTACTGCGGCGGCTGCGGCAGGGGCCGGAGAGCCTCGCGGCCGAGTTGTCGCGGTTACGGGCCGGGCAGTTCCAGCGGGTGCTGCTCGTCATCGACCAGTTCGAGGAGCTGGTCACCCTCGCGGGTGAGCGGGAACAGGCACAGTTCCTGGAAGCGCTGCACGCGTGTCTGCGACAGGAACCCTCCGTCCGGGTCCTGGCCACGTGCCGGGTGGACCTGCTGGGACGGCTGCTCGGGACCGGTCACGCGCCGTTCCTGCAACACCCGGCCGCCATCGGCACGTTGAGCCGGGCACAGCTCGCCCAGGTGGTGGAGCGACCGGGTGCGCTGGTGGGCATCTCGTTCGAGCCCGGCCTCGTCGAGACCATCGTGGACGACACCGGTACGGACGACGCACTGCCCCTGCTCGCCTATCTCCTCCAGGAACTGTACTTCGCCTGTGGTCCGGGCGGCACGGTCACCGAGGAGACGTACCGACAACTCGGAGGCGTGGCGGGGGCGCTGGCCCGGCAGGCCGACAACACGGTCGCCGCCCTCGGCACTCCGGGCGGCATCGACTTCGCGCTGCGGGTGCTGCTGAAGTTCGTCACCGTCGAGGAACGGGACCTCGCCCGCCGTCCGGTGCGGCTGTCCGAGCTGACCGACCGGGAGCGGTACGTGGTGGACGCCTTCATCGAGGCGCGCCTGATCCGGTCCTACGCCGCCGAGGGAACCGCGGGGAACGCGGACGGCCACCGGGACGCGTGCGCGGAGGTGACGCACGAGGCGCTGTTCCGGCAGTGGGCGCCCTTGCGCCAGGAGGCGGAAGCGCGGGCGGAGCGGCTCCGGGAGCGGGCCGAGTTGGAGCGGTGGGCCGCCGACTGGGAACGGTCCGGGCGCAGTGCGGACTACCTCCTCACCGGTGAGCGCCTCACCGTCGCCCAGCGGTGGCTGGCCGCGTTGGAGGAGGCCGGGCAGGCGTCGGCTCCCGCCCGTGCGCTCGTCGACGCCTCGCAGAGCCGGGACCTGGCCTTCCTCAGCCGTGTCTCGGAGAGCATCGGTCGGCAGGTGCTCGCCAGTGCGGAGACCGAGCCGGAGCGGGCGCTGTTGCTCTCCCTGGCCGCGCTCGGCGAGTGCGCGCCGACTGCAGCCGCGCGGCGGGGGCTGATGACGGCGCTGGCCGCGAGTCATCTGCGGATCCGGTTGGACGGTCACACGGACACGGTCCGGGACGTCGCCTGGTCCGCTGACGGACGACTGCTGGCGACCGCGTCCAGGGACGGGACGGCCCGCGTGTACGACGCGGAGTCGGGGCGTTCGCTGCGGGTGCTGCCGTGTGACGGCGCTATGGTCGAGTCGGTGTCCTTCTCCCCCGACGCGACACGGCTGGCCACCGCCGGGCGCGACCAGGTCGTACGCGTCTGGGACGCCGTGTCCGGTGAACCGGTCCGGCAGCTCGCCGGCGCCGGGGACATCGGTCGGCAGGTGGCGTGGTCGCCGGACGGGGCACGGATCGCCGCCACGTTCAAGGACCAGGTGGCCCGGGTGTGGGAGGCCGACAGCGGTCGACTCGTGCACGAACTGCACGGCCACACCGGTGACGTCTGGGGCGTGGCCTGGGCGCCGGACGGCTCGCGTCTGGCCACCGCGTCGCACGACCGGACGGTGATCGTCTGGGACGCGGTGACAGGAGCGGCCACGACGGCCCTGACCGGGCACACCGAGTTCGTCGAGGGCGTCGCGTGGTCGCCGGACGGAGAGTCACTGGCCACCGGGTCCGGCGATCACACCGCCCGGATCTGGGACGCTCGCACGGGCGCCCTGCGGCTGCTGCTGCGCGGCCACGCGGACTACGTGTGGAACCCGGCCTTCTCACCGGACGGCCGGCTGCTCGCCTCCCCGTCGTCCGACCGGACGGTGCGCGTCGTCAGCACCGAGGACGCGAAGGAGGTCGCGGTGCTGCGCGGCCACACCGACACGGTGTGGGCCGTCGCATGGTCGCCGTCGGGCACCCAGCTCGCCACCGCGTCGACGGACGGCAGCGGCCGGGTGTGGGACCTCCGGCCGCGGGGAGCCGAGTCCGTTCTGGTCCAGGGGCACGACGGGCCGGTGAACCAGGCGGTGTGGTCCGGCGACAGTACGCGTCTCGCCACCGCCTCGGACGACGGGACGGCACGGATCTGGAGCGCGGACTCCGGCGCGCCCGCCGGAGCGGTGACGGCGCCGGGCGAGCGGGTGTGGAGTGTGGCGTGGGCACCACACGGCGACCGTCTGGCCCTCAGCACCGCGGACGGACTGGTGCGTGTGGTGGACGGCTCCGGCGACACGGTGTTCGACCTGCACGGTGAGCCCGTCGAGGGCTGCTCGTGGTCCCCCGACGCCCGGCGGATCGCGACCGGCGGCCACGACGGCACCGTACGCCTCGTGTCCGCCGTCGACGGCGCCGAGCTGCGGAAGCTGACCGGGCATCAGGACTGGGTGGGACGCGTGGCGTGGTCACCGAGCGGGCGGAGGCTGGCCAGTTGCTCCGACGACCGCACCTGCCGCCTGTGGGACACCGCCGACGGCACCCAACTGACCGTGCTGCGCGGACACGGCAACTACGTGGAGGACGCGGCCTGGTCCCCGGACGAGGAGCGGGTGGCCACGGCCTCCGGTGACTGGACGGCCGCCGTATGGGACGCGGTGACCGGCCGGCGTATCGACGTGCTGAAGGGCCACGAGGGGCGGGTCCGGGCCGTCGCCTGGTCGCCGGACGGCCGCCGCGTCGCGACCGGTTCCGACGACCGGACGGTACGGCTCTGGTCCGCCGCCACGTTCGAGGAACTCGCCGTCGTCGGTGTCCACCGGGACAAGGTGCTGTCGGTGGCGTGGTCCGGGGACGGTACGCGGCTGCTCACCGCCTCCGCCGACGGCACCACGCGGGTGTGGCCGGCGGATCCCGACTACGACCAGTTGGAGGCGCGGGCGCGCGGGCGGGTGTTCCGCACGCTGGACGCGGAGGAGCGGCGGCAGCACCTGCTGCCGCCGGACCCCGCCTGAATCAGTAACGCTGCTCGACCGTGCGGTCGTCGGTGTGCAGGAGGTAGTCGTCCGGGTCGAGGCCCATTGCCTCGCGCTCGGGCGACGCCCAGTACATCGCGTTGCGCTCCGCGAAGGTCTCCGGGCCCTCGTAGGAGATCAGCCAGACGAACTGGTTGCGTTCCCGGTCCACCCAGGCTCCGCCGATCTCGAAGCCCAGTTTCAGCCGCAGCGGCACGATGTCGTTGCGCCACCGCTCCACCCACTCGTCGAGCAGCCCTTCACGAACGGTGTACGTACGCAGCTGCGTGGTCCTGGGCATGGGTCAGTTGTCCTCGAGGAAGGCGACGAACTGCGACCAGCCGTTCCGGCTCACGGTGAAAGGATGACGCGTCACGTCCTTGGAGTCACGGACGTGGACGGTCTGTTCAGTGACGGCGACCTCGACGCAGTTGTCACCAGCCGTGCCGCTGTAACTGGACTTGAACCAGGTCAGTTGCATGCCGCTCATAGTTCTCCTCTGATCCGCTCCAGCAGGCCCACGGAGTCGTGAGGGGTGAGGGCCTGTGCGCGGAGTGTCGCATACCTCCGGTGGAGGACGGCAGCCTGCTTCGGATCAGCGATCAGTCGGCCGCTCTCCTGCCCTTCGGAATACGCCAAGGATCTCCCCTCCGGGGTCTCCAGCAACGCCAGGGGGCCGTCCAGACCCGCGTGGGACACCGTGCGGGTAGGCATGACCTGCACGGACACGTTGCGGAGCCTGGCGAGATCCAAGATGTGGTCCAACTGGTCGCGCAGCACGTGCTCTGAACCGCTCCGGGTCTGATGGAGGCTCGATTCCCTGAGAGGATCGAGCCTCCATCAGACCCGGAGCGGTTCAATGTCCATCCCCACGATGAACGTGTACGTGGCCGGCGAGGTCACCAAGACCCATCGTCGGGGCCAAGCCCAAGGGAGCCATCGAGCGCGAACTGGAAGGCATCCTCGGCGGACAGTGGCGGAAACGGCGGGGAGTAACTGTCCGTCCTCCCGCCTTGCCGCAACACCTTCGCCGTCAGTCCGCCCGACGAGTCGACGCCTCCAGGTGCGAATCGTGGAGACTACGGTTCAGGCTGGTCCACGAGCACGCCGCCAGCCCGGCAGATGGCTTGCAATGCGCCCTCGTCCAGACCACACACACGCGAGAAGCGCGTACCTCGCAGGCGACTGCCCAGCGCTGTACGGGACTTGACTTCGCCCGTACGGAAGTCGCATAGCCACAATTCACCCATCCTCGTCATGACAGCAAGGAGATCGCCCTCTACGGGGGACCAGAGCGCCTGAACCCCACTGGGCACCCCCGGTATCTGCCACATCATCGCTTGGGAGGACGTCCCCATAGACCACCCATACAGGCTATTGTCAGCCGCCACTGCCGCCATGCCTGACCTGGCGCGGAATACGAAGGCATCGACCTTGGTCAATGCCGGAACAGGAAAGGGCAATCCCTGATCATCGAGTCGACCCTCTGGCGCAAGGGCGTCCACCGCCGCGACGGGTCGCCCGTCCACCAGAAGCAGTGCGCTGTCCTTCGTCGAGAGAACCTGACGACTTGTGGCTTCCCGTTTGTAATCCATGGTCTGCAGTTGACGCCAGTAGCCACCTTCTTCTCCCGTGGCGACTCCAAAGCGCAGGGACATTTCACCCCATCCCATCGCCACAAGGCCGTGGCTACCGCCCATGAGGACTGTCGTTCCGGATCCCTCCCAAAGCAATGGCAAATTGTCGATGACGTGGCCCGTCCCCGGCTCTTTCACAAGCAGGGCGTGGGCCACGGGATCGAACGCAGCGAGTGCCTGCTGATCTCGCCACACGATAGGGATGCAGTACTCCCCAGCTATCGTGATGCCGACCACACCGCCTGTCGCCGCATCGATGATCCGCCCCTCAGTCACATCGCTGTACCACCAGGTGGCAGAATCCCAGTTTCCGATGTTCACGGAGTGTGGATCACCGACGATAGGCAGTCGAGAGGGTGGCTCGTGTATTCGGCCTCTCGCCCAGTGCAGCACCTCGTTGCCTTCATGAACCACCACCGCTCCGCTGGAATGGACCAGGCCTTGGCGATATTGCCCGTCATCCAGTAGATCCCCGTGCCCCAGCCATGCGCCGGTGAGGTCTGCTCCGGCGAGGTCGACACTGGTCAGTCGCGCGTCGCCTAGCTGTGTATCTCGCAGGTCAGCACCCGCGAGTGACACCTTTTGCGTAGAGTGCCACGGCCCAAAGCCCGAGAGATCGAGCCCTCTCAACCGTGCCCCCTCCAGACTGCCCCCGGCGAAGACGATCAAGTTGAGGCAGTTGGCCGCGAGGGTCCCCGTCTCCACCTCCGCTCCGGTAGTCGCCCGTGCCACGTCGAGCAGTCGCTCCTGGTGATCCATACATTCGCGGACCATCGTCGAGAGGAACTCGTACACCGCTTCGTTCTGATCCAGCTCGCCGAACGTGCTGCCCAGCACGTCGATCGGTTCCGCCACGAACGCAGCGAGTGCGGGCAGCTTCCCGTCGCCCGAGCGAGCCGAGAAGTACTGCGACCACGTCCACTCCCGCTGCCCGGTGTCCACAGACTCCGACGTAGGGATCACGCCGAGGAAGTCACCTTCCAACAGACCGAGTTCCGCCGCGAACTTGAGGGCTACCAGGAACTCCAACAAAGACTTGTGCGAGGGGCCGTAGTCGCCCTCGGCGTTGCGCACCAGCATGCCCTGGTTGCGCATGTCCTGTTCCCAGTAGTCGAGGTCCTTGGCGCTCTGCACTGCAGAGCCGAAGCAGGACCGCAGTCGATCGGGGAAGTCGCGGTAGTTGAGGCTGAGCTGGTTGGTGGAGAGCATCTCCCACGCGACCTCGCACAGGAAGAAGAGCTTGTCGCCGCGCGATGTGAACGTGCGCTCCGCCCGCACGTCACGGTCCATCTTCCGTTGCACGGCATAGAGGTAGATCCGGGCGAGATTGATCTCGGCCCCCTGCTCGATCTCCGGCAGTGCGTCGATCACCAGCTCGGACATGACCGGCCGCCCCATGAGCTCACGCACGTCCTCGTGCTCCATGACCAGCCGTACCTTGTCCTCGGCCAGGTCATGGCGGAGCATCCGTTCGATCTGCTCGTCGTCGAAGCGAACCAGCTCGACGATGTCGAAGGTCGGGCCGTCCTTGGACTCGAGAGATCCGGCCGTGGGCACGCTGATCTCACCGCCGAACAGCTTGCGCGCCTCCTGGGCGTCACGGAAGTGTTCCTTGCGGCTGCTGAGCAGCACCTTCGCGCCGGGTTCGACGGCGCCGGCCAGTTCCCAGAAGTTCGCGATGACGGTGTTCCGATCGGCCCTCGCGGCCATCTCGTCGAAGCCGTCGAAGATGAGCAGCAGACGGCCCATACGGTTGAGGACACGGAAGACGTCGTAGCTGCGCAGGTCGATCTTGTGCTTGTTGAAGAAGAACTCCGACAACAGACCCTGGACCGTCGCCTGCTTGGCGTAGTCCCGCAGCGGGATCAGCAGGGGAATCCGGGGCCTGGGCACCCCCCTCTGCTTGGCGTCGCGCCAACCACGGGCCATATCGCCGGCCAGGTGCAGGGCGAACCACGACTTGCCCATGCCGAACTCGCCGAGGACGGAGAGATGCCTCTTCGCCGGTTCTTCCAGCCAGCCCGCCACGTAGTCGTCCAGGCCGCCGTCCCGCCAGTCATAGGTACTGGTGTCGAGCGTCCGCTGCGTCGCGGGGTCGATCTCTTCCTTGCGGCAGGAGACCGGCACGTAACGGCTGTCGATGCCGCGGCGGCGAACCTCTTCTTCGACCCAGGCGATGTACGGCTCGAAGTCCGCTTCAAGATCGACCAGCTCGTCGAAAGAGAAGCAGAACAGTACGTCGCCGCTATCCGCAGCCTGGCGGCGGGCGGCCTCACTGACTCGAAGTCGGGCCAGTCCCCAGCCCTCCAGGGCGGTCTCGGCAGTGACCAGTTCGTCGAGGAGCCGCATGTGGTGCGGCGCGAGTTCACCCTCGACGCAGAGCATCACCGTACGATCGAAGCGCCCGGGACGCCGCTGGGGGATGTCGACCAGCATGGCCACATTGCCGTCGGCCACCTCCCACGTGCGCCGGATCTCGTAGCCCACAGCGGTGAACCACTCGTGCGCGTCCTGCATGAGACGTTGTGCGGGCGAGAGTTCGGCGCGTCCCGGCTCGGTGCGAACGCGATGGCTCTCCTCCTCCACCCGCGTCTGAGGAACTCGTTCCAGGAGCGTGTCGATCTTCTGCTCAAGTCGAGCCTCGTGCGGTGCCCGACTGCGGTCCACAAGAGAGTGGAACTCGGCGATGAATCCGTCGACATGCTCCTCGAATCCGTGGTCGAGGTGCCCGAACTCGCGTGTCTCGCGGTTGCGCTCCACCGCTTCCGACGTCTCACGGCGCAGCCGGCTCCAGTCGCCGTCGGAGAAGGACCTGTGGAACGCATCCCGTACGTACGTATCCCGGAAGAAGACCAGCACAGACTGCGAGCGACCGGTGCAGTACTCGATGAGTGTGTAGGCGTACAGACTGGCGAAGTCCTGCGGTGGCACCGTGGGGTTCAGCCGTGCTGCCCGCAGCGCTCGGATCACCGCCTCACGACGCATCGCGGTATCCGACAAGGGCTTGGCTGCCATCCTTCCGATGATCCCTGCGGCCGTCGTGACGATCTCCATCGGTATAGCTCGCCTCCCCCGAAACCTCGCCCCACGTCTGCGCGTTGAAGAACCTTAGCGGCTCTCACCGGCTCACCGAGGACAGATTGCGTGTTGATCGGCCCGACCCATCACCGCTCAGTCGCTCGCTTGAGCGACACGGCGGCGGCATACCCCGGCAGGACCTCCACGTCGCCGACCGTCCAGCCCTCCGGCCCGGGGGCCAACACTGTCCCTGTCCCCACGGCTGGCGGTGTTGACCGCGAGCTGGACACGCCTGAGCAACGACGAAGCTCCTGGTGGACGGGTTCTCGACGCCGGAGGCTGCGGCGGGCCTCACAGGCCGTTCCGCTTCACCTCCTTGATGCGCTCGGGCGTCCCGTACTCACGGAGTTCCTGCGGAGACTTGTCGAACCCCTGCCCCAGAGGGCGCCCCTTGTCCTCCGGCGCGTTCGCGGCCGCACTCGTCCCGAGGCCCACCGCCACGACACCGACCGCTGTCACCACCGCGGCCGCGACCTTCTTGCTGCGCACCACAGACCTGACACCCGCCACCGAAGGCACCTCCGGATCCGACGCCGACCCCGAGGGAACGTCAGGGTAGTCGGCGACGGACAGCCGGATTCACCGGTCCGGTCCAGGCCGGTCGCAGGGTCTTCGAGGCGGCCAAGGGCTCCGCCCATGACCAGGACAGGGCCTAATGCGCGGCGTCCAGTTTCGCCCGCTGGTCCTGTGTGAGGTCGAGGTCCGTCGCCGCGAGGCTCTCCTCCAGTTGGGCCACCGAGGACGCGCCCACCAGGGGGATGACCGGGATCTCGCCGCCGATCAGCCAGGCGAGGACGACCTGGTTCCGCGTGGCTCCCGTCTCCGCCGCGACCTCCGCCAGGGCGGCGAGGCGGGTGGCCGTTCCCGCGTTCTGGTAGCCGGGGTCCAGAGGCTTGTCCGCACGGCCGTAACTGCCGTTCAGAAGCGGGGAGTAGGCGACCAGGGAGAGGGACGGGTCCTCGCGGAGGTAGCTGAGGTGGTCGCCGGAGACGACCCCCAGGTCGCCGTCGGGAGAGCGGAGCGTGGGCTCGTCGGTGCGATGGCGGAGGTAGCTGTGGTGGTACTGCAGAACCTCGTAGCCGGGCAGTCCCGCGGCTGCCGCCAGGGTCCGGGCGCGCTCCAGGCGCCAGACACGATGGTTGCTCGCACCCAGCAGGCCCACCGTGCCGTCGGCGACGACGGCGGCGAAACCCTCCACCGTCTCCTGGAGGGGGACGCGGGGATCCTCGATGTGCGCGTAGAGCAGGTCCAGCTTGTCCGTGCCGAGGTTCTCGCGGCTGCGCTCGGCCGACTCGCGGATCGTCTTCGCGGTGAGGCCCTCGACGTCCTTCGTGAAGGTCGAGGTGGGGTGGTTGGGGCGGCCGCCGAGCTTGGTGGCGATCGTGATCTCGTCGCCGACGCCCCGGCTGCGCCGCCAGCGTCCCAGGAGCCGCTCGCTCTCGCCGCCCTGAGTGCCGTTGACCCAGAACGCGTAGTTGTTGGCGGTGTCGATGAAGGTGCCGCCGGCTTCGACGTACCGGTCGAGGATCGCGTACGAGGTCGCCTCGTCGGTGGTGGTGCCGAACCGCATGGCGCCGAGGCTCAGGACGCTCACCTTGCGGCGGCTGTCCGGGCTCTGACCGATCGTGCGGTAGCGCATGCTGGGGCCTTCCGAAGGGGATGCCTGGGGCTTCGGCGGTGATCCTGCCTGCTGGAGTGCTCTCGAAGTCAAGGGGCGCCGAGGTCGCCCCCCCTCGGACCAGGGAGCGGGTCACCAGGTGCCGGACCGCCACGACCGCGGCATGATCCGCCCGCCGGACAGGCCCTGGTCGTGCCGGTGGCGTCACCTCGAGCCCGCACGGCAGGTGTCCGTACGGTGACTCCACGTACGGGGCTCACCTCTGGAACGCGCCCCCGCGCGCCCGCCACCGTGGTCCCATGAGCACAACCACACCCCAGCTTCCCGCCGCCGCGCGGACGTTCACGCAGCAGTTCTCGTCCACCCGACGCGGTGCCCGCCTCGCCCGACTGCTCACCTACGAGCAGCTGCGGACCTGGCAGGTGTCACCCGGCGTCACCGACCGGGCGGAGCAGATCGTCGCGGAACTGGCCGCCAACGCGGCGCTGCACGGCCGTGTCCAGGGCCGCGACTTCCGTCTCGCCCTCACCCACGACCCGGCCGCCGGCGTGCTGCGCATCGCGGTCTCCGACGCCCGCGGGGAGCGGCTCCCCTCCCCGGTGGGGGACGCCGTCACGCCGTCGGACGACGAGTCGGGCCGGGGCCTGGTCATCGTCACCGCCCTGGCCGACCGCTGGGGCACGGAGCCGTATCCGCCGGGCGGCAAGACCGTCTGGGCCGAGTGCGCGTGCTGAACGCCGTCCTGGTCGTCGACACGCCCCTGAGGGCGTGAGGCCACCGCCGCTCGGGTCGCTCACCAGGAAGGAGAACCGCATGGCGACGAAGAAGTACACCGTCACGCTTCCCGAGGGGCCCGTCGAGGCCGTCCGGGCCGAGGAGGGTCCCGGCGGGTTCAGCCGCTCCGTCGCTCACGCCACGGAGCGCCAGCGGGAGCAGGACCGTCTCGGGGAGGTGGTCGCCTGGTGGGAAGAGGAGTACGGCGAGGTCACCGAGGCCGAACTGGCGGAGGCGGAGCGCCGGGAGATCGAGCGCAGGCACGCCGAGCCGGCCCGCGCGCACCGCACCGATGAGTCATGCGCTCTCCCCCCTTGCTTCTCGTGACCGCTGTTCACACCTGACGCTCCACATCGGCAACCGTACACACCTCGCAACACAAAGCGCGTTGACATTATCAACGCGCATGCATCATGCTCCAGTTCACAGAGCATGAGCAGCCCAGGCGGCACCCCTGTGCCTCAGCTGCCGTGCGCCCACCCCGTTCGCCGTCCCGGGAGAAACCGTGAATCCGCAGAACCGCCCGCAAGGCCCCTCCGACATACGGCCGTTGCGCAAGCGCAAGAGGCTGTGGGCCGTCGGCGCCGCCCTGTTCGCCCTGGGGGCGATCGGCGGCACCCAGTCCGCGCAGGACGAGGTGGACGCCGCCCAGGCCTTGGCCGCCAAGCCCGTGCCGACCGTCACGGCCACGGCCACGGCTACGGCTACGGCGACCGTCACCGCCGAGCCGGAACCCGCCCCCACAGTCACCAAGACCGAGAAGGTCACCACACCCGGCCCGACCGTCACCGTCACCAAGACCGCCCGGGCCGCCACCGGATCCGGCACCAGCGGCACCAGCGGCACCGGTGACAGCAGCGACAGCGGCAGCGACAGCGGCAGCGGCTCCGGCACCTGCTCCATCACCTCCAACGCGGGCAACTGCTACCGGGCGGGGCAGTACTGCCGGAACAGTGACCACGGGGCCACGACGACGACCGCGGGCGGCACGCGGATCACGTGCAGGTACAGCTCGAACGCGTGGCGCTGGTCCTACTCCTGACGGGCGACAGGGCAAGGCCGCGAGCCGGCTCCCGACGGCGCCCGTTCACAGGGGCGGCTTGGTGCCCGGCACCCGGTCGAAGCCGAATCCGTGGGCACGGTCGATGAGTTCCCGGTTCGACAGGAGCGGCTCGGCGGTGAACCAACGGCAAGAGGCCGACAGGAGTGCGCGTCCCCGCACGACGGTCGCCAAGTGGCGTGTCGCCGGGAGGCTCGCTCCCGTCGTGGCCCCGGGGCTTGTGTCCGGGGCGGTCCGGCGGATTCGCCGACAGCTTCGGTAGAGGGTCGTCGGCTCCCGGGCCTCGCGGAGCCGTGCTCCGGCTCAGGCAGGCGCCGGTTCCCAACGGTAGGCGTCGGCGGCCTCGTCGTACGGGCGCAGCAGTGGTCGCAGTTCCGCGCGCACCAGGTCGGCGTCCGCCGGTGGCAGGGGCAGCGACGCCCGTCGCATGCGGACGCTCCACGTCGCCGGGTCCGGGAAGGCCGACAGCCGGGGGACCAGGTCGCGCAGGACGAGTCCGTCGCGGAAGGGCGCCAGCCCGGACACTTCCAGGCGGCAGCCCTCCGTGAAGGAGCGGCCGCCGAAGACGACGGGTTCGTCCAGCGTCCGCACCGGAGTGGCGACCGAGGCGCGGGCGATCACCCGGCCCAGGTCGCGGGTCGGATTCCGGAAGCAGCCGCGCGTCGTGTAGAGGAAGATCTCGTCATCCTCTTCCAGGGCCCGCGCCGCTTTGGTCCGCCCGGCCGGGAACGCCATGCGCTGCTCGGTCACCACCCAGCTCAGAGCGGCCCGTTCTCCGATGATCAGCAGGTGCGAGGACGACACGCCGGTCACCTTACCGAGGCACCGGATGCCCGGCCGCCGCCCTGCAGGCCGGAGGCCGGCCCCACGTACTGCTCGAACTCCCCGGCCAGGACGTCTCCGCCCGCTCTCCACCGCCCGTGGACGCCGCGTACAAGCGCCACGACCGTCGATCGGCGCATCGAACACCCTCCATGTGTACACGTTTTCGAATTGCTCTATTGCTGTCAATTCGTTGACAACGCTCACACGTGCACTCCATCCTCTTTAGGCAAACAGGATGTCCGTCGTTCCCCGGCACACCTCGTCCCGCACCCCACGAAAGGGGCAGTCGTGATCGACCAGCCGCGGACCGCGCTGCCGAGACGTGGCCCCCGCCGCGCGAACCGCCTCCGGCCCCGGCGCGGATCCACACCCGTCCGCAGGAGGCCGCCGACCCGCTGACGGCACCCGACGCCGCGGAGGACCGAGCCGTCACCCCCTGCACACCGCACATCTCCGGACATGAGGACCCCGCCTTGGACACCCGCCGATACCGCATGGTCGTCACCAGCGGACTGGACTACGTCACGACCGGTGCGCAGGTCGACGACCGGCTGCGCCGATGGCTCAGGGACCCCCCGAAGAGCTACGACGTCGACGCCTTCGCCGAGGGCCGCAACGAGATAGCCCGCGGCGTCACCCTCGACCACGACTCCGCCACCGGCGCCTCGGGGGCGTACGGCCGTTGGCGGCTGCGCGAGACGCTGCCCGGCGGAACCTGGCAGACCACCCTGGTGATCCGTCAGGCCGGAGACGGCCCGACCAGGGTCCAGCTGGACGTGGAACACCTGCCGGACGACCCCGAGGCCGTGCCCGTACCGGCCAAGACGCCCCGGCTCGCGCGCGGGCTCCTCGATGTCCTCGAGGCGCGCGACGGCCGCGCCGACGTCACGGCCGATCCCCAGGTGGTCGAGGCGGAGGACGTCGACGCCGTCATAGACGAACTGTGCGACGAGACACGGCGCCTGCCGGTCGTCGTGGCCAGCACGCCGTACGGGGCCGACTTCGACACCTGGCTGGAGGACACCGTGGACCCGCTGGTCCGGCCCCTGGCCGGTCTGGCGATCCTCTACGTGCTCACCCCCGAGGCGGAGACCCGTTTCAACCGCGCGCTGGAGTACCACCGGGTCTACGGCGGCGGGGTGCGTACCTACCTCCCGGGAGTCGACCCGGCCTGGCCCGCCGACGGGCAACGGCACCGGGTGATGTCCCGCAGACTGATCGCCGACCGCCCGTCGCAGGCCCGCAGGATCATCGCCCAGCTGCCCCAGCGGCTGGCCGCCCGTGCTCCCCTCCCCGCCGAGCTCGACTCCGTGCCGGTCATGCGGACCCGTGCACCGGGTGACTCCGCCGCGCCCGAGCTGGAACGGCTGCGCGTCGAGAACGAGGCCCTCCACGAGATCCTGGAGGAGGCGGGGCGGGAGCAACGGGTACGGGCCGACGAGATCCGCGACCTCAAGTACGAGCTGCGCAAGGCCGAGGACAACGAGACCCTGCTGATCGCCGAGTACGACGAGCAGTACCGGGAACTGCACTCCGTCCGAGCGCAGTTGCAGATGCTGCGCAAGCAGATGGTGGAACTGGGTGCCGCCGCGGCCGCGTACACCCCGCTCACCGTGCCGGAGGACTGCCCGGAGTCCTTCGAGGAACTCCTGCGCCGCCTCGACTCCCTGCCCCGCCTGCACTTCACCGGCTCCCGGAAGGTGACGCTCGACCTCGACGCGCAGGCGTACGGCTCGTCCTGGGTGCGCATGACCTGGGACGCGCTGCTGGCGCTCGGGGACTTCGCCCGGGCGGCAACCACCGGGCAGGCCGGCCGGGACTTCAAGCAGTGGTGCGCCGACGCCCCGGGCGGGGTCCGCACGATCTCGCCCCGGAAGATCGTGCGGGACGAGTCCAAGTCGGTGAAGGGCAACTCGAGCTGGCGCCGACAGCGTACGTTCCCCGTGCCGGAGCACGTCGATCCGGCACGGAAGGTGTTCATGGGCGCGCACGTACGCGTCGGCGGCGGCAACACGATCGCGCCGCGGCTCCACTACTTCGACGGAGCCCGCGCGAAGTACGGCATCTACATCGGGTACATCGGGCCCCATTTGTCCAACACGTTGACGTGACGGACCGCTGACCAGCGGGAGGTGCCCGGCGAGTCGGGCGTGGGCCGGTCCTCTCGTCACCGGAGACCGGCCCACCGGTGCCGGCGTCACGGCGGGATCGTCAGTGTCCGCCGGTACGCTGCGGACGGATTGACCAGGAGGGGTGAGAGGGGCCCATGGCCGACGAATATCCGGAGTTCCGGCTCCGGCTGCCCAGCGGTGACGGCATCGACCGGGCACGCGGAGTGCTCCTGGACGAGACGGGGACCAACGGCAGCCGGAAGTTCCTCGTCCGGGCCGGTTCTCCGGCGCGGGACCATGTGATGCCCTCGCTGGGCAAGCATTTCAAGGCGCCGACCAGACGTCGTGAGGAGCTCCGGGCACAAGGCGTGCTGGTGCCGTCGGCGCGCTGGCCGGGCTGGCTGGAGCTGACCGAGGACGTGGTGTTCGGCTCGCCCTCCTTCGCCGCCGTCGTGCTGGTCGGGGCGCCGCGCAACGGGTGGGAGGAGTGGCGGACCGAGGACGGCAGGCCCCTGTCCGACTTCATGTCCGGGGTGTGGGCGGGCCCGAGTCGCACGTGGCTCGTGCGCGGCTCCAACGTCACCGGCCTGGACCTGGTCCAGCGTCTGTGGCTGCCCGAGGGACGCGTCACCCTCGCCGCCTCCCGGCTGCGGCAGGGCGTTCGGCAGGGCGTCAGCAAGGACGAGCTGCGCACGCTGGTCCAGGAGGACTACGAGTCGACCGCCACGTACAGCCAGCGGCAGCAGCTCGTCGAGGACCTCCACGCCTTCCTGTCGCGCATGAAACCCGGGGACACCGTGTGCACGATCTCCGGCGGCCGGCTGTACGTCGGCGAAGTCACCGGCGAGGCCGGACAGACGGAGTCCGAGGACCGCCGGTCGAACCTGCGCCGGCCCGTGGAGTGGCAGCCGACCGGCTTCCCCTACGACGACCTGCCCGAGGAGCTCCAGCAGAAGCTGTCCGTCCAGCACGACGTCGTCGACCTCTCCGCCGTCCAGGCCCACGTCCAGGGGCTCGGCCTCACCGACCAGGAACTGGCCGAGGAGGCAGGGGGGACGGAGCGGGACCCGAGCGTGGAGATCCCCGCGCTCGCCGCCCGCCGCGAGCTGGAGCTGCCCCGGCCCACGGAGGAACTGGCCGCCGATCTGCTCGTGCACGACGCGGCGTGGCTGGAGGAGGTGCGTGATCTGCTCTGGGACGAGCGGCAGCTCGTGCTCTACGGTCCGCCCGGCACCGGCAAGACCTACCTCGCCCTCAAACTCGCCGAGTTCCTGGGCGGCGGCCCCGAGCAGGTCAAGCTCGTGCAGTTCCACCCCTCGTACTCCTACGAGGACTTCTTCGAGGGGTTCCGGCCGCAGGAGGACCCGGAGACCCGGGAGGTGGCGTTCCGGCTCACCGCCGGGCCGCTGCGGGAGCTGGCCGACCTCGCGTCCCGCGAGGGCAACCGGCACATCCCGCACTTCCTGATCATCGACGAGATCAACCGGGCCAACCTCGCGAAGGCCTTCGGCGAGCTGTACTTCCTGCTGGAGTACCGCAACAGGTCGGTGCGGCTGACGTACTCCGGTGACGACTTCGCGCTGCCGCCGAACCTGTTCGTGATCGGGACGATGAACACCGCCGACCGGTCCATCGCCCTCGTCGACGCGGCGATGCGGCGGCGGTTCGCGTTCGTCGAGCTGTCGCCGCGCACCGAGCCGACGAGCGGTCTGCTGCGCCGGTGGCTGGAGCGGGAGGGCCGGGAGGCCGAGCCCGCGGACCTGCTCGACGCGCTCAACGCGCGGATCGACGATCCCGACTTCCGCATCGGGCCCTCGTACCTGATGAAGAAGGGCGTGTACCGGGAGGGCGGTCTGGAGCGGACCTGGCGGACGAAGATCCTGCCGCTGCTGGAGGAGCACCACTACGGCGAGGGCGTGGACGTCGAGCAGCGGTACGGGCTGGCGGCGCTGCGGGAGTCGTCGGGGTGACGCCGGTCGTCGAGCTCGTCGAGCACGCGCCGGCGGTCGGTGTGGCCCTGCCGGACGACGTGGGGCGGGCGCTCGCGGCCCTGCGGGTCGTGGACGCCGCGCCGGACCCGTACTCCCCCGGGCGCTGGTCGCTGCGGGCCGGCAGCAAGGTCGGGGCCGTCGCGGTCGCGGTGCCGGGGCACGACCGGCTGACGGTCCGGATCGTGCCCAAGGTGCCGATCGTCCGTCTGTTCTTCCTGCTCGGTTACAGCCTCGACCCCGCCGGTGCCTGGCGGGACGGCGAGGTCGACGTGGCCGAGCACCGGGAGGTGCTGCCCGCGCTCGCCCACGCCGTGGAACGACAGGTGGACCGGGCCCTGCGGCAGGGGCTGTTGCAGGGCTACCGGATGACGGAGGAGACCTCGCCGGTCGTGCGGGGGCGGATCCGGGAGGCCGAGCAGATACGGCGCCGGTTCGGGGCGACGCCGCCGGTGGAGGTGGCGTACGACGACTTCACCACGGACATCGCGGAGAACCGGATCCTGCGGGCGGCCGTCGAGCGGCTGCTGCGGCTGCCCGGCGTGCCGCGCGAGGTGCGCCGGCGGCTGCTGCACCAGCGGGCGCGGCTGGCGGACGTCACGGTGCTCGTGCGCGGCCGGCCCCTGCCCGAGTGGCGGCCGAGCCGGCTCAACGCCCGGTACCACCACGCCCTGCGGCTGGCGCGGGCCGTGCTGGAGGGCGCCTCCCCGGAGCACGGGCCCGGCGGGCTGCGCGTCGAGGGGTTCCTGTTCGACATGAACAAGCTCTTCGAGGACTTCGTGACCGTCGCCCTGCGGGAGGCGCTGCGCGGTTCCGGGTACGTCGCGCGGTTCCAGGACCCGCTCCACCTGGACGAGGCGCGGACCGTCCGGATGAGGCCGGACCTCGTCCTCTACGGGCCCGACCGCGCGCCGTGCGCGGTGGCCGACGCCAAGTACAAGGCGGAGAGACGGGGCGGCTACCCGGACGCCGACCTGTACCAGATGCTCGCCTACTGCACCGCCCTCGGACTCGGCGAGGGGCACCTGGTGTACGCGAAGGGCAACGCCGGTCACGCCGCCCACCGGGTGCGGCACGCGGGCACCGTCCTCCACCAGCACGCCCTGGACCTCGACCAGGAACCGGTGGGGCTGCTGGCCGAGGTCGGGGAGGTGGCCGAGCGGCTGATCGGCAGGTCACGCGTATGATCGGCTCCGCAGTGACCGTCCGGGGTGGGGAGGGCACGTCGTGCCGCAGCTGGCGTTCGCCAACAGTTTCTGGGAGAGCTACGACCTCCTGGAGAAACCCGTGCGGGCCGGCGTGCGCAAGGCGATGCAGAAGTTCCAGCAGCTCACCGTTCCCGAGCTGCAGGCGGACAAGGGGCTGCACCTGGAGTCCGTCGAGAAAGCCCGTGATCCGCGGATGCGGACCATCCGGATCAACGACTTCTGGCGCGGTGTCGTCCTCGCTCCCGACGACGGCAGCGACGTGTTCCTGCTCGTCAACGTCGTCCCGCACGACGACGCCTACACCTGGGCCGCCAAACGGCTCTACACCACGAACTCGGCGACGCGGGCGCTCGAGGTCCGCAACGTGGTGGCCATCGAGCAGCTGACTCCGCAGCTGGAGAAGGCCGCGGCCGCCGCGCCCTCGCTGCTGTTCGCGCGGTACTCGGACACCGTGCTGCGGGAGCTGGGCCTCGACGACCAGGTGCTGCGCGCGGTGCGGACCGTCATCGACAAACCCCAGCTCGAGGCGTTCGGGACGCTGCTGCCGGAGGACCAGTTCGAGGTGCTGCAGTACCTCGCGGAGGGGTTCGGCCCCGAGGAGGTCTACCGGGACGTCGTCGCGGTGCGCCGGCCGGTGGCCGCCGGCCCCGATCCGGACGAGAGCCTCGCGGCCGCGATCGCCAACACCACCAGCCGGATCACCCTGGTCACCGGACCGGAGGAACTCGCCGACATCCTGGAGAAGCCGTTCGCGGCCTGGCGGGTCTTCCTGCACCCCTCGCAGCGGCGGGTCGCCTACCGGGTGTCCTACGGCGGCCCGGTGCAGGTCACCGGGGGTCCCGGGACCGGGAAGACGGTCGCCGCCCTGCACCGCGTCAAGCATCTGCTCGGCCGCTCCGCGGACACCCGGGTCCTGCTCACGACGTACACCAACGCGCTGGCGGCGACCCTGCGCGAGAACCTGTCGCTGCTCCTGGACGGTGACGAGGAACTGCTGGGGCGGGTGGACGTGACGACGGTCAACGCCTACGCGCACGGCGTCGTCACCCGTCTCGACGGCAAGGCGCCCTCGCCCGTCGGCGACCGCGAGGAGCGGCAGGTGTGGCAGCGGGTGGTCAAGAGGCTCGGGCTGCCGTGGACCGAGCAGTTCCTCGCCCAGGAGTACCGGCACGTCGTCCTCGCGCAGGACCTGCGCACGCTGGACGACTATCTCGCGGCCTCGCGGCGCGGCCGGGGCAGCGCCCTGTCCCCGGGCAGGCGGGAGCGGCTGTGGCCCGCGGTGGAGCTGTTCGAGGCGATGCTGCGGGAGCGGAAGGAGACGACGTACCTGAAGGTGTGCGCGCGGGCGGCCGAGCTGCTGGCGGCGTCGTCGCCCACGCACGACCACGTGGTGGTGGACGAGGCGCAGGACCTGCACCCCGCTCAGTGGCGGGTGCTGCGGGGCGCGGTGGCCCCCGGCAGCGACGACCTGTTCCTCACGGGCGATCCGCACCAGCGCATCTACGACTCGAAGGTGTCCCTCGGTTCCCTGGGCATCGCGGTGACCGGGCGCACCCACCGGCTGCGGCTCAACTACCGCAGCACGGAGGAGATCCTGACCTGGTCCACCGGCCTGCTGAGCCCGGTGACGGTGGAGGACCTGGGCGGCGACGGCCACGACACGCTGGCCGGCTACCGGTCGCTGCTGCACGGACGCAGACCGCACACGGCGGGGTACGGGTCGGAGCAGGAGGAGGTCGCGGCGCTCGTCGCGCGCGTCCAGGACTGGGTCGCGCGGGGCATCCGGCCCGCGGAGATCGGCGTGTGCGCCCGGTTCAACGTCCTGCTCGACAAGGCCTACGACAGGCTCGCCGCGGCCGGGGTGCCGGTGGTCCGGGTCAGGGACAACGCGGGCGCCGAGGTGGACGGGGTGCGGCTCGCCACCATGCACGCCATGAAGGGGCTGGAGTTCCGGTGCGTGGCGGTGCTCGGTGTGACCGCCGGTGCGGTGCCGTTCGGCCGGGAGGTGACGCCGGCCTCCGTGGACGTCCTGCAGCACGAGTCGGATCTGCTGCGGGAGCGGTGCCTGCTGTTCGTGGCGTGCACGAGGGCACGGGAGGCGCTCGCGGTGTCCTGGAGCGGGACGGCCAGCCCGTTCCTGCCGGGTTGAGTCCCCTCTGCGCTGAGGAGCCGACAGCCTGATGCACGTGTCCGGTGCCCTCACCGAGGACGAGCTCGCCGAGGTGACGTGCGCCTCCTGTCCGTGACCCGCCGCCTCCAGCTACCACCACTGGTGCGGCTCGCCCTGCGCGGGCCACACCGGCGCACGGCGGCCGGTACGCGACGGCCGACGCATGTCGGCCGTGCTACAGCCCCGCACGCGCCAGCAGTACCGTCAGCGCCTCCGGCTTCACCTTCTGGACCGACCGCACCTGGCCCAGGCCCAGTTCGTCCCGGCCCACCGGGTCGCGGTGGAGCGACTTCGTCGCCTCGGGCAGCAGGGTGACGGGGACGAGGAAGGGGGTCCCGGGGTCCTCGTCGTCCGGGCGGGGCTCCTCGTCGACCTCGGCCACCGCGGCGACCGCGGACTCGGGCCGGGCAAAGTACAACCAGAGGCGGTCGCCGGGCTCCATACGGTTGCGGCGACCGAGCCAGAGTTCCAACTCGGGCTCTTCCTGCGCCAATTGGAGAATCGTCTCCTTGTCGGGCGACTCACCGTCCAGCGTGTCCCTGCGGGGATCGAGGATGTAGATCCAGTCCGCCATGCACATCCCCCTCGTCCAGGACACTCGGCCCGCGTGAAGACACTTCGAAGCAGCGTCTCATCGTGCCAGACACCCGGGGGATGTGCGTACACGTTTTCGACAGGGGCGTCACGTGCCCGGTTTCAGCGCCCCGTTGCTCAGTCCGTCGCGGGCCAGTGCCGCGATCTGGCGGCTGAGTTCCGCCACCCTGCGCGACCGCTCCTCGAACTCGCGCAGCGCGTGGAAGGCGGCGCCGTACCCGCGTTGCGCGGTGATGTCCATCTGCGGGATGCGGGCGCCCTTGCTGTCGAGGCGGAAGGTGCCGCTGGCGGTCGTGGAGCGGCGGCTGTTGGCGGCGCTGTGCAGGAAACCCTGGAGGAAGTCGGTGTCGAGCTGGTCGCTGACCGAGACCGGTTCCGGATCGGCGAACTCGATCAGCCCGGCCCTGGCCAGGTCGGCCACGCTGACGCTGGGTCCGTCCAGGGTGCCGGTGCCGTCGCCGGCGACGAGGGCGGGCAGCAGTGCGGTCAGGCGCCGTACGTGTTCGGTGAGCTCCTGGCGCAGGGTGTCGTACTCCGTGACGTAGTCGCGGTGGGACTCCTCGACGTGGCGGCTCGGGGTGAGGTCGACCGTGTCGTCGAGCAGGTCGATCTGGGGAACCTCGGTGATCTGCTGGGGCCGGGGCTGCAAGGGGCCGTCCGGGTCGTTGGACGTGAGGTCGACCATGCGTACGGTGGCGGCCGTGTCGTCCGGCGTCCGCGGCCGCCGCAGGTGCCACAGGTGGACGGGGAGGGAGTGCGCGGCAGCCGTACCGGGGGCCAGGGCCGTGACCTGGGTGAGGATGCCCCGGCGCACGAGCTCGGCCCGGATGCGACGGCCGGCCTTGCGGTACGCCACCGAGGCGGGCATGACCATCACGACACGGCCACCCGGCGCGGTGTGCGCGTAGGCGTGCTGGAGCCAGGCGAGTTCGCCCTCTGCGCGGGAGGGCGTGCCGAGTTCCCAGCGGGGGTCGAGGAGGAGCTCCTCCCTGCCCCAGTCGGTGTCGCTGACCGGCGGGTCGCAGACGACGAGGTCGGCCTTGACGCCGGACCACCGGTCGGCGCGCAGCGAGTCGCCCTGCTGGATCTCGACGCGGGAGAGGCCGGCGAGGTCGGCTCGCGACTGCGCGAGGCGGGCGCTGCGGGCGTCCACTTCCTGGCCGTACCGTCGTGCGCCCTGCCCGGCGCCGAGGGCGAGCAGGAGCGTGCCGATGCCGCAGGCGGGGTCGAGGAGGACCGCGTCGGGTGCGACGTCCCCCGCGAAGTGCCGGACGGCCCGCACCACGCGGGGCGAGGTCACCTGGTCGGAGCCGGCTCGCCGCACGGACTCGGTGAAGCGCTCGGCGAGGCCGTTGACCACGTCGGCGGCGGAACCGCTGCCCGCCATCTGCCGGGCGAGCCGGACGGCCTGGTCGGGGAGCGCGGCGGGCACCTCCTTGTGGGGGTCCGCGAGGGCCTGTGCCACGTCGGCGAGCCCGCCGAGGATGTCGTCGCCGTAGGCCCCGCGCAACACCTGCCAGAGCTGGACCTCGTCGGTGACGCCCTGCCCCTTGCTCTGCTTGTCCAGCCACGCCTGCACTTCGGCGAGGTCGAACAGGGGGCTGTTGGCGCCGCCGCCGACCGGCGCGGGGAAGTCGTCGTACCGTCGCCGCCAGTTGGACACGGCGGCACGGGTGACACCCGCGATACGGGCGATCTCGGAACCGGTGACCGATGGGTTCGCCGACGTCGTCGGGGTCTCTGGCATACGCCCTACGGTACACAGAGGTGCGATGACGTTCAATGAAGGATGGCCGTTGACGGCGTCAACGACAGGGCCGGTCGCTCGCCCGTGCCGGCCACGGCGAAGCGGCCGCGTGAGAAAGGGTGTCGGGACGCGGCGCGTCCGGGTCAGTCGTCGACCCCCAGGGCCCCGAGCAGCATCGGCAGCGACGCGTGCAGCTCCCGCTCCCAGTACGCCCAGCCGTGCGTCCCCGGCCCGTAGAAGTGGGTCGTCAGGTGCCGCGCCCCCACCCTGCGCAGCTCCCCCGCCAGTGCGTGGTTCTGCCGGTTGAAGTCGGCCTCCAGGGCGCTCGTGGCGCCCGGTGCGTCCAGGGGGCCGGTGGTGCCGTCGCCGCAGGACAGGTAGACCGGGATCGAGCGGAGTCGTTTCGCCAGGTGGTACGGGTCGTGGGCCTCCCAGATCCGGCGCTGGGCCACCGGGTCGCCCCAGACGCGGAGCGGGTCGGTGTTCTGGCCGGCGAAGAAGCCCATGATGCGGTCGACCGACTCGTCGTCGAGGAGGGGGTGGGCGGAGCCGGAGAACGCCGCCGTCGCCCTGAACATCCCCGGGTGCCGGGCGGCGTACAGCAGGGCGCCCTGGCCTCCCATCGACAGGCCGGCGACCGCACGGTCGGGGCCCGCGCCCCAGTCGCGTTCCAGGAGGCGGCGCAGTTCCCCGGTGTGGAAGGTCTCCCAGGCCGGGTCGCCGCCCTCGCCGTGGTTCCACCAGTCGCTGTACCAGCCGTTCCAGCCCGCCTCGGGCATGACGACGAGGACGTCGCGCAGGCTGTCGGTCCGCGCCAGGTCCGTCATGCTCGTCCACGACGTGTAGTCGCCGCAGCAGCCGTGCAGGAGCCAGAGGGTGGGCCAGTGCTGCCGGTGGCGCCGGTCGTGCGGGTTCCAGCCGTCGGGGGTGAGCAGGCGGACGTCGACGGTGCGGCCGCCGAGGGCCGTGGACCGGACCGACAGGTCGACCTGCCGGTCCGCGACCCGGGTGACGGCGACGACCTCCGCGCCGGGGCGGGTGGCGCCGGCCCGCGGTTTCCCGGCGGCCAGGGCTCCGGGTGCCGTCGGCGTCAGGACGGCCAGCAGTACGGCGAGGACCAGGAGGAGTCTCGCTCGCGACGGGCCGAGGACGGTGAGCACGTTCGCGAACACGGCGGCTCCCTGGGTGGGTTGCTGTTCGTGGTGCGGTGGTGCGGTGGTGCGGTGGTGCGTCCTGTGGTCGGTCGTGGAGGTCCGGGTCAGGCGCCGTCGCGGCGGGGCAGGATCAACAGGGCGTCCCCAACCGGGCGTTCGCCCGCCGCGTCGGACGGGTCGTTGATGACCCTGCCACCGGCCACCATCGTCGTCGAGCCGCCTCCGTCGAGGTTGACCGCGTCGCGCAGTCCGAGCGCCTTGGCGATCCTGGCGCTCTCCGTGATGCTCAGGCCGAGGGCCTCGGTGCTGCGTCCGTCGGCCGTGATGAGCACCGTGCGGCCGGCCGCGTCCACTCCGGCGAGGGTGCGTGGGTTGCGCTTGTGGGCCCAGCCGTAGTACCAGCTCGGGTCGTCCGGGCGGACCATGCCGTCGGTGACCGGGGTGACGTGGAGGCGTCCGTCGCGGACCAGTTCGGGTGCGGCGTTGACGATGTCGGTCTCGGGGGACGGCGTGACGCGCCTGCCCCGGTCGTCCAGCAGGGTCGTCGCCAGGTTCACGCGGGTGCCCGGGCGGGCCAGGGCCGTCAGGTCCGCGACGCGGTTGCCGGTCGCCTGGACCGAGGTGCCACCCTCCGGGAGCTGTCCGCCGCGCGGTGAGCGCAGCTCCACGACCCGGTCGTGGGCGTCCAGTACCGCCTCCACGCCCTCGCCGGACGGGGTCTTCGCTCCGTAGTCGGGGGTGAAGGCGACGAGTTCGTCCGGGTTCGTGCAGGTCACGTCGTGCAGCGGGAGGGGCGTGGGCCGGCCGCCCTCGCCGCCGCCGCAGTTTCTGATCAGGCCGGGGACGCGGTTGACGCCGTTCAGGGGGAGCGAGGTGCCGCGGGTCGTGATCCGGCCCCGCCAGGTGTAGCGGGCGATCTGCGTCCGTCTGCCGTTGTCGTGGATGACCAGGGCCGGGCGGCCGTTCACCGGTTCGCTGAGCAGGCGTCCGTCGTAGACGCCCACTCCGGTGGGGTCGCCGGGGGCGCCCGCCTTCGGGTCGAGGACGAAGAAGCCGGCGTTGACCGCCGCCGTCGCACCGGCCGCGTTCGCCAGGGCGCTGGTGGTCTCCCGGTTCTCGATGTCGGGGCCGTAGGAGGCCTCCAGCTTTCCCCGGAACGCGTGCGGGTCGATGGTGAGCACGTCGACGTGCCAGGGGCCGCGGTCGGCGGCGCCGCCGTCCCAGCCGGTGAACACGGCGGATCCGGTGTGTCCGGCCGTTCGCAGGCGGGTGCGTTCGGCCGTCGCGGCGGCCTGGGAGTCGAACGATCCGACGCGGACCCGCCAGCCGAGGGTGCCGCCCGCGTAGTCGACCGTCCTCTCCGTCGTCACCTCCTCGACGCGGACCTGGAAGCCGTCCTGCCGCAGTCGGGCGGCCAGTTCGTCGGCGCTCGCCCTGTCCTTCAGCGTGGTCGGCGGTGCGTCGGGGTCCGGTGAGGTCTCGCCGCCGGGGATGGAGACCTCCACCGTCCAGCGCAGGGACGGGTCGTCGTCGCCGCGCACGATGCGGGTGAGGATGACGCCCGGTTGCAGGGTCGTCGTGGTGCGGGACTCGGACAGGTCGGAGGGGCCCAACGGGAGAGCACGGCCGCCCGGTCGCGGGCCCGGGGACGCGTGCGCCGGCAGCGTGCCGCAGGTGACGAGGATCCCGAGGACGACTCCCGCGACACACAGTCTCTTCTTCATCCGTCGTCCCGTCTCGCGCCGTTCACGGACACCGACCGACCCATGCTGCGCACAAGTATCGGCCGGTTCCGGCTCACGTCAAGGCGGCCCGGCGGACGTGGGCCACCCCCTCCGTACGGATCGCGCCGGTCAGGGGACCCGCGCCACGCCCACGTAGAAACCGCTGCGCTCCTGCACCGGTGCGGGCTCCTCCCGGTACCACTCGGTGGCGAACACCAGGCCGGGCGCGACGAGTTCCAGCCCGGCGAAGAAGGGCTCGACCTCGCTCCGGGTGCGCATCCGCAGCGGGATGGCGCCCTTCTTGTACGCGGCCTCGGTCTCCTGCTTCAGCTCCGGGTGCTGGTCGGCGGTGCCGTGCGAGAGGAGCAGGTGACTGCCGGAGGGGAGGGCCCCCACGAGGGTGCGCACGATGCGGTACGGGTCCTCGTCGTCGGGCAGGAAGTGCAGGAGCGCGATCAGGGAGAGGGCGACCGGGCGGTCGAAGTCCAGTACCTCACGGGCTCGTTCGAGTATCGCCTCGGGCTGCCGTACGTCCGCGTGGAGGAAGTGCGTGGCGCCCTGCGGGGTGCTGGTCAGCAGCGCTTCCGCGTGCCTGAGGACGATCGGGTCGTTGTCCGCGTAGACGATCCGGGCGTCCGGCCTGATGCCCTGCACGATCTGGTGCAGGTTGGGTTCGGTGGGGATGCCGGTGCCGATGTCCAGGAACTGGTCGACGCCGTTCTTCGCCAGCCAGGCCGCCGCGCGGTGCATGAACGCGCGGTTGCGGGCCGCGTTGCCCCGCGCCTCCTCCGGGAGGGTCTCGCCGACCTGCTGGTCGACGGGGTAGTTGTCCTTGCCGCCCAGCAGCCAGTCGTAGACCCGGGCGGGGTGCGGCTTGCTGGTGTCGATGCGGGGTCTGGATACACCGGCGGTCACAGGACACTCCTCCGTACGCGGAACGGCACCGTCAGGTCGTCACCCTAGTCGTCACCCTAGCGGTATCCGGCGCAGGTCAGGTGTAGACGCCGAACTCGTACAGCGAGCAGCCGTAGCCGGTGCCGCGTGCGGTGCCGTTGACGCGGACGTAGCGGCCGGTGCCGGTCACGTCGAGGTCGTCGACGCCGCCGTTGCCGTCGGTCACCGTGCGCACGGTCCGCCAGTTCGTGCCGTCGTCGGAGGTCTGGACGGTGTAGGCCCTGGCGTAGGAGGTCTCCCAGTGCAGCTGCACGTGGCGGAAGGTGGTGCGGGTGCCGAGGTCCACCCGCAGCCACTGCGGGTCGCTCCAGTCGCTGGCCCAGCGGGTGTTCGGGTCGCCGTCCACGGCGTCGGCGTCGGCTGGGAGACCAACCGCTGCGACTACGGCGTCGTCGTCAACGGCGACGACGTCCTGGCCACCGGACTGTTCGTCGAGCACTTCAACAAGTACGACGTGCAATGGAACGGCGAACGCGGCCGCACGGTCCTCTTCCAGAACGAGAAGGCCTACGACGCCCCCGACCAGGCCGCCATCCAGAACGGCCCGGTCAAGGGATACGCCGCCTACAAGGTCGCCGACCACGTCACCACCCACGAGGGCTGGGGCATGGGCAGCTACTGCTACTACAACGTGAACCCCTCCATCGTCCAGCACCACGGCTTCGCCGCACCGAACCGGCCCGGCGTGCGCTTCCACGGCCTGCTGGTCGTCTCACTGAGCGGGCACGGACAGTACGAACACGTCATCAACGAGACGGGGGCGCCCACGTCCGGGGGGACGGGGGTACCTCGCCTCGCATCCGTCCGCGGGTCGTGTCGACAGTCCGTGACGGGCAACACCTCCGTACATGACGGCATACACGGTGGACGCGGCGCAGTGGCCCGGTGGGCCGGGGTCGCGTCCGGTCAGGTGCTCGTCGTGGTGGAGGCGATGCTGCGGTGCCGGGCGGCGCCGTGGGCGAAGTCGGGGACGTGCGAGGTGCCCTCGCGCAGGTCGTCCAGGAACTGCCGGTAGGCGTGGGCGACCGCGTAGGCCGGCGCGTCGGCGCGCGGGTCCAGGTGCGGGACGCGGAGGTACCGTTCCGGCACCGTGAGGGGGGCGAGGCCGGTGGACGTTCCGCGGCCGCCCTCCAGGGTGAGCGGGCTGAGCTGGGGGTGGCCGACCGGGGCGGTGAGGACGAGGTCGCCCTCGGTGCCGTTGATCTCCCAGCGGAAGTTGGTGCCCCGGGACATGCCTCCGCGGTAGTGGAAGGTGACCACCGCGCCGCCGGGCAGCCGCCCCGAGGCCACCACCTGGTCGGCGGCGGTCATGGGCACGGGCCGTCCGCTCTCGGTGTCCACGGCCGACGTACGGCGCGACGCCAGGTGGATCCGCAGTTCCTCGGGCTCCCCCAGCACGGACGCGAGCCCGTCGAGGGCGTGGCCGAACGGAACGGTCAGCAGTGTCGCGCCGTTGGCGGCGTCGAGCACGTAGTGGTCGCCGGGACCGACGGTGGCGCCCCAGGCGCCGCCGGATCCGACGACCGTCGTCGACAGCACCTCCCCCACGTATCCGTCGGCCACGAGATCCCGCATGTGGGCGAGGACCGGGTGCGACCGCGCCTGGAGTCCGACGGCGGTCGGCACGGAGCGGTCGCGCGCCAGCCGGGCCATGTCCTCGGCCTCCGCGAGCCCGTTGCCCAGCGGCCATTCGCACAGCACGCCCTTGCCGGCGTCCAGCGCCGCGGTCACCAGCTCCCGGTGGTGCGGCACCTTGACCGCCACGACCACGAGGTCCACGTCGTCGCAGGCGGCCAGCTCGGCCGCGGTCCCGAAGGTGCGGGGCACGCCGTGGGTGTGTCCGGAGAGTTCCGCCGACCGCTTCGAGCTCGTGCTCAGCGCCCTCAGTTCGTAGCCCGGGAGGGCGCGCAGGGCCGGCAGGTGGGAGCGCTGGGCCCAGCTCCCCCGGGCGCCGAGTCCGATGATGCCCACTCCGATCGGTTTTCCGGACCGGGCCAGTTCGGCGAGCGGTGATGCGGATGTGTTCATGACTCGCAGCCTTCTTCGCGTGGACGTCCCGACGCACTCACAGGCGGGCGAGGGAGCGGCCGCCTGTTAGTGTTGACATCTCAACACTAGGAAGGGAGTGTTGACATGTCAACACCTGGCGGCGGGGCCACCGGCCCGGACGAGTCCACGGGGGGCACCGCACCGGGGCCCGTCGACCTCTGGTCCGCCTTCAAGCGCGCCCACGAGGTCGTGCGTGCCCGCGTGATCGCGGACACCGCCGAGGCGGCGGGCCTGTCCGAGCCGGACCTGACGATCCTGGTCGACCTCAACAAGGCCGGGGGCGCCCTGCGCCAGAGCGAGCTCGCCGCGTCGCTCGGCTGGGACCGCACCCGCGTCTCCCACCAGCTCACCCGCATGGACAAGCGCGGCCTCGTCACCCGCGAACGCGCCGCCGGTGTCACCGTCGTCCTCACCGACGCCGGGCGTCGGGCCGTCGCCTCCGTGCACCCCGGCCTGGAGGCCGCCGTGCGCCGCCACTTCACCGACAAGCTCTCCGCGCGGGAGATCGAGACGCTGAGCTCTGTGCTCCGCCGGTTGTAGTCGCCCGGACCACGTCACCGGTGAGCGCGGGCCGTTCGCCCGCGCCCACCGGTGACGTGGGTGTGTCAGGCCGCCCGCCGCGCGGGGTCGCCGTGGCCGCGGATGATGTCCGCGTACCGGTGGCCGGAGCCCTTGATCGTGCGGACCTGGGTGTCGTAGTCGACGTGGACGAGGCCGAAGCGCTTGTCGTAGCCGTACGCCCATTCGAAGTTGTCCAGCAGCGACCAGGCGAAGTAGCCGGCCAGCGGGGCGCCCTTGCGGGCGGCGTCGGCGCAGGCGGCCAGGTGACGGGTCAGGTAGTCCTGGCGCTCCGGGTCGTCGACGGTGCCGTCGGGGCGGACGACGTCCGGGAAGGCGGAGCCGTTCTCGGTGACGTAGAGCTTGCGGGCGCCGTACTCGTTCGTCAGGCGCAGCAGCAGGGTCTCGATGCCGCTCGCGTCGATCTCCCAGTCCATGCCGGTGCGCGGTACGCCGTCCCGGCGCACGAACGCGGCGCGGGGGGCGGGGCCGTCCGGGTCGTCGGCCACCACCTGCGGGAAGTAGTAGTTCAGGCCGAGCCAGTCGAGCGGGGCCGCGATGGTCTCCAGGTCGCCCTGCTTCTCCGGGAGTTCGACGCCGTAGACCTCGCGCATGTCCTCCGGGAAGCCCCGGCCGTGCACGGGGTCCAGCCACCAGCGGTTGGTGTGGCCGTCCATGCGGACCGCCGCCGCCCGGTCCTCGGGGCGGTCGCTCGCGGCGTGGATGGTGGAGAGGTTGTTGACGATGCCGACCTGGGCGTCGGGGGCCGCGGCGCGGATGGCGCGGGCGGCCAGACCGTGGCCGAGCAGGAGGTGGTAGGAGGCGCGGACCGCTGCCGTCAGGTCCGTCCAGCCCGGGGCCATCTTGCCCTCGAGGTGGCCGATCCAGGCCGAGCACAGGGGCTCGTTGAGGGTCGCCCAGTGGCTCACGCGGTCGCCGAGGCGTTCGGCGACCGCGGAGGCGTACGCGGCGAAGTGCTCGGCGGTGTCGCGCTCGGGCCAGCCGCCGCGGTCCTGGAGGACCTGGGGCAGGTCCCAGTGGTAGAGGGTGACCGACGGGGTGATGCCGGCCTCGAGCAGGCCGTCGACCAGCCGGTCGTAGAAGGCCAGGCCCTTGTCGTTCACCGGGCCGTCGCCGCCCGGCACGACGCGCGGCCAGGCGACGGAGAGGCGGTAGGCGTTGGTGCCGAGGCGGCGCATCAGGTCGATGTCCTCGCGCCAGCGGTGGTAGTGGTCGCAGGCGACGTCGCCGTGGTCGTCGTTGTCGATCCTCCCCGGGGTGTGCGAGAAGGTGTCCCAGATCGACGGGGAACGGCCGTCCTCCGCCACGGCCCCCTCGATCTGGTACGCCGAGGTGGCCGTGCCCCACAGGAAGTCGTCGGGGAGGGCGGCGTAGTCGATGGTCACGGAAGTCCTTTCGGGAGCGGGAGAGCCGGTCACTTGACGGCTCCCGCCGTCAGGCCTGCGACGAGGTAGCGCTGCAGCAGCAGGAAGCCGGCGACCACGGGCACGCTCACCACGAGCGATGCGGCCATGATCTGGTTCCAGTACACGTCGTTGAGGGTGGAGTAGCCCTGGAGGCCGACGGCGAGGGTGCGGGTGGTGTCGTTGGTCATCACGGACGCGAAGAGGACTTCGCCCCAGGCGGTCATGAAGGCGTAGACGGCGACCGCGACGATGCCGGGGACGGCCGCCGGGACGACGACGCGGAACAGCGCGCCGAGCGGCCCGCAGCCGTCCACCTCGGCCGCCTCGTCGAGGTCCTTGGGGACCGAGTCGAAGTAGCCGATCAGCATCCAGATGGAGAACGGCAGGGAGAAGGTCAGGTACGTCAGGATCAGGCCGCCGCGCGAGCCGAACAGGGCGATGCCGGTGGCGTTGCCGATGTTGACGTAGATGAGGAACAGCGGCAGCAGGAACAGGATGCCCGGGAACATCTGCGTCGACAGCACGGTCACCGTGAAGACGCGCTTGCCGCGGAAGTCGTAACGGCTGACGGCGTACGCGGAGAACACCGCGATCACCACCGAGCAGACGGTCGCCGCACCCGCCACGATCAGCGAGTTCACGAAGTAGCGGCCGAGCGGCACCGTGGACCAGATGTCGATGTACGGGCGGATCGTCAGCTCGGTCGGCAGCCAGCGGAACTTGCCGGTGACGTCGGCGAGCGGCTTCAGCGAGCTGGAGACCATCACGTAGACCGGGACCAGCACGAAGCCGGTGAGCAGGGTCAGGAAGACCCGCCGGGACCACAGGAAGGAGCGGGACGGGGCCATCGGGGACCGGGGCGAGCTCATGAGGCGGTCCTCCGTCCGCGCGAGGTGAGGGCGAGGTAGACGCCCGTGACGAGGAGCAGGAAGAGCAGGAGCAGGACCGACATCGCGGCGCCGGTGCCGAAGTTCCAGGTGACGAAGGACGCCTGGTAGATGTGGACCGAGATGAGGTCGGCGGCCTCGGGGGCGGTCTTGCCGAACATGACGTACGGGGTGTTGAAGTCGTTGAACGTCCACAGGAACAGCACCAGGACCAGGACCTGGTTGACCGGGCGGAGCGACGGCAGGGTGATGCGGCGGATCTGCTGGAGCATTCCGGCGCCGTCGAGGGCGGCGGCCTCGTACAGCTCGCGCGGGATGTTCTGCAGGCCGGCCATCACGATGAGGAAGGCGAACGGCCAGCCCTTCCACACCGAGACGACCAGCAGCGCGACGAAGCTGTTGTCGCCGATCAGCCAGAACGACGGCTCGTCGGTGAGGCCGAGCTGGTCGTGCAGGACGTGGTTCACCAGGCCGTTGTCGTGCTGGAACATGAACACCCAGGTGATGACGGCCGCGTAGACCGGCAGGGCGTACGGGACCAGGAACAGGGCGCGCAGCAGGCCGCGGCCGCGGAAGGCGTCCTGCATGAAGACGGCCGCCGCCGTGCCGATCAGCCAGCACAGGCCGACGGAGAGCAGGGTGAAGGCGATGGTGACGAGGAACGAGTGGAGCAGGGCCTTGCCGACGGGGGCGTCGAAGTCCACCGACACCGAGTAGTTGTCGAAGCCAGCCCAGGGCGCGGTGCTCCAGTCGCGGATGTAGAACTGGGTGAGTTCCTTGAAGCTCATCACGACGCCGATGACCATCGGCACGAGGTGGACGAGGAGTTCGAGGAGCAGGGCGGGCAGGAGGAGCAGGTAGGGCAGTCCGATGCGGCGGATCCGCCCGGGGCGGCGGCGGGGGTCGCGCGCCGCGCCGGGGGAGCTCTTCCGCACGGTGGCCTGCGCTGCGGGTGCAGTGGCAGTCATGGCGGTGTCGGGACTCACTTCTTGGGCATCTGCTGCTGCGCCTTGGTGAGCGCGGCCTTGACCGAGTCGGTGGTCACCTCGCGTCCGGCGGCGGCGTCGGCGAACAGTTCCTTGATGGCCGTGCCGACGGCGGTCTCGAACTGGGACTCGTCCGGCACCTGCGGCAGGGCGACGGCGCTCTTGGCGAGGGTGTCCTTCAGTACGGCGTTGGCCGGGGAGGTGAAGGCGGCGTCCTCCTGGGCGGCCTTGACCGGCGGGATGGAGCTGTACGCCGTGTTGAGGATCTTCTGCTCGGCGTCGCTGGTCATGAACTTCACGAACTGCGTGGCGCCGTCGAGGTTGTCGGTGTTCTTGAAGACGGCGAGGTTGATGCCGGCGACCATCGAGTTGACCTGCTTGCCGGCGCCGGGGGTGCCGGACTGCACGGGCACGGGGGCGATGCCGTAGGCGTCCTCGCTCATGCCCTGGGACTTGAGGTTGGCGGAGGCGGACTGCCACAGCAGCATGCCGGTCTTGCCCTTGGCGAAGTCGCTGACCGACTGGTTCTGGGCGTACTCGGCGTTGCCCGGGGCGATGACCTTGTCCTCGGCCATGAGGTCGACGTACTGCTTGACCGCGGTGACCACGCCGTCGTTGGTGAAGTCGGCCTTGCCGTCGGCGGTGAAGAAGTCGGCGCCGTGCTGCTTGGCGAAGACGAAGGCGTGGTGGATGTTCTCGGAGGGGTTCGAGCCCTCCATGCCTATGCCCCACTTGCCGTCCTTCGACAGCTTCTTGCCGTCGGCGACCAGCTCGTCCCAGGTGGCCGGCGGACCGTCGATGCCGGCGTCGGCGAACATCTGCTTGTTGTAGTAGAGCGCGTAGGCCATCGAGTACAGCGGGACCGCCGCCGGGTCCTGGCCCTGGACGCCGGTGGAGCCGAGCGCGGAGTCGACGAAGCGGTCCTTGCCGCCGATCTTGTCGAAGTTCTTCGCGTCCCAGGGCAGCAGGGCGCCGGTGGCCTGGAGGGAGGCGGACCAGGTGTTGCCGATGTTCAGCACGTCCGGGCCCTGGCCGGAGGTGGTGGCGGTGAGGATCCGGTTGAGCAGGTCGGACCAGGGCACCACCTCCAGCTTCACCTTGATGCCGGTCTGCTTCTCGAACTTGTCGAGCTCGGGCTGGAGGACCTTCTTGTCGACCTCGATGCTGGCGCCCTGGTTGGAGGCCCAGTAGGTCAGTTCCTTCGGCGAGTCGTTGGACCCGCCGCCCGTGCTCGATCCGCCTCCGCAGGCCGAGGCGGCGAGTGCGAGAGACAGGATGACGGCGCCTGTGGCCGCGGCTCGGATACTGCGCATGGCTCCTGATGTCCCTTTCCGGGGTGCAGGGGGTGACGCCCTTGCACGAAGGCGGCCGCCTCCACGCGGAGGCAGCGCATCACCACTTAATTTAGGACGTGAGTTAAACCTTCTCACGGCAGAACGTCAAGGGTTTCGACGGACTCGCCCCCCTCTCACCGCACTCTCGCCGCACCCCTTGACTCATCTGTTCCGGGGATGAACCATTCAGCGTCGAGAGAGCGCTCCCAGCACCCCACGCCGTTCACTTCCTGAACCAGGAGAGCCGCCCCATGACGTCCGACTCCCCGTCGTCCTCCCGGCCATCGGCCATCGGCCGCCGCACCCTGCTCGGCGCCGCGGCCGCCGCCCCGGTCCTGGCCGGACTGCCCTCGGCGGCCTCCGCCGCGCCCGCGGCGAGGCACCGGAAACCGCACCGGCTGAAGGGCGGTGGCGACCTTGGTCCGAACGTGATCGTCTTCGACCCGTCCACGCCCGGCATCCAGGCCCGGCTGGACGAGGTCTTCCGGCAGCAGGAATCGGCCCAGTTCGGCACCGGCCGCTACCAACTGCTGTTCAAACCGGGCACCTACCACGGCCTCACCGCCCAGATCGGCTTCTACACCTCCATCTCCGGACTCGGCCTCTCCCCCGACGACACCACCATCAACGGCGACGTCACCGTCGACGCCGGCTGGTTCGACGGCAACGCCACCCAGAACTTCTGGCGCTCGGCGGAGAACCTCGCCCTCGTCCCCGTCAACGGCACCAACCGGTGGGCGGTCGCACAGGCCGCACCCTTCCGCCGCATGCACGTCCGCGGCGGCCTCGACCTCGCACCGTCCGGCTACGGCTGGGCCAGCGGCGGCTACATCGCCGACAGCCGCATCGACGGCACGGTCGGACCGTACTCACAGCAGCAGTGGTACACCCGGGACAGCACGGTCGGCGGCTGGACCAACGCCGTGTGGAACATGGTGTTCTCGGGAGTCGAGGGCGCCCCCGCCCAGAGCTTCCCCGACCCGCCCTACACCACCCTCGACCGGACACCCCGCTCCCGCGAGAAGCCGTTCCTGTACCTCGACGGCGACCGGTACCGTGTCTTCCTGCCCGCCCTGCGGACCGGCTCCCGCGGCGTCACCTGGGGCAACGGCACCCCGCGCGGCACCTCCCTGCCGCTGGAGCGCTTCTACGTCGCCAGGCCCGGCGACTCGGCCGCCACCCTCAACCAGGCGCTCGAGCAGGGCCTCCACCTGCTGCTCACCCCGGGCATCTACCACGTCGACCGGCCGGTGAGGGTGAACCGCCCCGGCACGGTCGTCCTGGGCCTCGGCTACGCCACCCTGGTCCCCGACCACGGTGTCACCGCCCTGAAGGTCGCCGACGTGGACGGCGTACGGCTGGCCGGCTTCCTGGTCGACGCCGGACCGGTCAACTCGCCCGTCCTGCTGGAGGTCGGCCCGCAGGGCGCCTCCCGGAACCACTCGACCAACCCCATCACCGTGCAGGACGTCTTCATCCGGATCGGCGGGGCCGGCCCCGGCCGGGCCACCACCGCCATGGCGATCAACGCCCGGCACACCATCGTCGACCACACCTGGGTCTGGCGCGCCGACCACGGCGACGGCGTCGGCTGGGAGACCAACCGCTGCGACTACGGCGTCGTCGTCAACGGCCACGACGTCCTGGCCACCGGACTGTTCGTCGAGCACTTCAACAAGTACGACGTGCAATGGAACGGCGAACGCGGCCGCACGGTCTTCTTCCAGAACGAGAAGGCCTACGACGCCCCCGACCAGGCCGCCATCCAGAACGGCCCGGTCAAGGGATACGCCGCCTACAAGGTCGCCGACCACGTCACCACCCACGAGGGCTGGGGCATGGGCAGCTACTGCTACTACAACGTGAACCCCTCCATCGTCCAGCACCACGGCTTCGCCGCACCGAACCGGCCCGGCGTGCGCTTCCACGGCCTGCTGGTCGTCTCACTGAGCGGACACGGACAGTACGAACACGTCATCAACGACACCGGCGCCCCGACGTCCGGGACGGACACCGTGCCGTCGAAGGTCGCGCAGTACCCCTGATCCCGGCACCGGCGGGCACGCCCGTGACCGGCGCCGACGGTCCGGGTGTGCTCGTGCGGCGGCGGTGACGGTGGCGGCGGTGGCGGCCCCTCCCGGCCGGGTCGTGGGAGGGGCCGCCGTCACGCCTCACCGCTCACCGCTCACCGCGCGGGCGCGGGGGCCGGTGCGGGGGCGTAACCGGTGGGCCGGGCGGTGAAGGTGCCGCGGCCCTGGGTGCGGCTGCGCAACCGGGTCGCGTAGCCGAACAGTTCGGCCAGCGGCACCGTCGCGGTGACGACCGTCGCACCGGACCGGGTGACGGAGCCGGTCACCCGGCCGCGGCGGGCGGCCAGATCACCGAGCACCCCGCCCACCGCGTCCTCGGGCACGGTGGCCGTGACCTCGACGACCGGTTCCAGCAGCACCATCGCGCAGGCCCGCAGGGCGTCCCGCAGTCCGAACCGGCCGGCGGTGCGGAACGCGGTGTCCGAGGAGTCCTTCACATGGGTCGACCCGTCGGTGAGCGTGACGCGGAGCCCGGTCACCGGGTGACCGCCCAGCGGCCCCTCGGCGAGCGCGTCCCGGCAGCCGGCCTCGACGGCCCGGACGAACTCCTGCGGCACGCGCCCGCCGACGACCGCCGACCGGAACACGAAGCCGCCCTCGTCCCACGGTTCGACGTCCAGCACGACGTGCGCGAACTGCCCGGCCCCGCCGTCCTGTTTGACGTGCCGGAAGACGAAGCCGGTCACGCCCCCGCTGACCGTCTCGCGGTACGCCACACCCGGGCGGCCCACGGCGACCTCGACGCCGTACTCGCGCCGGACGCGTTCCACCGCGACCTCCAGGTGCAGTTCGCCCATGCCGGACAGCACGGTCTGCCCGGTCTCCGGGTCGCTCCGCACGGCCAGCGAGGGGTCCTCCTCGGTGAGCCGGGCCAGCGCGGTGGCCAGCCGGTCGGTGTCGGCGGACCGGCGGGCCTCGACGGCGACGTGCACGACCGGTTCGGCCACGCCCGGGGGCTCCAGGACGATCGGGGCGCCCGGCGCGCACAGGGTCGAGCCGGCGCGGGCGGACTTCAGCCCGACCACGGCGACGATGTCCCCGGCGACCGCCCGCTCCAGCGGGTCGTGCCGGTCGGCCCGCACGCGCAGGATGCGGCCGATGCGCTCGGTGCGGTTCGTGCCCGCGTCCCACACGGTGTCCCCCTTCTCGATCGTGCCCGAGTACAGCCTCAGATACGTCAGCCGCCCCGTCGGGGTCGCGTTGACCTTGAACGCCAGCGCGGCCAGCGGTGCGGCCGGATCGGCGGCCCGCTCCTGCTCCGTGCCGTCGTGCGTGCCGCGCACCGGGGGCACGTCCGCCGGGGACGGCAGGTAGGCCACCACGGCGTCCAGCAGGGGCTCGATGCCGCGGTTGCGGTACGCCGAGCCGCACAGCACGACCACGGCGTCGCCGGCACGGGTCAGGTCGCGCAGCGCCGCGGCGAGGGTGGCGGTGCTCAGCGTCTCCCGGTCGCAGAACTCCTCCAGCGCGGCCGGGTGACGTTCGGCCACGGCCTCCTCCAGCGCCCGCCGCCGGTGTGCCGCCTCCGCGCGCAGGGCGTCCGGCACCGGTCGTTCCTCGGGCGCCTGCGCGCCGTCCGCCCACACCAGCGCGCGCATGCGCAGCAGGTCGACGACGCCGGTGAAGCCGTCCTCCGCGCCGATGGGCACCTGCACGGCCAGGGGCGCCGGGTGGAGCCGTTCGCGGAGGGAGGTGACGGCCGCGTCCAGGTCGGCGCCGGCCCGGTCCATCTTGTTGACGAACGCGATCCTTGGCACGCCGTGCCGGTCGGCCTGCCGCCACACGGACTCGCTCTGCGGCTCCACGCCGGCGACGGCGTCGAACACGGCGACCGCGCCGTCCAGCACGCGCAGGGAGCGCTCCACCTCGTCGGCGAAGTCGACGTGCCCCGGAGTGTCGATCAGGTTGATCCGGTGACCGTCCCAGGAGCAGCTGACGGCCGCGGCGAAGATGGTGATGCCGCGGTCGCGCTCCTGCGGGTCGAAGTCGGTGACGGTCGTGCCGTCGTGGACCTCGCCGCGCTTGTGGGTGGTGCCGGTGGCGTAGAGGATCCGCTCGGTGACGGTGGTCTTGCCCGCGTCGACGTGGGCGAGGATGCCGAGGTTGCGGACGGTGGTGAGAGGGGTGCTGCGCATGGCCGCGTGGCCTTTCGGATGGACGGTCCGTAAACGGGCAGCGCGATTCCCCGGACGCGCGCCGAGCGCACGTCGCGTCCCGCCGACGCCCTCACAGGGGGTCGGCGGGATGCGGCGGAGCGTGGTTCAGGCGGACGTCACGGGCATCCGGTACCGGCCGCGCAGCGGGCACCGGAGGGTCCGGGACACCAGGATCACCGTGTACCGGGAACGGGGAGCGACGACGGCGGTGCGGTCACGCACGGCGGTCTCCCCTCACTGGTCGCGGATGCGCGGCCCCGACGGGACCGCGTGTGCTTGCCGGTTGGTGAGTGTAGGGAGGAGTGCGTGGGCGGAGCCACGGAATTTCCGCGGACCGGTACGCGGGCGGGCACCGACACCCGTCCGCGGTCGGAAGCCGCCGCGATCTCCTCGTAGGTCCATTCCTTGTACAGACGCTCTCCGTGGGCATCGGTGATGTCGATGACCAGGCCGGTCCACTCCCCGGTGCCGCGCGGTTCCGCCTCCATCGCCTGCAGCACCTCCTGCGGGCTCCGCCCCCGAATCAGTGTCAAGGTGTAGCCGCTCTCCCTCATGTGGCGGAAGAGCGGCGACGTGCGGATCCAGGCGTAGTCGTGTGCGGTCACCAAGTCCATACGGCGCAGTGTGCCTGACGCTTCTGACAATGCCGACATGCCGGTTCTCATCACTGGAGCCGGGACTCGGGCTGCACCCAGTCCGTGCCAGCAACATGATCGTGTCACGAGCTTCAAGAGACATTTTGCGGCCAGCCCGTGCGCACGAAAGCACAACCGCGCGCACTCAGGCCGCGGCCGCGAGGGGGCCGGGTTCCCGGCCGAGCGAGCGGAGGATTCGCGTTTCCTCCCGTCGAACCGCACCGGAAGGTATGCGGCCGGTCACGCGGCGGAACGCGAAGCGGGCCAAGGCGTCCGCGGCTTCGTTGAGCTCGTGCCCGACGTGTCCCTTCAGCCAGCGCACCTGGACGCGGTGGCGATGGCGTACCAAGCGGTGCAGCAGCTCGCGGCCCTCGGGGAAGACGAGAACACGGCGAGCGGTTTCGGCGTCGCCCGAGCCGAGGGCGGTGTCGACCGCCTTGACCGCCTGGACGCTGTCGCACAGGACGACGACGGGCGCGTCCTCGTGGTGATCGAGGAGGCTGAGGGCGGCGGCGCAGACTCCGATGACCTCGGCCTCCCCGCTGCTCGAGGCCAGGGAGTCGCCGTGGCCGGTGGCCCCGTCCTCGGCGGCCCAGCCGTAACCGCACAGCGCGGAGTCGCCTCCGGCCGCGGCGTCGGCGACGGCCACGACGGCGGAGTCGGGGAGGTCGGTGAGCAGGGCGTAGCGGTCCCCGTAGGTGACGTCGACGTCCTCGTCCGGACGCCCCGCGTCGTCGTCCTCGTCCGTGCCGTCGGGCAGGGAGTCGGCGAGCACGGTGGCAAGAGCGTGGTGGCAGTGCGGGCAGCCGTCGGCCTGCTCCGGGCAGTCCACCCGGTGCCGTGTGGTCAGTTCGCGTACGCGGTGCCACGCCTCGGGCTGGGCCTCCGCGAAACGTGCCAGGGCCGCGGCGCGGCACTCGCCGACGAGTTCCCCTCCGGGTCCCGTCACCACAGCGGTCTGCATGCGGTCGTGGAGGTCCGTCGTCCGTAGCTGTGCTTCGCGGCAGCGGGCGGCGAGAACGGCGGCGTCCTGGTAGGCGTCGTCAAGTGCCTCCAGTCGCGTCCGCCGTACGGCGGGAGCGCACGCGGCTGCCTCCCGTTCGGCCTGTCCGATCGCGTAGCGGCCCCAGGCCAGGGCGGTGCGGGTGTGACGAGCCCACCGCTCGACCACGGCGTCGTGCTGAAGGTACGGATTCTCCTCCTCGCGCGCGTCGAGCAGGAGGGCGCGGACGAAATCCTCGTCGTCGCCGTCGCACAGCTCACGCACCCGCGCGGGAAGCCGACGGACTCCCGTCTCCCGCTCCCAGGCCCAGCGGACCAGGTCGCCTTCCGGCGCCTGGGGTGTTCCGTCCGGCAGCCCTCTCCCCCGCAGTTCCTGCCGCAGGCTCTCGTCGTACGCCGGTCTGAAGGCCACCCGCGCCACGCGGAGCTCCAGCGAGTCCAGCGGCCGGGAGCGGCTGCCGATCCGCCGGGCCCGTTCCTTCTTGTACCGGGCCTCGGCCTGGGACCGGGCTCGTCGCACCCTGCGTGCGTGCGCACGCAGGTGTCGCAGCCGCTCGGGGGGCTGCTGCGACAGCTCCGCCCGCCGGACGGCCCCGCGGGCGAGTACGTCGGTGTGAGCGAGAACGACGGTGACGGGGCCGACGAGGGCGGCGTCCTCGAGGGCTGCGGCGATCTCCGGGGCGCAAACGCCGTTCATGTCGGTGAGAACGGCATCCTGCAGGGCGGTGAAGTCGTCGGCGAGACGACGGATCAGCTCGGGGTGTGGTGTGATCGTCACGGTGGTCCTCCCAAGGCAGGTCGCGGCCGGTGCGGGTGGAGGCCGCACGGGGTGTGCGTTCGGGTGGGTGTGCGAGCGAGCCCGGCGGTCCGGTCACCGGGACGGCCGCCGCCGGGGGCGCCGTCAGGGGCGCCGTCATCGAACGGAGGCGGCGACGGCACGGCGCGGGGGCTCGGCCGAGGAGACCCCGACGTCAACGCCCCCTGCCACACGCGCGGGTTCAGCCGCGCACGCCTCGGACCTTGCGGCCCAGTTCGCTGTACGGGTCGAGGAGCGCGCCCGCGACACGGCCGGCGGAGTCCTTCACACCGCCGCTGAAGTTGAGACGCCCGGTGGCGCCCACACTGGCGCAGACGCCGTCCCAGTAGACGGGCTCGCGCTCCCAGCGGACGTCGGCGAGCAGGCGCTCCACCGTGTCGTAGCCCATGGCGTCGTGAGGGGCGCACCACGGGGTCGCGCGGTGGAGCAGGACACCCAGGCCCGCCATCACGGCCGGGGCGGTGATCGCGCTGCGCCGGGCGAAGTCCGGGAAACGGTCCTCGATCAACCGGGACACGAGACGGACGACCACCGCCGTCACCTCGTCGGCGTCGGTGTTGGGGGGCAGATCGCCCTCGTTGACGTTGTCCGCCGAGTACTGCACGCCCTTGGCGCCGAAGACGGTGGTGACGATCAGCGCCCGCAGCGCGGAGAGCGTCACCACCTCCTTGTCGGTCTTGGTGAGCTGCCGCTTGCCGGCGTTGACCAGCTTGGCGAACGGCATCCGCCGCCCGTCGGACTCGACCTCGAGCTTCTCGCCGACCGTGTAGGCGAGGCGGGTGGCCAGGTCGCGCTGGTCCATGGACATGGCCAGGTTCTTGGCGACGTCGACGCCCTTGACGTTGCGGTCGTAGAAGATCTGGCGGGCGTCCGCCGGGGAGATGCCGATGTAGAGCTCGAAGGGGATGCGGACCCGTCGGCCGAGCTCGTCGTAGGTGAGGCCGAAGGATTCCGGGTCCCGGTAGATGTCGTGCCAGGCGGTGGTCTGGGTCTCACCGTCGATGGCGATCACCATGGCGTCCGGGGCGACGGTCAGCGTCCGCAGCCCGGAACCAGCGATCAGTTCGTCGCTCATCGCGGCGATCTCGCCCGGGTGCCAGAGCGTGATCGGGGGCGTGGACCAGGCGGAGCCGTGCTTGCCGAGAACGCCGGTGGCGATGTACTCGGCGTAGTCCGGGATGTTCTTGCCCTTCTGGGACTTCAGCGTCCGCTGCACGGTGGCGCGCAGCTCGGCGCGACGCCGGTCGTGCCCGGACGCGGTCTTCAGGGCGCGCGGGTCCTCCTCCTGACGCGGCGACGGCACGAGCCGCACCAGTGACGCGAGGGACATGGTGCCGATGACCGCGTCCTCGCGGAACGGCATGACGGTGAGCGGGATTCCTTCCGGCGTGCCGGTCGGCATGGTCAGACGCATGGGTCCCCCCTGAGTTGTGGTCGATGGGCCGTCGCCCCGCCTCGGATCCCTCGTGGCCCCGGCGACCCGCCGGGCGGCGCGGGACGAGTGGATGAGGGCTGTGAAGGCTGTGGGTCCTCTGAGCGCTCTGGTGCTCTGGGTGCTCTGAGGCATGGCTCTGAGGCATGACTGTGGCCATGAAGCTGCCGCTCCACGCCGTAGAGTGCTGCCTACCGGCGGAAGCAGGACCATGTAAGCACGAACACGAAAGCGCTGTCCAACAGCTTGTGCGAGTTGACGCGCGCTGTATGGTGTGACCACGTCGACCATCGGAGCCAGGACCACGCCATGTCGCAGCCACCCGCACCATCCGCCCAGGTGACAGCCGCCGAGATCTCCCGCATCGCGGGCGTCACGCGCGCCACCGTCAGCAACTGGCGCCGTCGGCACGACGACTTCCCCGCCCCCTCGGGCGGCACCGACAGCAGTCCGCTCTACGACTTGGAGGAGGTCCGCGCCTGGCTCGCCTCGCGCGGACAGCACACGGCGGCCACACCCAGCGGGGAGCTGCGCACGACCCTGCGTCTGCGCGAACAGGGGGGCACGGGTGTGTCCGACCTGCTCGTGCTGGTTCTCGCAGCGGCCCGCCGCCCCGCCGACGACCTCGCCGGCCTGCTCGCACTGCCCGACGACGACCTGGTGAAGCAGGCGAACGACGCGGCGGCCGGCGTCGCGGACGTGGTGCCGGACACCGGACCCGTCCGGTTCACCGCCGCCGACACCACGGTCCTGCGCGCCCTGCTGCTCTGCGTCCGCGACGAGGGCGCACAGACCGCGCTGGGTGTGCTGGCGGAGCGGGAACTGGAGGACAGCTCCGCCAGCGGCGCCTACCGCACTCCGACCCCGCTCGCCGACCTGCTGGCCCGCCTGGTCCCGGGCTCCCCCGCCCACGTCCTCGACCCCGCCTGCGGCAGCGGCACCCTGCTGACGGCCGCCGCCGCGCGTGGCGCACGCGCGCTGTACGGACAGGACAGCCTGCCCGTCCAGGCGCGGCGCACCGCGGTCGGCCTGACCCTGACGGCCGGGGAGGGCGCGGACGTCACCGTGCGCCCGGGCGACAGCCTGCGCGCCGACGCCTTCCCGGACCTCACCGTCGACGCCGTACTGTGCAACCCGCCCTACGGCGACCGGGACTGGGGCCACGACGAACTGGCCTACGACTCCCGCTGGGCGTACGGCTTCCCGCCCCGCGCCGAGTCCGAACTGGCCTGGGTCCAGCACGCGCTGGCCCACCTCGAACCGGGCGGCCACGCCGTGCTGCTCCTTCCGCCGGCGACGGCGTCCCGCTCCTCCGGTCGCCGCATCCGCGCCGAGCTGATCCGCAGCGGCGCACTGCGCGCGGTGGCGGCCCTGCCGCCGGGGGCGGCGATCCCGCTCCACATCGGCCTGCAGGTGTGGGTACTGCAACGCCCGGAGCCGACGCGGCCGGCGTACCAGACGGTCCTCTTCGTCGACACGGCCGACGAGCCGTCGGCGCCGGGGCGCGGCGGCACCCGTTCGGGTTCGGTGGACTGGGCGCGGGTGACGGAGCGGATCCTCTCCGCGTGGACGGCGTACGCCGAGGACCCGGACGGGTTCGAGGCGCAGGCCGGGGTGGCGCGGGCCGTGAGCGTGGTCGACCTGCTCGACGAGGTGGTCGACGTGACGCCCGCCCGTCAGGTCCGTGCCTCCCGGGCCGACGTCGACCCGCAGGAACTGGCCCGCGAGGCCACGACGGCCCGCGAGGGACTGGCGACGGCGGTGCGGACGGTGGCCGAGCTGGCCGACACGGCGGCGTGGGACGCGGCGGGGGCTTCGGCCCGCGACTGGCGCACGGCCACGGTGGCGGACCTGGCCCGGGGCGGGGCGCTGAAGGTGCTGCGCGCGGTTCCGGTCTCGCCGCGGACAGTGGGCGCCGATGCGGAGGACGCGCAGGCGGGCGCCGACGGCACGGACCGTCGCCCAGTACTGGCGGGCCGTGACATCGCCGGTGGCACCGGACCGACCGGGCGGGCCTTGGACGTGCAGGCCGAGCAGATGCCGGAGATCGCCGAGGGCGACGTCCTGGTCCGCAACCTGGTCGGCGGTACGGGCCCCGTGGCCCGGGTCGCGGGCGAGGCGGAGGCCGGTGCCCTGCTGGGGGCCGGCGTCCACCTGTTCCGCCCGGACCCGGCGCGACTGGACCCCTGGTTCCTCCTCGGCTTCCTCAGCTCCGAGGCCAACCTGGCCGGCGCCTCGACCGGCAGCTCCACCCTCCACCTCACGCCGGGCCGACTGCGCGTGCCGCTGCTGCCCCTGGAGGAGCAGCGCCGGTACGGCGAGGCCTTCCGGCACGTGGAAGCGCTGCGTGAACAGGCGCGGCGCGCAAAGGACTTGGCCGAGGAGACGGCACGGCTCGTGAGCGGGGGGCTCACGGGCGGGCAATTGGTGCCGCAGCCGACCTAGTGATCTGGTCTTGAGTTCACGTCTCGCCACGTGAGTCGTGGTTCGTTTCAGATTTCGGCTCGGGCGGTGACAGCGGCTGGCGGCTGCGGTCTGCTGGAGGAATGGGGGACAGCAGGCTGCAACCGCTGGTGTTATCCGAGGACGAGCGGCTGGTGTTGCAGGGATGGGCCAAGTAGCGTGCCTCGTTGGTGACAACCACGCTGCTTCGCCCGACCCCATTCGCAAGCTCATCAGGATTCGCCGGTGACAGCTATCGTGCGTCGGCTCAGTTTGGTTGACCAGCGTCGTTCCCTGGTCACCCGGCGAGGGTGAGGGTGTGCAGGCGGGCGAAGGCGTGCTCGATGCGGGCGCGGACCTTGCGGTGTGAGCGGTTGTGCTCCTTTTCCGGGCCGGAAGGCCTGCTTGGCCGGGTGCGGGACGACCGGGCCGGTGTTCCTGTGATCGCCGTCGGCGATCACCGTGGTGCGGCCGACGGCGGCCTTGGCACCGGACAGCTTCCACGCCTTGCAGTCGTTGCGGTTGCCGGGCAGCGGTCGGCCGACGGCGAGGACGACGACGAGCCGAGTGTCGGCGTCGGTGACGACCTGATGGTTGGTGGAGTACCGGTAGTTGTTGAACTGCTCGGCGATGCCGTGGTCATGGGCGGGGACCAAGGGCCGGCCACATCATCGCAAACGATCGGGGCGTCTATCCCTGTTCAGTACGCTCCAAGGGCTGGAGGAAGGTTCGCGGTCGTGTGCGCTTCCGCGATGTTGAATACACTTGCGCAAGCCGGACACTCTGCTCGGCCGAAGACGTATCTGATCCCCTCGGCGAGCCGCTGCTGCCCGTCCCGGACGGCTATGGCGTGCATCCATCGGCCCGGGTCGCGAAGCTCCCCGGCCGGGGCGGGCCGCAGCAACCCCCGCTCCATGTCGCCCTGATCCCAGTCTCGAACGGCCGCGTAGCAGCCGTAGTCACCGACGGCGATGGTCACCTCCGCTTCGCAGCCGGGGCAGGACACGGCATAGAAGTCGTCGGCGAAGTCCCCCAAGGAGGCGCTCCAGTGGTACTGCCCTGCAAGGGCGAGCAGATCACCGAAAAGCCGGTTGTAGTCGGCCGGACGCGTCCGAAGTCTCTGGTCCACGAGTTCCCGCAACCGGTCGACCTCGTTCGGACAACCCGCGAGCAGAGCTTCACCGTCGGGGTGCCGCAATGTGTTTCGCACGATGGCACTGGCCAATTCGAGTGCCTGGACACACGCGGGAACCAGAGCTGCCAAGCGTGGGAGAGCTGCGAAGCTCGCCGCGGAGACCGTCTCACCGTGGAGGCAGAGGCGGTCCCACAGCTCGTCCCACGCCTCCGGAACTTCCTCCTGTTCCACCTGATCCAGGAGCTGTGGCACTCGCCCAACCGCCCCGTGAGCATCGACCACCTGCGTCCAGTCCGTCACGAGGGCATTCAACTGTTCCCACAACCCCGCCGCCAACCTGCGGGATGACAGGGCCACGCGCTCCCGAGCCATTGGCGGGGCAACCCTTAGGCCGTGCATCGAAGACGCTGTTCATGCTGCTTGCCGACGGTTGCGGGCCGCGCTGGAGGTGTGGGTTGCAGGGATGACGCCCACCCTGGAGCCACAGAGTTGAACGCGTTCAACAGGCCTGGCAAGGTATCTCTCCACGGCCGCTCCTCCCGGGAGGCCGATGCGGACTGAGGGTGGGAGATCCTGGTGGCGGGCGGAGGCAGGCTGCGTGCGTGGGGGACGGCCCTCGGTGTCCTGGTAGTTGTTCTGGCTGCTCTGACGGCATGCGCCGGCCCCTATCAGTACTACGGGGGAACAGGGCTCCACGGCGCCACGGCGGCCGAAGTCGCCGGGGGCTGGGAGAACATCGAGGGGACCCACGTGGTGCTTCGCAAGGACGGAACGGCCCTTCTCGAAAAACTCGATGGGCAGGACTTCGACTTCGAGGACGGCTGGCGCCTCTCCGGTATGGGAACCTGGCAACTGAACGACGACGACGGCGGACAGACCGTCCACCTCGCGCTGACGACCCGGACACGAGTCGAGAGGCGCTTTCCCGCACCTGTGGCCGACCACTCGGCTCCGGAGCCCCCGTCGACATACTCGTGGTTCTTCTACGTGGACCGCGATCAGCACGATGGGCTGGTGCTGTTCTTCATGTACGGCGATCCGGACATCGGGAACACGTACGTGATGACGCGCGAGACAGGCTCATAGCCATTCGTTGCTCGAGTGCGCCACAACCCGACCGCCCTCCGACAGCGTCTCGGCACACGGCATCCCAAGGCCACCGTCGAAGCCGAGGACAACTGCCCAGTCACCTTTCTCGCCCGGGGTCTCGAAGGCACCGGCAACGTAGGACTCGTCCCAGTAGTCGTCACCCACCTCGGCACGGTGAGCGTCATTCGCCTCGATCAGCCCGGCCGAGCCGTTCGGCGACGTAGTCGCGGACGTCATCCCGGACAGCGTCGGCGTCCCACCGGGCGCCATTGAGCAGGTGCTGCAGACCTGCCGACTCCGTGGGCGGCGCGCAGGCCGGGGTTCTGCACGGCTGTGAGGATGCTGTGATCACGGTGCCCTGCTTGGCCAGACCCGCCCTTCTGCGGGGCAGTTCGCACAGGCTCGCTGCTGACGTGTAGGTCAATGGGCGGCGGGAGGCTCGATGCATCCTGTTTCCGGGAAGTGCCCGTTGACGTTGACCCATATGCGTGAACTGCTTACCGCGCCGGAGATGCAGGCGGATTCGCCGACGTAGATGCCGAAGACGCTCCCGTCGGCCGGGGTGGTAGCGGCTTTGCCCGTGGTGCGGTTGCTGGCTTCGACGCGCCAGAGGACAGCGATGCCCTCAAGGACGGGCAGCAGGTGTTCGGGGGAGATCCCTCCACGTTGCTGTTGCGTTTTGAGGGCGGCCTTGACCTCCTGGGTTTTGACGGTGGCTGCTTGTTGGTCTGCGCGTGCCATTGCTCCTGGCCGACGAGCTGTGAAGTCTTCGAGCTGATGGGCCAGCATGTCTGTGCCGCGCCCAGGCGTTGCGGGGCGGGACGTTGGTGACACAGACCAAGGCCAATGCCGGTGAAACCGAGGTGTCTCGACGGGTCTCGGTCGGGTAGCGTGCGGGCCATGTCGAGTCCTGAGTCGGACAAGGTGGGGGCTTTCGGTCACGCCGTCAGCCCCCTGAACCACTGAGCTTGTAGCCCTGTCGTCGCGCCACGTTCCGTGGTGGGACGAGTGCGCCCTGGGGGCCGGCCGCGGTGGCGAGATGACCTTCTCGTGCCTCTCCTCACCTCGGAGCCACTCGATGCCTCTTCCGCTGTACCTGCTCGCCCTGGCGGTCTTCGCCATGGGCACCTCGGAGTTCATGCTCGCCGGCCTCCTGCCGGACATCGCCTCGGACCTCGACGTCACCGTCGGGACAGCAGGCGTGCTCACCTCGGCCTTCGCGATCGGCATGATCGTCGGCGCTCCCCTGGTGGCCGCACTTGCCCGCAACTGGCCCAGGCGCTCCAGCCTTCTCGGGTTCCTCCTCGCTTTCGCGGCGGCTCACGCCGCGGGCGCCCTCACCACGAGCTTTCCGGTCCTGTTCACCACCCGGGTCGTCGCCGCGCTCGCGAACGCGGGGTTCCTCGCCGTCGCTCTGACGGCTGCCGCCACGCTGGCCCCTGCCGACAAGAAGGGGCGTGCGCTGGCCGTGCTGCTGTCGGGCACGACGGTGGCCACGATCGCCGGTGTCCCCGGCGGGTCGGTCCTCGGCACGCTGTTCGGCTGGCGGGCCACGTTCTGGGCTGTCGCCGCCCTCTGCCTGCCGGCCGCCATCGGCATCCTGAAGGGGATCCCCACGGGACATGCGCAGAACGACGCGACCGGCGGACCGGCCCTGCGGGCGGAGCTCGCCCAGCTCGCCAGACCGCGGTTGATCCTGGTGATGCTGCTCGGCGCGCTGGTGAACGCGGCCACCTTCGCAGGCTTCACCTTCCTCGCCCCCGTGGTGACCGGCACCGCCGGGCTGGGCGAGCTGTGGATCCCTGTCGTGCTGGTGCTCTTCGGTGCCGGTTCCTTCCTCGGCGTCACCGTCGCCGGCCGGCTGTCCGACCGGCGCCCCGGTCCGGTCCTCGCAGTCGGTGGTCCGCTGCTGCTCCTCGGCTGGCCGGCCCTGGCCCTGCTGGCCGACCGTCCGGTCGCTCTGCTCGCCCTCGTGTTCGTCCAAGGCGCGCTTTCGTTCGCGCTGGGCAGCACGCTGATCACCCGGGTCCTCTACGAGGCCGCGGGCGCTCCCACCATGGCCGGCTCGTATGCGACCGCGGCCCTCAACGTCGGCGCCGCCGTCGGTCCCCTCGTCGCCGCGATCGCCCTCAGCACCGCGGTCGGGGACCTCGGACCGCTGTGGGCAAGCGGGCTCCTGGTCGCCGTCGCGCTGCTCATCGCGTTCCCCCTCCGCGCCGTGGTCACGGCCGGCCGAAGCACCGAGGTGCTCCGGTGACGCATGCGAACGCTCCCTTGACCGTCGAGGACCGCCGAAGACCCGTGGAGCGCTGCCGCACCCGGCCGACCGTCCACGCCCCCGCACGAGCGTCACCGATGTCATGGCCGGCGACACCTAGCGGCGGGTGAGGCGGGTGAGGGTGACCCCGTTGGGGAAGGCGGTGCGCTCGGCGACGTCGAAGACGGTGGGGTCGAAGACACCGTCGACCACCGGGATTCCCCTACCGGCAACGACCGGATAGGTCTTGATCAGCAGCTCGTCGATCTCGGGCAACAGGGTGCCCGCGAGCCGGCCGCCTCCGCAGAGCCAGATGTCCAGGAGGCCCGCCTCGCCCTTGAGTTCGCGGACGAGGGCGAGTGGGTCGTTCGGCACGACGGTGACGGCTGGGTCGGTGTCCGGCCTGAGCGTGCTGGACACCACGTACTGGCGCAGATGCGCATAGGGGCTGGTGATCCCGTTGTCGAGGGCTGGGCGGTAGGTGCCGAGGCCCATGACGACGGTGCCGAAACGCCGGTTGGGCGCGTCGGTGACGCCGACGGCCGCGCGGTAAGCGGTCGGGACGGTCTCCGGGTACAGCGCGTTCGTCCAGGCCGAGTAGGCGGCGGCCTGCTGCTCATCGCCCTGCGGAAAGAAGTCGAACTCGCCGTCGGGACCGGCGATGCGGCCGTCGAGCGAGACGCCGACGTAGTACACGAGCTTTCGCACAGCTATCCCCCACACGTAGTACTCTGCTTGAAGTGGTTTGAACGTAGTACTACAAGTGGAGTGGTGTCAATGGTGAGACGGAACGACCAGCGACGTGCGGCCCTCGTCGACGCGGCGATCGAGGTGCTGGCCCGAGAAGGCGCACGCGGCCTGACTTTCCGGGCCGTGGATGCCGAGGCCGCCGTTCCCCCCGGCACGGCGTCCAACTACTTCCTCAATCGCGACGACCTGTTCACTCAGGCCGGCGCCCGGGTTTACGAGCGACTCCAGCCGGACGAGGCCACGATCGCCCGCCAGCAGGCGGCCGGCCGCGACCGGGAAACCTATGCGGAGCTGATGCGCGAACTCGTCGGCCGCATCGCCTCCTTCCGCACCGGTTACCTCGCACTGCTGGAACTCCGCCTCGAGGCCACCCGCCGCCCCGAACTGCGCAAGGTCCTCACTGAACGAGTCCGAGCAGACGTCGACGCCAACGTCGCCTATCACGAGGCCTCCCACCTCCCGGGCGACGCCACGGCCGTCAAGCTGCTCATACTGACCCTGAACTGGCTGATCGTCGAGCAGCTCACTCTGCCGGACGTCTTCACGGAGGAAGAGCGTGAACAACTGGTGACGGCCGCAGTGGAGCGCATCGTGGAAGCGGAGTAGAAGACTCGGCCTCTCGCCGTTCCTGAGAGGAACGCACGCAAGCAAGTCGTTAAGGTTTGACGACGCTTTCACTTCCGTGGGAGGGTATGGTCACTTCAGCTCGCGAAGGGCGGTGCGGCAGACGTCGTGACGCAAGGGGTGGGCGGGCGGTGACAAGGGGGATACGGCTTCGGTCGTCCGCAGCTTCGCCGGGGTGTCGGCGACCGGACTCCTCCTGCTGCCCGCAGCAGTGCGGGACGCCCCCGGCGGGGGCGCTCGCGGAAGGGGTGTGTGATGGCCGACGAGAAGACTCCTGACGAGGGTGCGGCCGAAAGGGCCGGACGGTGGGTCGCCGAGCTCGCGGAGAAGGTCATGGTGAACGGCGTGGGGCCGGTCACGGGGTCGGTGACCTGGGCCGAGGACCGTCTTTCGCGTCGGCAGGGTGACGCTTACCGGGCACCTGACGCCGAGGAGCGCCGTTCTTCCGAGGACATGAAGGACGACATCGACGCGGTCGTCGCCCGCCTCATCAAGGAGTCCGTGGCCGCGGCCGGGACCCAGGGGTTCGTCACCGGGCTCGGAGGTCTGATCACCGCAGGCGTGACGATCCCCGCGAACGTGGCCGCGTCCCTCGCCATCAACATACGGATGGCCGGTTCCATCGCACACCTCCGAGGGTGGGACATCGGCGACCCGCACGTGCGAACCGTCGCGATGATGCTCGCGATCGGGATGAGCGCGCAGAACGTTCTGGCGTCCCTCGGCGTGAAGGTCGGCCAGAAGCTCGGCGAGCAGATGATCAAGAAGATCCCGATCACGGTGATCCGGGCGATCAACAAGAAGGCCGGAACCCACCTCGTCGCGAAGTACGGAACCCAGCGCGCCGCGATCACGCTCGCCAAGGGGATCCCGATCCTGGGAGGCATCGTCGGAGGCGCCGTGGACGCGGGAGCGACCGCTGTCATCGGACGGGCCACGGACAAGGCCCTGCGCGACGGCACGCTGCGGGCCGAGGAACCGAAGTGACGATGAAGCGGACCGAGCGGACGAGGTGAGGGTGAGCCGGTAGTGCTCCCCGGCGATGAAGCGGCCGAGGTTGACCGGCCGCCAGTGGCACGGACCCCGACTCCACGTCCGAGTCCGGCCGCGGCCGCCTCCTCGTCACCGCGTAGCGGGCGGCCGGACCGGCCCGGACGGGCCGGTCGACCGGCCGCCGTCAGCGGTTACCTGACGTGGAAACCGTAGACGTGATGGGTGCCGGCCCCGGTGAAGGGGGCCGACGTGTGGGGCGGGAGGACTGCGACGTCCCATCCGGAGTTTGTCCTCCAGAAGACGACCACCTCGTGGGCGCCCGAGGAGAAGGAGGTGACCCCGCTCTGTCCGAGCGAGACGTCACCGGGTCCGGTCCAGCACCGGCTGCGCTCCGCGCCGTCCTCCAGATACGTCACCCGCACGGCGTCCGTGCCGACGCCGCAGTCGACCTCCTCAGTGGCTAAGGCGGGAGCTGCCGGGAGCACAACGCTCAAGGCGACGGCCGCCATGGCGCCCAGTGCCAGCTTCCTGGTTCGGCTCTTCATGCTCGTTGTTCCTTCCGGTCGGAGCTCCGGCGGATCGAAGCTTTAGATGAACCATCAACCATTAGCCGCGTGAGTTCAACAGTGCGGTGAGATGTCCTCACGCGTCGGCCGACGCCACGCCGTGGGCGAACACACGGGCGTCCGCCCCTGCGACCAGGAACACCGGCCGGGCTCCTGTGGTGTTCCCACCGTCGGATCCCAGCCGGGACAGCAGCGTGACGCGATCGAGAGACGTCCGAGTGACAGCCCGTACGGTGGGTGCGGGCCGACCCCCGGGCACATGCGCGAAACCGCAGCTCAGACGCGTTGTCAGTCCCCCTCCCTAAGGTGAAGCCATCATCTGGACGGACCAGAATCCATCCCGGCGTTCACGCCTCGGGTGGACACGTCCGCCTGCGGAAAAGGGTGTTGGGGAGCTGCCCCGACGGGGAAAGGGATGGACACGATGAGCGCCACGGTGAAGGACCGGCTGAAGAAGCACTTCGTGAATCACGTCGCTCTCGTCATCGACAAGTCCGGTTCGATGCGGGGTCACTCGGAGCAACTCGTGCGTGTGGTCGACGAGTTCGTGAAGGGGCTGAAGGAGGAGTCCGACCGGCTCGGCCACGAGACGCGGATCAGTCTCTACGCCTTCGACCACCTGGTCGAGAACCTGGTGTGGGACATGGACGTCAAGCACCTGCCGTCCATGCGGGGCCTGTACACCGTCGAGAACGGCGCGACGGCGCTGATCCAGGCATCGGTGAAGGCGCTCGACGACCTCGGCCACATATGGGAGGAGTACGGCGAGCACAGCTTCCTCCAGGTCGTCGTCACCGACGGCGAGGAGAACGCCTCCGGCGCCGACACGACGGGCGCGCGGCACGACCTCCTGCCCGACGGCCGCGCCGTCCTGGACCAGTGGCGCAGCAGGATCACGGAGAAGATGAACACCCTGCCGGACCACTGGACCTCGGCCATCATGGTGCCGAACTCCCTGGCCAAGCGCACCGCCCAGCAGTACGGCTTCCCGACGGGCAACATCTCGATCTGGGACGCGGACTCGGACCAGGGCGTCGAGGAGGCGATCGGTGCCGTCAAGTCGGCCGCCACCCGGTTCCTGCGGGACCGTGAGCAGGGCGTGCGCGGTACCCGGAACCTCTTCGCGATGGGCCAGGATCTGAGCGCGGCGGACGTGAAGTCGAACCTCCAGGCCCTGGACGCCGGCAAGTACGTGCTCATCCCGGTGGACCAGCGCACGTCGATCCGCGACTTCGTCACCAGCGCCGGGCATCCGTACAAGACCGGCTGCGCCTTCTACGAGCTGTCCAAGCGGGAGAAGGTGCAGGCCAACAAGCAGATCGCGGTGGCGGAGAAGGACCCGGCCACCGGCCGCATGACCGGGAAGGTGTTCACCGGTCCCGCCGCCCGGCAGCTCCTGGGCCTGCCGTCGACGGAGGTCACGGTGGCGCCGGGGAGCAACGACGCCTACACGGTGTTCGTCCAGTCGACGTCGGTCAACCGGAAGCTGGTCCCGGGGACCAGGCTGCTCGTCCTGCTGTGATCCGTGGCGTCCGCGCCGCTCATGATCCAGAATCGGCGGGCACACCCTCGGGAGGACTTTCCGTGCCCTCGCTCCATGACGCCGCCACCTGGCAGCCGAGGGGGCGGTCGCCTGAGCCGCTCCATCGGTCGGGACCCCGGAACGCCTCGAGGGCCCCGACCATCCGGTCGAGGCCCTCGAAGGAGCACGTGTCCGAGGGGGGACTTGAACCCCCACGCCCGATAAAGGGCACTAGCACCTCAAGCTAGCGCGTCTGCCATTCCGCCACCCGGACTAGGTGTCTGCCGCCCTGCGGGGGTGTTCCCCGCGGCGACATGGACAACCATACCAAGGTTTCGGAGTGCCTTTCACCTGCGTTTTCCGTGCCTCCGGACGGTGGTGGTACGGGGTGCACGGGGTGTGTCCGGGCGGTCACGCGGGTCAGGGCGTGAGCTGGTACTCCGGGAAGTTCCCCGGCAGCCTCTCCCCCGCCGGGCCGCGGGTCACCGCGCGGACGAGGAGGTCGCCGCCGACGAAGGCGCCGCGCCAGGACGCGCCGAAGCCGCCGAACAGCTCGTCCCGGTCTCCGCGCGAGCGCGGCACCCCGTGGCCGATCTTGAAGGCGCGGATGTGCGGGGCGAGCCGGTCGAAGGTGGCGCGTTCGTCCGTGGAGAGGGTGGCCACCAGGGCGCCGTTGGACGCGTTCATGGCGGCCAGCAGTTCCGCCTCCGTGTCGACCAGGACGATCGTGTCGACCGGGCCGAACGGTTCCGCGTGGTGCAGCGGGGAGGAGCGGGGCGGGTTGAGCAGCGTGACGGGCTGGACGTACGCCGACGTGTCCTGGCCGGGCAGGAAGCGGGCGTCGGTCGGGGTGCCGCGGTGCAGCGGGACGGCGCCGCGGTCGATCGCCTCGGCGACCTGGTCGTGCAGCTCCTTCGCCTTGGCCGCGTTGATCACGGGGCCGAGGTCGAGCGCCGGGTACGGGTCGTCCGGATGCTCGACGGCGAGGGGGTGGCCGGTGCGCAGGGTGCGGACGGCGGGGAGGTAGGCGGCGAGGAACGCGTCGAAGAGGCTGCGCTGGACGACGAAGCGCGGGTAGGCCGTGCAGCGCTGCTTGCCGTAGTCGAAGAGTTTCGGGATCGTCGCGCTCAGGGTGTCCCAGTCGGAGAAGTTCCAGATGCCCCAGGTGTTCAGGCCCTCCTGTTCGAGGATGTGGCGTTTGCCCAGGTCGGCGCCGTCGCCGCCGACATCCGGGTGATCCTCGCGACCGAGGCGCCCAGGGAGCGCCGCCGGTACACGCGCGAGGAGATCCTCACCTCGATGCGCCGGCTGATGCAGCCCTCGTCGATCGCCGTGATCGGCGCCTCCGACGAAGCCGGCAAGATCGGCAACTCGGTGATGCGCAACCTCGTCGACGGCGGTTTCGCGGGCGAGATCCACCCGGTGAACCCCAGGGCCGACGACATCGTGGGCCGCAAGGCGTACAAGAGCGTCACCGACGTCCCCGGCGAGGTGGACGTGGCGGTCTTCGCGATCCCCGCGCGGTTCGTGGCGGCGGCGTTGGAGGAGGTGGGACGCAAGGGGATCCCCAACGCCGTGCTGATCCCGTCCGGTTTCGCGGAGACCGGTGAGCACGGGCTCCAGGACGAGATCGTGGCGGTCGCCGAGCGGTACGGCGTGCGGCTGCTGGGGCCGAACATCTACGGCTACTACTCGACCTGGCAGGACCTGTGCGCCACGTTCTGCACGCCGTACGACGTCAAGGGCGGGGTCGCGCTGACCTCGCAGTCGGGCGGCATCGGGATGGCGATCCTGGGCTTCGCGCGGACCACGAGGACGGGCGTGTCGGCGATCGTGGGCCTCGGCAACAAGTCGGACCTGGACGAGGACGACCTGCTGACCTGGTTCGGCGAGGACCCGCACACCGAGTGCATCGCGATGCACCTGGAGGATCTCAAGGACGGGCGCGCGTTCGTCGAGGCCGCGCGGGCGACCGTGCCGAGGAAGCCGGTCGTGGTGCTCAAGGCGGGGCGCACGGCGGCGGGCGCGAAGGCCGCCGGGTCGCACACCGGGGCGCTCGTCGGGGACGACGCCGTCTACGACGACGTGCTGAGGCAGGCCGGGGTCATCCGGGCGCCAGGGCTGAACGAGATGCTGGAGTACGCGCGCGCGTTGCCGGTGCTGCCCGTGCCGAAGGGCGACAACGTGGTGATCATCACCGGGGCCGGCGGCAGCGGCGTGCTGCTGTCCGACGCGGTGACGGACAACGGGCTGTCCCTGATGGAGATCCCGCCCGACCTGGACGAGGCGTTCCGCGCGTTCATCCCGCCGTTCGGGGCCGCGGGCAACGCGGTCGCCTTTCCGGCGGGGCGGCTGCGTGAGAACGGCAAGCTGCCGGCGCGCTGGGCGATGATGCTGGGGTCGGCCGGCACGCTGCTCGGCTACCTGTCGCTGGCGTTCGCACCGCTTCCCGATGTTCGCGGCGCTGTTCCTGCGGCCGCCGGGACGCTCCGGCGACAAGCGCGTCACACCCGGCCCCCGGCCGCTCGGCGAGGGATGACCCGACGGACCTCCCCCGCCGGGCCGGCACGGACCGGCACGGACCGGCACGGACCGGCACGGACCGGGCGGCCCCTCCCGCGGCACGCGGAAGGGCCGCCCGGTCCGTGTTCCGGTCAGTGGCGCCGCTTGCGCAGGGCCGCCAGGTTGTCGTAGCTGATCTTGGCCTCGCGCAGCGACTGCGCCGGGTCGGTCGCGCTCGGGGAGTTGTCGTCCTCGATCATCGGGTTGTGGTAGTTCCGCTGCCCGACCCGGGAGAAGAACGTCATGTAGTCGATGACCCCGGTTCCGAAGGGCACCATGTCGTAGCCCATGCCGTTGGTGGTGCTGACCACGCCGTCCTTGGCGTGGAAGAGCGGGTAGCGCCGGTTGTTGCGGACGACCAGCCCGGCCGGGTCGAAGACGTTCTTCCGGGTGGAGCCGTCGTGGGCGGTGTACGTGTGGAACTTGTACTGGGCGACGTGCGCCCAGAAGATGTCCATCTCCAGCCAGACCACCTTCGGGTCGGTGATCTTGAGGAAGTACTCCAGCTTCCGGATGCCGGAGCTGCGGGTCGGCCGGCCCTGTTCGTCCAGCGGGCCGCCGTCGAGCAGGAAGCCGTAGGCGCTGTCGTGGTTGTGGGTGTAGAGCTTGATGCCCTCGCGGTGGGCGATCGCGCCGAGGGCGTTCCACTTGTCGGCGGCCACGTCCCAGTCGGCGCGGTAGGCGCTGCCGGTGGGGTCGCCGCCGGTACCCATGTGGTCCATGCCGAGGATGTTGGCGATCTCCAGGTGCTTCTTGAAGGTGTCCAGGTCCGCCGTGGTCAGCGGCCAGGAGGACGGGATGAAGCCGTGGTTGCCCTGGGCCCGCAGGCCGTACTCGTCGAGCCAGGAGCGCAGCAGCTTGGCGCCCTGGACGGATTCCAGGCTGGCGCCGCCCGGCGCGTTGGCGTGCTGGTTGTAGCCGGCGAACTCCACCTGGCGGTAGCCGTGGCGGGACAGCTGCTTGAAGACCTCGCGGAAGCCGGAGGGCAGGTCGGAGGCGAGGGGGTCGCGGGCGGTGGCGTCGCGGACGGTGTAGAGGATGATGCCGCGCTTGTCCGCCGGGACGAGGACCTGCCCGTGGCCGTGGTCGTGGCCGTGGCCGTGGTCTCTGTCCCGGTCGTGGGCGAGGGCCGGGGAGGCGCCGAAGACGGGGGCCGCCACGGCTCCGGCCGCCACGGCGGTGCAGGTGCTGAGGAAGCGGCGTCGGTTCACGCCGAGGGTGCGGCGCAGGCTCTCGTCCGGGCCGTCGGCGGCCGGGGCGATGCCGGAGTCGGTGCGGGAGGGGTCCGTGAACGGGGTCACTGATGCCTGCCTTCTGGGGTCGTGGCCTGCGCCGATGCGGCTCGGGCGGGCCGTTGTCAGTGCCGTGTGTTTCACTCTCAGTAGTCGGAATGCGGCGGGCGTACCGGGTGGTGCGTCAGCCGAGTCCGGCCAGTTGGAGCAGGAGTTGTTTCACATCGGTGGCCGCGACGCGGTCACCGACAGCGCGGGGGGTGGAGCAGATGAGGAGCGGACCGTCGTCGTCGCTCGCGGGGAGGCGGCCGTGGCTGCCGCGAATAGGTGAGGCGTCCAGGGGCACGACCGCCATGCGGTAGCGCATGCCGAGCTTCTTGCGGGCCACGGCCGTTGCGGCCTTGACCTTCACATAGGGGTCGAGCGGGTCCATGAACAGCTCGACCGGGTCGTAGCCGGGTTTGCGGTGGATCTCGACGAGCTGCGCGAAGTCGGGCGCGCGGTCGTCGTCGAGCCAGTAGTAGTACGTGAACCAGGCGTCCGGCTCCGCGACGGCGACCAGCTCGCCGGCGCGCGGGTGGTCGAGGTGGTGGGCCTTCTTGCCCTCGTCGTCGATGAGCTGCTCGATGCCGGGCAGGCCGTCGAGGGCGGCGCGGGTGGCGTCGAGGTCCTCGGGGCGGCGGACGTACACGTGGGCGATCTGGTGGTCGGCGACCGCGAAGGCGCGGGAGGCCATCGGGTCGAGGTACTCCATGCCGTCCTGGGTGTGCACCTCGAGCAGGCCGGCGCGGCGCAGGGCGCGGTTGATGTCCACGGGCCGGTTCACGGGGGTGATGCCGTACTCGGAGAGCGCGACGACGGTGCGGCCCTCGGCCCGGGCGTCGTCGAGGAGCGGGGCGAGTGCCGCGTCCAGGTCGGCGGCGGCCTTGAGGGAGCGCGGGTCGTCGGGGCCGAAGCGCTGCAGGTCGTAGTCGAGGTGAGGGAGGTAACAGAGCGTCAGGTCGGGGTGGCGGGTGGCCATGATGTGCCGGGTGGCGTCGATGATCCACTGGCTGGAGACCAGGTCGGCGCCGGGGCCCCAGAAGTGGAAGAGGGGGAAGGTGCCGAGCTTGTCGGTGAGTTCGTCGTGCAGGGCCGGGGGCCGGGTGTAGCAGTCGGGTTCCTTGCGGCCGTCGGCGTAGTAGACGGGACGGGGGGTGACGGTGATGTCGGTGTCGGCGCCCATGGCGTACCACCAGCAGATGTTGGCGACCGTGTAGCCGGGGTGGGCGCGGCGGGCGGCGTCCCAGAGCTTGTCGCCGCCGACGAGTCCGTTGTGCTGGCGCCACAGCAGGACCTCGCCGAGTTCGCGGAAGTACCAGCCGTTGCCGACGATGCCGTGTTCGGAGGGCATGGTGCCGGTGAGGAAGGTGGACTGGGCGGCGCAGGTGACGGCGGGCAGGACGGTGCCGAGCGGTGCCCGGGAGCCGGACTGTCCGAGCTTCTTGAGGTGGGGCATGTGGTCGAGGAGACGGGGGGTGAGGCCGACGACGTCCAGGACGAGGAGCGGGGTCGGTCCGTCGGAGGAGGCGGGGGCGGGGGCGGCGGTCATGGCAGTTCCTTCAGGCCGAGGTCGGTCAGCAGGTCGCGGGCGAGGGTGAGCTCGGCGGCGATGCCGTCGGTGAGCTGGGCGCGGCCGCGGGGCCGCAGCTCGGGCGGGAGGGCCTGCCAGGTGTACGTCTCGACCTCCAGGTGGCGGGTGAGCGGGTGCGGGCCGCCGACGAGCCGGGACAGCGCGGCCTTCAGTACGGGGAGCGTGGAGGTGAGGGGTGCCGCGGGGTCGGCGTGCAGCGGGACGTGGAAGTGGGCGCGCCAGGCAGCGGTGCCGGGAAGCGGGCCGTCGGCGGCCAGGGCCTCGTCGAGGTCGTCGGTGCCGTGCAGGGCGCCGTCGACGGTGGTGGTGCGGGTCTGGTGCAGGAAGCGGGGTTCGGCGAAGGCGGCGAGGGCTTCGCGGACCGCGGGATCGCGGGGGTGTTCGGCGTGCAGGGCGGCGGAGAGCTGGGACTTGACGACGGGGACGCGGGCCTCGGTCAGGGCGTCCAGGGCGGTGTGCGGGTCCTCGAAGGAGGTGGCGAGGTGGCAGGTGTCGACGCAGACGCCGACGCGGTCGTGGCCGATCGCGGTCAGCGGGGCGATCGCGTCGTGGGTGGTCTCCACGACGCAGCCGGGTTCGGGTTCGAGGCCGATGCGGATGGAGCGGCCGGTCAGTTCCTCGAGGGCGTCGAGGCGTTCGGCCAGGGTGGCCAGGGCACTCCGGGCCTTGTCGGCGCGGGTGTCGTCGTAGGCGGTGCGCCAGGCCAACGGCAGGGTGGAGACGGTCCCCTCGGTGACGTCGTCGGGCAGCAGGCCGGCGAGGACGCGGGCGAGGGAGGTGGTGTGGTCGAGGCGCTCGGGGTCGGCCCAGTCGGGCTTGTAGACCCGGTACTTGACCTCTTCGGCGCCGAATCCCTCGTAGGGGAAGCCGTTGAGGGTGACGACCTCCAGGCCGCGCCGGTCGAGTTCGCCGCGCAGGCCGCGCAGTGCCGAGGGGTCGGTGACCAGGGCGTGGGCGGCGTCGCGGGCGAGCCACAGGCCGATGCCGAGGCGGTCGCGGCCCAGGCGCCTGCGGACGGGTTCGCAGTGGTCGCGGAGCTGGGCGAGGACGCCGTCGAGGGTCTCGGCGGGGTGGACGTTGGTGCAGTAGGCGAGGTGGACGGTGGAGCCGTCGGGGTGCCGGAAGCGCATCGCTCACTCCCCGCCGCGCAGGATGGAGTTGCCCTCGTGGGTGGCGTCGGAGGCGGCCACGTCGAGGCTCAGGCGCCCGCTGAGCCCGTAGAAGGCGACGGGGTTGCGCCACAGCACCCGGTCCACGTCGTCCTCGGTGAAGCCCTCGGCGAGCATCAGGTCGCCGACCTTGCGGGTCTTGAGCGGATCGCTCTTCCCCCAGTCGGCGGCGGAGTTCACCAGGACCCGTTCGGGGCCGTACGCGCGCAGGAGGGCGACCATGCGGGCCTCGTCCATCTTGGTGTCCGGGTAGACGGAGAAGCCGAGCCAGGCGCCGCTGTCCTTGGCCTCCCCGACGGTGGTCTCGTTGAGGTGGTCGACCAGGACCCGGTCCACGGGCAGGGCGGACTCGCGGACCACGTCGAGGGTGCGGCGCAGGCCGGCGAGCTTGTCGCGGTGCGGGGTGTGCACCAGGGCGGGCAGGCCGTGGTCGGCGGCGAGCTGGAGCTGCGCGGCCAGGGCCTTGTCCTCGGCCGGGGTCATCGAGTCGTAGCCGATCTCGCCGACGGCCACGACGCGGTCCTTGACGAGGTAGCGGGGCAGTTCGTCCAGGACCGGCAGGCAGCGCGGGTCGTTGGCCTCCTTGGGGTTGAGGGCGATCGTGCAGTGGTGGGCGATGCCGTACTGGGCGGCGCGGAAGGGCTCCCAGCCAAGGAGGGCGTCGAAGTAGTCGCGGAAGGAGTCGGGAGAGGTGCGGGGCTGGCCGAGCCAGAAGGAGGGCTCGACGACGGCGCGGACGCCCGCGGCGTGCATGGCCTCGTAGTCGTCGGTGGTGCGGGAGGTCATGTGGATGTGGGGGTCGAAGATGCGCATCAGGACTCCTTGCCGTGGGGGTCGGCCGTGCCGTGCGAGGAGCGCGGGGCCTCGGTCAGGGCCAGGACGCGGTGCAGGTCGTCGGGGACGGGACGGCCCGCGGCGGTGCGTTCGGCGGCGTAGTCGGTGAGCATGCGGGCGAGTTCGCCGTCCCCGCCGGCCCGCCGGTCCAGGTCCGCCACCTGGTCGACGGGGACACCGGTGAACAGGCACTTCAGCACGGCGTGCCGCCACTGGTGGGCGTCCAGGTGCCGGGCGGCGTAGGGGCCGAGGGCGGCGGCGACCAGCCGGGTGTCGTTGGTGCGCAGGGCGTCCTCGACGAGCGGGAGGGCGTCGGGGCCGGGCACCAGGTGGGGCAGCGCCTGCAGGACGGCGCGGCGTTCGTCGGCGGTGCCCTGCGCGTACACCCGGGACAGGACGCCGGCGTCGGCGCGGGCCGCGTGCAGGATGAGGACGCGGGCGGCGTCGGCGTGGGCGGGACCGCAGCGGCGGCCGGCCTCGGCGAGGCGCAGCTCCCACACGGAGATCGGGCCGTGGGTGCCGGGGTGGGCGGTGGCCTCGTCCAGGGCCTGGTCGAGCCAGGCGCGGGCGGCCGGGGCGAGCCGGGCGGTGAGGAGCGCGTGCAGGCCGGCCGGCGCGAGGTGGGCGGGGACGGTGCCCTGCGCGGCGTGCTCGGCGGGGGTGCCATCCGTGTCCTGGGTGCGGTGGGTGGCGTGGGATCTGGTCATGGGATGGCTCCCTTCAGAGGGTGGCGGAGGGCTCGCCCCGGTGGTCGGCGGAGGGGGACGCCGTCGCCGCCGCCCGGCGGAGGAACGGGAGGGAGTGTTCGGCGAAGCGGGGGCCCGCGTGCGAGTGGCGGGGCAGTTCGACGACGGTCAGGCCCTGGTAGCCGGTGGCGGCGAGGGCCTCGAGGACGGGCGGGAAGTCGATCTCGCCGTCTCCGAAGGGGAGGTGTTCGTGGACGCCGCGGCGCATGTCCTCGATCTGCACGTGGCGCAGCCAGGGAGCGGCCTCGCGCACGCAGTCGGCGGGCGGCAGGGGCTCGAGGCACTGGCAGTGGCCGATGTCCAGGGTGAGGCCGAGGTGCTCGGGGTCGCCGAGGGTGCGGCGCAGGACGTGGAAGTCGGCGAGGGCGGCCAGCAGGTGGCCCGGTTCGGGCTCGACGGCCAGAGGCACGCCGGCGTCGGCGGCGGCGTCCAGGACCGGGGCGAGGGACTCGGCCAGCCGCTTCCAGGCCGTGTCCTCGTCCGTGCCGGGTGGGGTGATGCCGCTGAAGCAGTGCACGGCGTGCGCGCCGAGGTCGGCGGCGACCCGGACGGCCCGCACGAGGAGGTCGGTGCGGCGGGCGCGGTCCTCCGGGTCCGGGTCGAGGAGGGACGGGCCGTGCTTGCGGCGCGGGTCGAGCACGTAGCGGGCGCCCGTCTCCACCGTGACGCCCAGCCCGAGGGCGGCCAGGCGGTGCGCGACCCGGCGGGTGCGGGCGGCGAGGTCGGGGGCGAGCGGGTCAAGGTGCATGTGGTCGAGCGTCAGGCCGACGCCGTCGTAGCCGAGGTCGGCGAGGAGGGCGAGGGCGTCGTCCAGGCGGAGGTCGGTGAGGCCGTTGGTGCCGTAGCCGAAACGGAGCGGGGACGGGGAGGCGCTGTCCGGGTCCGGCCGCAGGCCGGTGGCGGTGGTCGCGTCCGCGTTCGCGGGTGGCTCGTGATGCGGGTTCCGGCTCATGTGATGCTCACCTTCCTCATGCCGGTCCTCCTCGCGAACAGCCGGCCCGCCGGGGCCAGGGCCGCGACCAGGAGGGACGTGGCGACCGCACCGGAGCGGGCGGCGAGGGCCGCCTGGAGCGGGACCGTGGCCCGGATGCCGCCCCCGACGGCACGCTGGGTGAGCGGGGGCGAGGGGTTGAGCGTGGCGTGGAGGTAGGGGCGGGCGGCCGCGGCGGCGTAGGCGGCGCCCAGGGCGGTGGTGAGGGCGGCGGTGGCCCGGGCCGGGCCCGGCGTCCCCGGGGCG
>NZ_BDJC01000019.1 GCF_002005565.1 Streptomyces sp. JHA26 | reverse complement strand
CTGATTCCCCGTCGGCGGGATTTGTCCAGGCTTTCGGGCTTTCGCTCGTCGGCCTTTCGACATTCACTACGTTAGCCGATCTCTCTGTCGACTCATAATCGAGCCGGTGAGTCGAAATTCAGGCATGCGGACACGCCGAAATCCGCCCCGCGAGGGGAATCGTTGTAGTGGGTTGGCCGCTCCGGCTGCAGGCGATCGCCGTACCCGGTTCAGCGGCTCGGGCTACGTTACGCGCCTCGTGGGGGCGAGTCAACTTCGGCGGCGCCGGGGCACGTGCGCGCGGTACGGGCTGACCGTCGGGTCGTCAGCGACCCAGTAGCGCCAGGGGTGGACGCCCCCCTCTCCGGCCACGCCGGTTCGCGGACCGTTGCGCACCTGGTCGCGGAGCACGGGGGTGCCGGTCAGGATGCGCAGCGGGGAGTCGTCGGTGCCGCACGCGTCCGTGCCGTTCAGGGCGCGGTCCACGCCGAGGGCGGTGGCCAGGCGGGCCGGCCCCTTGGCCAGTTCCTTGTCGTTGCGGGCCGAAAGCCGACGGGTACGGGCCAGCTCGGCGCCCTCGGTGATCTCGCCGGCGCGGAGGAGGACGGCGCTCGCCCTGCCTTCGGGGCCGCAGACCAGGTTCATGCAGAACCACATGCCATAGGTGAAGTAGACGTACACGTGTCCGGGGGGACCGAACATCACGTCGTTGCGGGGGGTGCGGCCTCGGTAGGCGTGGGAGCCGGGGTCGTTCTGGCCGTCGTAGGCCTCGACCTCGGTGAGGCGGAGGGCGATCGGACCGTCCGGGGTGTTCCGCAGGAGGATGCGACCCAGGAGGTCGGGGGCCACCTCGAGGACGGGGCGGTCGAAGAATTCCCGGGGCAGGGGCGTACGGTCAGGGGTCGCGATCATGCCGTCCGAGCGTAACGCAGGGGGCGGGTTCCCAAGGGTGGTCAGCGGACGCCCGCCTTGTCGGGGTGGGGGGCGCGGAACCGGACACGGCCTGATCGCGTTTCTAGGGACCGAGGGTTCACACACAGCCTGGAGAGGGAGAGACATGGCGTTCAAGAAGCTGCTCGCGAGCCTGGGGGCCGGCGGAGCTTCGGTGGAGACCGTACTGAGCGAGGTCAACGTCGTTCCGGGCGGTGTCGTCCAGGGTGAGGTGCGGATCCAGGGTGGTTCGGTCGACCAGCAGATCGAGGGCCTGTCGGTCGGTCTGCAGGCCAAGGTCGAGGTGGAGAGCGGCGACCAGGAGTACAAGCAGGACATCGAGTTCACGAAGGTGCGGCTCGGTGGTGCCTTCGAGCTGAAGGCCGGGGCCGTGCACGCGGTGCCGTTCGGGCTGGAGATCCCCTGGGAGACGCCGGTCACGATGATCGACGGGCAGCCGCTGCGCGGGATGGACATCGGGGTCACGACCGAGCTGGAGATCGCTCGTGCCGTGGACTCCGGTGACCTGGACCCGATCAACGTGCACCCGCTGCCGGCGCAGAAGGCGATCCTGGACGCGTTCATCCAGCTGGGCTTCCGCTTCAAGAGCGCGGACATGGAGCGCGGCCACATCCGCGGTACGCGGCAGAAGCTGCCGTTCTACCAGGAGATCGAGTTCTTCCCGCCGCAGCAGTACCGCGGGCTGAACCAGGTCGAGCTGAGCTTCGTGGCCGACGCGCAGGCGATGGACGTCGTGCTGGAGATGGACAAGAAGCCGGGCCTGTTCAGCGAGGGCAGCGACACCTTCCGGTCGTTCAAGGTGGGGCTGAACGACTACCAGGGGACCGACTGGGCGGCGTACCTCAACCAGTGGCTCTCCGAGGTCGGCAGCAAGCGGAACTGGTTCTAGTGGTTCTAGGCTCGGTCATCTCAGCACCACACGATCAGGAGGTACCGAGGTGACCGAGCTCAAGCGGCGTCCGCTCCCCCATGACTTCCACCCGCCCGTGCCGTCGTTCACGGTCACGAGTGACGACGTCCAGGAGGGGGCGGCGCTCAAGGACGCTCAGGTCTACGCGGCCGGCAACACCTCTCCGCACCTGCGGTGGGAGGGCTTCCCCGCCGGGACCAAGAGCTTCGCCGTCACGTGCTACGACCCGGACGCCCCGACGGGCAGCGGTTTCTGGCACTGGGTGGTGTTCGACATCCCGGCGTCGGTGACCGAGCTGCCGGCGGGTGCGGGCAGCGGCACGTTCGAGGGGTTGCCGAAGGGTGCCGTACAGGCGCGCAACGACTACGGCAGCAAGGAGTTCGGCGGTGCCGCGCCGCCGGCCGGGGACGGGCCGCACCGGTACGTGTTCACGGTGTACGCCGTGGATCAGGAGAAGCTCGGCCCGGACGCCGACGCGACGCCCGCCGCCGTGGGGTTCAACCTGCGGTTCCACACGATCGCGCGCGCCCAGCTCGTCGGTGAGTACGAGGTGCCCGCCGGCGACTGAGCAATCGGGCGTTCATGGAACGTTTGCCCGCCTCTGGTCTTGGAAGTGATCAGGGGCGGGCATTTTTGTCGCCGGGGAGCCTGGAGGTGATGCGGGGCGGCTCCCGTGATGAGCGGCGGATATTGCGTTGTCCATCCCGGCGTGCCCGGCCAGAGTTGATCCCAGCCCGCCAGGGGGTGGGCCGGTGCGCACGGGAGGTGGGCTGGTATGCGGGACACGCTGGTGCTGAACGCGAGCTTCGAGCCGCTGTCGACGGTGACGCTGAACCGAGCCGTCGTTCTGGTGCTCCAGGACAAGGCCGTCGTCGAGCAGGCCCATCCCGAGCTGCGGATGCGCGGAGCCGCACTGGACATACCGGCGCCCCGGGTGATCAGGCTGTGCCAGTACGTGAGGGTGCCCTTCCGAAGACGTGCGCCGTGGTCGAGGCGGGGTGTGCTGGTCCGGGACCGGCACCGGTGCGCGTACTGCGGTGGGCGGGCGACGACCGTGGACCACGTGGTGCCGAGGTCGCACGGCGGGCAGGACACGTGGCTGAACACGGTGGCGTCGTGTGCGGAGGACAATCACCGCAAGGCGAACCGGACTCCGGAGCAGGCGGGGATGCCGCTGTTGCGGGCGCCGTTCGAGCCGACGCCGGCCGACGCGATGCTGCTGGCGCTGGCCCGGGACGACTTCGACGCGCTGCCGGAGTGGCTGGCGTTGGACGCCGCGTGAGGGCTTCGCCGTAGGGGCTGGTGCGCGTCGTCGGCTGCCGGTTCGTCGTGGCTGGTCGCCCTCACGCGGCGAAGCCGCGATTCGACACGGTCCCGCGCCCCTCTCGGGGCGCGGGTGCGGCCTGGTGGCCCCGGGAAGGCGCTGTCAGTCGATCGACGGCTTCTCGCGGCGTTCCTGGGCCGGGACCGAGCTGCTCGTGGAGTTGCCGCCGCTGCCCGAACCGCCGCCCAGGCCACCGAAGTTGCCCATGGCGCCGGACAGGCCCTTGAGTGCGTCGCCGATCTCGCTGGGGACGATCCAGAGCTTGTTGGCGTCGCCCTCGGCGATCTTCGGGAGCATCTGGAGGTACTGGTAGGAGAGCAGCTTCTGGTCGGGGTCGCCGGCGTGGATCGCCTCGAAGACCGTGCGGACGGCCTGGGCCTCGCCCTCGGCGCGCAGGGCGGCGGCCTTGGCCTCGCCCTCGGCGCGCAGGATCTGGGACTGCTTCTCGCCCTCGGCGCGCAGGATCTCGGACTGCCGGACACCTTCGGCCTGGAGGATCGCGGCGCGCTTGTCACGGTCGGCGCGCATCTGCTTCTCCATCGAGTCCTGGATGGAGGTGGGCGGTTCGATGGCCTTGAGCTCGACGCGGTTGACGCGGATGCCCCACTTGCCGGTGGCCTCGTCGAGGACGCCGCGCAGAGCCGCGTTGATCTCCTCGCGGGAGGTCAGGGTCCGCTCCAGGTCCATGCCGCCGATGATGTTGCGCAGGGTGGTGACGGTGAGCTGCTCGATCGCCTGGATGTAGCTGGCGACCTCGTACGTGGCGGCGCGGGCGTCGGTCACCTGGTAGTAGATGACGGTGTCGATGTTGACGACCAGGTTGTCCTGGGTGATGACCGGCTGCGGCGGGAAGGGGACGACCTGTTCGCGCAGGTCGATGCGGTTGCGGATGGTGTCGATGAAGGGGACGACGATGTTGAGTCCCGCGTTCAGCGTCCGCGTGTAGCGGCCGAAGCGCTCGACGATGGCGGCGCTGGCCTGGGGGATGACCTGGATGGTCTTGATCAGGGCGATGAAGACCAACACCACCAGGATGATCAGAACGATGATGACCGGTTGCATCGTGGCTCCGCGTACCCTTCTCCGCCTGAGCGCTTCGGCGGATGTCCAAGGAATCTGTCGGCCCTGGTGACCCTGGTGACTGCTGATCCTACGGCTGTTGAAGATCTTGCTGGTCGAGTCTGACAGACCGTCGCATGCCCCGGGGCACGTTCGGGCCACTTGCGTCGGCAAGGGTTACATGATGATCGCCGTGGCCCCCTCGATGTCCACGACGTCCACTTCCTGGCCGGCTTCGTAGGCGCGGCCGGTGTCGAGGGCGCGTGCCGACCAGATCTCGCCGGCGAGTTTGATCCGGCCGCCGTTGCCGTCGACCCGCTCCAGCACGACGGCCTGTCTGCCCTTCAGGGCGTCGACTCCCGTGGCGAGTTGGGGCCGTTGGGAGCGGTGCCGGGCGGCGACGGGCCGTACGACGGCGATGAGGGCGACCGAGACGATGACGAAGACGAGTACCTGGACGACGAGGTCGGCCCCGACGCCGGAGGCGACGGCGGCCGCGACCGCACCGACGGCGAGCATCCCGAACTCCGGCATCGCGGTCACGACGAGCGGAATTCCGAGCGCTGCCGCGGCGACGAGCCACCACACCCATGCGTCGATGTCGTTCACGTCGTCATGGTAGGTCCGTGACCCGTGCCGGGGACAGGGCGCACGGGGGCGGTCAGGACAGGGGCAGCCCCTGTGCCGTCCAGCGGTCGCCGACCCGCTCGACGACGAGCGGGAGGCCGAAGCAGAGGGAGAGGTTGCGGGAGGTGAGTTCGAGCTCCAGGGGGCCCGCGGCCAGGACCTTGCCCTGGCGGATCATCAGGACGTGGGTGAAGCCCGGGGCGATCTCCTCGACATGGTGGGTGACCATGATCATCGAGGGGGCGATGGGGTCGCGGGCGAGGCGGCCGAGGCGGCGGACGAGGTCCTCGCGGCCGCCGAGGTCGAGGCCGGCGGCCGGCTCGTCCAGGAGCAGCAGCTCGGGGTCGGTCATCAGGGCGCGGGCGATCAGGGTGCGCTTGCGCTCGCCCTCGGAGAGGGTGCCGAACTTCCGGTCCAGGTACTCGGTCATGCCGAGGCGGTCGAGGAAGGCGCGGGCGCGCTGCTCGTCGATGTCCTCGTACTCCTCCTGCCAGCCGGCGGTCATGCCGTAGGCGGCGGTGAGCACGGTCTGCAGGACGGTCTGGCGCTTGGGCAGCTTGTCGGCCATGGCGATGCCGGCCATGCCGATGCGCGGGCGCAGCTCGAAGACGTCGGTGCCGGGCTTGCCGAGGGTCTCGCCGAGGATGGTGGCGGTGCCCTTGCTGGGGTAGAGGTAGCTGGACGCGACGTTGAGCAGGGTGGTCTTGCCGGCGCCGTTGGGGCCGAGGATGACCCAGCGCTCGCCCTCCTTGACCGACCAGGAGACCTGGTCCACCAGAGCCCGGCCCTCGCGGACCACGGATACGTCCTGAAGCTCCAGAACATCGCTCATGAGCGCAGTGTCTCCCCTTGCAGTGTGGCCGGTCTCGGCTGTCGCGTACGCCTGTGGCTCGGGCCGCCGCGCCGGTGGGCGCAGGCCCTCCAGGAAATCTACGCCACCGGTCGGCTTCGCTGTTCCATCGGTCCGGTCCTTAGGGTGGGGGCATGCTCTCGGAACCACGCGCAGGGCGCCTTGCCGCCTGGGGAAATGCCCTTATCGCCGGAATCGTCTCGCCGGATGACGCCGCGGTGGCGATCGTCGGCGAGGACGCGGTGCACCGGGTGGAGGGGTTGCCCGGTGAGGCGGGGCCCGTCGGTCTCACGCTGGCGCTCGGGCGGTTGCGCGTGCTCGGGGTGGCCGGGCTGCGGGTCGCGCTGCCCGCGCCGGGGCATCCGCTGGGGCTGAGCGGGCCGCCGGAGTTCAACGCGCGGGCGTTGGAGGCCGAGGAGGCGGTGGTCTGTCACGGCGTCGCGCTGGGGCTGGTGCCGGAGGTGTACGAGGCCGGGCCCGCGGGTGATGTGCACGTCGAGGTGGTCTGGCACTGTCTGCCGGTGCGGGAGGCCCCGCCGGCGGACGTGCCGTCGCTCGGGGAGGCGGAGCGGGAGCTGGCGGAGGCGTTGCGGGACGCGACGGAGGTGCTGACGCGGCTGGACGTGGCCGGGTCGGGGCCGGTGGCGGAGGCGGCGGTCGCGGCGTACCGGGCGAGGGCCGAGCGGGGGCGGGAGGTGCTGGCGCCGGGGTATCCGCCGCGGGCGGTGCGGGTGCTGGAGTTGGCGCAGCGGGTGGGGGCGTTGGTGGCACTGGCGTACGGGAGCGGGCACGGGGGTGCGGTGAGCGCGTCGGAGATGGCGGCGCGGGGGGAGGCGTTGCGGCCGGTGGAGCGGACGGCCCGGCGGGCGCAGGTCGCGGCGTACAACTCCGTTGTGGAGGAGCGGGGGCGGTGACGTCCCTTGGTGGGGGTGCCCGGCGTCGGTGGGGTGCGGGGGTGGGGAGCGCGGCCCGGCGCTGACGGGGTGCGGCCGGTACGGCCCGGGGGCGGGTGGGTGCGCGGCCCGGCGCTGACGGGGTGCCTCCCCCAGAGGGGGTAACCCCCAGCGCCCACCCGTGCCGCCCTGGGGGCACCTCCCAGGCCGTTCAGGCGCTGGGGGAGGCACGACTGCCCGCAGGCTGGGTGCGGGGTGTGCGAGCGGCCTCCCGGGTGGGGCCGGGAGGCCGGGGCTGTGGGGTGGGTCAGTGGTTGAGGCCCAGGTTGCCGAAGGCCGGGTTCAGGAGGCCGATGACGTTGACGCTGTTGCCGACGGCGTTCACCGGGATGTGGACCGGCGCCTGGACGACGTTGCCCGAGACGATGCCCGGGGAGCCGACGGCCTCACCGTGGGCGTGGGAGCCGTCGGTGGCGGAGGCCATACCCGCGCCGGCGGCGATCAGCCCGCCGGCCACCATCGTCACGGCCGCTGCCTTCTTCAGGTTCTTCACTTGCGAAACCCTCCCTAGCGATTGCCGCGGCACTCGCCGCGGCACGCACTGGAGAACGGCCGGGCGCGGGGGAGGATGCGCCATGTGGGGGACATTCCCACGACAGTATGAATCTCGGACCGGAGGGGAACCCTCCGAGTCACCGCGGCGTACCGGTCGGGCGGTCAGCCGGCCACACCGTGGCGCACGGCCCACAGCGCGGCCTGGGTGCGGTCCGCGAGGTCGAGTTTCATCAGGATGTTCGAGACGTGGGTCTTCACGGTCTTCTCGGAGAGGACCAGCGTCCGGGCGATCTCCCGGTTGGACCGCCCGTCGGCTATCAGGCCCAGCACCTCGCGCTCCCGCTCCGTGAGGGAGCCCCCTCTCCCCTGGCCGGAGCCGCTCTCCTCCTGGGACAGGAGGGCGCCCGCGATCTCGGGCTGCAGCAGGATGTGCCCGGCGTGGACGGAGCGGATCGCGCCGGCCAGCGCGTCGGGGTCGACGTCCTTGTACACGTAGCCCGCCGCGCCCGCCCGCAGGGCCGGGACGACCGTGCGCTGCTCGGTGAAGCTGGTCACGATCAGTACGCGCGCGGGGTGGTCGAGCTCGCGGAGCCTGCGCAGCGCGTCGACGCCGTCCATGCCCGGCATCTTGACGTCCATGAGGATCACGTCGGGTTTCAGCTGCTCTGCGCGCTCGACGCCCTCGGCGCCGTCGGCGGCCTCGCCCACGACCTCGATGTCGTCCTGCACCTCCAGGAAGGTGCGCAGCCCCCGGCGGACCACCTGGTGGTCGTCGACGAGCAGCACCTTGATCGCATCAGCCACCGGGAACCTCCATCTCGATCGTGGTGCCCTTGCCGGGCGCCGAGTCCACGGTCAGTCTGCCGCCCGCGCCGTTCGCCCGGTCCCGCATGGAGACCAGGCCCAGGTGGCGTCCCGCGCGGCGCACCGTGCGCGGGTCGAAGCCGCTGCCGTCGTCGGTGACCCGCAGCACGGCTCCGGGACCGCGCCGGTCCAGCGTCACGTCGACGTGTTCCGCCCCGGAGTGGCGCAGCGCGTTGTGCAGCGCCTCCTGGGCGACGCGCAGCACCGCCTCCTCCTGGGCGGCGGGCAGCGCCTTCACACCGCGGCCGGCGAAGGTCACGCGCGCGGTGTGGGCGCGGTCGAGGACCTGGACCTGGGTGCGGAGGGTGGCGACGAGTCCGTCCTCGTCCAGGGCTGCGGGGCGCAGCTCCACGACGGCGGCGCGCAGCTCGTCGGCCGCCTCGGCCGCGAGCGCGGCGACCTGCTGGAGCTCGCCCTTGGCCCGCGCGGGGTCGCGGTCGACCAGGGTGGCGGCGGCCTGGGCGGTCAGGCGCAGGGAGAACAGTTTCTGGCTGACGGCGTCGTGCAGTTCGTGGGCGAGGCGGGAGCGTTCCTCGGCGATGGTCAGCTCTCGGCTGCGCTCGTACAGGCGGGCGTTGGTGAGGGCGATCGCGGCGTGCTGGGCGAGGATGCCGAGCAGTTCCTCGTCCTCCTCGGTGAAGCCGCAGCCGCCCTGGGGCTTCTCGCACGGGGGGTGTGGGGGGTGTCCCCCCACAGGGCGCAGCTTGTTCGCCAGGAACAGCGCGCCGATGACCTCGTCGCCGTCGCGGATCGGGAGTCCCAGGAAGTCGGCCAGGTCGGGGTGGGCGGCGGGCCAGCCCTCGAAGCGGGGGTCCTCGCGGACGTCGGCGAGGCGCTCGGGCCGGGCCTCGTGCAGCATCGCGGCGAGGATGCCGTGCTGGCGCGGCAGGGGGCCGATGGCCTTCCACTGCTCGTCGCTGACGCCGTCGACCACGAACTGGGCGAAGCCGCCGTGGTCGTCGGGGACGCCGAGGGCCGCGTACTGGGCGTCCAGCAGCTCGCGGGCCGAGGCGACGATCGTCTTGAGGACGTCGCGCACCTCGAGGTGCCTGCTCATGGCCAGCAGCGCGGAGCTCACCGCGGCGAGGCCGGACCGGGGGCCGTGACTCATGTCCTCACGGTACCGGCGGGCCGTGACGGCGCGGATCGGTCGGGTGACGGCCGGGTCCTGGGGCGTTGGACCTAGGACCGGGATCCGGTCCGCGGGGCCTAGGGCGAAGGACCCCGCGGGGTTGGGGCCCGTGCCCGAGGCGGGTGGCGCGAGCCGGTTCCTAGGTTGGGGCCACGCCGATCAGGAGGCGCCGACGACGAGGAGACGGATCATGCCGGTGGCGATCATCACAGGGGCGTCGAAGGGACTGGGCCGGGCGCTCGCCGAGGGCCTGGCGGAGCGGGGCTGGGACCTGGTGCTCGACGCCAGGACGCCGGAGGTGCTCGAGGGGACGGCGGCGGCGCTGGCGTCGTACGGCACGCGGGTGGCGGCGCTGCCCGGGGACGTCACGGACGCCGGGCACCGGGCGGAGCTGGTGGCGGCGGCGTGGCGGCTGGGCGGGGTGGACCTGCTGGTCAGCAACGCGAGTGCGCTGGGCGCGGAGCCGCTGGTGCGGCTGGAGGAGCTGCCGCTGGACGGGCTGCGCCGGGCGCTGGAGGTGAACACCGTGGCCGCGCTGGGGCTGGTGCAGGAGGCGCTGCCGCTGCTGCGGTCGGCCGCGGCGGGCGCGGTGATCACCCTCAGCTCGGACGCCGCCGCCGAGGCGTACGAGACGTGGGGCGGTTACGGGGCGTCCAAGGCGGCCCTGGACCGGCTGGCGGCGGTGCTGGCCGTCGAGGAGCCGGGGCTGCGGGTGTGGGCGGTCGATCCCGGGGACATGGCGACGGACCTGTACGCGGCGGCCGTACCGGACGACGACGGTCCGCGGCCCGATCCGGCGGATGTCGTCCCGGCGCTGCTGCGGCTGCTGGACGAGCGGCCGGCGAGCGGGCGCTACGCGGCCCCCGCCCTGTTGGAGGGACGGCGGTGACGGTAGCTCTGCGCGTTCCCGAGGAGTTGTCGGCCCGGTTGCCGGCCGAGCAGCGGGGGCCGGGCCGTGACAGGGACGACGTGCGGCTGCTGGTGTCGCGGGGCACGGAGGTGTCGCACCACTCCTTCCCGGAGCTGCCGCGGCTGCTGCGGGCCGGGGACCTGCTGGTCGTGAACACGTCGCCCACGCTGGCGGCGGCCGTCGACGGGCGGGTGGGGGACGCGCACGTGGTGGTGCACTTCTCCACGCGCGGGGACGACGGCCGGTGGGCGGTGGAGCTGCGGGAGCCGGACGGGCGGGGCACCACCCGCGCGCGTGCGGGGGTGGGAGGCGGAGCGCCGTCCCGTGCGGGGGGCCGGCTCGCGGGGACGCGGGTGCGGCTGCCGGGCGGCGGGCGGCTGGTGCTGGAGGAGCCGCTGAGTGCCCGCGGGGAGCGGCTGTGGTGGGCGCGGGTGGCCGGGGCGGAGATTCCCGCGGTGCTGCGGGAGCACGGCCGGCCCATCCGCTACTCCTATACGGAGCGGGATCAGCCGTTGTCCGTGTACCAGACCGTGTTCGCGCTGCCCTCCGCCGACGGGACGGGCAGTGCGGAGATGCCGAGTGCCGCGCGTCCCTTCACGGCGCGGCTGGTGACGGAGCTGGTGAGCCGGGGGGTGCAGTTCGCGCCGGTGACGCTGCACACGGGGGTGGCGTCGGCGGAGGCGCACGAGCCGCCGTATCCGGAGCGGTTCCGCGTGCCGGAGGCCTCGGCGCGCCTGGTCAACGCCGCGCGGGCGGAAGGCCGGCGGGTCGTGGCCGTGGGGACGACGGCCGTGCGGGCCGTGGAGTCGGCGGCCGGTGCCGACGGGGTCGTACGGGCCCGGGAGGGGTGGACCGGTCTGGTCGTCACTCCGGAGCGCGGGGTGCGGGTGGTGGACGGCCTGCTGACGGGGCTGCACGAGCCGGAGGCGTCGCATCTGCTGATGCTGGAGGCGGTGGCGGGACGTGCGGCGATCGACCGCGGGTACGGGGAGGCGGTGCGCGGCCACTACCTGTGGCACGAGTTCGGGGACCTCCATCTCCTCCTGCCGTGAGAGAGCCCGGGAACACCCCTCACGCAGTGCATTGCTCAAGCAACTGGCAGTGAGACGGGCGGGGGTGCGATGTGAGCCCGCGCATAGGGTGCACGTCACGTACGAAGGGGAGTAGGAGAGCGACTCGTCCGTTTTGAGCGGGGCAGATGGTCCCGTCTGCCCCGTTTTGCCGGACCCTGATCCACTAGCCGGGATAGTACGTCACACCTTTGCCTCCCGATTTTGCGGTCGCTAAGAATTGCTCTCGTCGCTCAGCGCCGTGGGTTTCGCCCCGCGGTGTTTGTGCCCCGGAAGCACCCCTGTCCCCACCGGACGAGAGCGACCTCCGCGCTATCGAAGAGGTCTATCCCGCCATGCCCAAGAACATCCTCACCCGTGGTTATCGCCGTTCCCTGGACCGCGCTCAGCAGCTGAAGCGCACCCAGAAGATCGCCTTCGCCGGTGTCGGCACGCTCGGCGTCACCGCCGTCGCCCTCGCCGCGTTCCCGGCCGGCGCGCAGACGACGACCACGAGCGAGGCCGCTCCGGCGGCCAAGGTGGCGTACAGCAGCCAGCAGCAGATCAAGGACGTGCACGCCGGCGTCGCCGACCAGCTCGCCGGTGCGAGCCAGAAGGTCGCCTTCATCGAGGCGAAGCAGGAGGCGGCCGCGAAGAAGGCCGCCGCCCAGAAGAAGGCGGCCGCCGCGAAGAAGGCCGCCGCCGAGCGCGAGGCGAAGAAGACCGCGAGCCGGTCCGCCCAGCGCTTCGAGGTCAAGCAGGTCTCCGCGAAGTCCTACCCGAACAACCTGGACGGCTGGATCCGCGAGGCCCGGGCCATCATGGCCAAGCACAACATCCCGGGCAGCTACAGCGGCATCCACCGCAACATCCTCCGGGAGTCCTCCGGCAACCCGATGGCCATCAACGACTGGGACATCAACGCCATCAACGGCATCCCGTCGAAGGGCCTGCTCCAGGTCATCCCGCCGACGTTCAAGGCCTACCACGTGCCCGGTACGTCCTGGAACATCTACGACCCGGTCGCCAACATCGCCGCCGCCTGCAACTACGCCGCGGACAAGTACGGCTCCATGGACAACGTCGACAGCGCGTACTGAGGTCGGCGCGGACCTCTTCACGCCGGGCTCCGACGAACGCCGAAGGGCGGCACCCTCCTGACGGGGTGCCGCCCTTCGGGGCGTGGGGCCGGGCCTACTTGCGCATGACCTCGGGCTCGTGGCGGCGCAGGAAGCGGGCCACGAAGAAGCCGCAGATCACGCCGAGGACGATCAGCGCGGCCATGTCCATGCCCCAGGCGCCGACGGAGTGCTCCCACAGCGGGTCCGTCCCGGCGCCCTCCTCGGGCGGGCTGATCTTGTTGAAGTCCAGCGTGGCGCCCGCGGCGGCGACCGCCCAGCGCGAGGGCATCAGGTACGAGAACTGGTTGACGCCGACCGCACCGTTCAGGGCGAAGAGGCAGCCGGTGAAGACGACCTGGATGATCGCGAACATCACCAGCAGCGGCATGGTCTTCTCCGCGGTCTTCACCAGCGACGAGATGATCAGGCCGAACATCATCGAGGTGAAGCCCAGCGCCATGATCGGCAGGGAGAGCTCGACCATCGTGGCGCTGCCGAGGACCAGGCCCTCCTGCGGGATCTCCCGGCTGGCGAAGCCGATCACGCCGACCAGCAGGCCCTGGAAGACGGTGATCATGCCGAGCACGAACACCTTCGACATCAGGTACGCGGACCGGGACAGGCCGGTCGCGCGCTCCCGCTCGTAGATCACCCGTTCCTTGATCAGCTCGCGGACGGAGTTCGCGGCACCGGCGAAGCAGGCGCCGACCGCGAGGATCAGCAGGACCGTGGTGGCCGTGCCGTTCGGGATGATCCGGCCGGTCTTCGGGTTGGCCGGGTTGGGCAGCAGGCCCTTGTCCGCGTCGATGAGCAGGCTCACCGCGCCGAGCACGGCCGGCAGGATCACCATCAGGGCGAGGAAGCCCTTGTCGGAGGCGATCACCGACACGTAGCGGCGCACCAGCGTGACGAACTGCGACATCCAGCCCTGCGGCTTCGGCGGCCTCATGGCCTGCATCGGCGGGACCTGTACGGCCTGCGGTGCGACGGCGTCGATGTCCGCGGCGTACATCTGGTAGTGCTGCGAGCCCTTCCAGCGGCCCGCCCAGTCGTAGTCGCGGTAGTTCTCGAAGGCGGAGAAGACGTCGGCCCAGGTGTCGTAGCCGAAGAAGTTCAGCGCCTCCTCGGGCGGGCCGAAGTAGGCGACCGAGCCGCCCGGCGCCATCACCAGCAGCTTGTCGCAGATCGCCAGCTCGGCCACCGAGTGGGTCACGACGAGGACGGTGCGGCCGTCGTCGGCGAGGCCGCGCAGCAGCTGCATGACGTCGCGGTCCATGCCCGGGTCGAGGCCGGAGGTCGGCTCGTCGAGGAAGATCAGCGACGGCTTGGTCAGCAGCTCCAGGGCGACCGAGACGCGCTTGCGCTGGCCGCCGGACAGGGAGGTGACCTTCTTGTCCTTGTGGATGTCGAGCTTGAGCTCGCGCAGCACCTCGTCGATGCGGGCGTCGCGCTCCGCGCCGGTGGTGTCGGCCGGGAAGCGCAGCTTGGCCGCGTACTTCAGGGCCTTCTTGACGGTCAGCTCCTTGTGCAGGATGTCGTCCTGCGGGACCAGACCGATGCGCTGGCGCAGCTCGGCGAACTGCTTGTACAGGTTCCGGTTGTCGTAGAGGACCTCGCCCTGGTCGGCGGGCCGGTAACCGGTGAGCGCCTTGAGCAGGGTCGACTTGCCGGAGCCGGACGGACCGATGACGGCGATCAGCGACTTCTCGGGGACGCCGAAGGAGACGTCCTTGAGGATCTGCTTGCCGCCGTCGACCGTGACGGTCAGGTGGCGGGCGGAGAAGGACACCTCACCGGTGTCGACGAACTCCTCGAGCCGGTCGCCGACGATGCGGAACGTCGAGTGGCCGACGCCCACGATGTCGGTCGGGCCGAGCAGCTGGGAGCCGCCCTTGGTGATCGGCTGGCCGTTGACGTACGTGCCGTTGTGCGAGCCGAGGTCGCGGATCTCCATGCGCCCGTCGGGCGTCGAGTGGAACTCGGCGTGGTTGCGGGAGACCTGGAGGTCGGAGACGACCAGGTCGTTCTCCAGGGCGCGGCCGATGCGCATGACGCGGCCGAGCGAGAACTGGTGGAACGTGGTCGGGCTGCGGTCCCCGTGGACCGGTGGCGCCCCCGCCGCGCCGCCGGGTCCCTGCTGCTGGGGGAAGTGCGCCGCGGGCTGCTGCTGCTGCGGTGCGGGCTGCTGCGGCACGGCCTGCTGCGGCTGCTGCCAGCCGGCCTGCTGCTGCGGGGCCTGCGCCGGTGCCTGCTGCGCCCAGCCCGCGTGCGCGCCCTGCGCGGCGTACGGCTGCTGCTGCGGCTGGGCCTGCGGCGTGCCGGCGGCGGACTGCCCGGCGGTCAGGCTCAGGCGCGGTCCGTCGGTCGCGTTGCCCAGGTTCACCACCGTGCCGGCGCCGAGCTCCATGTGCTGGATCCGCTGCCCGTGCACGAACGTGCCGTTGGTGCTGCCGTGGTCCTCCAGGACCCAACTGCGGCCGTTGAAGCTGATCGTGGCGTGGCGCCAGGAGACCCTGGCGTCGTCGAAGACGAGTTCCCCCTGCGGATCGCGCCCGAGCGCGTAAGACCGGGACGGATCGAGCGTCCAGGTACGTCCATGAGATTCCAGTACGAGTTCCGGCACTCCATGCCCCACTAGTCGTCCCCCGAATTACCCCCGTCGCGGGGAGTCTAGGGATGTCGAACATCGAGGGGAACTATTCCAGGCCCGGGCCCCTGACCGAAAGTCGGGCCTTGTGAAGACCGCGCACAGGGCCACCCGCCGTTTCCGTTGACGGGGTTGAAACCTGCCCGGAGAGTGGTAATCCACGCGAGGGGGACATGCGCGGCGACCCCGCCGCGCAGCGGATCGGGGGGTCTGCCATGAGCGCGTCCACGAGCGTCGGGAACGAGGGACACGGCACGGGGGTGCCGTGGGCGGACGTGGTGCTGTCCGCGGTCGCCTCCGTGAGCTGGGCGTTGATCGGCATGGCGGGAACGGCGGCGCTGGGACTGCGGCTGCTGGACGCGGACGCGGCGGGCTCCCTGGGGCCGATGACGGCGGCGACCGTGGCGCTCGGCGCGGGCGGGTCGGTCACGCCGTCCGGCGACGTGTCCGCGTTCGGACTGAAAGGCGCCGAGGCGCACACCGCCATCGAGATCACGCCACTGGGCGTCGGCCTCGTCGGTGCGGTGCTGCTGTCGTTCTTCTTCCTGCGGTCCTTGCGGACGGCGGGAGTTGTGGTCACGCCCGCCGAACTCCTCGCCCGCGCGGGGGCGGTGACGGCCCTGTTCGTGGCGATGCTGGGCGGGCTGGCCCGGGCGGGGCACGACGTCGTGACGATCGACGGCGGCTCGCTCGGGCTCGACGACCTGCCCGGCGGCGCGGGCGGTGGCGGTGGCGCGGAGATCCCGGGGCTCGGTGACCTCGGGGACCTCGGCGGCTTGCTGCCCGACCGGATCGGTGACCTGGTCGGTGCCGAGGCCGCGGTCGCCTTCCGCGTCGAGACCGCGCCGACGCTGCTGGGGGGACTGGTCTGGTGCGTCGGGGTCCTGCTGGTCGCGCTGCTGGCCTCGCGCCGCACCCCCCTGCCGCGCGGGTGCGAGGCCGTGCACCGGGTGGTGCGGCCGGCCGCGTCCGCCCTGGTCACGGTGGCGCTGACGGCGGTGGCGGCCGGGTACGCGGCGGCGGCGTACGCGGCGATCGGCGACGACCGTCCCCGCCGGATCGCGGGGGCCGCGCTGCTGGGCGCGCCGAACGGCGTCTGGCTCGGCGTGCCGGTCGGCCTGTTCGTACCGTGGGACGGGCGGGCGAACGGTGCGCTGTCCCGGTTCCTGCCGGACCCGCTGGACGAGCTGCTGGGCAGCGGTGCCGACGAGCCGGTCACGCTGGGGCGGCTGGCGGATCTGGACGGGCGGGTGTGGCTGCTGGGCGTGGCGGCGGCGTCGCTGATGCTGCTGGCGGGAGTGCTGACGGCGGTGCGGACGCCGGTGGCGCCGTCCGATGCGCGCGGCCCGGGGCCTGTCGGGCGGTGTGCCCTGCGGCTGGGGATCGCCACCGCGCTGGCGCTGCCGCTGCTGGCCCGGTTGACGGAGGTGTCCGTGGACGCCTCGCTGTCGGTGCTCGGCATCGACGCGTTCGGCGCCGGTGTCGACCTGCGCGGCCACCTCGGCGCGGCGCTGCTCCTGGGGGCCGTGTGGGGCGCGGGCGCGGGGGCCACCGGGGCGCTGCTCGCGCGGGCGAGCGGAGCGACGGGACGGCGGGCGACGCCGTTGGCGCGGAGTGCCGTCGGGGCGGGCGCCGGCGGGGTGACGGGAGACGCTGGGGCGGCCGGAAGCGGTGGGGGCGGGCTCGGCGGGACGGCGGGAGACCCCGGCACGAGGTTCGCCGGGCCGGCGGGAAGCGCCGGGGCCGCTGAGCCCGCCGGGCCCATAGGCGGACGCAGGGCCGTGGGGCCGCCGGATGCCCCGACGCACCGGCCGTCGTACGGCGACGCCCCGGGCGCCGGGAGCGCGGGGCCGGGCGGGCCGTACGGGCCGTACGGGCCGTACGGCCCGTACGGTGCGGCGTACCGGCCGCCCGACCCGGACACCAACCCCTACCTGCGCGCGCCGGGCGCCCCGCGCGGACCGGAGGACGCCCGGCCCCCGGGCGCGGCCCCGCCGGGTGAGCGGCCGGGCGGGACGGGGCACGGTGAGCCACGTCCGCCGGAACCGGAGCAGCCGTCCGACGACGGCGACGACCTGTACGGCGCCCCGACCGTGGTCGGCCCCCTGGACCCGCGTCCGCCGGGGCGGCCTCCGCGTCCCGGGGAGCGGCCCGGGAACCGGTGGGGCGACCCCCCGCCCCCACCACCGCCACCGCCGCCACCACCTGCGCCTCCACGGCGGCCGAGGGGCGGCCGGTGACCCTGCCGCCTGCACAGGGCCGGGAGTGCCACCGGCCGGGCACACCGCGGCCGTCCGGACCGCGGCGAGCACCGCACCGAGCCGGCGGGGCAGCGGAGCGACGGGCCAGCGGAGCGGGTGCCCGCCGGGGTGCGGCGTCGGGGACAGGCGGTCGCCGGACGCGGCGTCCGGAACGGCCGGCGGCGTCGGCCCGGCACCGGTTCTCGTGACCGGATGCCGTACGGTCCGGCCGTGCCCGCGCAACCCGTGCGCCGTCGGGTGTTCCGTGTCCGTCAGGCGGACCTCGCGGGCGGGAGGCACCGGGTGCCGGATACGGTGGGAGCACCATGAGCGCTACGCAGACCTCTGACGTTCCCACTCTTCTCGTCAAGATCTTCGGCAAGGACCGGCCGGGCATCACGGCCGGCCTGTTCGACACCCTCGCCGCCTACTCCGTCGACGTGGTCGACATCGAGCAGGTCGTCACCCGTGGCCGGATCGTGCTGTGCGCGCTCGTGACCGAGCCGCCCCGAGCGCTGGAGGGCGATCTACGGGCGACCGTCCACAGCTGGGCGGAGTCGATGAAGATGCAGGCGGAGATCATCTCCGGCATCGGCGACAACCGGCCGCGCGGCCTCGGCCGCTCCCTGGTGACCGTGCTCGGCCACCCGCTCACCGCCGAGGCGACGGCCGCCATAGCGGCCCGGATCACCGGGACGGGCAGCAACATCGACCGTATCTTCCGGCTCGCCAAGTACCCCGTGACCGCTGTCGAATTCGCGGTGTCCGGTGTGGAGACCGAGCCGCTGCGCACCGCCCTGGCCACCGAGTCGGCGGCGCTCGGTGTGGACGTCGCGGTCGTCTCGGCCGGCCTGCACCGGCGGGCGCAGCGCCTGGTCGTGATGGACGTGGACTCCACGCTGATCCAGGACGAGGTCATCGAGCTGTTCGCGGCGCACGCGGGCTGCGAGGACGAGGTCGCCGAGGTGACGGCGGCGGCGATGCGCGGGGAGCTGGACTTCGAGCAGTCGCTGCACGCGCGCGTGGCGCTGCTGGCGGGGCTGGACGCCTCGGTGGTGGAGAAGGTGCGCGCCGAGGTACGGCTGACGCCGGGTGCCCGCACCCTGATCCGCACGCTGAAGCGGCTCGGATACCAGGTGGGGGTCGTCTCCGGCGGCTTCACCCAGGTCACCGACGACCTGAAGGAGCGGCTGGGGCTGGACTTCGCCCAGGCGAACACGCTGGAGATCGTCGACGGCCGGCTGACCGGCCGGGTCACCGGGGAGATCGTGGACCGGGCGGGCAAGGCGCGGCTGCTGCGCCGGTTCGCCACCGAGGCGGGCGTACCGCTGTCGCAGACCGTGGCGATCGGGGACGGCGCCAACGACCTGGACATGCTGAACGCGGCCGGGCTCGGGGTCGCCTTCAACGCCAAGCCGGTGGTGCGCGAGGCGGCGCACACCGCGGTGAACGTGCCGTTCCTGGACACGGTCCTGTATCTGCTGGGCATCACCCGCGAGGAGGTCGAGGCGGCGGACACGCTGGACGAGGACCTCGGCCTTCACCTCGACCGGCCCTGATCCACCCGGTCCCGATCCGCCCGGACCGCCGGAGGGCGTCGTGCCCGAAGGCCGGTACGGCGAGGGCCCGGACCGCGCGGGTGCCGGGCACTGCCGTGCCGGGTCGGATCAGTCGGTCGGTGCCCAGTAGTCGTCCAGCGAGGCCACGCCCGGCTCCAGGGTCTTCCAGGAGTCGGTGAAGGACAGGACGGCGAAGGCCGCGGTCGGGAAGCCGCGGCGGCCCATCCGCTCGCGGACGTCGTCCCCGGCCGAGCCGGCCAGGACCTCGGTGAGGCCCTCCATGCCGGGGTTGTGGCCGATCACCAGCACGTTCCGCAGGTCGTCGGGGATCTCGTTCAGCACGGCGATCAGTTCACCGGGCGAGGCCTCGTAGATCCGCTCCTCGTAGACCGTTTTCGGCCGGTGCGGGAACTCCGCGACGGCGATCTTCCAGGTCTCGCGGGTCCGCACGGCGGTGGAGCACAGTGCCTGATCGACGGGGATGCCGGTGTCGGCGAGCCGGCGCCCGGCCTCTGCGGCCTCCTTGCGGCCTCGTTCGGCGAGCGGCCGCTCGTGGTCGGACACCTGTGGCCAGTCGGCTTTCGCATGCCGGAAGAGGATGATCCTGCGGGGTTCTGCGACGCTCATGGCATCCAGCTTCGCATGAAACAGGCCACAGGGCGCAGGGAGTTGACATGCGGATTCACCGGGGGAACGTACGACCGGAGGGCGCCGTCGGCCTGCCGCGTGCCCCGGGTCCGCCGTCCGGCGTCAGCGGGCGACCAGGTGCTGCACCCGCTCCAGGAGGTGCGCGATCACCGGCTCGCCGCCGGCCGCGTGGGCGTCCGACGGGTTGAGCATCAGCAGGAGCAGCGTGACGAAGGCGAGCACGGGCAGGGCGATCGCCCACCAGGGCAGCCGCATCTCGACGCGCCCCCGGGTCGCCGGGTGGGGCCGGGTGCAGGTAGGGGCCGACATGAGTGCCTCCGGTGGTCTTCGGACGTCCCTGGTCCGTGCTCCGCGATCCGCCTGTCGCGGTCACGTCTCGACGCTACGGAATCCGCGGGGTCCGGCCCATCCGGAGGTCCACCCACTCGACCCTGACCCTCGCCCCCTAGGGGACGGGGGGTTAACCCCACCCCCGGCCGGTCACGGCGAGGCGATCGTCGCGATGATGCCGATGATCACGAAGATCGCGAGGAAGGCGCCGAGGACGAGCAGCAACTTCTTCTGGCTGTGCTGGGGGTTCGGATCCAGGACTGGCATGGTGCCAGTCTCGCACCCCGGCCCCGCGCCGGGGTCAGCGGGCCGCTTCCTCCTCCACGGTGCGGTCGCGTCCCGCGAGGACGCCCACCACCATCTGCGGCACCATCAGGGCGGCCATCAACGCGATCGGCAGGCCCCAGCCGCCGCTGTGCTGGTAGAGCACGCCCACCAGGAGCGGTCCCGGGATGGAGATCAGGTAGCCGGTGCTCTGCGCGAAGGCGGACAGCTGGGCGACGCCCGCGCCCGTCCTGGCCCGCATCCCGACCATGGTCAGGGCGAGCGGGAAGGCGCAGTTGGAGATGCCGAGCAGCAGCGCCCAGGCCCAGGCGCCGCCGGACGGGGCCAGGTACAGCCCGGCGTATCCGGCGAGCCCGCACAGGCCGAGGACCACCACGACGGGGCCCTGCTGGGGCAGGCGGGTGGCGACGCGCGGGATGACGAAGGCCAGCGGCACGCCCATCACCATGATGACGGCCAGCAGCAGGCCGGCGGTGCCGGCGGACACCCCGGCGTCCCGGAAGATCTGCGCCGCCCAGCCCATCGTGACGTAGGCGCCGGTGGCCTGGAGGCCGAAGAAGACGGCGAGCGCCCAGGCGGTGCGGCTGCGGGTGATCCGCAGGGCGGGCCGCCCGGTCGGGCCGTCCGTACCGGCGGGGGCGTCGGTGGGGGTCTCCTGGTCGGAGGGCGCCTTCCGGTTCCGTACGAACGGGATCCACGGCAGGACGGCCGCCGCCGCCAGCGCGGCCCACACCGCGAGGCCGGGCTGCCAGTCGCCGCCCAGCGCGTTCGTGACGGGCACGGTCGCCGCGGCGGCGATCGAGGTGCCGAAGGCGAGGGCCATCGAGTACAGGCCGGTCATGGAGCCGACCCGGTCGGGGAAGAAGCGCTTGACGATGACCGGCATCAGGACGTTGCTGACCGCGATGCCCATGAGCGCCAGCGCGCTGGCGGCCAGGAAGCCGGCCGTGCCGCCGGCGTACGGGCGTATCAGCAGGCCCGCGGCGACGGCGACCATGCCCGCGCACACCACCGCGCCGGGCCCGAAGCGGCGGGCGAGCCGCGGGGCGGTGACCCCGAAGACGGCGAAGCAGAGCGGCGGGACGGAGGTGAGCAGTCCGGCGACGCTGCCGCTCATGCCGAGTCCGTCGCGGACCTCCTCCAGGAGCGCGCCCAGGCTGGTGATGGCCGGGCGCAGGTTGAGCGCGGCCAGGACGATGCCGAGCATGAGCAGACGGGTGGTCCACGTCGTCCACGCGCGCGTGCCGGGCTGCCCGGCCCCCGGTGATTCCTCGGGTTCCCGGGCGTCGCGTGCTGCCGACCCGCCGAGGGCCGTGGGGTTCAGCGTCCGGGTTTCGTCACTAGCCATGAGACCCATCATAGAATCATGGGATGATTGGTTGTCCACCCGCGATTGTCCGCCGCGGGATCCGCGTGCGAAGGTGAGCCATGCCTCTGAGCCATCCCCGTCGTTCGGCACTGTCCGAGCAGGTCATCACGGCGTTGCGGCAGCAGATCGCCTCGGGCGAATGGCCGGTCGGCTCCCGCATCCCCACCGAGCCCGAGCTGGTCGAGCAGCTCGGGGTCGCCCGGAACACGGTCCGTGAGGCGGTCCGCGCGCTGGCGCACAACGGGCTGCTGGACATCCGCCAGGGCTCCGGCACCTACGTCGTGGCGACCAGCGAGCTGGCGGGCGTGATGCACCGCCGCTTCGCCGACGCCGACCCCCGGCACATCGCCGAGCTGCGCTCCACGCTGGAGTCGGCGGCCGCCAGGCTCGCGGCCGAGCGGCGCACGGAGAAGGACCTCAAGCAGCTCGACGCGCTCCTGGCGCGCCGGGAGGAGGCGTGGGAGTCGGGCGACACGGAGGCGTTCGTGACGGCGGACGCGACCTTCCACCTGGCCGTCGTGGCGGCCTCGCACAACGAGGTGATGACCGCGATGTACGCGGACCTCGGTGAGGTGATGCGGGACTGGCTGCGCGAGGACGTGGGCAGCGCGCTGACGCCGGAGACGCACATGGACCACACGCGGCTGGTCGACGCGATCCGCGCGTCGGACGCGGCGACGGCCGGCCGGGAGGCGGCGGACTACCCGTTCCTGTGCCGCCCGGGCCGGCTCGGTACGGCCGGCTCGCCCGCCTGAGGCCGGTGGGGTCCGCCCGCCGGCCGCTCCGCCCCACCTGCCGGTTCAGCCGAACGGGTGACAACGCGAAGGGCCCGCGCCCCGAAGGGGACGCGGGCCCTCGAAGGCGCTCGGTCAGGCGCCGATGGCGTGCAGGCCGCCGTCGACGTGGACGATCTCGCCGGTGGTCTTCGGGAACCAGTCGCTCAGCAGGGCGACGACGCCCTTGCCGGCCGGCTCCGGGTCCTTGAGGTCCCACTCCAGCGGGGCGCGGCTGTCCCACACCGAGGCCAGCTCGGCGAAGCCCGGGATGGACTTGGCGGCCATGGAGCCGATCGGACCGGCCGAGACCAGGTTGCAGCGGATGTTCTGCTTGCCGAGGTCACGCGCCATGTAGCGGCTGGTGGCCTCCAGCGCGGCCTTGGCCGGGCCCATCCAGTCGTACTGCGGCCAGGCGTACTGCGCGTCGAAGGTGAGGCCGACGACCGAGCCGCCGTTCTGCATCAGCGGCAGGCAGGCCATGGTCAGCGACTTCAGGGAGTACGCCGAGACGTGCATGGCCGTGGCGACCGACTCGAACGGCGTGTTCAGGAAGTTGCCGCCGAGCGCGTCCTGCGGCGCGAAGCCGATGGAGTGGACGACGCCGTCGAGGCCGCCGAGCTCCTCGCCGACGACGTCGGCCAGGCGCCCGAGGTGCTCGTCGTTGGTGACGTCGAGCTCGATGACCTTGGTGGGCTTGGGCAGCTTCTTGGCGATGCGCTCGGTCAGCGTGGGCCGCGGGAACGCGGTCAGGATGATCTCGGCGCCCTGCTCCTGGGCCAGCTTGGCGGTGTGGAAGGCGATGGAGGACTCCATCAGCACACCGGTGATCAGGACGCGCTTGCCCTCGAGGATTCCGCTCATGGTGTTCAGTGACCCATTCCCAGTCCGCCGTCAACGGGGATGACGGCTCCAGTGATGTACGACGCGTCGTCCGAGGCGAGGAACCGCACCGTCGCGGCGATCTCCTCCGGCTGGGCGTACCGGCCGAGCGGCACCTGCGACACGATGCCGGCCCGCTGCTCGTCGGTGAGCACCTTGGTCATGTCGGTGTCGACGAAGCCGGGCGCGACGACGTTGAAGGTGATGTTGCGCGAGCCCAGCTCACGGGCGAGCGAGCGCGCGAAGCCGACCAGCGCGGCCTTGGACGCCGCGTAGTTCGCCTGCCCCGCGGAGCCGAGCAGGCCGACCACCGACGAGATCAGCACGACGCGGCCCTTCTTGGCCCGCAGCATGCCGCGGTTGGCGCGCTTGACGACCCGGAAGGTGCCCGTGAGGTTGGTGTCGACGACGGAGGTGAAGTCCTCCTCGGACATGCGCATCAGCAGCTGGTCCTTGGTGACGCCGGCGTTGGCGACCAGGACCTCGACGGGACCGTGCGCTTCCTCGATCTCCTTGTAGGCCTGCTCCACCTGCTCGCTGTCGGTGATGTCGCACTTGACGGCGAGGAAGCCGGCGGGCGGCTCACCCGAGCGGTACGTGATCGCGACCTTGTCGCCGGCGTCGGCGAAAGCGCGGGCGATGGCGAGGCCGATGCCCCGGTTGCCTCCGGTGACGAGAACCGAGCGGCTCAACGGATCACCCTTTCAGTTGCGGTCTGATGTCCGCCCGCCCCCCGGTCGACGGGCGGCGGTGGCAGGCGGCTTCCCCGAAAACCTATCGGTCCCCACCCGCCCGCGAGGAATCGGGCACCCACAGTGGCTCACGGCACTCACTGTCGGGTCCCTACAGAAAGGCACCGGCTCCGGACGGAAAGGTGTGGTACTCGTACCGGCCGACGCGACATGATGCGGCGCAGCCCCCGGTACCGCCGCGGACGACCGGTCACGTCGACAGAAAGAGACACAGGTGCCTCATAGCATCGACGAAGCCTTCCTGGCCCTCCCCCTGCGCGCCCTCGCCGACGCCGCGCTCGCCCGCGCGCGTTCGCTGGGCGCCGAGCACGCGGACTTCCGGCTGGAGCGGGTGCGCAGCGCCTCCTGGCGGCTGCGGGACGCCAAGCCCGCCGGGTCGTCGGACACCACCGACCTCGGGTACGCGGTGCGCGTGGTGCACGGCGGGACGTGGGGTTTCGCGTCCGGTGTGGACCTCACGCTCGACGCCGCCGCCAAGGTCGCCTCGCAGGCGGTGGCGATGGCGAAGCTGTCCGCGCAGGTCATCAAGGCCGCCGGCTCGGACGAACGCGTCGAGCTCGCCGACGAGCCCGTGCACGCCGACCGGACGTGGATCTCGTCGTACGAGATCGATCCCTTCACCGTGCCCGGCGAGGAGAAGGCGGCCCTGCTGGCCGACTTCAGCGCGCGGCTGCTGGCGGCCGACGGGGTCGACCACGTCGACGCCTCGCTGCTCACCGTCCACGAGAACAAGTTCTACGCCGACAGCGCGGGAACCGTGACCACGCAGCAGCGCGTGCGGCTGCACCCGGTGCTCACGGCCGTGTCGGTGGACGACTCCAGCGGCGAGTTCGACTCCATGCGCACCCTCGCGCCGCCCGTCGGACGCGGCTGGGAGTACCTCACGGGCACCGGCTGGGACTGGGACGCCGAACTGGCGGAGATCCCCGGGCTGCTGGCCGAGAAGATGCGCGCCCCGAGCGTGGAGCCGGGCCTGTACGACCTGGTCGTCGACCCGTCCAACCTGTGGCTGACCATCCACGAGTCCATCGGGCACGCCACCGAGCTGGACCGCGCCCTCGGCTACGAGGCCGCCTACGCCGGCACCTCCTTCGCCACCTTCGACCAGCTCGGCAGGTTGCGCTACGGCTCCGAGCTGATGAACGTCACCGGCGACCGCACCGCCGAGCACGGCCTCGCGACGATCGGGTACGACGACGAGGGCGTCGAGGGCCAGTCCTGGGACCTGGTGAAGGACGGCACGCTGGTCGGCTACCAGCTCGACCGGCGCATCGCGAGGCTCACCGGGTTCGAGCGTTCCAACGGGTGCGCCTACGCCGACTCCCCCGCCCACGTGCCGGTGCAGCGCATGGCCAACGTGTCGCTGCGGCCGGATCCGGGCGGCCTGTCGACGGAGGACCTGATCGGGGGCGTGGACCGCGGGATCTACGTCGTCGGGGACCGGTCGTGGTCCATCGACATGCAGCGCTACAACTTCCAGTTCACCGGGCAGCGGTTCTTCCGGATCGAGAACGGGCGGCTCGCCGGTCAGCTGCGGGACGTGGCCTACCAGGCGACGACCACCGACTTCTGGGGGTCCATGGCGGCCGTCGGCGGCCCGCAGACGTACGTCCTGGGCGGTGCCTTCAACTGCGGCAAGGCCCAGCCGGGGCAGGTCGCGGCGGTCTCCCACGGCTGCCCGTCGGCCCTCTTCAAGGGAGTCAACATCCTCAACACCACGCAGGAGGCGGGTCGATGAGCGCGCGCACGGACAAGCCGCACGAGATCGTCGAGCGGGCGCTGGAGCTGTCCCGGGCGGACGGCTGTGTGGTCATCGCCGACGAGGAGTCCACCGCCAACCTGCGCTGGGCCGGCAACGCGCTCACCACCAACGGCGTCACGCGCGGGCGCACCCTCACCGTCGTCGCCACCGTCGACGGGCAGCAGGGCACGGCGTCCGGGGTGGTGTCGCGCTCGGCGGTGACCGCGGACGAGCTGGAGCCGCTGGTGCGGGCCGCGGAGGCCGCCGCGCGCGGCGCCGGTCCCGCCGAGGACGCGCAGCCGCTGGTCACGGGCGTGCCCGCCTCGCCCGACTTCACCGACGCGCCCGCCGAGACGTCGTCGGCCGTGTTCGCCGACTTCGCGCCGGCCCTCGGGGAGGCGTTCGCCCGTGCGCGTGCGGGCGGGCGGGAGCTGTACGGCTTCGCCCGCCACGAGCTGACGTCGACGTACCTGGGCACGTCCACGGGTCTGCGGCTGCGGCACGACCAGCCCACCGGGACGCTGGAGCTGAACGCGAAGTCCCCGGACCGCACCCGGTCGGCGTGGGCGGGGCGCTCCACGCGGGACTTCAAGGACGTCGACCCGGCCGCGCTCGACGCCGAGCTGGCCGTACGGCTCGGCTGGGCCGAGCGGCGGGTGGAGCTGCCCGCCGGCCGGTACGAGACGCTGCTGCCGCCGACGGCGGTCGCGGACCTGCTGATCTACCAGCTGTGGTCGGCCTCGGGACGGGACGCGGCCGAGGGGCGCACCGTGTTCTCGACGCCGGGCGGCGGCACGCGCGTCGGCGAGCGGCTCGGCGAGCTGCCGCTGACCCTGCGCAGCGACCCCCACGAGCCGGGCCTGGAGAGCGCGCCCTTCGTGATCGCGCACTCCTCCGGCGGTGACCAGTCGGTGTTCGACAACGGGCTGCCGGTGGCGGCGACGGACTGGATCCGCGCGGGCGAGCTGAACCGGCTGACCACCACCCGGCACAGCGCCGCGCTGACCGGGCTGCCGGTGGCCCCGGCGATCGACAACCTCGTCCTGGAGGGCGGCACCGGCCGTTCCCTGGAGGAGATGGTCGCCGGCACCGGGCGGGGGCTGCTGCTGACCTGCCTGTGGTACATCCGCGAGGTCGACCCGGCGACGCTGCTGCTGACCGGTCTGACCCGGGACGGCGTCTACCTCGTCGAGGACGGCGAGGTCGTCGGCGAGGTGAACAACTTCCGCTTCAACGAGTCGCCGGTCTCCCTGCTGGGCCGGGCCACGGAGGCCGGGCGCACGGAGAAGACGCTGCCCAGGGAGTGGGGCGACTGGTTCACCAGGTCCGCGATGCCCGCGCTGAGGGTGCCCGACTTCAATATGAGCTCTGTCAGCCAGGGCGTATAACCTCGTACCTGATTCCGAGCCCATCCGAGGAGACAAGAGAACCGTGACGGACATCGTCGACGAGCTGAAGTGGCGCGGGCTGTTCGCCCAGTCCACCGACGAGGACGCTTTGCGCAAGGCGCTCGCGGACGGTCCCGTCACGTTCTATTGCGGCTTCGACCCGACCGCGCCGTCCCTGCACGTCGGTCACCTGGTGCAGGTGCTCACCGTGCGCCGGCTCCAGCAGGCCGGTCACCGGCCGCTGGCGCTGGTCGGCGGTGCCACGGGCCAGATCGGCGACCCGCGGCCGACCGCGGAGCGCACGCTGAACTCGCCGGAGACCGTCGCGGGCTGGGTCGAGCGGCTGCGCGGCCAGATCGAGCCGTTCCTGTCCTTCGAGGGCGAGAACGCGGCCGTGATGGTCAACAACCTCGACTGGACCGCGAACCTCTCGGCGATCGAGTTCCTGCGGGACATCGGCAAGCACTTCCGGGTCAACAAGATGCTGACGAAGGACTCCGTCGCCCGGCGGCTGGAGTCCTCCGAGGGCATCAGCTACACGGAGTTCAGCTACCAGCTCCTCCAGGCGATGGACTTCCTCCAGCTCTACCGGCGCTACGGCTGCACGATGCAGCAGGGCGGCAGCGACCAGTGGGGCAACCTGACGGCGGGCCTCGACCTGCTGCACCGGCTGGAGCCGGACGCCACGGTCCACGCCTACGCGACGCCGCTGATGACCAAGGCGGACGGCACCAAGTTCGGCAAGACCGAGGGCGGCGCCGTCTGGCTGGACCCGGAGATGACCACGCCGTACGCCTTCTACCAGTTCTGGCTGAACGTGGACGACCGGGACATCTCGCGCTACCTGCGCATCCTGTCCTTCCGGTCCCGTGCGGAGCTCGAGGAGCTGGAGCGGCAGACCGAGGAGCGTCCGCAGGCCCGGGCCGCGCAGCGCGCGCTGGCGGAGGAGCTGACCACGCTGGTGCACGGTGCCGGTCAGACGGCCGCGGTGATCGACGCGTCCAAGGCCCTCTTCGGACAGGGCGACCTGGCCGGGCTGGACGACAGGACGCTGGCCGCGGCCCTCTCCGAGGTGCCGCACGTGAAGGTCGCCGAGCTCGGTCCGGTGGTGGACCTGTTCGCCGAGGTCGGCCTGGTGGCCAGCAAGTCCGCCGCGCGCCGCACGGTGAAGGAGGGCGGCGCCTACGTGAACAACGTCAAGGTCACCGCCGAGGACGCGGTCCCCGCCGCGGAGGACCTGCTGCACGGGCGCTGGCTGGTGCTGCGCCGCGGCAAGAAGAACCTGGCCGCGGTGGAGGTCACCGGCGCCTGACAGGCGCACGAAGGGGCGGTTCCCGGTGCCTCGCGGCGACCGTGGACCGCCCCTTCGCCGTGCCGCGTCAGGCGCGTTCCCTGCGCCTGTTGCCCCGCACCGCCATGTAGGCGGCGTCGCCGAGGCCGACGATGATGATCGCGGCCACCAGTTGGAAGATGTGCCGCCACCAGTCGATGCCGCGGGTCGCCTCGACCCCGACCGCGCGCGCGATCGCGTTGCCGGCGATGGCGCCGAGCATGCCGAAGATGGTGGTCAGCCACAGCGGACTGTGCTGCTTCCCCGGAATGACCGCCTTGGCGATCAGACCGAGCACGAATCCGACGATGATCGCCCACAACCAGCCCATGGCTGCCTCCTCATACGGCTCTACGCGAGCATTGCCGCCAGTCTTCGGCCGTACCGCGAACGGCGCACGCCGGGTACGGCCGAACAGGGGACCCGTCTACGCGACGCGGCGCACGCCGGGCGCGCGGGCCGGGGCCACCCGGTCTCGTCGCAGGCGTGGACGCGGCGTACCGTGGAGACGTCCGGGACCGGGGTCCCCGAGCGGCCGCGGACGCGAGCGGGGCGGGGAAAGACCGATACGGGCGGTTGGTGGAACGTGATGCGGAAGCTGGGCAGCGGGCAGAACACCGAGGTGTTCCGGATCACCGGGGCCCGTACGGGTCTCCAGGAGGACGTGCGCGGGCGGCAGCGCCGCTACGTCATCTCGATGACGGTCCGCACGGTTTCGGTCATCCTCGCCGCCTGCCTGTGGAACGTGGAACGGCACGTCGCGATCGTGGCGCTGGTGCTCGGCGCGGTCCTGCCCTACATCGCGGTCGTGATCGCGAACGCCGGTCGGGAGAACGCGCCCTCGTTGCCGTCGACGTTCGTGACCGTGCCGCCTCCGCCGATGATCACTGCTCCGCGCGCGGAGGACGGCTCGGCGGAATCGGTTGCGGAAGGCGTCGCGCCCGATGCCGCGCGGGGCGCGAGCGGTGAGCCGCACGGCCGGTCGTGACCGCGGGGCCGCCGCCGACGTGACGGCGGGGGCGGCGGGGACGGGGGTCGATTCCACGCCAAGGCTCAAGAAAAGCTCAGATCAATCATGTTGTTCCGGTGCCGGGTCGCGGGTGACCCGTGACATACTTCGTACGCGCTCCGCATCCCCCGTCGGAGCGACGGACCGACGCCGGGCAGCTCCCCCCGTGGCTGCTCGGCGTCGCCTTTTTCCGCGAGTTGTGAGACGAACCTGTGAGTGACGAGTCGACCCCGATCTGTTCCGCCAAGGGCTGCCGTGATGCCGCGGTGTGGGTGCTGGCGTGGAACAACCCGAAGGTCCACACGCCGGAGCGCCGCAAGACGTGGCTCGCCTGCGAGGAGCACCGGGAGCACCTGTCCCAGTTCCTCGGGGTGCGCGGCTTCCTGAAGGACGTCGCCCGGTTCGAGGACTGGCAGGCGGCCGAACCCTCCTGAGACCGTGGGCGCCCTCGCCCCCGGTCCCGGGCCTTGTCGTCGAACCCTCGTCCGCCTGCCGGCAGACCCTAGCCGCCGATCGCGGACATCGGCCGGTCGGGCTGGACGAACGTCGGGTCGTCCAGGCCCGCGCCCGCCTTCTTGCCCCACATGGCCAGCCGCCAGATGCGGGCGATCTCCTCGTCCGGGGCGCCGGAGCGCAGGGCGGCGCGCAGGTCGGTCTCCTCGGTGGCGAACAGGCAGGTGCGCACCTGGCCGTCGGCGGTCAGGCGGGTGCGGTCGCAGGCCGAGCAGAACGGGCGGGTGACGGAGGCGATGACGCCGACGCGGTGCGGGCCGCCGTCCACGAGCCAGCGCTCGGCGGGGGCCGAGCCGCGCTCCTCGGCGCCCTCGGCGGTCAGCTCGAAGCGGGTGCGCAGGGAGGTGAGGATGTCACCGGCGGTGACCATGCCCTCGCGCTTCCAGCCGTGCTGGGCGTCCAGGGGCATCTGCTCGATGAAGCGCAGCTCGTAGTCGTGCTCGACGGCCCAGGCCAGCAGGTCGGGGGCCTCGTCGGCGTTGAGGCCCGGCATCAGGACCGAGTTGACCTTCACCGGGGTCAGGCCGGCCTCGCGGGCGGCCGCCAGGCCCTCCAGGACGTCCTTGTGGCGGTCGCGGCGGGTGAGGGTCTTGAAGACGTCCGGGCGCAGGGTGTCCAGGGAGACGTTGACCCGGTCCAGGCCCGCGGCCTTCAGGGCGCTCGCCGTGCGCCTGAGACCGATGCCGTTGGTGGTCAGCGACATCTGGGGGCGCGGGGCGAGGGCGGCGACGCGCTCGACGATGCCGACCAGGCCGGGGCGCAGCAGCGGCTCCCCGCCGGTGAAGCGGACCTCCTCGATGCCGAGGGAGGTGACCGCGATGTCGATCAGGCGGACGATCTCGTCGTCCGTGAGCAGGTCGGGCTTGGCCAGCCACTGCAGACCCTCTTCCGGCATGCAGTACGTGCAGCGCAGGTTGCAGCGGTCGGTCAGCGAGACCCTCAGGTCGGTGGCCACTCGGCCGTAGGTGTCGATGAGCACGCGGGCCCCCTCCTCGACGCGGATCGGCGGAGCGCTTCTCTCCTCCGACACTGCGAGCCTACGTGACCGCGCCGACAACGACAGCGGCCCGATCCCCACGACGTGCGCCGCGGCCGCGTCGTAGGGATCTACGACGGGGCCGCGGCGGGGGTGGGATCAGTGGGCGCCCGTGCCGGTCAGCGACCGGACCTCGAGCTCCGCGTACTTCGCCTCGTCGGGTCCCTCCTTGGACAGGACCGTGCCGAGCCAGCCCATGAGGAAGCCGAACGGGATGGAGATGATGCCCGGGTTCTTCAGCGGGAACCAGGCGAAGTCGACGTCCGGGAACATCGCCTTCGGGTCGCCGGAGACGACGGGCGAGAACAGCACCAGGCCGACGGCGACGATCAGACCGCCGTAGATCGACCAGAGCGCGCCCTGCGTGGTGAACCGCTTCCAGAACAGGCTGTAGAGGATGGTCGGCAGGTTGGCGGAGGCCGCGACCGCGAAGGCCAGGGCGACCAGGCCGGCCACGTTCAGGTCGCGGGCGAGGGCGCCGAGCGCGATGGAGACGATGCCGATGAAGACGGTCGCCCAGCGGGCCGCCCTCATCTCCTCCTTCTCGGTCGCCTCCCCCTTGCGGATCACGTTGGCGTAGATGTCGTGCGCGAAGGACGACGAGGAGGCGAGGGTGAGGCCGGCGACCACGGCGAGGATGGTCGCGAAGGCCACCGCCGAGATCGTGGCGAGCAGGATCGCGCCCCAGGCCGAGTCGACGCCGCCGACGTGCAGGGCGAGCAGCGGCGCGGCCGTGTTGCCGGACGGGTTGGACGCGATGATCTCGTCCTTCCCGATGAGTGCGGCGGCGCCGAAGCCGAGGGCGATGGTCATCAGGTAGAAGGCGCCGATGATGCCGATCGCCCAGTTCACGGACTTACGGGCGGCCTTGGCGTTGGGCACCGTGTAGAAGCGGATCAGGATGTGCGGCAGCCCGGCGGTGCCGAGCACCAGGGCGATGCCCAGGGAGATGAAGTCGAGCTTGGAGGTGCCCGTCGCGCCGTACTGGAGGCCGGGCTCCAGGAAGGCGGAGCCCGCACCGCTGTTCTCCGCGGCCTTGCCGAGCAGGTCGGAGATGTTGAAGTCGAACTTCAGCAGCACCAGGAAGGTGATCAGGATGGTGCCGCCGATCAGCAGCACGGCCTTGACCATCTGGACCCAGGTGGTGCCCTTCATGCCGCCGATGGTGACGTACACGATCATCAGGACGCCGACGAGGGCGACGATGAGGATCTTGCCCGCGTCGGAGGTGATGCCGAGCAGCAGGGAGACGAGGACGCCCGCGCCGGCCATCTGGGCCAGCAGGTAGAAGATCGACACGACGATCGTGGAGGTGCCGGCGGCGGTGCGCACGGGGCGCTGGCGCATGCGGTAGGCGAGGACGTCACCCATCGTGTAGCGGCCGGAGTTCCTGAGCGGCTCGGCGACCAGCAGCAGGGCGACCAGCCAGGCGACCAGGAAGCCGATGGAGTACAGGAAGCCGTCGTAGCCGAAGAGGGCGATGGCGCCGGCGATGCCGAGGAAGGACGCGGCCGACATGTAGTCGCCGGAGACGGCGAGGCCGTTCTGGAAGGCGCTGAACTGGCGGCCGCCCGCGTAGAAGTCGGCGGCGTCCTTGGTCTGGCGGCCGGCCCAGACGGTGATGAAGAGCGTCGCGAGGACGAAGACGGAGAAGAGCGTGATGATCAGCGGCCGGTGCTCGCTGGCCTCGTTGGCGGCCAGCTCGGCGGCGAGAACGGTCTGTGCGGTGCTCATGCGCCGCCCTCCATCCGGGACTTGATGGCCTCGGCCTTGGGGTCGAGCTTCGCGGCGGCGTGCCGCGAGTACCACCAGGCGATGAGGAACGTGGTGACGAACTGGGCGATGCCGAAGACGAACGCGACGTTGATGTTGCCGAACAGCTTGGTGCCCATGAAGCCGCCGGCGTAGTTCGACAGCAGCACGTAGAGCAGGTACCAGGCGACGAAGGCGATCGTCAGCGGGAAGGCGAAGGAGCGGAAGGTGCGGCGCAGTTCGGCGAACTCCGCACTCTGCTGCACCTCGGAGAACTCCTCGGCGGTGGGGAGTCGGTGTTCCTCTTTCGAGGGGGGCGGTGCGTCGGTGGCCACGGAGTCTCCTCGTACGACGGACATGACGGCTTGGTCCTCGGTGTTCTCACGGGGCCCTGGTCGTGCTCGGGCTCCCTGTCCAACGACACGGCGCCCCGTCGAGCCCGGTTCAACACGCGCGGTACTTTCCCAAGTCCCTTGGGGGAAAACATTGCTGGCCAGCGACTTCGGGGATAGCTTCGCCCTGCACCACTGCGTCATGTACCTGCCCGAGGACCATCTGCGTCTCGGGCCGGTCTCGTTTCCGGATGATGTGGAGACCCCATGATTCATCTGCGTTCCAGACGGCGGCTCGTTCCCGCCGTACCGGTCGTGCTGTCGCTGACCATGCCGCTCGCCTTCCTGTCGGGAGCCGCGGGGTCGGGGACGTGCCGCGCGCGGTGAAGCGCTCCGCTCCGCTCGTCCCTTCCCTCCCCTCTCACGAACTGGAGACCTCGCACATGACAGCGCCTCACTCCCGTCGCCGCCGCGCCGTCGCGGTCCCGGCCGGCATGGCCCTGGCCACGGCCCTCGCCTTCCTGCCCGGCGTCCAGGCCTCCGCGACCGAGGCCCCCGCGGCCGAGGCCGCCCCGGCCGCCGCCGACGCCGGCGCGCTCAGCTACGTCGTCAACGTCCAGCCGGGGCACGGACCTTCGGCGCGGGTGAAGCGGGCGATAGCCCAGGCCGGCGGCACGATCGTGACGTCGTACGACCGGATCGGCGTGGTCGTCGTCCACTCGGCGAACCCGGACTTCGCGAAGACCGTGCGCAGGGTGCACGGCGTGCAGTCGGCCGGTGCCACCCGCACCGCGCCGCTGCCCTCGGCGGCGACGACCGACGTGGGCGCGCCGAAGGTGCTCAGCGCGCAGGAGGTCGCCGCCGCCCAGGCGGTCGAGGGCCAGGACCCGCTGGAGTCCCTCCAGTGGGACCTGCCCGCCATCAAGGCGGACAAGGCGCACGAGAAGTCGCTCGGCAGCAGCAGGGTGACCGTCGCGGTGATCGACACCGGCGTCGACGACACGCACCCGGACATCGCGCCGAACTTCGACCGGCGGGCGTCGGTCAACTGCGTGGCGGGCAAGCCGGACACCACCGACGGCGCCTGGCGGCCGAGCGCGGCGGAGAGCCCGCACGGCACGCACGTGGCCGGGGAGATCGCCGCCGCGAAGAACGGCGTCGGCATGACCGGCGTGGCGCCGGGCGTGAAGGTCGCGGGCATCAAGGTGTCCAACCCGGACGGCTTCTTCTACACCGAGGCCGTGGTCTGCGGCTTCATGTGGGCGGCCGAGCACGGCGTCGACGTGACCAACAACAGCTATTACACCGACCCGTGGTACTTCAACTGCAAGAACGACCCGGACCAGAAGGCGCTCGTCGAGGCCGTCTCGCGGGCCTCGCGGTACGCGGAGAAGAAGGGCGTCGTCAACGTCGCCGCGGCCGGCAACGAGAACTACGACCTCGCCTCCGACGAGATCCTCGACCCGTCCTCCCCCAACGACACCACTCCCGGTGACCGGGTGATCGACCCGTCCGAGTGCTACGACATCCCGACCCAGCTCCCGGGTGTCGTCACGGTGGCGGCGACCGGCGCGAAGGGCCTGAAGTCGTCCTTCTCCAACTACGGCCGGGGCGTCATCGACATCGCCGCGCCCGGCGGCGACTCGACCGCCTACCAGACCCCGGCGCCGCCGGCGACCAGCGGCCTGATCCTGGGCACGCTGCCGGGCGGCGGGTGGGGCTACATGGCCGGTACGTCGATGGCCTCGCCGCACGTCGCGGGCGTCGCCGCCCTGATCAAGTCGACGCACCCGCACGCCTCACCGGCCATGGTCAAGGCGCTGCTGTACGCGCAGGCCGACGCCACGCCGTGCACCGAGCCGTACGACATCGACGGTGACGGCAAGGTGGACGCGGTGTGCGAGGGGCCGAAGAACCGCAACGGCTTCTACGGCTGGGGCATGGCCGACGCGCTGGACGCGGTGACCCGGTAGGGAGACGCCGTACCGGCGTTCCCGTCGGTCCGGTCGGTACCGCGCGGTGCGGTGGTGACCGGCTTCGGGTCCGCCCGGTCCGCCGGGGGGGTGATCCCGTTCTCCTCCGGCGTGTGACGGCCGCCGTGCGGGAGGGTGCTCTTCCGGGGCACCCTCCCGTGCGGGAGCCCGCCCGGCCCCGTGCCGGCGCGGTGGTGGTCCCGCCGGTTTCTTTTCCTGAACTTGCCCGCTTCTGGGGGAGTTGGTGAAGATCTCGGGGTGACCCCGACAAGACCCTCGCCCCGGTCCGCCGACACCGGGCGGCACGCGCGGCCCTCCGGTACCGGCCGGGCCGTGGCCGTTCTCGTGCTGGTGGCGCTGGCCGCGCTGATACCCGTGCTCGGCCCGTCCCCCGCCCTGCACGGCACCGGAGAGGCCGAGGCGCCCGGTACCGGTGGCATCGGTCTGCTGCGCACGGTGCTGTTCGCCGCGCTGAGCGTCCCGCTCGGCGAGCTGTTCGTGAACCGGCTGGCCCGGTCCCTCCCCGGCGCTCCCCCGGACCGGCCCCGCAGCTGGTCCCCCGGGGCGAACGCCGCCGCGTTCGTCGCCGCGCTGGGGCTCGCCTCGGTCGTGGCCACCGGCAACCTGGTGCCGGGCGGCATCGCCGAGATCGACATCGGCGGCCTCTACGAGTCCCGCGACGGCAAGCTCGCGCTCCTGGAGGTCGACGCGTTCCTCGTGGCGGGCCTGTGCGCCGTCTCGCGCCGGCCGGGCACCCAGGTCTGGCCGCTGGCCGCCGTGGTCGTCGCGGAGGCCCTGCGCGCCCATCCCACCACCGAGGACGGCCCTCTGGTCGGCTCCGGTCTGACCCTGGTCCACCTGACGTGCGCGTCGCTGTGGGTGGGCGGTCTGCCGTACGCGCTGCGCGTCCTTCGCGTGTGGCGGGGCGCCGCGGCGGGCGCGGCCCTGCTGGGCCTCTACGCGCGCGTGGCGGCCGTTCTGCTCGCCGCCGTCACGGCGACGGGGGTGTGCAGTTCGCTGCGCCGGATGCCGGCGGACACGATCCTGGACCAGGTGACGGACACGGCGTACGGGAGGGTGCTGCTCGCCAAGGTGATCCTGGTGGCGGCCGTCGCCGCCCTCGCCCTGTGGGCCCGGATCCGGCTGGGCCGCGCCGCCGACCCGCTGTCCGCCCGCTCCCCCGCGCGCGGGGAGGTCGTCGCCCTCGGCGCGGTGGTCGCGGTGTCGGGACTCCTGACGGCGCTTCCGGTGCCGATCCGCTGGTGAGACCGGGTCCGGGGACCCTCGCCGCACGTGCGTCCCGTCACGCGCGCGGGGCGCCGTCCGGGTGCCGGGGGCCGCCCGCCGGCACCCCGGGACCGTGCCGGCGGTCATGGCCGCGGTGGCCCCGGTCCGGCCGGCAGGACGTGACGCGGCGGCGGTGCGCGGGGCCCGGCGGGGCACCTGCGGGGCGGGACTGTCGGTCGCGGCCCGTATCCTCATGGACCATGCTCGAAGACCGCACGACCGCAGCGCCGTCCGCCACCTCGTGGCCGGCCGCGTATCCGCAGGGGTACGCGGTCGTCGACGTGGAGACCACCGGCCTGGCCCGCGACGACCGCATCATCTCCGCGGCCGTCTACCGGCTGGACGCGCGCGGAGAGGTCGAGGACCACTGGTACACGCTGGTCGATCCGGAGCGGGACCCGGGCCCGGTGTGGATACACGGACTGACGCGCGAGGCGCTCGAGGGGGCGCCGCTGTTCCGGGACATCGCCCCGGAGTTCGCGGCCCGGCTCGAGGGACGGGTGCTCGTCGCGCACAACGCCGTCTTCGACTGGCAGATGATCGCCCGGGAGTACGCGCGCGCGCAGAGCGTGGCCCCGGTGCGGCAACGGCTGTGCACCATCGCGCTCTCCAAGGAGCTGGGGCTGCCGCTGCCCAACCACAAGCTGGAGTCGCTGGCCGCGCACTTCGGCGTGGTGCAGCGGCGGGCGCACCACGCGCTGGACGACGCGCGCGTGCTGGCGGAGGCGTTCCGGCCGAGCCTGCACGCCGCCGCGGCGGGCGGTCTGCGGCTGCCGCTGCACGAGTGCCGGCCGCTGACGGAGTGGTCGGACCGGCCCGCGCCCCGGATCAGTGGGCAGGGGGGCTTCGGCGGCCACCGGCAGACCGGTTGGCGCCCCTCCCGCAAGAGGCCCGCGTGCCCCTATCCCAACCCGGGGCGTTACGAAGCGGGCAAACGGCTCAAGCAGGGTATGCGGGTCGCCTTCTCGGGTGACACCTCGACCGAACGGGACCTGCTGGAGGACCGCGCCACCGAGGCCGGGCTGCACGTCGCCACCAGCCTCTCCCGGCTGACCAGCCTGCTGGTCACCAACGACCCGGACTCGGGCACGTCGAAGGTGGTCAAGGCCCGGCAGTACGGCACACCGGTGGTGGACGAGGCGGCCTTCGGGCAGCTGCTGGCGGACGTCGAGCCCGCGGACGGCTGACCCGTGCGGACGGGTGATTGCCGGGCGACTCGCCCGGCACCCGCTCGCCCGCGCCCCCGCCACGGCCCACCCTGTGCCCCATGGCGACATGCGAAGTCTGCGGCAACAACTACGGAATGACCTTCGAGGTCCACGCCCAGGGGGCGGTGCACGTCTTCGACTGCTTCTCCTGCGCGATCCACCGGATGGCCCCCATCTGCGAGCACTGCCGGGTGCAGATCATCGGCCAGGGCGTCGAGGTCGAGGGCCACTGGTACTGCGGCGCCCACTGCGCCCGCGCGGAGGGGAGGGCGGGCATCGTCGACAAGGTCTGAGGCCGGACGTGCTCCCCGCCGGCGCGGGGCTGCGGTCCTCGTCCGGCCCCACCGGCGAGGGCCGCGTTTCCGCAAGGTACCGTCGATGCGTGTACCGCTTCCTGTTGTCCCGCCAGTGGGTGATCCTCACACTGGTCGCCCTGCTGCTCATCCCGACGATGATCCGGCTGGGCTTCTGGCAGATGCACCGCTACGAGGAGCGCACCGCCCGGAACGACCTGGTCGCCGAGGCGCTCGGTGCGGAGCCGGTGCCCGTGGAGTCGCTGACCGCTCCCGGCAAGAAGATCACCACGCACGAGCGGTACCGCTCCGTGACCGCGAAGGGCCGCTTCGACACGGACCACGAGGTCGTCGTCCGCCGGCGCACGAACGCCCAGGACAAGATCGGCTACCACGTGCTGACCCCGTTCGTCCTCGACGACGGCAAGGTCCTGCTCGTCAACCGGGGCTGGATCCCCGCGGACGGCTCCAGCCAGACCGCGTTCCCCGAGGTGCCCGCGCCGCCCCGGGGAGAGATCACCGTCACCGGGCGGATGATGCCCGACGAGACGACCGCCGCGAGCGGCATCAAGGACCTCCAGGGCCTGCCGGACCGGCAGATCATGCTCATCGACAGCAAGCAGGAGGCCGCCCGCCTGGGCGCCCCGGTGCTCGGCGGCTACATCGTCCTGACGGCACCGGAGCCGAAGGGCGACACCCCGGAGCCGATCGGCAGGCCCGGCAACGAGGACGCCGCGCTGAACTTCGCGTACGCGATCCAGTGGTGGCTGTTCTCCGCGGCCGTCCCGGTCGGCTGGTGGATCCTGGTCCGCCGCGAGAAGCGCGACCGGGAGAGCGCCGAGGCCGTGGAGACCGCGGAGGCGGAACCCGCCTCCGTGTGACCGCGCGCCCGCGGGTGTGCGGTCGCCGGTGACGGACCCGATTGCTCCGTCACCGGCCGGGAAGACGGAACCCCGTGCACCCCCGCATCGAGGACTACGCGCTCATCGGCGACCAGCAGACCGCGGCCCTGGTCTCCGCGGACGGCTCCGTGGACTGGCTGTGCCTGCCCCGCTTCGACTCCGCCGCCTGCTTCGCCAAGCTGCTCGGCGACGAGGACAACGGCCACTGGCGCATCGCCCCCGTGGGCGTCGAGCGCTGCACCCGGCGTGCCTACCGCCACGACACCCTCGTCCTGGACACCGAGTGGGAGACCGCGGACGGCGCCGTCCGGGTCACCGACTTCATGCCCCAGCGCGACCGCGCCCCCGACCTGGTGCGGGTCGTGGAGGGCCTGCGCGGCGAGGTCACCGTGCACAGCGCGCTGCGGCTGCGGTTCGACTACGGCTCGATCGTTCCGTGGGTGCGCCGGGTCGACGGCCACCGCGTGGCCGTCGCGGGACCGGACTCGGCGTGGCTGCGCAGCGAGCCGGAGGTGCGCAGCTGGGGGGAGGACTTCGGGACGCACGCGGAGTTCACGGTCGCCGAGGGCGAGAAGGTCGCGTTCGTCCTGACCTGGCATCCCTCGCACGAGCCGCGCCCGCGGCTGATCGACCCGTACGAGGCACTGGAGCACAGCGTCGAGGACTGGCGGGCCTGGTCCGCGCACTGCCGCTACGACGGTCCGCACCGGGACGCCGTGGTCCGCTCCCTGATCACGCTGAAGGCCCTCACCTACCGGCCGACCGGCGGCATCGTGGCCGCCGCCACCACCTCGCTGCCCGAGGAACCGGGCGGCGTCCGCAACTGGGACTACCGCTTCTGCTGGCTGCGCGACTCCACGCTCACGCTCGGCGCCCTGCTGTCGGCGGGGTACCTGGAGGAGGCCGAGGCCTGGCGCGACTGGCTGCTGCGCGCGGTCGCGGGCAACCCGGCCGACCTGCAGATCATGTACGGCCTGGCGGGCGAGCGGCGGCTGCCCGAGTTCGAGCTGCCGTGGCTGTCCGGCTTCGCCGGGTCGACGCCCGTACGGGTCGGCAACGACGCCGTGAACCAGCTCCAGCTGGACGTGTACGGCGAGGTCATGGACTCCCTGTCGCTGGCCCGGCTGGCCGGCATGCACCCGCAGCCGCAGATGTGGGAGCTCCAGTGCGCGCTGATGGACTTCCTGGCCACGGCGTGGCGGCAGCCGGACGAGGGGCTGTGGGAGGTGCGCGGCGGGCGCCGGCAGTTCGTGCACTCGAAGGTGATGACCTGGGTGGCCGCCGACCGGGCGGTGCGCACCCTGGAGGCCCACCCGGGGCTGGGCGGCGACCTGGACGGCTGGCGCGCGCTGCGCGAGGAGGTGCACCGGGAGGTGTGCGAGAAGGGCTACGACCCCGACCGCAACGCCTTCACCCAGTTCTACGGCTCGACGGAGCTGGACGCCGCGCTGCTCCTCATCCCGCGGGTGGGCTTCCTGCCCGCGGACGACCCGCGCGTCGTCGGCACGGTCGACGCGATCGGGAAGGAGCTGACCCGGGACGGCCTGGTGCGCCGCTACAGCACCGAGAACCCGCCGGTGGACGGTCTGCCGGGCGGCGAGGGCACGTTCCTGGTGTGCTCGTTCTGGTACGCGGACGCGCTGCACGCGACCGGCCGGACCAAGGAGGCCCGGGAACTGTTCGAGCGGCTGGTCGGGCTCGCCAACGACGTGGGGCTGCTGGCCGAGGAGTACGACCCGGTGGCGGGTCACCAGCTGGGGAACTTCCCCCAGGCGTTCAGCCACATCGGCCTGGTGAACACCGCCCTCGCCCTGTTCGGCGGCGAAGAGGCAGGATAGGGGCCATGGATCTTGGACTGAAGGACCGGGTGTACGTCGTCACCGGAGCCACCCGTGGCCTGGGCAACGCCGCCGCGCGCGAGCTGGTCGCCGACGGCGCGAAGGTGGTCGTCACGGGGCGGGACGAGAAGAGCGTCGCGGACGCCGCGGCCGCGCTGGGCCCGGACGCGGTGGGCGTGGCCGCCGACAACGCCGACCCCGAGGCCGCCGCGCGGCTGGTCGCGACCGCCCGTGAGCGCTTCGGGCGCCTCGACGGCGTCCTGATCAGTGTGGGCGGGCCGGCGCCGGGCTTCGTCGCCGACAACACCGACGAGCAGTGGCGGACCGCGTTCGAGTCGGTCTTCCTCGGCGCGGTGCGCCTGGCCCGCACGGCGGCGGCCGAGCTGGAGGACGGCGGCGTGATCGGCTTCGTGCTGTCGGGTTCCGTGTACGAGCCGATCCCGGGTCTGACCATCTCCAACGGCCTGCGGCCGGGGCTGGCGGGCTTCGCCAAGTCCCTCGCCGACGAGCTGGGCCCGCGCGGCGTCCGCGTCGTCGGCCTGCTGCCGGGCCGCATCGACACCGACCGGGTGCGCGAGCTGGACGCCCTGTCCGCCGACCCGGAGGCGACCAGGGCGGCGAGCGAGTCCCGCATCCCGCTGCGCCGCTACGGCACCCCGGAGGAGTTCGGCCGCACGGCGGCGTTCCTGCTGTCGCCCGCGGCGGCTTACGTGACGGGCGTGATGCTGCCGGTGGACGGCGGGGCGCGGCACGGCTTCTAGGACCTGTCGTTCGGAACAGGTCGGCTGAAGGAAGCGACGCCTTTCGACCGACCCGGGCGGGGCGTGGTGCGTGCGGCCGCGCGGCGGAGGAGGGCGCCGGGGCGGAGGCCCCGGCGGCCGGCGACGCCGCCGCGGGCGCGCGTGCCGGCCCCCGCCGTGTGCGGGGCGGGGGCACCGGGCGGGATCAGCTGACCCGTTCGGCGTGGTGCCTGACGGCGTGGAGGCGTACCTCCGCCGGGAGGACGGCGAGGCCGGCCGAGTCGCGGGCGTGGGCGAGGGCGCGCGCGGTGAGGTCGTCCAGCGCGGTGCCGGGGTCGACGTGCGGGGCCAGCAGCAGCCGGACGCGGGCCCGCGGGGCGCCGCGCCGTCCGGTGAACCGGACCTCGGCCCGCTCGACCCCGTCCACCCGGCCCGCCTCCTGGGTGAGGACGTCCTCCAGGGCGCGGCCGCGGAGCACCGCGGCCGCGCCGTCGCCGGTGTCGACGAGGATCTCGGGGAGCCGGCGGCGGCGCAGCACCGCGACGAGCCACCACAGGGCGAGCAGCAGCAGGACGGCGAGCGCGGCGATGACGGCCGGCCACCACCAGTCGGCGTCCCGCCAGCGGGTCCGCTCGGCGTCGCCGAGGAGCACGTCGTGCGGCCCCTGGTGCACCCACCAGGGGGGCGGCGACACACCGGACCCCACCGCGAGGACGGCGCCGCCCACCGCGAGCAGGACCAGGCCCACGAGGCCCAGCAGCACACGGTCGACGATCCTGAGCACGGCCCTCACCCCTTCCGTCCCGGTCGCGCCACCCGGACCGACACGGCGGGCGGCCGGGCCAGCCCCAGCCCGCGCACCGTGTCGCCGAGCACGCCGTCCAGATCGGCTCGTACCTCGTCCAGTTCCCTGAAGTGCGCGACCGCGCGCACCCTGGCCCTCCTGCGGCGCATCCGCACGCGCGCCGACTGCACACCGGCGACCTCCACGGCCCGGTCGCGCAGCACCGCCGCGGCGGCGTTGCGGTGCAGCCCCGCGCGGACGTCCGGACGGGTGCGCCGCATCGGCAGCACCCTGCGCAGGCCGGGCGTGAGCGCCAGCACGAGCAGCCACAGCCCGAGGGCGGCGGCGACGCCGGCGCCGATCCGCACCCAGATGTCGTCGAGGGGCCGTTCGGCGAGCTGCCGGGCCAGTTCCCGGCGCGGGCCGAGGGCGGAGCGGCCTGCGCGGACGGCGACGACGTCGTAGAGGAAGGCGCCCGCGGTGATCAGGAGCAGCAGGGCGACGATGCCGGCGGGGACGCGGCGTGCCGACCAGAAGCGGCCACGTGGTCCGTGCCCGTCCTCGGCCGGGGGCCGCGGCTCGGGCGCGGTGCCGTCCGCCTCCTCCCCGACGGGCGGGTGCCGGGTGCTGCCCTGCGGGCCCCGGGGTTCGCTCATCGTGTCCTCCGCCGTCGCGCGCCGTACTCCGCCGCCAGGTGCAGCCGCTCCACCTCGACGCCGACCTCCGGCACCGCCATGCCGGCCAGCCCGCGCACCCGTTGGACGACCCGGTGGCGCACCTGCCCGCAGCGGGCGCCGATGTCGCAGGGGTAGTCGAGTTCGACGTGGACCCGCACGCGGGCGACGTCGTGGTGGACGACGACGGTGGCGTACGGACGCCCGGCGTCCGCGGGGCGCGCCCCGAGCGCTTCGAGGGCCGCCCGGGCGGCGATCTTGGCGACGACCCGGTCGGCGATCCGCGTGGCCCCCCGCTCGCCCGCCGGAACCGTCGCCGGGGCTTCACGGGCCGCGCCGGACCCTTCGCTCACGGCGGTCACCGTCGCCGGTCGTCACGGGCGCGGAACAGGTCGGCGAGGTCCATGTCCCCCTCCAGGAACCGGCCGGCGACGAACCCGACGGCCCCCAGGGCCGCCACCAGCAGGAAGGCCCCGAACCCGCCGAAGTACCCGGCGAATCCCAGCGCCATCCCGGCGATCATGCCGATCACCGCCATGCTCATGGTGCGCTCCCCTCGGTCCGCGTCCCCGTCACCTGATCCGCGGCTCCTGCGGCTCCTCGTCCTCCTCGTCCGGCAGCTTCACGTCGCTCACCGCGATGTTGACCTCGACGACCTCGAGGCCGGTCATCCGCTCCACCGCCGCCACCACGTTCTCCCGCACGTCCCGGGCCACGTCGCCGATCGACACGCCGTACTCGACGACGATCTCCAGATCGAGCGCGGTCTGCTTCTCGCCCACCTCGGCCTTCACGCCGCGCGTCACCGACCTGGATCCGCCGGGCACGCGGTCCCGCACGGCGCCGAAGGTGCGCGACATCCCGCTGCCCATGGCGTGCACACCCGCGACATCGCGTGCCGCCATCCCGGTGATCTTCTCCACGACACCGTCGGCGATGGTGGTCCGGCCGCGGCCGCCGGGGGCGCCGCCTCCGTGCCGGAGCGCCTGCGTCCTGCCGGTCTCCAGCGCGTTCTTCTCCGTCAGTTCGCTCATGGCCGCACGTCCCTTCGGTCGTCCTTCCCACCACCGTAAGCACGGTGGCGGGAACGCGCGCCGGGGATGCGGCAGGCTGAAGGGATGACAACGCCTGAACGGTGGACGCGGACGGTACGGGAGCAACTGCGACTCGGCAGGCTGCTGCCCCTGGGCGGGCCGCGGGACGGCGCGTGGGTCGCCGAACGCGCGGCACGGGAGGCGCTGCTGGCCGCGGCACGGGGGGTGCCGGGCGTCCGCCCCGAGCGTCTGCGCATCGCCCCGGCGGCCCCGGGGGAGACCCACGAACCGGTCGTGCCGGCGCCGCCGAGCGCGCTGCCGCCCGGTCCGCTGCGGGTGACGGCCGACTTCGCGGCGTCGGCGGCCGAGCCCCTGCCGGCCGCGGCCGCCCGTCTGCGCGCCGCGCTGGCCGAGGCGGCGACGCGCGGGATCGGTCTGACGGTGACGGACGTCGATCTCCGGGCGACGGAGCTGCTCGACGCGGTCCCGGAGCCGGAACCGGAACCGGTGTCCGGCACCGGACCCGCGGGCCCCCCGGTGGTCCCGGGGGAGGCGGACGGCACGGACGAGGGCCGCGCGGCGGGCGCCGCGCTGGCGGTCCCCGGCGTGCGGGGACTGACCGGCGCGCTGGGCCGTCCGGTGCACATCACGGAGCCGGACGCCGGGCGGGAGGCGGCCCTGCCGCGCCGTCACGTCCGGGTGGAACTGGCGGTCGACGCGGACCGGACGGCCGCGGAGGTGGCCCGGGCGGTCCGGGCGGCGGTGGCCGGCGCCCTGCCGGACCACCCCACGGTGGCCGTGCTGGTGACGGCGATCGGCTGACCGCGCCGGGGCGAGCCGGGCCCGCGGGACGTGCCGCGGACGGGGGGGCGGTACGCCCCGCGACCGTCCGGGGCGCGCGTTTCCCGCGGCGGGGTCGCCGGCCGGCGGCTCGGTCGCGCCGGAGACGGCGGTGCGCCCGTCCGCGCCCCGGGAGTCGTGGATGCCCCGCCCGGTTGCCGGAGGCTCAGTCGCCGAGCCCGGCCAGGTCGCGCAGGCGGCGGGCCTGGGCGGCGCGCTCCGCGGTGCGCTGGGCCTCGTAGTCCCGGTTCTGGGCGCCCTGGAGCAGCGCCTTGGTCTCGACGACCGCGTCGCGCGGCGCGGACAGGACCGCGGACACCAGGTCGTGCACGGCGCCGTCGAGCTGGTCCGCGGGCACGGCGAGGTTGGCGAGGCCGGTGTTCACGGCCTCCTCGGCCGTGACGAAGCGCCCGGTCGCGCAGATCTCCAGCGCGCGGGCGTAGCCGACCAGGGACACCAGGGGGTGCGTGCCCGTCAGGTCCGGCACGAGGCCGAGGCTGGTCTCGCGCATGGCGAACTGCACGTCGTCCGCGACGACCCGCAGGTCGCAGGCGAGGGCCAGCTGGAAACCGGCCCCGATGGCGTGTCCCTGCACGGCGGCGACGGACACGATGTCGCTGCGCCGCCACCAGGTGAACGCCTCCTGGTACTCGGCGATGGTCGCGTCCAGCTCGGCGTCGCCGCCCCGGGCGAGGTCGAGGAACGACGGTTCGCCGTCGAAGCCCTCGGGCGTGAACGCCTGCCGGTCGAGCCCGGCCGAGAACGACTTGCCCTCGGCACGCAGCACGACGACCCGGACGGAGCCCGGCAGCAGCCGGCCGGCCTCGGTGAGCGCGCGCCACAGAGCGGGGCTCTGCGCGTTGCGCTTGGCGGGGTTGGTCAGCGTCACCGTGGCGATCGCGTCGTCGACGGTGAGCCGCACGCCGTCCTTGTCGAGTGCGGGACCGGGGTCGTGGGCGGGCGAAGCCATGGGGCGCCTCCGAAGGGTGCGGTCGTCGTCACTGCCGTGCGCCGGCTGCACGCCGTACCACGACAGGGCTGAGTGACTGCACAGTAACCACCCGGCCGGCCGGACGACCGACCGGGTGGCCACCATCGGAGCCGAGGGGCCACCCGGGGTGGATCAGGCCGATGCGGCCTTCTTGCCCCGGGTCGCCCCGCCACGCCCTCGGAGCGTGACACCCGACTCGCTGAGCATGCGGTGCACGAAGCCATACGAGCGGCCGGTTTCCTCGGCCAACGCCCGGATGCTCGCACCGGCGTCGTACTTCTTCTTCAGGTCTGCCGCGAGCTTGTCGCGCGCGGCGCCGGTCACCCGGCTGCCCTTCTTCAGAGTCTCGGCCACCCGTGCCTCCTCATGGGAAGTGCGCTCTGGTCTCCTCATGATCACCCCTCATGGGCCTCATGGCCACCCATTCGGCAAGGTCGATGAGACAAGGTGGTGACGACAGGAGTGCGTCCCCACATGCGGAATGCGAGATTCCAGAGGTTCGGGCGCCTGCGGCCGAACAGGTTCTCCGGTGAAGCCGCAGGTCAGAAGCCGACACGGCCGGGGCCTCCACGATGGAGGCCCCGGCCGCGAAATCGATGTAGGACGCACCTCGTGATGAGGAGATCTCACACAGATGGTGGATCACGGATCGGCCGAATGATCCATACCCGGTGGATCATCCATTCGATCAAGCGAGGGCGACGAGATCCGCGTAGTCGGCGCCCCACAGGTCCTCGACGCCGTCCGGGAGCAGGATGATCCGCTCCGGCTGGAGCGCCTCGACGGCGCCCTCGTCGTGGGTGACGAGCACGACCGCGCCCTTGTAGGTGCGCAGCGCGCCGAGGATCTCCTCGCGGCTGGCCGGGTCGAGGTTGTTCGTCGGTTCGTCGAGCAGCAGCACGTTCGCCGAGGAGACCACGAGGGTGGCGAGCGCCAGGCGGGTCTTCTCACCGCCGGAGAGGACCCCGGCCGGCTTGTCGACGTCGTCACCGGAGAACAGGAACGAGCCGAGCACCTTGCGGACCTCGACGAGGTCCATGTCGGGTGCGGCGGAGCGCATGTTCTCCAGGACGGTGCGGTCGGGGTCGAGGGTCTCGTGCTCCTGGGCGTAGTAGCCGAGCTTGAGGCCGTGGCCCTCGATGACCTTGCCCGTGTCGGGCTTCTCGGCGCCGCCGAGCAGGCGCAGCAGGGTGGTCTTGCCGGCGCCGTTGAGACCGAGGATGACGACGCGGGAGCCCTTGTCGATGGCCAGGTCGACGTCGGTGAAGATCTCCAGCGAGCCGTACGACTTGGACAGGCCCTCCGCCATCAGCGGGGTCTTGCCGCAGGGTGCGGGCTCGGGGAAGCGGAGCTTGGCGACCTTGTCGGACTTGCGGACCGCGTCCAGGCCGGACAGCAGCTTGTCCGCGCGGCGGGCCATGTTCTGCGCGGCGACCGTCTTGGTGGCCTTGGCGCGCATCTTGTCGGCCTGCGAGTGCAGGGCGGCGGCCTTCTTCTCGGCGTTGGCGCGTTCGCGCTTGCGGCGCTTCTCGTCGGCCTCGCGCTGCTGCTGGTAGAGCTTCCAGCCCATGTTGTAGACGTCGATCTGGGAGCGGTTGGCGTCCAGGTAGAACACCTTGTTGACGACCGTGTCGACCAGGTCGACGTCGTGGGAGATGACGATGAAGCCACCGCGGTAGGTCTTCAGGTAGTCCCGCAGCCAGACGATCGAGTCGGCGTCGAGGTGGTTCGTCGGCTCGTCGAGCAGCAGCGTGTCCGCGTCCGAGAACAGGATGCGGGCCAGTTCGACGCGGCGGCGCTGACCGCCGGAGAGCGTGTGCAGGGGCTGGCCGAGCACGCGGTCGGGCAGGTTGAGCGCGGCGGCGATGGTGGCGGCCTCGGCCTCGGCGGCGTACCCGCCCTTGGTGAGGAACTCCGTCTCCTGGCGCTCGTACTGCCTGAGGGCCTTCTCGCGGGTGGCGCCCTGGCCGTTGGCGATGCGCTGCTCGTTCTCGCGCATCTTGCGGATCAGGGTGTCCAGGCCGCGGGCGGACAGGATGCGGTCGCGGGCCAGCACGTCGAGGTCGCCGGTGCGCGGGTCCTGCGGGAGGTAGCCGACCTCGCCGGAGCGGGTGACGGTGCCGGCGGCGGGGATGCCCTCGCCGGCGAGGACCTTGGTGAGGGTGGTCTTCCCTGCGCCGTTGCGGCCGACCAGGCCGATGCGGTCGCCCTTGGCGACGCGGAAGGTGGCGTTTTCGATGAGCACGCGGGCACCGGCGCGCAGCTCGATGCCGGAGGCGGAGATCACGGACAGACTCCAGGGCGGGTGGTTGACGGGATGGGCGGCTGAGGACGTTTCCCGCCGTCTAATGCGCGAGGAGAATGGCCATGGGGCCAGTCTAACGGGGCCGTGCAACCACTTTTCCCGGGCGCGGGTCCGCGCGGCCGCCCGCCCGGGGCTCTCCTGCTCGGATGCGCTGGTCACGGGCGCGGACGGCGGCTGCCGGGGCGGCTCCGGGGCGACGGTGCGGTCGTGCCCGGTCCCGAGGGTCCGGGCAGCCGCTTCGACGGGGCGGCGGGGAACGTCGGCACGGCGGGGTGTACGCCGGTAGGGGACGACGTCGGCGTACACCACCGACAGAGCGCGGCGCGGAGGCCCTGGTGTCCCGGTGCCCCCGACAGGCGCCCGCCCGGCGGGACGTCCCGTCAGTCGCCCCCCGTGTGCACCTGGAACGCCGCCCGGCGCACGGCCTTCGCCAGGGCCGGGTCGGGGTGGGCGGCGGCGAGGGCGACCAGGACCTGCACGGTGCGCGGGTGCCCGACGGCGCGGACCTCGTCGAGGAGGGCCGGGACGGTGGGCTGCACGGCGGACTCCAGGTGCCGGACCAGCAGGGGGGCCTCGCCGTGGTCGGCGACGGCGGCCGCGGTGTCGACCCACAGCCAGGTGGCCTCCTGGCGGGTGAGGACCTCGTGGGCGTCCTCGGGGTCGGCGCCGTCGTGCTCGGCCAGCCACAGCAGGGCGTACGGGCGCAGCGTGGGCTCGTCGAGCACGGCGCGGACCTCGGGCTCGGCGGGGGCGCCGACCACGCGCAGCGCCTCGAAGGCGAGGCCGCGCAGCAGGGCGTCCTCGCCGCGGGCGGCGGCGAGCAGCTCGGTGACGGCACTGCCGACGGGGCGGGCGGCGAGCCAGGCGCGGTACTCGGCGCGGGCCGCGTTCGGGCGGAGCCGGCCGCAGCCGCGGAGCATGGCCTCGGCCGACTGCTCGATGTTCCCGGCGGGGCTCTGCGCGGCCACGCAGATCTGCTCCAGCTTGACCCAGACCGCCCAGCTGCCCAGCGGGGTGAGGGTGGCGTGGCCGTCGCCGCAGGTGAGGGCACCGACGGAGGCCAGGGCGTGCAGGGCCCAGTCGAGAAGGGGGGCGAGCGGGGTGCCGTCGGCGGCCTGCTGGGGCTGCGGGGTCTCGGGGGTTCCCGGTTCGAGCCGGGGGCCGTAGGGGACCTCGCAGCGTTCGGTGCGCAGTTCGGTGACGCGCTGCTCCAGCAGGTCCAGGAGCTGTGCCACGGGGACGGGCCCGGCGGACAGCTGGAGGAAGGAGAGCACCTGGGGCATCGCGGAGACGACCTCGGCGACGGCGGCGGGCTCGTGGCCGTCCGGCTCGGGGTGGGCGAGCGACCAGGCGTCGAAGAGGGCGACCCAGCCGCGCAGTACGGCGCCGTCGTCGCGGTTCCAGGCGCGCAGGCGCCAGCCGGGGCGGGCGGTGTCGCCGTGGACCTCGATCAGTCCGGCGAGGCGGGCGGTGTCCCAGTCGGCACGGACCTGGGCGACGGTCAGGCCCAGCTCGCGGGCCGCGTGTTCGGCGGTCGCGTCGGACAGGGTGGCCTTGCCGTCGGCGGTCGCGCTGCCGCGGCCGGGGCCGAGGGCGGCGTCGGCCCAGCGGGCGATGCGGGCGGCGTCGGCCAGGCCGGAGCGTGCCATTCGGGCCAGTTCCGACCGGGCCGGTGTGCCCTCCGGTGGGCGCGGTGCGGCGCGGTGCGGGCGGCGCTGGTTCATCGCTCTGGGGGCGGCGGCCAGGGGTCGCGGACGGACGAGTCGAAGCCTGGAGTCGCGCGGGATACGGGACGTCACGGGTGCAGTCTTGCGGTTGACGGTCCGAAAACCCAAACGGAATGCCGGGAGCGGCGACGGGGAGGGCCGGCGCGGGCCTCCGGTGGGCGGCTCGGGCGACAGAACCGGCCACCGGTACGGCTTTGAACGGAACCTGAACGGAACCTGTGCGGCGCAGGGCGGGACGAGGGCCCGCCGGGCTCACACGAGAGGGGTCAGGAAGCGGCGCAGGGTCTCCAGGTAGGAGTCGGGATCGGCGTTCCACATGGCGCCGTGCGGGGCGCCGGGGACGGTGTGGAGGGAGACCAGCCGCGGGTGCGCGTCGGCGAAGCGGCGGGTGAGGCGCCAGGGGGCGACCCTGTCGTCGGGACCGTGGAAGACGAGGGTCGGCACGGTGAGGGCCTCCCGTACGGCCTGGCCCGCGACGCCGTCGGCGTGCAGTCCGGCGCGGCCCTGCGCGGCGCGGACCGCGAGCGGCAGCAGCACGCCGGGCGTGTGGCGGGCGGCGGCCAGGGCGCGCAGGGTGGTCTCCCAGCTGAGGACCGGGGAGTCCAGGACGAGCCCCGCGATGCGGTCGCGGGCGGCGGAGCGCGCGGCGGTGCGCAGAGCCATGGTGGCGCCGGTGGACCAGCCGAGCAGGACGACCTGGCGGGCGCCGTGGTCGAGGGCGTAGTGGACGGCGGCGTCCACGTCCTGCCACTCGGTCTCGCCGAAGTGGTGGAGGCCGTCGGGCGAGGGCGGGGCGCCGGCGTCGCCGCGGTAGGCGAGGGCGAGCACCGGGACGTGCCGGTCGTGCAGGGGTGCCATGAGGTTCAGGGCGTGTTCGCGGGTGGTGCCCAGGCCGTGCACGGCGATGACCCAGGTGGGGCGGGCGCCGGGCACGAACCAGGCCGGGAGCGGGCCGAGTCCGCCGGGGACGTCGACGTCGGTGTACTCCAGGCCGAGGGCGGTGCCGGGCGTGCCGACGTGCAGGTTGGGCGTGAGCCAGACCTTGTCGCCGGCGCTGAAGGTGCCGTGCGCGACGCCCTCCAGGCGGCGCACGACGGTGTCGGCGCCGTGCTGGGCGGCGCTCAGGACCGGGCCGACGATCGCGTGGGACGCGTCGCCCGCGAGGCCGTAGCGGCCGGGGCGCAGCGCGGCCAGGTCCCGGGTGAGGGTGATCTGCCCGGCGGCGGTTCCGTGCACGGTCAGCCGGGGTTCGGTGGGCAGGGGCCGACCGGAGGGTGCCTTGAGCGCGGCATCGCTGGCCAGCCGGCCGGCGGCGACGCTCGCCGCGCCGGCCGCCGCCAGGGCTGCGGTGACTGCGGCGGCCGTTGCTGTGACAGTGCGCATGGGGCCAGTCTCCCGGTGGAGTCCGTGGGCGGCCAGCGGGCGGACGACACGGAGTGACGGCGCCCGGCCGGGCCCGGGACCACGGGCCGGCTCGACTGCCGGTACCCCCGAACGCGCTCGGCAACCCCCTGGCTCCACCACCCCGTCCCGCCCCGCAGCGGACCCTCCGCCCCCGCGCCCGGGCCGCGGGCACCGCGCGCCGCATCCGCACCCGTGTGTTCGGCGGAGCGGAGTCCGGCCGGAGGTGGGGGATCGCCCCGCCGCCGGCGCGGGCACCCGGCAGTCGGCACCCGTGTCGGCTCGCCCGGCCGTGCGGTACTCGGCGTCACCACGGTCCGGGTCCCGGCCGGGTCCCGTCAGGTCGGCTGGCCGTAGCCGTGCAGGCGTTCCGCCACCTCGTCGAGCTGGGCCCGGGTGAGCAGGGACGGGGTGTGGCCCGGGACCGAGGAGGCCGTCAGCCACAGGCGGCACATCCACTCCAGCTGGGCGGTGCGGTCGTAGGCCTGGTCGAGGGTGGCGCCGTAGGTGATCGTGCCGTGGTTGCGCAGGAGGCAGCCGGTGCGGTCGGTGAGGGCGGCCAGCATGCCGCGGGCGAGTTCGCCGGTGCCGTAGGTCGCGTAGGGCGCGACCCTGACCGGGCCGCCGAGCGCGGCGGCCATGTAGTGGACGAGCGGGAGCTCGGGGACGAGCAGCGAGACCGCCGTCGCGTGCACGGCGTGGGTGTGGACGACGGCCCGGGCGTCGGTGGTGCGGTACACGGCGAGGTGCATGGGCAGCTCGCTGGTGGGGACCAGCGTGCCGAGCACCTGCCGGCCGTCGAGGCCGACGCCGGTCACGTCGCCGGGGGCCAGACGGTCGTAGGGCACGCCCGAAGGGGTGACCAGCACCGTGTCGCCGACTCGCACCGAGACGTTGCCGGAGGTGCCGACCACCAGCCCGTCGGACACCGTCCGCCGGGCCGTCGCGACGAGCGCCTCCCAGGCCTCGGACTCCTCCGCGGACACCCGTCCGCCCCGCGATTCCGTCACAGTTCCCGCCTCCTGCCGGGCGTCCCGCACGCCCCTCGCCGCGCCGCGCGTCGGCGCCTCGCGGCGATCCTGCCAGGCACGTCTCCGGAGAGCGTCGGCGCGGGCACGCAGCGCAGGCGTTCGCGGAGGTCACCACGCCGTTTCCGGTCACGATGAAGCCCGGCCCAGTTCACCTTCCGTTCACTCTGGTTACCTACGTTCAACGCGCCAATGACCTCGAACGATTGCCTGGGTAAATGGAAAGCTTCTCGCTGATCCTCGCGATTGTGGTGGTAACCGCACTCGCGTTCGATTTCACGAACGGTTTCCACGACACCGCGAACGCGATGGCGACGACCATTTCGACCGGTGCGCTCAAGCCCAAGGTGGCGGTGGCGATGTCCGCCACCCTGAACCTTGTCGGCGCCTTCCTCTCGGTGGAGGTCGCCAACACGATCTCCAAAGGTCTCGTCGACGAGACCGGCATCCGTCCCGAGGTCATCTTCGCCGCGTTGGTCGGCGCGATCCTCTGGAACCTGCTGACCTGGCTGGTCGGGCTCCCGTCCAGTTCCTCGCACGCCCTCATGGGCGGTCTGATCGGCGCCGCCGTCGCATCGGCGGGCGTCGGGGCGGTCCACGGCGACGTGCTCGTCACCAAGGTGCTGCTGCCGGCCGTCGCCGCCCCGATCGTCGCGGGCGTCGCGGCGATGCTCGCCTCCCGGCTGACGTACACGCTCGGCCGCGAGGCCGACGGCAGGGCCGCGGAGAAGGGCTACCGGGCCGGGCAGATCGCCTCGGCCGGCCTGGTCTCGCTCGCCCACGGCACCAACGACGCCCAGAAGACGATGGGCATCATCACCCTCGCCCTGATCGCCGGCGGCTCCCTCGCCCCCGGCTCGAACCCGCCCGTGTGGGTCGTCCTGTCCGCGGGCCTGGCCATCGCGCTCGGCACCTACCTCGGCGGCTGGCGCATCATCCGCACCATGGGCAAGGGCCTGACCGACCTCCAGCCGCAGCAGGGCTTCGCCGCCCAGACCAGCGCCGCCACGGTCATCCTGGCCTCCTCCCACCTCGGTTTCTCCCTCTCCACCACGCACTCGGTCTCCGGCGCGGTCATGGGCGCGGGCCTCGGCCGCAAGGGCGGCGTGGTGCGCTGGTCCACGGCCACCCGCATGTTCGTCGCCTGGGGCCTGACCCTGCCGGCCGCGGCCCTGGTCGGCGCGCTCGCCGAGTGGGTCTGCGGCTTCGGGGACTGGGGCACGGCGCTCGTGGCGGTCTTCCTGGTCGCCTCCAGCTTCGCGATCTGGCGGATCTCCCGGCGTGAGGTCGTCGACCACACGAACGTCATCGCGGGCGACGAGCCGGAGTCCGAGCCGGCCGGTGTGGTGACCACGGCGATCGCCGCCGTGACCCCGCCCCCGGCGGGCGTGGGCGAGGAGCTCACCGCCACCGTCGCGGCCCCGGCCGCCGCCTCCGGCACCAAGGCCCCGTCGGCCGCCACCCCCGTCTGAGCCCGCCCGCCGGACACGAAGGAAGAGAACCGCCATGACTATCGACTGGGCAGCCCTCGGCTCCGTCTTCGGGGTCAGCCTCGTGGCCACCGTGGCCCTGGTGACCCTGTTCACCCTCGGCATCGCCGGCCTGTCCCGCCAGGAGCGGGCCGCCGCCCGGGGCGGTTCCGCGGCGCTCGCGGTCACCGGCGCCTACGCCTGCTTCGCGGCCTGCGCGGCGGCGGTGGCGTACGGGATCTACCTGATCGTCGCCTGACCTGCACGGGAGAGCACGGGGGCGCGGGACGGACTCCACCGTCCCGCGCCCCCGTGCTTTCCCGCGCCGGCGCACACCACCCGCGTGTGGGCCTTCGCACACTCCCCCGGCGCAGGTCAACGGCAAGTTGACGGCTGTTCGCGGACCGTGGTGGACTGCCGGAGCCATGACGGCGACAGGAGAGGAAGCCGGTGCAAGTCCGGCGCGGTCCCGCCACTGTCACCGGGGAGGTACGCGAGTACGGCCCCGGGAGCCAGGAACTCTCATCGCCGATTTCGTCGAACCAGGGCGTGGACACCCTGAGTGAGGACATATCGCCATGCGCGGCTGCCGCTCCAGGCTCACCAGCGACACACCTCCGCTGTCCCTTCCCACGGCTTCCACGGCCGGCTGAGCCGTGCGCGCCGAACGCGTCTTCGCGTACGGCGCCGCCGCCGGCCTCCTCGGTGACCTCCTCCTCGGCGATCCGCGCCGCGGGCACCCGGTCGCCGCGTTCGGCCGTGCCGCCGGTGCCGTGGAACGGGTGCTGTGGCGTGACCACCGGGGCTGGGGCGCGCTGCACACCGCCGTGTGCGCCGGCGGCGCCGCCGCCCTCGGGGCCGCCGCCGCCCGCGCCGTCCGTCCCTCCCCCGCCGCCTCCGTCGCCCTGACCGGCGCCGCCACCTGGGCCGTCGTCGGCGGGACCTCGCTGGCCCGCGAGGCCCGCGCGATCGGACGGGCCCTGGACGCCGGCGACGTCGAGGCGGCCCGGGCCCGGCTGCCGCACCTGTGCGGGCGGGACCCGCAGGCGCTGGACGCCGACGGGATCGCCCGGGCCGTCGTGGAGTCCGTCGCCGAGAACACCTCCGACGCGGTCGTGGGCGCCCTGGTGTGGGGCGCCGTCGCCGGAGTGCCGGGGCTGCTCGGCTTCCGGGCCGTGAACACCCTGGACGCCATGGTCGGCCACAAGTCGCCCAGGTACCGGCGGTACGGCTGGGCCTCGGCCCGGCTCGACGACCTCGCGGGCTGGCCGGGCGCCCGTCTGACCGCCGTCCTGACCACCGTGGCCGGCGACGATCCCCGGGGCGCCGCACGGGCCTGGCGCACCGACGCCGCACGGCACCCGAGCCCCAACGCCGGTCCGGTGGAGGCGTCCTTCGCGGGCGCCCTGGGCGTGCGGCTCGGCGGGACCCTCTCCTACGGCGGCCGGGTCGAGCACCGGCCGGTGCTCAACGGGGCGGCGGGGCGCGCCGTCCGGGCCGGATCCGGCGACATCGAGCGGGCCGTACGGCTGTCCCGGCGCGTGAACTGGCTGGCGCTGGGCGTGTGCGCGGGCGCGCGGCTGCTCGTCCGCGGGATCGGCAGGAAGGGACGTACGTCATGAACGGTGGCCTCCTCGTCGCCGGCACCACCTCCGACGCCGGCAAGAGCGTCGTCACCGCCGGGATCTGCCGCTGGCTGGTGCGGCAGGGCGTGAAGGTGGCGCCCTTCAAGGCGCAGAACATGTCGCTCAACTCCTTCGTCACCCTCGAGGGCGCCGAGATCGGGCGGGCCCAGGCCATGCAGGCGCAGGCGTGCCGGGTGGAGCCGACCGCGCTGATGAACCCGGTGCTGCTCAAGCCGGGCGGCGAGCGGAGCAGCCAGGTCGTGCTGCTCGGCAAGCCGGTCGGGGAGATGAGCGCCCGCGGCTACCACGGCGGCCGGCAGCAGCGGCTGCTCGGCACGGTGCTCGACTGCCTGGCCGAGCTGCGGGGCACGTACGACGCGGTGATCTGCGAGGGGGCCGGCAGCCCGGCCGAGATCAACCTGCGCCGCACCGACATCGTGAACATGGGGATCGCCCGGGGCGCCGGGCTCCCGGTCCTCGTCGTCGGCGACATCGACCGCGGGGGCGTCTTCGCGTCCTTCTTCGGCACGGTGGCGCTGCTGTCGCCCGAGGACCAGGCGCTGGTCGCCGGGTTCCTCGTCAACAAGTTCCGCGGCGACGTGTCCCTGCTGGAGCCGGGCCTCGACATGCTGCACGGCCTCACCGGGCGGCGGACGTACGGCGTGCTGCCCTTCCGCCACGGGCTCGGCATCGACGAGGAGGACGGACTGCGTGTCTCGCTGCGCGGGACGGTGCGGGAGTCGGTCGTCGCCCCGCCGGTCGGCGAGGACGTGCTGCGGGTCGCGGTCTGCGCGGTCCCGCTGATGTCCAACTTCACGGACGTGGACGCGCTGGCCGCCGAACCGGGTGTCGTGGTGCGGTTCGTGGACCGGCCGGAGGAGCTGGCCGACGCCGACCTCGTGGTCGTGCCGGGGACGCGCGGTACCGTCCGGGCGCTTCAGTGGCTGCGGGAGCGGGGGCTCGCGGACGCGATCGCCCGGAGGGTCGCCGAGCGGCGGCCCGTGCTCGGGATCTGCGGCGGCTTCCAGCTCCTGGGCGAGCACATCGAGGACGAGGTCGAGTCGCGCGCCGGGCACGTGGACGGGCTCGGGCTGCTGCCCGTGCGGGTGCGGTTCGCCCGCGAGAAGACCCTCACCCGGCCCGTCGGCGAGGCCCTCGGCGAGCGCGTCGAGGGGTACGAGATCCACCACGGGGTCGCCGACGTCGTAGGGGGCGATCCCTTCCTGGACGGTTGCCGGGTCGGACAGACCTGGGGCACGCACTGGCACGGCTCGCTGGAGTCGGACGGCTTCCGGCGGGCGTTCCTGCGTGAGGTGGCCGCCGCCGCGGGCCGCCGCTTCGTGCCGGCCCCCGACACCTCGTTCGCCGCGCTGCGCGAGGAGCAGCTCGACCGGCTCGGCGACCTGATCGAACAGCACGCGGACACGGACGCGCTGTGGCGGCTCATCGAGTCCGGCGCGCCGCAAGGACTGCCCTTCATCCCACCGGGAGCGCCTGCATGAGCACAGTGTTGTTGTTGTCGACCGCCGACACGGACCTGCTGGCGGCCCGCGCGTCGGACGCCGCCTACCGGATCGGCAACCCGACCCGGGTCGACGTCCGGGAGGAACTGCCGTCGCTGGTCGAGGGCGCCGACGTCGCCGTCGTCCGCCTGCTGGGCGGCAAGCGCGCCTGGGAGGACGGGCTCGCCGCGCTGAAGGCGTCCGGCGTCCCGACCGTGCTGCTCGGCGGCGAGTCCGTGCCGGACGCCGAGCTGATGGCCGAGTCGTCCGTGCCGGCCGGGGTGGTCGCGGAGGCGCTGCGCTACCTGGTCGAGGGCGGCCCGGACAACCTCACCCAGCTCGCCCGGTTCCTGTCGGACACGGTGCTGCTGACCGGCGAGGGCTTCGACGAGCCCCGGAAGATGCCGGAGTACGGCGTCCACGGCTCACGGACGTTCCAGGACGGCCGCCCGACGGTCGGCGTGCTCTTCTACCGCGCCCACCAGCTGAGCGGCAACACCGCCTTCGTGGACACGCTGTGCGACGCGATCGAGGCGCGCGGCGCCAACGCGCTGCCCGTGTACTGCGGTTCGCTGCGCGGCGCGGACCCCGGGCTGTACGAGCTGCTGGGCCGGGCCGACGCCCTGGTCGCCACCGTCCTCGCGGCGGGCGGCACGCACGCCTCGCAGGCCTCGGCGGGCGGGGACGAGGAGGCGTGGGACATCGGGGCGCTGGCCGATCTGAACGTGCCGGTGCTGCAAGGCCTCTGCCTGACCTCCTCCCGGGCCGCCTGGGAGGCCTCCGACGCCGCCCTCTCCCCCATGGACGCGGCGATGCAGGTCGCCATCCCGGAGTTCGACGGGCGCCTGGTCACCGTGCCGTTCTCCTTCAAGGAGCAGGGGCCGGACGAAGTGCCGGTCTACGTGGCCGACCCCGAGCGGGCCGCGCGCGTCGCCGGGATCGCCGTCCGGCACGCGGCGCTCGGGCACAAGCCGAACGCCGACAAGAAGCTCGCGCTGGTCTTCACCGCGTACCCGACCAAGCACTCCCGCGTCGGCAACGCGGTGGGGCTCGACACCCCGGCGTCCGCCGTGCGGGTCCTGGACGCGCTCCGCGACGCGGGCTACTCGCTGACCGAGTACCCCGACGGCGGCGACGAGCTGATCCACCGGCTCATCGAGGCGGGCGGGCACGACGTCGAGTGGCTGACGGAGGACCAGCTGGCCGCCGCGCCCGCGCGGGTGCCGCTGGCCGACTACCGGGCCTGGTTCGAGAAGCTGGACCCGGAGCTGCGGGAGGCGATGACCGAGGCGTGGGGCGAGCCGCCGGGCTCGCTGTACGTCGACGGCGACGACATCGTGCTGGCGTCCCTGCAGTTCGGGAACGTCGTGGTGATGATCCAGCCGCCGCGCGGCTTCGGGGAGAACCCGATCGCGATCTACCACGACCCGGACATGCCGCCGTCGCACCACTACATGGCCGCCTACCGCTGGCTGGACCACAGTTTCGGCGCCGACGCGATCGTGCACATGGGCAAGCACGGCACGATGGAGTGGCTGCCCGGCAAGGGCCTCGGGCTGAGCGCCGGGTGCGCGCCGGACGCCGTGCTCGGCGACCTGCCGCTGATCTACCCGTTCATCGTCAACGACCCCGGCGAGGGCACCCAGGCCAAGCGGCGCGGGCACGCCACGGTGGTCGACCACCTCGTCCCGCCCATGGCGCGCGCCGACACCTACGGCGACCTGGCCAAGCTGGAGCAGCTGCTCGACGAGTACGCGCTCGTCTCCGACCTGGACCCGACGAAGGCACCGGCGGTCCGGGCGCAGATCTGGACGCTGGTCAAGGCCGCCGAGCTCCACCACGACCTGCACGTCGACGACCAGCCGGACGACGACGACTTCGACGAGTTCGTCATGCACATCGACGGCTACCTGTGCGAGATCAAGGACGTCCAGATCCGCGACGGCCTGCACGTCCTGGGCGGCGGACCGGTCGGCGAGCCGCGCGTCAACCTGGTCCTGGCGGTGCTGCGCGCCTCGCAGGTGTGGGGCGGGCGGGCGAACGCCCTGCCGGGGCTGCGGGCCTGTCTGGCCGAGCACTTCGGCCTGGTGGAGAAGGAGCTGCTGGCCGAGCCGGGCGCGCCGGTGAAGGTGCCGGTGGAGCTGACGGACCTGGTGGACGGCCCGGCGCGGTCGGCCGCCGACGCGATCGACCTGCTCGAGCAGCTGTGCCGGCGGATCGCGGAGGGCATGGAGCTGCAGGCGTGGGACACGGCGGCCGTGCCGGGTCTGGTGCGCGACGTGCTCGGTACCGAACTCCCCGACGCGGTCGCGGTGCTGGAGTTCGCCTGCACGGAGGTCGTACCACGCCTCGCCCGGACCACGGACGAGATCGAACACATCCTGCGGGCCCTGGACGGCGGTTACGTCCCGGCCGGTCCGTCCGGCTCGCCGACCCGCGGACTGGTCAACGTCCTGCCGACCGGCCGGAACTTCTACTCCGTCGACCCCAAGGCGATCCCGTCCCGGCTGAGCTGGGAGGTCGGCCAGTCCCTGGCGGACTCGCTGATCCAGCGGTACCTGACCGACACCGGCGCGTACCCGAAGTCCGTCGGCCTCACGGTCTGGGGCACGTCCGCGATGCGCACCCAGGGCGACGACATCGCCGAGATCCTGGCGCTGCTGGGGTGCCGTCCGGTGTGGGACGACGCCTCGCGCCGGGTGACGGGCTTCGAGGTGGTGCCCCTGGAGGAGCTGGGCCGGCCGCGCGTGGACGTGACGGTGCGCATCTCGGGGTTCTTCCGGGACGCGTTCCCGCACGTCGTCGGGCTGATCGACGACGCGGTGCGGGCGGTGGCGGAGCTGGACGAGCCCGCCGAGTCCAACTTCGTGAAGGCGCACGCCGACGAGGACACCGCCGAGCACGGCGACCGGCGCCGGGCCACGTCCCGCATCTTCGGTTCCAAGCCGGGCGCCTACGGTGCCGGTCTGCTCCCGCTGATCGACGCCCGCAACTGGCGCTCCGACGCGGACCTCGCCGAGGTGTACGCGGTCTGGGGCGGCTACGCCTACGGGCGCGGGCTCGACGGGCGGGCGGCGCGCGGCGACATGGAGACGGCGTTCCGGCGGATCGCGGTGGCGGCGAAAAATGTCGACACGCGCGAGCACGACCTTGTCGACGCCGACGACTACTTCCAGTACCACGGCGGCATGGTGGCGATGGTGCGGCACCTGACGGGGGACTCCCCCGAGGCCTACGTCGGTGACTCCGCAACCCCTGACCAGGTGAAGACGCGGACGCTGGGCGAGGAGACGCACCGAGTCTTCCGGGCGCGGGTGGTCAACCCCCGCTGGATGGCGGCCATGCGGCGCCACGGCTACAAGGGCGCCTTCGAGATGGCGGCCACCGTGGACTACCTCTTCGGCTACGACGCCACGGCCGGGGTGGTGGACGACTGGATGTACGAGAAGTTGTCGGCCGAGTACGTGTTCTCGCCCGAGAACCGCGACTTCATGAAGAAGTCCAACCCCTGGGCCCTGCGCGGCATCACGGAGCGGCTGCTGGAGGCGGCGGACCGGGGGCTGTGGGCGGAGCCGGACGCGGGGACGCTGGAGCGGCTGCGCGCCACCTATCTCGAGCTCGAAGGCGACTTGGAGGGCGACGACAAGTGAGTACCCCGTTCCCGTTCACGGCCGTCGTGGGTCAGGACGACCTGCGCCTGGCTCTGCTCCTCAACGCGGTCAGCCCGGCGGTCGGCGGTGTGCTGGTCCGTGGTGAGAAGGGCACCGCGAAGAGCACGGCCGTGCGTGCGCTGTCGGCGCTCATGCCGGAGGTGTCCGTCGTCTCCGGGTGCCGCTTCTCGTGTGACCCCGCCTCTCCCGACCCCGCGTGCCCGGACGGGCCGCACGAGTCGGGCGCGTCCGCCGCACGCCCCGCGCGGATGGTCGAGCTGCCCGTCGGCGCCTCCGAGGACCGGCTGGTGGGCGCCCTCGACATCGAGCGGGCGCTGGCGGAGGGCGTGAAGGCCTTCGAGCCGGGACTGCTGGCCGACGCGCACCGCGGGATCCTGTACGTCGACGAGGTCAACCTCCTGCACGACCACCTCGTGGACCTCCTGCTGGACGCCGCCGCGATGGGCGCGTCGTACGTCGAGCGCGAGGGCGTCTCCGTACGGCATGCCTCGAAGTTCCTGCTGGTCGGCACCATGAACCCCGAAGAGGGGGAACTGCGACCGCAGTTGCTCGACCGCTTCGGCCTCACCGTCGAGGTCGCCGCCTCGCGCGAGCCCGACCAGCGTGTGGAGGTCGTGCGGCGCCGGCTGGCGTACGACGACGACCCGGCCGGGTTCGCCGCGCGCTGGGCCGACGAGGAGGCCGCCGTACGGGCGCGGATCGTGGCGGCGCGGGAGCTGCTGCCGTCGGTGCGCCTGGGCGACGGGGCGCTGCGGCAGATCGCGGCGACCTGTGCCGCCTTCGAGGTGGACGGCATGCGGGCCGACATCGTGATGGCGCGGACGGCGACGGCGCTAGCGGCGTGGGCCGGGCGGACCGACGTACTGGCCGAAGATGTGCGGCAGGCCGCGTTGCTGGCGCTGCCTCATCGGCGGCGACGCAATCCTTTCGATGCGCCGGGCCTCGACGAGGACAAGCTCGACGAGACGCTGGAGGAGTTCGGCGGGCAGGGCGAGGACGGGAACGGGGACGACGATCCCGACCCGGGTCCCGGCGGCGGGCCCGGTGGACAGCCCGAGCCCGATGACGCGCCCCAGGGCGACGGGGACGCGGCCGCGCGGCCCGAGGCCGGGGAGGGCGGCGAGCCGCAGCCGTCCGGTTCCGGTGCCGGGGAGCAGCAGCCGGCGCGGGCCGCCGAGCCGTTCCGGACCAAGGTGCTGAGCGTGCCGGGGCTGGGCGAGGGTTCCGCCGGGCGGCGTTCACGGGCGCGGACCGAGCACGGGCGGACCACGGGCGCCCGGCGGCCGCAGGGGTCCCTGACCAAGCTGCACCTGGCCGCCACCGTGCAGGCCGCCGCCCCGCACCAGCGGGCGCGGGGCCGCAGTGGGCCGGGGCTGGTGGTGCGCCGGGACGATCTGCGGCAGGCGACGCGCGAGGGGCGTGAGGGCAACCTCGTGCTGTTCGTCGTCGACGCCTCCGGGTCGATGGCCGCGCGGCAGCGGATGAGTGCCGTCAAGGGTGCCGTGCTGTCGCTGCTGCTGGACGCCTACCAGCGGCGGGACAAGGTGGGGCTGGTGACCTTCCGGGGTTCGGCCGCCGACGTGGCGCTGCCGCCGACCTCGTCGGTGGACGCGGCGGCCGCCCGGCTGGAGTCGCTGCCGACCGGTGGCCGTACGCCGCTCGCGGCCGGGCTCCTCAAGGCGCACGAGGTGCTGCGGGTGGAGCGGCTGCGGGACCCGGCGCGGCGGGCGCTGGTCGTGGTCGTGACCGACGGCCGGGCCACCGGGGGCCCCGAGCCCGTGGCACTGGCCTCGCGTGCTGCGCGGCTGTTCGCGGCCGAGGGCACCGCCTCCGTGGTCGTGGACTGCGAGTCCGGGCCGGTGCGGCTGGGGCTCGCCGGGCGGCTCGCGGACGAGCTGGGCGGTACGGCGGTGACGCTGGACGAGCTGCGGGCGGACTCGATCGCCGGGCTCGTGAAGGACGTTCAGGGCAGCAGGAGGGTCGCGTAATGCCGCAGGGGAAGCCGAGTGTCGTACCGGACGACGGACTGACGACCCGTCAGCGGCGCAACCGTCCGCTGGTCGTCGTGCACACGGGCGTCGGGAAGGGCAAGTCCACCGCCGCCTTCGGGCTGGCGCTGCGCGCCTGGAACCAGGGGTGGCCGATCGGGGTGTTCCAGTTCGTCAAGTCGGCGAAGTGGAAGGTCGGCGAGGAGAACGCGCTGCGGGTGCTCGGCGCCAGCGGTGAGGGCGGGTCCGTCGACTGGCACAAGATGGGCGAGGGCTGGTCCTGGGTCCAGCGCGACGCGCAGCTGGACAACGAGGAGAAGGCCCGCGAGGGCTGGGAGCAGGTCAAGCGGGACCTGGCCGCCGAGACGTACAAGCTGTACGTGCTGGACGAGTTCGCCTACCCGATGCACTGGGGGTGGGTCGACACCGACGAGGTCGTGTCCGTGCTGCGCGACCGGCCCGGGACCCAGCATGTCGTGATCACCGGGCGGAACGCGCCGGAGAAGCTGGTGGAGTTCGCGGACCTCGTCACCGACATGTCCAAGGTGAAGCACCCGATGGACACCGGGCAGAAGGGGCAGAGGGGCATCGAGTGGTGACCTCCTCCGTTCCCCGGCTGGTCGTCGCCGCGCCCTCCTCGGGCAGCGGCAAGACCACCGTCGCCACGGGGCTGATGGCCGCGTTCGCCGCGCGGGGGCTCGCCGTGTCCCCGCACAAGGTCGGGCCCGACTACATCGACCCCGGGTACCACGCGCTCGCCACCGGGCGGACGGGGCGCAACCTCGACGCGTACCTGTGCGGGCCCGAACTGGTCGGGCCGCTGTTCCTGCACGGGGCGCGCGGGTGCGACATCGCCGTGGTCGAGGGCGTGATGGGGCTGTACGACGGGGCGGCGGGGGAAGGGGAACTGGCGTCCACCGCACAGGTGGCCAAGCTGCTGCGGGCGCCGGTGGTGCTGGTCGTGGACGCGTCGTCGCAGTCGCGGTCGGTGGCGGCGCTGGTGCACGGGTTCGTGTCCTTCGATCCGGAGGTGCGGATCGGGGGCGTGATCCTCAACAAGGTCGGGTCGGACCGGCACGAGGCGCTGCTGCGGGAGGCGGTGGACTCCGTCGGGGTGCCGGTGCTGGGGGTGTTGCGGCGGGCGCCGCAGGTGGACGTGCCGTCGCGCCACCTGGGGTTGGTGCCGGTCGCCGAGCGGCGGACCTCGGCGGTGGAGGCCGTCGCCGCGATGGCGGCACAGGTGGCCGCCGGGTGTGATCTGGAGGCGCTGGCCGGGCTGGCGCGTGGTGCCGGTGCGTTGTCCTGCGGGGTGTGGGACGCGGGTGAGGCCGTGGGGTCCCCGCCCCCGTCGTCTCCGGGGGCGGCCGGCCGGGGTGTCGGAGTCGCCGTCGCCGGCGGGGCCGCCTTCACCTTCTCCTACGCCGAGCACGCCGAGCTGCTCGCCGCCGCCGGGGCCGAGGTCGTCACGTTCGACCCGCTGCGGGACGAGGAGCTGCCCGAGGGCACGCGGGGGCTCGTCATCGGCGGCGGGTTCCCCGAGGTCTACGCCTCCGAGCTGTCCGCCAACGAGGGGCTGCGGAAGTCCGTCGCCGAGCTGGCGCTCAGCGGTGCTCCCGTCGCCGCCGAGTGCGCGGGGCTGCTGTACCTGTGCCGGGACCTGGACGGGCTGCCGATGTGCGGGGTGCTGGACGCCTCCGCGCGGATGTCCGAGCGGCTCACCCTGGGCTACCGGGACGCGGTGGCCGTGAGCGACAGCGCGCTGGCCGCCGCGGGGACGCGGCTGCGGGGGCACGAGTTCCACCGGACGGTCGTGGAGCCGGGGGCCGGGGCGGCGCCGGCGTGGGGGATGCGGGCGCCCGAGCGGCGCGTCGAGGGTTTTGTGGAGCGCGGTGTGCACGCGAGCTATCTGCACACGCACTGGGCGGCCGAGCCCGGTGTCGCCCGTCGGTTCGTGGAGAGGTGCCGGACGTCATGAGCAGCAGGCTGATCGGGGTGGGGGTCGGGCCCGGGGACCCGGAGCTGGTGACCGTCAAGGGGGTCAACGCGCTGCGGGCCGCCGAGGTCGTCGTCGTGCCCGTGATGGACACGGGCGAGCGGGGCCGCGCCGAGGCGACCGTGCTGCACTACGTGGGTGCCGAGAAGGTCGTCCGGGTCGTGTTCGCGCTGAACGAGCGCACCGACCGGGCCCGCCGGGAGGCCGCCTGGGACGCGGCCGGGGAGCGGGTGGCCGGGCTGCTGCGGGAGCACGGGTCCGTCGCCTTCGCGACCATCGGCGACCCCAACGTGTACTCCACGTTCACGTATCTCGCGCAGACCGTCGGCGAGCTGGTGCCGGGCACCGTCGTGGAGACCGTGCCGGGCATCACCGCCATGCAGGACCTCGCGGCCCGCTCGGGTGCGGTGCTGACGGAGGGCACGGAGCCGCTGACGCTGGTGCCGGTGACCGCCGGGTCGGCCGTGCTCAAGGACGCGCTGAACGGGCCGGGGACGGTCGTCGCGTACAAGTTCGGCCGGCAGGCGGCCGAGGTCGCCGAGGTGCTGCGGGAGACCGGGCGGCTCGGCGACGCGGTGTGGGGTTCGGCGCTGGGGCTGCCGGAGGAGTCGGTGCGGCCGGCCGCCGAGCTGGACGGGGCGCCGCTGCCCTACCTGTCGACGCTCATCGCACCGGCGCGGCGCGAGGACGGCCGGGGCGGCAAGCTGTGAGCGCCGGCACCTCACTCGGCGAGGCCCACCACCAGCCAGATGAACGCCGCGCCGGCGACCGTGCACAGCAGGGTCGAGCGGGCGGGGTGCTCGTGGTGGGCCTCGGGCAGGATCTCGGCGGCGGCGAGGTAGAGCAGTACGCCGCCGAAGAGGCCGAGGTACGCGCCGAGGGCGCCCTCCGGGATCGTGAGGAAGAGCGTGGACGCCGCGCCGACGACGGGGGCCAGGGCGTCGGCGACGAGCATGGTGAGCGCCCGGCGGCGGGCGTTCCCGTACAGGCTGGTCAGTGTGTAGGTGTTGAAGCCGTCCGCGAAGTCGTGGGCGACCACGGCCATCGCGACGGCCGCGCCCATGCCGCCGCCGACCTGGAAGGCCGCGCCGATCGCCACGCCGTCCATCGCGCTGTGCCCGACCATCGCGGCGGCCGCCGTCAGGCCCACCTCGGGCGTGCGGTGACCGTGCTCGTCGGCGCCGTGCGCGGCGCGGCGGGCGGCCAGCAGGCGTTCCACCAGGTGGGCGAGGAGGAATCCCGCGACGAACAGCAGCAGTGCCGCCGGGACGCCGAACACCTCGTCGCCGGCCGCCTCCAGCGCCTCCGGCAGCAGGTCGAGGCCGACCACGCCCAGCATCAGGCCGCCGGCCAGGCCCAGGACCAGGTGGCGCCGGTCGGTCACGCGCTGTGCCGTCCAGCCGCCGGCCAGCGTCATCAGGAACGCGCCGAGCGCGACGAGGACCGCCATGGGCCCTTCGTATCCGATCAGCCCGCGTTCACGCGCGTCCGACAGCAGCAACCGCAGTAAATATGCGTAGGAGAGGACCGATTTCCATGGATCCCGTGGCTCCCACCCCCGGTGCCGATGCCGATGCCGCCCCCGGTGCCGGTGCCGGTGCCGGCAAGGTGACCTTCGTCGGTGCCGGTCCCGGCGCCGCCGATCTGCTGACGTTCCGCGCCGCCCGCGCCATCGCCGAGGCCGACGTGGTGATCTGGGCGGCGAGCCTGGTGCAGGCGGAGGTGCTCCAGCACGCGCGGGAGGACGCGGAGGTCCTGGACTCGGCGACGATGTCGCTGGAGGACGTGGTCGCCGTCTACCGGCGGGCCCGGGAGAACGGCCTGAGGGTGGCCCGCATCCACTCCGGTGACCCGGCCCTGTGGGGCGGTACGCAGGAGCAGCTGGACCGGTGCGCGGAGATCGGCATCGCGACCGAGGTCGTGCCCGGCGTCTCCGCCTTCTCCGCGGTCGCCGCGCTCGCGCAGCGGGAGCTGACCATCCCGGAGGTCGCGCAGTCCGTCGTCCTGACCCGGCTCGGCGGCGGCAAGACGCCGATGCCGCCCGGGGAGGAGGTCCGCGAGTTCGCGAAGCACGGCACCACCATGGCGGTCTTCCTGTCGGCGGCGCGCAGCGGACAGCTGGTGCGGGAGCTGCTGGAGGGCGGCTATCCGACCGACACCCCGGTCGTCGTCGCCTACCAGGCGACCTGGCCCGAGGAGCTGGTCGTGAGGTGCACGATCGGCACGCTGGAGGAGACCGTCAAGGAGCACAGGCTCTGGAAGCACACCCTCTTCCTGGTCGGCCCGGCGCTCGACGCGCACGGCACCCGCTCGCACCTGTACCACCCGGGGCACTTCCACGGCTACCGCAGGGCCGACCCCGAGGCCCGCAGGGAGCTGCGCGCGCGGGGTGCGAGCACGTGATCACGGTGGTCGGGGCGGGGACCGGGTCCCCGCTGCCCGAGGACGTGGCCGACGGCGCGGAGCTGGTCGTCGGCGGGCGGCGCCACCTGGACGCCGTACGGCTGCCCGAGGGCGCCGAGCGGGTCGTCCTGGGGGCGTTGGCGCCGGCGCTGGACACGGTCGCGCGGTACGTCGCGAAGGAGCGGCCGGTGCTCGTGCTGGCCTCCGGCGACCCGGGGTTCTTCGGGATCGTGCGGGCGCTGGCCGAGCGGTTCGGGCCGGGGCTGCTCGACGTGCGGCCCGGGGTGTCGTCGGTGGCCGCCGCGTTCGCGCGGGTGGGGCTGCCGTGGGACGACGCCGTGGTGGCCAGCGCGCACGGGCGGGACCTGCGGACGGCGGTGAACCTGTGCCGCGCCCACCCGAAGGTGGCCGTGCTGACGGGGCCGGGGGCGGGTCCGGCGGAGCTGGGGGCCGCGCTCGCGCAGGACGGGCGGGTGCTGGTCGTCGCCTCCGCGCTCGGCTCGGACGAGGAGCGGCTGGAGCGGGTGACGCCGGTCGAGGCCGCCGCCCGGGACTGGGGCGCGGCGGTGAGCGTGGTGCTGTGCCTGGACGAGGCGCGGGCGCTGGGCCCGGTGCGCTCGGTGGCCGGGCCGCGGCCGGGGCCCGCCGGATGGGCGCTGGACGAGGCCGCGTTCGCCCACCGCGACTCGATGATCACCAAGTTCGAGGTGCGGGCGCTGGCGCTGGCCCGTCTCGGACCCCGCCCCGGCGACCTGGTGTGGGACGTCGGCGCGGGCTCGGGGTCCGTGGCCGTGGAGTGCGCGCGGCTCGGCGCCGCGGTCGTCGCCGTGGAGAAGGCGCCGGACGGGGTCGGGCGCGTGCGCGCCAACGCCGCCGCGCACGGGGTCGACGTCCGGGTGGTGCACGGCGCGGCGCCCGCGGTGCTGTCGGATCTGGACGATCCCGACGCCGTGTTCGTCGGCGGCGGCGGGCGCGAGCTGCCCGCGGTCGTCTCGGCCTGCGCGCGGCGCGCCCGGCGGTCCGTGGTCGTCGCGATGGCCGCGCTGGACCGGGTGCCCGCGGCCCGCGCGGCGCTGCTCGACGCGGGGCTGGAGTGCGACGGGGTGCTGCTGCAGTCGTCGCGGCTCGCGCCGCTGCCGGGGGACGTGACGCGGCTGGCGGCGACCAATCCCGTTTTCCTGCTGTGGGGCGTCAGGCCCGGCAGCCGTACCGGAGAAACCGAAGAAGGAGGGGCCCAGTGATCGGCCTCATTTCCGCCACCGCGGCGGGGGCTGTGGCGCGGGACCGGCTGGCCGCGGCGTGGCCGGACCGCACGCGCGTGTACGGGGGTCCCGTCGCGGACGCCGTGCGGGCCGCGTTCGCCGAGTGCGAGCAGCTCGTGTGCTTCCTGGCCACGGGTGCCGTGGTCCGGCTCGTGGCACCGCTGCTGGACGACAAGCGGACCGACCCGGGTGTGGTGTGCGTCGACGAGGGCGGACGGTTCGCCGTGTCGCTGGTCGGCGGGCACGGCGGCGGCGCCAACGAGCTCGCCCGCGCGGTGGGCGGGGTGCTGGGCGCCGAGCCGGTGGTGACGACGGCGACCGACGCGGTGGGCCTGCCGGGCCTGGACACGCTGGGGCTGCCCGTCGAGGGCGACGTCGCCGGGGTCTCGCGGGCCCTGCTGGACGGGGAGCCGGTGGCGCTGCGGGCCGAGGTGGCCTGGCCGCTGCCGCCGCTGCCGCTCGCCGCCGAGGGGGCGTACGCGGTGCGGCTGACGGACCGTCTGGTGGAGCCGGCCGAGCGTGAGGTCGTGCTGCGTCCGCCGTCTCTGGTCGTCGGCGTCGGTGCCTCCAGGGGGGCGCCGGTGGACGAGGTGCTGGGGCTGGTGGAGGCGGCGCTGCGGGACGCCGGGCTGTCGGCGGCGTCGGTCGCCGAGCTGGCCACCGTGGACGCCAAGGCCGGGGAGCCCGGCATCGTCGGCGCGGCCGAGCGCCTCGGGGTGCCGCTGGTGACGTACCCCGCCGGGGAGCTCGCGGGCGTCGAGGTGCCCAACCCCTCCGAGGCCCCGCTCGCGGCCGTCGGCACCCCGTCGGTCGCGGAGGCGGCGGCGCTGGTGGGCGGGGGCGAACTGCTCGTTCCCAAGCGCAGGTCCGAGGCCGTTCCGGCCATGGCGACCTGTGCCGTCGTACGGCGCCCGGGGCGCGGGCGGCTCGCGGTGGTCGGGCTCGGGCCGGGCGCCCGGGACCTGCTGACGCCGCGGGCGCTGGCGGAGCTGCGGCGGGCGTCCGTGCTGGTCGGGCTGGACCAGTACGTGGACCAGATCCGCGATCTGCTGCGGCCCGGCACCCGGATCCTGGAGTCGGGGCTCGGGGCGGAGGAGGAGCGGGCGCGGACGGCCGTCGCCGAGGCCCGGCGCGGGCAGGCGGTGGCACTGATCGGCAGCGGGGACGCGGGCGTGTACGCCATGGCGTCGCCGGCGCTGGCCGAGGCGTCCGACGACATCGACGTGGTCGGGGTGCCGGGCGTGACGGCGGCGCTGGCGGCCGGGGCGATCCTGGGCGCGCCGCTGGGCCACGACCACGTGTCGATCAGCCTGTCCGACCTGCATACGCCGTGGGAGGTCATCGAACGGCGGGTGCGGGCGGCGGCCGAGGCGGACCTCGTCGTGACGTTCTACAACCCGCGCAGCCGGGGCCGCGACTGGCAGCTGCCGAAGGCGCTGGCGATCCTCGCCGGGCACCGGGAGCCGACGACGCCGGTCGGTGTCGTGCGCAACGCCTCCCGCGCCGACGAGTCCAGCCGCCTGACCACGCTGGCGGCGCTGGACCCGGCGAGCGTCGACATGATGACGGTCGTGACGGTGGGCAACACCGCGACCCGCGAGATCGCGGGGCGCATGGTCACCCCGCGCGGCTACCGCTGGCAGGAGGCCTCCCGGTGAACCGTGTGGTCCATCCCATCGAGGAGGAGTCCTACCGGCGGCTGCGCGCCCGCCTGGACACCTCGCACTTCCCGCCGCTGACCCGGTCGGTGGTGGAGCGGGTCATCCATTCCGCCGCCGACCTGGAGTACGCCACCGACCTCGTCATGGACGAGGGCGAGCTGGAGAGGGCGCACGCGGCGCTGCACGCCGGGGCGCCCGTCGTCGTGGACGTCGAGATGGTCGGCGCGGGCATCACCCGGCGGGAGACCGTCTGCCGGCTGGGGGACGCCGTCGCCGGGCCGGGACTGACCCGCTCGGCCCACGGCATCCGGCTGGCGTACGAGCAGGTCGGGCCCGGCGCCCTGTGGGTGATCGGCAACGCGCCGACCGCGCTGGAGGAACTGCTGACGCTGGACGCCTCCCCCGCGCTCGTCGTCGGGCTGCCCGTCGGTTTCGTCGGGGCGGCCGAGTCGAAGGCCGCGCTGCGCGAGAGCGGGCTGCCCGCCGTGAGCAACGTGTCCGAGAAGGGCGGGTCGGCGGTGGCCGCCGCCGCGCTCAACGCCCTGCTGTACCACCCGATTTCCGAGGAGACCCTGTGACCACCCCGCCCGCCCTGCTCATCGCCGGCCACGGCACCCGGGACGACGCCGGAGCGGAGGCGTTCCGCGACTTCGTGCGCGAGCTGGGCCGCCGCCACCCCGAACTGCCCGTCGCGGGCGGCTTCATCGAGCTGTCCCCGCCACCGCTGGGCGAGGCGGTCGCCGAGCTGGTGGAGCGGGGCGTACGCCGGTTCGCCGCGGTGCCGCTGATGCTGGTGTCCGCCGGGCACGCCAAGGGCGACATCCCGGCGGCGCTGTCCCGCGAGAAGGAGCGCCACCCCGGCATCTCGTACACCTACGGGCGCCCGCTGGGCCCGCACCCGTCGCTGCTGCGGGTGCTGGAACGGCGGCTGGCCCAGGCCGTCGACCCGTCCTGGGACCCCTCCGAGGTGACCGTGCTGCTGGTGGGGCGGGGCTCGACGGACCCGGACGCCAACGCCGAGGTGTTCAAGGCGGCGCGGCTGCTGTGGGAGGGCCGCGGCTACGCCGGTGTGGAGACCGCGTTCGTGTCGCTGGCGCAGCCGGACGTGCCGGGCGGCCTGGACCGGTGCGCGCGGCTGGGCGCCGGGCGGATCGTGGTCCTGCCGTACTTCCTGTTCACCGGCATCCTCCCGGACCGGGTCCGGCGGCAGACCGAGGAATGGGCCGCCGCGCACCCGGAGACGCAGGTGCGGTCGGCGGACGTCATCGGGCCCGAACCGGAGCTGCTGGACCTGGTGTGGGAGCGGTACGAGGAGGCGGTGAAGGGCGATCTGCGGATGAACTGCGACAGCTGCGTGTACCGGATCGCGCTGCCCGGCTTCGAGGACAAGGTGGGGCTGCCGCAGCAGCCGCACTTCCACCCCGACGACGACGGTCACCACCACCACGGGCACCCTCACGGGCATGGACACGCACACTCCCATGCGCACTGAGGCCGGGCACGATCTGCGGCACCACGGGGACGTGGAGGTCCGGGACGACGGCTCCACGCTGGTGGACCTGGCGGTGAACGTCCGCGCGGACACGCCCCCGGCGTGGCTGCGCGAGCACGTGGCCGCCTCGCTCGGCTCCCTCGCGGCCTACCCGGACGGGCGGGCCGCGCGGGCGGCGGTGGCGGCGCGGCACGGGCTGCCGGTGGAGCGGGTGCTGCTGACGGCGGGCGCGGCGGAGGCGTTCGTGCTGCTGGCGCGGGCGCTGGAGGTGCGCCGGCCGGTGGTGGTGCACCCGCAGTTCACGGAGCCGGAGGCGGCGCTGCGGGACGCGGGGCACACGGTCGGCCGGGTGCTGCTGCGGGAGGCGGACGGCTTCCGGCTGGACCCGGCGGCCGTCCCGGAGGACGCCGACCTGGTGGTGATCGGCAACCCGACGAACCCGACGTCGGTGCTGCACCCGGCGGACGCGATCGTGGAACTCGCCCGTCCCGGGCGGACGTTGGTCGTGGACGAGGCGTTCATGGACGCGGTGCCGGGTGAGCGGGAGGCGCTGGCCGGGCGGACGGACGTGCCCGGGCTGGTCGTGCTGCGCAGCCTCACCAAGACGTGGGGGCTGGCGGGCCTGCGCATCGGGTACGTGCTGGCGGCCCCGGACGTGATCGCGGGCCTGGAGCGCGCCCAGCCGCTGTGGCCCGTGTCGACGCCCGCGCTGGTGGCGGCCGAGGCGTGCGTGGCGCCGCGCGCGCTGGCGGAGGCGGCTCACGCCGCCCACCGCGTCGCCGCGGACCGGGAACGTCTCGTCGCCGGGCTACGGCGGTTCGCTCCCGCCGGACTCCGGGTCACCGAGCCTCCCGAGGGCCCCTTCGTCCTGGTCCGGCTGCCGGACGCGGCGACCGTGCGGTGCCGGCTGCGGGACCTCGGGTACGCGGTCCGGCGCGGGGACACGTTCCCGGGGCTGGGCGGGGAGTGGCTGCGGCTCGCGGTGCGGGACCGGGCCACGACGGACGGCTTCCTGGCGGCGCTGGAACGGGCGGTGCGGGCGCCGGCCGTCTGAGGCGGAGGACCCGGGCCCGGCGGCACCCGTCCGGGCCCGGCGGAACGGGACGGTCACGTGCTCCGGGCAGCCGGTTCTCCCCCGGGCCCCCGTCCCGGTTCCTCCCCCGTCCGGTTCGTGCGCCGCGCGGTGCCCCGTCGCCGTCCGTCCCTCGGTCAGCCCCGCCTGCGGCGTGCCACGACCAGGGCCCCGCCGCCCGCCAGGACCAGCGCCACGGCGCCGGCCGCGAGGTACGGGGTGGTCGAGCTGCCGCCGGTCTCGGCCAGGTCGGCCTTGGCGGGGGCGCCCTGGGGTTTCACGTCCGCGGCCGGTCCGGCGGACGGTTCCTCCGCCTTCGCCGGGGGCTGCGCGGCCTCGGCCGGCGGAGCCGCCGGCGCCTCGCAGGTGGCGCTCGCCAGGGTCAGGGTGCCGTCGACCTCGGCCACGCCCAGGTCGAGCGGGTCGACGTGCACCGTGAGTGCGAGCGCGGTCGCGGCGGCCGTGCGCGAGGTGGTCTCCGTCCTCGACAGGTCGAGCCGTACCTCGCCGACCCCGGGCACCTTCACGTCCGTCGTGCCGCCGGTGGTCAGCGTGACCTTCTTGCCGAGGACCGTGACCGCGCCCAGCAGGTTCGAGGAGGCGACGGGCTTCTTCCCCGCCTCGCAGGTCGCCGTGGAGGTGACCTGCCCGATCTCGACGACCGACAGCAGCGGCAGGCCGGGGACGTGGATCCTGGCCCGGGCCAGGTCGGTGCGGCCCTCCGCCCTGTCCGCGGTCGTCGTCGCCTGCGCGTCGGCCACGTCGGCGCGCAGGACGCTGAAGGGCCTGCCGCCGTCGACGCCGTCCAGCCGGGCGGTGAGCGCGGTCTTCCGGGCGCTCTCGGGCGCCCGGACCTCGTTGAGGGTGACCGTGAGCGGGACGTCCACGGTCTTCTCGAGCAGGGAGACGTCGAGGTCGGTGCGCAGGACCGAGGCGCTCGCGCGGCCGTGGTCGTCGGTCGCGTGGGCGGTACCCGCGCCGGCCAGGACGGCGGGCCCGGCGGCCAGGGCCGTGGCCGCCGTGACGGTGACGAGGCGGCGTGCGGGCATGCGGAAGGTGGTGCCGTTCACGGTGGTGGGACCCCCAGAAAGACATGCGTGCGGAACACGCATGAGCGACGTGCTCGGGACCCGGAAAGGATGTCCCCCGTCCGGGCCCGACCGTCAGCGATCCAGGGCCACTTCACCCCTTCGTGGGGTTTGCGCGAAACTTTTCGAATACTCCGGCACGCCTGTTCCCCGGCCTCACCCGTGTCGGCTACCCGACGACCCGTCCGTTCAGCACCACCCGGCGCGGAGCGCCGAGCACGCGCACGTCCGCGCGCGGGTCCTCGTCGTACACCACCAGGTCCGCCGGCGCGCCCTCGTCGAGGCCGGGCCGGCCGAGCCAGCGCCGGGCGGCCCAGGTGGTCGCGGCCAGGGCCTCGACGGGCGGGATGCCGGCGGTGACCAGTTCGGCGACCTCCGCCGCCGCCAGGCCGTGGGCCAGGGCACCGCCCGCGTCGGTGCCGACGAAGACCGGGACCCCGGCGTCGTAGGCGTTCCGGACGGTGTCGTAGCGGCGGGCGTGCAGCCGGCGCATGTGGTCCGACCAGCGCGGGAACCGGGCCTCGCCGCCGTCGGCCAGCGCGGGGAACGTGGCGATGTTGACCAGGGTGGGCACGATGGCCACGCCCCGCTCGGCGAAGAGCGGGATCGTGTCGTCCGTCAGGCCGGTCGCGTGCTCGACGCAGTCGATGCCGGCCTCGACCAGGTCGCGCAGCGAGTCCTCGGCGAAGCAGTGCGCGGTGACGCGGGCGCCCAGGCGGTGGGCCTCGGCGATGGCCGCCTCGACGGCGCCGCGCGGCCAGCAGGCGGACAGGTCGCCGAGGTCGCGGTCGATCCAGTCGCCGACCAGCTTCACCCAGCCGTCGCCGCGCCGGGCCTCCTGGGCGACGTACGCGACGAGGTCCTCGGGCTCGACCTCCCAGGCGTAGTTGCGGATGTAGCGGCGGGTGCGGGCGATGTGCCGGCCCGCGCGGACGATCTTCGGGAGGTCGTCGCGGTCGTCGATCCAGCGGGTGTCGGAGGGGGAGCCCGCGTCGCGGATCAGCAGGGTGCCCGCGTCGCGGTCGGTCAGCGCCTGCTTCTCGGCGACGTCCTCGGGCACGGCGCCGTGCTGGTCGAGTCCGACGTGGCAGTGCGCGTCGACCAGCCCGGGCAGCGCCCACCCCTCGACGGTGCGGACGTCGCCGGTCCCGGCGGGACGGTCGTACGAGATCCGGCCGTCGACGACCCACAGCTCGTCGCGGACGTCCTCCGGGCCGACGAGCACCCGCCCCTTCACGTGCAGCACCGTGCGATCGCTCATGCCCCGCACCTTAGACGGGGTCGCCGGGGCCGTTCGAGTGCCCGGTGACCGGCCGCCGTTCCGCGCGGGCGCGCAGCTCGGTCGCGCATCCGGCCGCGACGGCGCTCGCGACGGCGGTCAGGGCGAGGACGGCGGCACCGGGGTTGACGTAGCCGGGGACGTCGGCGGAGGCGTAACCGTCGCCGTCGCCGGTCTCGCAGCGGAACCGGAGGGGCAGGTAGGAGACCGAGTAGTCGACGACCCGTCCGGACACCTCCGGGGCCACGCCGGTACGGCAGGGCCGCATCGGCGAGGAGCCCGCGCCGCCGTCCTCCGCCTCCATGACCGCGGATCCCACGCACAACGCGCCCCAGACGTAGAGCAGAGCGGCGGCCCCGCCGGCGACCGCGGCGACGACGCGGAAGGGGGCACCCGGTCCGCGCGGCGCGGAGGCGCCCGGAGGGCCCGTCGCCGTGCGGGGGTGGCGGGGGTACGTTCCGGTGCCCCGGCCGAGGGCGACGGCCGTCACCACCGCGACGAGGACCAGCAGGAGGACGATCACGGGGTCGAGTCCATCACCCGGCGATCACCCCTGACTGTGTCGGAGGCCACAATTCCGGGCGTGGGGGCGTCGCGACGGACGGCCTCCCCCGCGAGTCGCGCCGGGAGCCGCGGTTACTCTCGACTCCGTACGCGTCGTACACCTGACCGTGAGTGAAGAGAGCACCGCTGTGACCCACCCCTTCCTGGACCTCGCCCCGCTGAGCGCCGCCCGTTTCGCCGCGATCGAGGACCGGGTGGCGCGCCTGCTCGGCACGCGGCAGGACGTCCTGATCACGCAGGGCGAGGCACTGCTGCCGCTGGAGGGCGCGATCCGCGGGTGCGCCGGGCCGGACACCGTCGCGCTGAACGTCGTCACCGGGCCGTACGGGCAGACGTTCGGCGACTGGCTGCGGGACTGCGGCGCGACGGTGCACGACCTCGCCGTGCCGTTCCACACGGCCGTGACGGCCGACCTGGTCCGGCGGGCCTTCGCCGAGCACCCGGAGATCGACTTCGTGTCCCTGGTGCACGCGGAGGCGGCGACCGGCAACACCAACCCGGTCGCGGAGATCGGCGAGGTGGTGCGGGAGCACGGCGCGCTCCTCTACCTGGACGCGGTGGCGTCGGTGGGCGCCGAGCCGGTGCTGCCGGACGCGTGGGGCGTGGACCTGTGCGTGATCGGCGCGCAGAAGGCGATGGGCGGTCCGGCCGGGGTGTCGGCGGTGTCGGTGAGCGAGCGGGCGTGGGCGCGGATGGCGGCCAACCCCGGGGCGCCGCGCCGGTCGTACCTGTCCCTGCTGGACTGGAAGGAGCGCTGGATCGACGGCGGGCGCAAGGCGCTGCTGCACGCGCCGGCGCAGCTGGAGATGCTGGCGCTGGAGGCGTGCGTCGAGCGCATCGAGGCGGAGGGTCTGGAGACGGTGATGGCGCGGCACGCGTCGGCGGCGGCGGCCACCCGGGCCGGGGCGCTCGCGCTGGGCGGCGGTCTGGAGCCGTACGTGCACGAGGCCCGCGAGGCGGCACCGGTGGCGACGACGCTGCGCGTCCCCGCGGACCTGGACGCCTCGGAACTGGTGGCCCGGGCGCTGGAGTCCGAGCCGGCGCTGCCGCTGGCCGCGGGCGGCGGTGCGCTGGCCGCGGAGATGATCCGCGTCAACCACTACGGGCCGGACGCGACGCGCGGGGTCGTGGAGGGCTGCCTGGCGGCACTGGGTGCCGCGCTGGCGGACACGGGCCGCACGACCGACCCGGCGGCGGCCCGCCGGGCCGTCGAGGACGCCTGGGAACGGCCGTCCGCCGACGGGTCTGCGGGAATGTGAATTCACGGTAATTGCCGAGGTTCACGGAAAGCAAATCAAATAATTATCCCGATAGGCTCCCGGTATTCTCCTGCCCGGTTTTCCCGGTCCTAAACCCACTGATTTCACGAAGCCCGAGCATCGGGTCCGGAGTACCTCGCAACGGGTTACATGATTGTGACCCGTTGCACATGGTGACCGTTTTGCTACTTATACACCGGTCATTTACCCCCAAATCGTCGCCGTCTCGCGCGGAAGCACGCGCCCGCGTGATAACACACGAGGCGCCCACACGTAACCCCTTTCGGCGATGCATTTTTTAATTCCACTGGGTAAATTGAATTTGCATGACCGCCGTGCAAGCAGACCTGCGAATCGATCGCCCGGAAGTGGCCGACGGAGCCGCCTTGTGGCGGATAGCGAGGGATTCCGAGGTCCTCGACCTGAACTCGTCCTACAGCTATCTGCTCTGGTGCCGTGACTTCGCCGCCACGTCGGCCGTCGCCCGCGACGGGCACGGCGTGCCGGTCGGCTTCGTCACCGGCTACCTGCGGCCGGACCGGCCGGACACGTTGCTCGTGTGGCAGGTGGCGGTGGACGAGGCTTACCGTGGACGCAGGCTCGCGGCCTCCCTGCTCGACGAGCTGGCCGCCCGGACTGTCGCGGAGTGCGGGACGGTGACCCTGGAGACCACCATCTCACCCGACAACACCGCCTCCCAGCGGTTGTTCACCTCGTTCGCCGAGCGGCACGACGCCCGGCTGGAGCGCGAGGTGCTGTTCGGGACGGACCTCTTCCCCGACGGACCGCACGAGCCCGAAGTGCTGTACCGCATCGGCCCCCTCTCCGCCGTCGGCGACTGACCGAACGGCGCCCGGGCGTCCCGGCTCCCCGGCCGTCCGGCCCTCACACTTCCCGGCGCAGACCGCTCCGGTCCCCGGATCCGTACGACCTTCCCCTCCCACCCTCACCCCACGAGGAGCGATTCGTCGTGACCATCACCCAGCCCGACCTCAGTGTCTTCGAGACCGTCGAATCCGAGGTGCGCAGCTACTGCCGCGGCTGGCCCACCGTCTTCGACCGTGCGCACGGCAGCCGCATGTACGACGAGGACGGCCACGAGTACCTCGACTTCTTCGCCGGAGCGGGTTCGCTCAACTACGGGCACAACAACCCCGTCCTGAAACGGGCGTTGATCGACTACCTGGAGCGGGACGGCGTCACGCACGGTCTCGACATGTCGACCACCGCCAAGCGCCGGTTCCTGGAGACGTTCCAGAACATCGTCCTGCGGCCGCGCGACCTGCCGTACAAGGTCATGTTCCCGGGCCCGACGGGCACCAACGCCGTGGAGTCCGCGCTGAAGCTGGCGCGGAAGGTGAAGGGACGCGAGTCGATCGTGTCGTTCACCAACGCCTTCCACGGCATGTCGCTGGGCTCGCTCGCCGTGACCGGCAACGCCTTCAAGCGGGCCGGCGCCGGCATCCCGCTGGTGCACGGCACGCCCATGCCGTTCGACAACTACTTCGACGGCACCGTCGAGGACTTCCTCTGGTTCGAGCGGCTCCTGGAGGACCAGGGGTCCGGCCTCAACAAGCCGGCCGCCGTGATCGTCGAGACCGTGCAGGGCGAGGGCGGCATCAACGTCGCCCGTCCCGAGTGGCTGCGCGCCCTGTCGGAGCTGTGCGCACGCCAGGACATGCTGCTCATCGTCGACGACATCCAGATGGGCTGCGGCCGCACCGGCGCGTTCTTCTCCTTCGAGGAGGCGGGCATCACGCCGGACATCGTCACCGTCTCCAAGTCGATCAGCGGCTACGGCCTGCCCATGTCGCTGTGCCTGTTCAAGCCGGAGCTGGACGTCTGGGAGCCGGGCGAGCACAACGGCACCTTCCGCGGCAACAACCCCGCCTTCGTCACGGCGACCGCCACGCTGGAGGCGTACTGGACCGACGGGTCGGCGATGGAGAAGCAGACCCGCGCCCGCGGTGAGCAGGTCGAGCAGCACCTGATCGCCATCACCGAGGAGAACCTCTCCGACGTCAAGGAGTACCGGGGCCGCGGCCTGGTCTGGGGCCTGGAGTTCCACGACAAGGACCGCGCGAGCCGCGTCGCCGGGCGCGCCTTCGAACTCGGGCTGCTCATCGAGACGTCCGGCCCCGAGAGCGAGGTCGTCAAACTGCTGCCGGCGCTCACCGTCACGCCCGACGAGGTGGACGAGGGCATGAAGACCCTCGCCCGCGCCGTGCGCGAGACCGCCTGACCCCACCCCTTCCGGCGCCTCGGGCCCGCGCGGCCGTGGGCGCCGGGGACCCTGCACACCCTTCACCTAGGAGGCATCGCAACACCGTGATCGTCCGTTCGTTCAAGGAGATCGAAGGTACCGACCGGCACGTGAAGTCGGCGTCCGGCACCTGGGAGAGCAAGCGCATCGTCCTCGCCAAGGAGAAGGTCGGCTTCTCCGTGCACGAGACGATCCTGTACGCGGGCACCGAGACGGACATGTGGTACGCGAACCACATCGAGGCCGTCGTCTGCACCAAGGGGGACGCCGAGCTCACCGACCGCGAGACGGGGAAGACCTACCACATCACGCCGGGCACGATGTACCTCCTGGACGGCCACGAGCGCCACACGCTCAAGGTCAAGGAGGACTTCCACTGCATCTGTGTCTTCAACCCGCCCGTGACCGGACGGGAGGACCACGACGAGAACGGCGTCTACCCGCTGCTCACCGAGGAGGTCTGAGTCATCGTGACCCTCACGACCACGAACATCACCGATCTCTACCCCACCCGCGGTGCCACCGAGGTGGCCACCCCCCGACAGGACCCGGTGGTCTGGGGCGGCCCCGACACGCCCGGCCCCGTGTCGGCCGGTGACCTCCAGGCGCTGGACCGCGACGGTTTCCTCGCCGTCGACCAGCTCATCGGGCCGGACGAGGTCGCCGTCTACCAGCGGGAGCTGGAGCGGCTGACGAGCGACCCGGCCATCCGGGCGGACGAACGCTCGATCGTCGAGCCGCGGTCCAAGGAGATCCGGTCCGTCTTCGAGGTGCACAAGATCAGTGAGGTCTTCGCGAACCTGGTGCGCGACGAGCGGGTGGTCGGCCGGGCCCGGCAGATCCTCGGCTCGGACGTCTACGTCCACCAGTCGCGGATCAACGTCAAGCCGGGCTTCGGGGCCAGCGGCTTCTACTGGCACTCGGACTTCGAGACCTGGCACGCCGAGGACGGCCTGCCGAACATGCGCACGATCTCGGTCTCGATCGCGCTCACCGAGAACTACGACACCAACGGCGGTCTCATGATCATGCCGGGGTCGCACAAGACGTTCCTCGGGTGCGCGGGGGCCACGCCGAAGGACAACTACAAGAAGTCCCTGCAGATGCAGGACGCGGGGACCCCGTCCGACGAGGCGCTGACGAAGATGGCCTCGGAGTACGGGATCAAGCTGTTCACCGGCAAGGCCGGCTCGGCGACCTGGTTCGACTGCAACTGCATGCACGGGTCGGGCGACAACATCACGCCGTTCCCCCGCAGCAACGTGTTCATCGTGTTCAACAGCGTGGAGAACACGGCGGTCGAGCCGTTCGCGGCACCGGTCCGGCGACCGGAGTTCATCGGGGCTCGGGATTTCACGCCGGTGAAGTGAGTCGACCCGGCCGGGCCGGGGGTCCGGGGGTCGCCCCCGGGAGAACACAGCATCGGGGCTCGGGATTTCACGCCGGTGAAGTGAGTCGACCCGGCCGGGCCGGGGGTCCGGGGGTCGCCCCCGGGAGAACACAGCGTCGGGGCTCGGGATTCCACGCCGGTGAAGTGAGCCGCGTCCGGGCCCCGGGCAGGGGCCTCCTCGTTGTGGGACGGGAGGCCCCTGCCCGATGCCGTATCAGCCCGCCAGGACGTCCAGCAGGCGGTCGACGTCCGCCGCCGTGTTGTAGAGGTGGAACGCGGCCCGCAGATTGCCCGCCCGGTCCGAGACCTGCACACCCGCCCGGCTCAACTCGCCCTGTCGGTGGCCGAGTCCGGGCACGGACACGATCGCCGACCCCGGCGCGGGGACCACCTCGTGGCCCAGTGAGCCCAGTCCCTCGCGGAACCGGTCGGCGAGGGCGGTGTCGTGGGCGTGCACGGCGTCCACGCCGAGCTCCTCGATGAGCGCGAGGGAGTGCCGGGCGCCCGTGTAGGAGAAGAGCGCGGGGCTCTCGTCGAAGCGCCGCGCGGAGTGCGCGAGTTCCTCGACGGGGCCGTAGCAGCTGTCCCAGGGGTGCTCGCCCGACGCCCACCCGGCGAACAGCGGCGTCAGTCCGCCGAAGTCCTCCGGGACGACGAGGAACGCGACGCCGCGCGGGCAGAGCACCCACTTGTAGCCGACGGCGGCCACGTAGTCGAAGTCGTCCGCGGCCAGCGGCAGCCACCCGTTCGACTGGGAGGCGTCGACCAGCGTCCGCGCGCCGTGCGCCCGGGCCGCGTCCCGCAGCGCCGCGAGGTCGGCGATCCGCCCGTCGGCCGACTGCACGGAGCTGACCGCGACCAGCGCGGTGTCCGGGCCCACCGACTCGGCGATCCGCTCCAGCGGCACGCTGCGCACCTTCAGATCGCCGCGCGTGTACAGCGGGTTCACCAGGGAGCTGAAGTCGGCCTCCGCGGTGAGGACTTCGGCGCCCGCGGGCAGAGAGGCCGCGACGAGCCCGCTGAAGGTGGCGACCGACGCGCCCGTGGCCACCCGGGAGGCGGGGACCTCGAGGAGGCGGGCGAAGGCGGACCGGCTCGCCTCGACGTCGGCGAACATGTCGAGGGGCTGCCCGGCCGCCGCGGACTCGGCCGCGTCACGCATCGCGGCGAGGGTCCGGGCGGGCAGCAGGCCGGTGCTGGCGGTGTTCAGGTACGTGGTCTTCGGGTCGAACTCGGCACGGACGAGGGTCTCGAAGCTCTCCATGGCACCACTGTGCGGCCCCGGAACCTCCCCGTCCATTGCGTATTTCTGCGCGATGTCCCCAAGGACTGCTTATGCGAGCCGTGCGACCTGGGGTTTTCAGTTCCGGGGCACCACGCAGCCGTCCGGGCCGCACGCGTCGGCGGACGCGCCCCCGGCGTCGACGAGCGCGAGCGGCGTGCGCTCGCCCCACGCCTGCGCCAGCGCCTGGGCGAAGACCTCGACGGGCTGGGCGCCGGAGACGCCGTAGGTCCGGTCGAGCACGAAGAAGGGCACCCCGGTGGCCCCGAGCTGCGCGGCCTCGCGTTCGTCGGCGCGCACCCCGTCGGCGTAGGCGGTGGGGTCGGCGAGCACCCCGCGGACGGTGTCCGCCTCCAGCCCGGCGCCGACGGCAAGGTCCACGAGCCGTTCGTCGTCGTCGAAGACGGAGCGCTCCTCGGCGAAGTTGCCCCGGTAGAACGCGTCCAGCAGCGCGTCCTGGCGCCCCTCCTCCTTGGCGAGGTGCAGCAGCCGGTGCATGTCGAAGGTGCTGCCGTGGTCACGGCCGCGGGTGCGGTAGTCCAGCCCCTCGGCGGCGGCCTGCGCGCCGAGGTTGTCCTCACCGGCCTGCGCCTGGGCCTCGCTCATCCCGTACTTCGCGGTGAGCATCGTCAGCACGGGCTGGACGTCGCCCTTGGCGCGACCGGGGTCCAGCTCGAAGGACCGGTGCACCACCTCGACGCCGTCCCGGTGCTCGAAGGCCGCGAGCGCCTTCTCGAAGCGGGCCTTGCCCACGTAGCACCAGGGGCAGGCGATGTCGCTCCAGATCTCGACGCGCATGTGTCGGCTCTTCTCCAGGTCGTACGGGTGCGGAGGCCTCTCCTCCGCCGCGTACGTGAACGTTCAAGCGTCGCGTCTCATTCCCCGGGCACGTCGAAGCGCAGGTACAGGTGGTGGTCCCCCTCGGCGGGCGGGTTCTCCGGGTCGGGGAACCAGCCCCGGCGGGCGTAGAAGGCCTGGGCGCGCCGGTTGTCGACGTGGACGTCCAGGACGGCCGTGCGCCTGCCGTCGGCCCGCCACCGCTCGACGCAGGCCGCGTGCAGGGCGGTGCCGATGCCGGAGCGCCAGTGGTCGGGGTCGACGTGGAACTGGTACAGCTTGACCGTGCCGGCCGGGGCGTCCTCCGGGACGCGGAAGGAGGCGAGGGCGACGATGCTCCCCCGCTCCACGGCGCACAGCACGTGTCCGTCGGGCCGCTCGACCGCGGTGCGCCAGGCGGCGGCCCAGTCGTAGCCGTCGTCGGGGAGCCCGTCCGGGTAGTACGTCGCCCGGGCGCGGGCGTGCAGCGCGGCCACGGTCCGCGTCTCGGAGGGCAGGACGGTGCGGATCACCAGGTCCTCGGTCCCGCGTTCGTCGATCATGCGGAGCAGGACGCGTGGGCCGGGCTTCCGGTTGCGTCAGCCGCCGTCGCGCAGGTCCGCCGGCCCGCCCGTCCGGAACTCCAGGTGGTCGTACGTCACCACGCAGCCCTCGCCCGTCGGCGACTGGACCAGGAAGCCGGCCAGGGCCGCGCCCGTCTCCTCCTGGTCGCCCAGGGTGAACACGCGGACGAAGGTCCAGCGTTCGCCGTCGCGGGAGGCGTGGAAGGCGAACGCCCGTCCGGTGCGGCTGACGCGCAGCCACACCGAATTCCCGTCCACGGTGAAGGAGTTGCAGTCGTCGGAGTGTCCCCGGGTGACCACCGTGCAGACGGTGGGCACGTCCGGGGAGTACTCCAGGCACAGCTTGGCCCAGGCCCGCTCGCCGACGTGCACGTACAGCACCCCGGCGTCGAAGGCGGCCTCGAAGCCGACCGTGACGCGGGCGATCAGCTGGAAGTCCCCGTCGGGGGCGCCCAGCAGCCGGGGCGCGTCGGAGGCGGGCTCCAGCGCCTCCCCGCCCGGCGGCACGAACCGGTCCTGCCGCGCCCCGGCCCGCCCGGTGAGCACCCCGTCCTCGTAGGACCAGTCGCCGTCGGGTCCGTGGGGACGGAGGGGGAAGGGCAGTTCGGGAAGTTCGATGTCCATCCGCTGATTCTCTCCGGTCCGGTACGGGTGCCCAGGGGCGCGGGGCGGTGTCGGCAGGCGGCTCCGCCGCGCGGGCGCGACCGGTCACGACGGCGCGGCACCCCGCACACGCGCCGCGCCCCCGACGGCGCTACCGCTCGAGAACCCCGTTGAACCGCCGGGGAAGCCCCAGCGGATTGTCGTCCCGCAGCTCCGGCGGCAGCAGCGCCTCGGGCGTCCCCTGGTACGCGACCGGCCGCAGCCACCGCTCGATCGCCGTGCCCCCCACCGACGTGGACGTCGACGTCGTCGCCGGGTAAGGCCCGCCGTGGTGCTGGGCCGCGGCCACCGCGACCCCCGTCGGCCAGCCGTTGACCAGCACCCGCCCCGCGAGCGGCGTCAGCTCCGCGAGGATCTCCGCCCCGCGCCCCTGCCCCGCCGCCTCCTCGGCGGAGAGCTGCACGGTCGCCGTGAGGTTGCCCGGCAGCCGGGACAGCACGCCCCGCACCTCGGCCTCGTCGTCGTAGCGGGCCACCACGGTGACCGGCCCGAAGCACTCCTCCAGGAGCAGGTCGTGCTCGCCCTCGGCGGTCAGCCGCCGGGCCGGCACGGTCAGGAAGCCGGGGCTGACGGTGTGCTCGCCGCCCGAGCCCGGCGTCACCGGGGACTCCACGTCGGGCAGGGCGGCGCGCTCGGCGACGCCCGCGACGAAGTTGTCCCGCATGCGGTGGTCGAGCAGCACCCCGGCGTCGGTGTCGCTGACGGCGTCCGTGAGGGTCTTGACCAGGCCGTCGCCCGCGGCGCCGGACGGCACCAGGACCAGACCGGGCTTCACGCAGAACTGGCCGACGCCCAGCGTCATCGAGCCGGCGAGCCCGGCGCCGATGGCCTCGGCCCGCTCGGCCGCCGCGGCCTCGGTGACGACGACCGGGTTCAGCGAGCCCAGTTCGCCGTGGAAGGGGATCGGCACGGGCCGGGCCGCCGCCGCGTCGAACAGGGCGCGGCCGCCGCGGACCGACCCCGTGAAGCCGGCCGCGGCGACCAGCGGGTGCCTGATCAGCTCGAGGCCGGCGTCGAAGCCGTGCACCAGGCCGAGGACGCCCTCGGGGATATCGTGCCGGGCGGCGGCCCGGCGCAGCACGCTCGCGACCAGTTCGGACAGGGCCGGGTGGTCGGGGTGGGCCTTGACGACGACCGGGCAGCCGGCCGCCAGCGCGCTCGCGGTGTCGCCGCCGGGCACGGAGAAGGCGAAGGGGAAGTTGGAGGCCGAGTAGACGGCGACGACGCCGAGCGGCACCTTGTAGCGGCGCAGGTCGGGCACGGGCGGGGTGGCGGTGTCGTCGGGGTGGTTGATGACGACGCCGAGGAACTCGCCCTCGTCGACGATGTCGGCGAAGGCCCGCAGCTGGTAGCAGGTGCGGGCGAGTTCGCCGGTGAGCCGGACCGGACCGAGCGCGGTCTCGGCGTCGGCCACCTCGACGAGGCTGCTCTCGGCCGCCTTCAGCTCGTCGGCGGCGGTGCGCAGGAAGGCCGCGCGGACGGTGCGGTCGGCGAGGGCCCCGCGCGCCGCGTGGGCGGCGCGGACGGCGACGTCCACCTCCTGGGCCGTGGCCTCCACCGCGACCTGTTCACGCTGCTTCCCGGTACGGGGGTCGACACTCCAGACTGGTGCTGCTGCCACCGCGGGTCCCTCCACGTGCTCTGCGTTCTCCGCATCGGGCTCGTTCGATATACTGAACGCTGTCTCCGATGATGAATACGGTGGACATTATTTCCCGTCGAACGAAGGGGTCAAGGGCGATGTCGGCTGGCGAGACGGGGGGCGGAGCGCAGGTCAAGTCCGCCGTGCGGACGGTGGAACTGCTCGAGTACTTCGCCGGACGCCCCGGCATGCACTCCCTCGCGTCGGTCCAGGAGGCCGTCGGCTATCCCAAGTCGAGCCTGTACATGCTGCTGCGCACGCTGGTCGAGCTGGGCTGGGTGGAGACGGACGCGACGGGCACGCGGTACGGCATCGGCGTGCGGGCGCTGCTGGTCGGCACGTCGTACATCGACGGCGACGAGGTGGTCGCGGCGGCCCGGCCGACGCTGGACCGGCTCTCCGACGACACCACGGAGACCATCCACCTCGCCCGGCTGGACGGCACGAACGTCGTCTATCTGGCCACCCGCCAGTCCCAGCACTACCTGCGGCCCTTCACCCGGGTCGGCCGCCGGCTGCCGGCGCACTCGACGTCGCTGGGCAAGGCGCTGCTGAGCACCTACAGCGACGAGCAGGTGCGCAAGATGCTGCCCGAGACCCTGCCGGCGCTGACCGAGCACACCATCACCGACCGGGAGAAGCTCATCGAGGAGCTGCACCAGGTGCGGGAGCAGGGCTTCGCGGTGGACCGCGAGGAGAACACGCTGGGGCTGCGCTGTTTCGGCGTGGCGATCCCCTACCGCACCCCCGCGCGGGACGCGATCAGCTGCTCGGTGCCGGTGGCGCGGCTGACGCCGGCGCACGAACAGACGGTGAAGGACGCGTTGTTCGACGCGCGCGACCGGCTGGCGCTGGCGACGCGTAGGCTCTGATCCATGCACATCGCACTGCGCGAGGTCCACGACAGCGATCTGCCCGTCTTCTTCCGGCAGATGAACGACCCCCAGGCACTGCGCATGGCGGCCTTCACCCCGCCCGACCCGGCCGACTGGGACGCGTTCGCGGCGCACTGGAACACGATCCGGGCATCGCGCGACGTCGTGCGGACCATCCTGGGCGACGGTGACGTCATCGGCAGCGCCGCGGTGTACGGGGAGCCGGGCGAGCGCGAGGTGACGTACTGGGTGGACCGGGCGTACTGGGGCCGGGGTGTGGCGACGGCCGCGCTGCGGGCGCTGCTGGCGGAGGTGCCCGACCGCCCGCTGTACGCGCGGGCCGCGGCGGACAACGCCGGGTCGCGGCGCGTGCTGGAGAAGTGCGGCTTCGAGACGAGCGCCCGGGCCCGGGGCTTCGCCCCGGCGCGGGGCGAGGTCATCGACGAGGTCGTCCTCCACCTGGCGGACTGACGTCCTCGGCCTCGCGGCGGAGGCGGATCGTCGGCGCGCAGGACGTGCCGGTGGGTGTGCGCGCGGGAGCGTGGTGCCATGACGCGGACGCTCGCACCCACCCCGCCCGCCGTGGCCGACGGCCCCACGCGGACCCGCCGGCCGCCGCTCGGCCCGCTCGCCGTGCCGGACGATCCCGCCGACGGCCCGACGCGGCCGACGCTCCTCGTCTACGCTGCCCGGGTGATCGTCGGCCTCCTCCTCGCCACCGTCGGCGCCCGCCTCCTCGCCCTGCGGCCGGCCGCGGCCCGCGTCCGGCCGTGAGCGCCCTCGCCCGGTTCCTGTTCGGCCGGCGGGCCCGCCTGCGGTGGATCCACCTGATCCTCGGCGGCGCGCTCGCCGTGCCGTACGTCCTGGTCGGCTCCGTCGTCGTCGGTCCGCTCACCGGCTCCGGCGACGTCTTCGGCTCCCTGACCCTGCAACTCACCTCGTTCGCCGTCGGGTTGCCGCTCGCCGCCGTCACCTCGCTGTTCCCCCCGACCCGGCCCCTGGAGGCCGGCGTCGTGCGGTGGCTGTGCGGGATCGAGGCGGACCGGCTCGCCTACGGGCCCGCCCGGACGAAGGGGGAGAAGGGGCGTACCTCCGCGTGGTTCACGCTGCACCTGGGCATCGGCGGGATCGTCGCGGGGATGTCGCTGGCGGTGCCGCCGTTCGCGGCCGCGCTGATCGCCCTGCCCTTCGTCCCGGCCCTGCGCGAGAGCCCCTTGGAGCCGTCCGGCCTCTTCGGTCACGGCCGGGTGCTCGCGCTCGCGCCCCTCGCGGGTGCCGCGATGCTCGTCGCGCTCGCCGGGTGCGCGGCCGGCTGCGGGGCGCTGCTGGCCCGCTGGGCCCCCGTGCTGCTCGGTCCCTCCGCCGAGGACCGGGTAGCGGCTGCCGAGGCGCGGGCCGCCGACCTCGCCGTCCGCAACCGGCTCGCGCGGGAGCTGCACGACAGCGTCGGACACGCGCTGAGCGCGGTCGGGCTCCAGGCGAGCGCGGCCCGGCGGGTGCTGGACACCGACCCGGAGTTCGTCCACGAGGCGCTCGCCGCGATCGAGGAGACCACCCGGCGCACCGTCGGCGAACTCGACGCCGTCCTCGGCGTCCTGCGGGACGGCGACGCGCCCGGCACCGCGCCGGCGCCCACCCTCGCCGCCGACCTCGACGGGCTGCTGCGCCGTACCCGCGCGGGTGGTTCCCGGGTCTCGGCCACCGTCCTGGCCGACCGGCGGGCGCTGCCGCCGCCGGTGTCCCGCGAGGCGTACCGCATCGTGCAGGAGGGGCTGAGCAACGCCCTGCGGCACGCGGGCGCACGGGTCGCCGTGGAGCTGCGGATCGACGTGGTGGACGACCATCTGCGCATCACCGTCGAGAACCCGCTCGGCGAGGCCGGCCGGACCCCCCGCGCCCCGCGCCCCGGCGGCGGCCACGGCCTGCGCGGCATCGCCGACCGGGCCCGCCTGCTGGGCGGCACCGCCGAGGCGGGCGGCGCCGACGGGGTGTGGCGGCTCCACGTCCGCCTGCCGCTCAGGGGGCCCGCGTGAACCGGAGGCACCGGCACGACCCACCCCCTGAAGAGACCCGCACGACCCACCGCCCGAAAAGACCCCGCACGACCCACCGCCCGAAGGGACCCGCATGACCCGCCCGCCGATCAGGGTCGTCCTCGCCGACGACGAGCGCATGGTCCGCACCGCCCTGCGCGCCATCCTCGGTGCCGAGGCGGACCTGGAGGTCGTCGGTGAGGCGGCCACCGGCGCCGAGGCCGTCTCCGTGGTGCGCGAGACCCGCCCGGACGTCGTCCTCATGGACGTCCGCATGCCCGAGGTCGACGGCATCCGCGCCACCGAACGGATCCTCGCCACGCTCGCCGAACCGCCGCGCGTCCTCGTGGTCACCACGTTCGAGAACGACTCCTACGTCTACGACGCCCTGCGTGCCGGAGCCGCGGGCTTCCTGCTCAAGCGCGCCGACGCCGACACGCTCGTCCAGGCCGTACGGCTGCTGGCGCGCAGCGACACGCTGCTGTTCCCGGCGGCGGTGCGGGCGCTCGCGGCCGAGCACGCACGCGCGAACCCGGCCCCGCCGGCCTGGGCGGCGCGGCTCACGGAACGCGAGGGCGAGGTGCTGCGGCTGATGGCGACCGGGCTGACGAACGCCGAGATCGCCGGGCGGATGGGCGTGGGACCGGCCACGGTGAAGACGCACGTGGCGTCGGTGCTCGCCAAGACCGGTTCCCGGGACCGCACCCAGGCCGTCGTCCGTGCCTACGAGGCCGGCTACACGAAACCGGTTTCATGAACGGATGATGAGAAAACGGGGCGCATGGGAACGATCCGCCTCCGCCCGTTCGTCCTGTGACCGGGATGAACAAGACGATCAGGCGCGCATCGGTCTTCACGCTGCTCCTGGTGTTCGCTCTGCTGGTGCGGGCGACCTGGGTGCAGTTCTACGACGGCCGGGCGCTCGCGGACGACAAGGACAACCGGCGCAACGCGATCGAGACGTACGCGGAGCCGCTCGGGAACATCATCGTGGCCGGACGGCCGGTCACCGGCTCGGCACGGACGGAGGGCGGCGACCTCGCGTACAAACGCACGTACACGGACGGAAGGCTGTACTCGGCGGTGACGGGCTACGCCTCGCAGGCGTACGCGCCCACCCAGCTGGAGGGCATCTACCAGGACCTGTTCAACGGCACCGACCCCCGGCTGAAGACGGTGATGGACACGGTCACCGGGAAGCGGCCCGATCCGGGCAACGTGATCACGACGATCGACCCGGCCGTGCAGAAGGCCGGGCTCGAGGCACTGGGCGACAAGAAGGGCGCCGCCGTCGCGATCGACCCGAGGACGGGCCGGATCCTCTCGGTCGTGTCCACCCCGTCGTACGACCCGTCGTCGCTGACCGACGCCAACACCGCGGGCGAGGCGTGGAAGAAGCTCACCGGCGACCCGGACAAGCCGCTGACCAACCGGGCGCTGCGCCAGCCGCTGCCGCCGGGCTCGACGTTCAAGCTCGTGGTCGCGGCGGCCGCGCTGGAGAACGGGCTGTACGGGTCGGTGGACGAGCCGACCGACAGCCCGGACCCGTACCGGCTGCCGGACACCCTGACGGACCTGTCGAACGAGAACCCGAACGCCCCCTGCGAGAACGCCACGATCCGCACCGCGCTGCAGTACTCGTGCAACAACGTCTTCGCGAAGATGGCCGTCGGCCTGGGCCAGGACAAGCTCCGGGCGATGGCCGAGAAGTTCGGCTTCAACGACGAGACGCAGGACGTGCCGGTGCGGGCCTACACGAGCGTGTACCCGAAGGACATGAACCGGCCGTCGACCGCCCTGACGGGCATCGGCCAGTTCGACGTGACGGCGACCCCCCTCCAGATGGCCATGGTGTCCGCGACCATCGCCAACGGCGGCACGCTGGTCTCGCCGCACATGGTGTCGCAGATCACCGACAGTGACGGCAACGTGCTGGAGGACTACGACGACGCGGCGGGGACGAAGCGGGTCGTCAGCTCCTCCACCGCCGAGCAGCTGGAGTCGGCGATGCGGACGGTCGTCGAGGAGGGCACGGGGTCGAACGCGCGGATCCCCGGCGCGACCGTGGGCGGCAAGACGGGCACGGCCCAGCACGGCGAGAACAACAGCAAGACGCCGTACGCCTGGTTCACGTCCTACGCCAAGTCCGACTCGTCGGACCGGGAGGTCGCCGTGGCCGTTCTCGTCGAGCAGTCCGACGCGGCCCGTTCCGAGGTCAGCGGCAACGGGCTGGCGGCCCCGGTGGCCAAGGCGATGATGGAGGCGGCGCTCGAGGGATAGAACCCCCACCCGGCCCGAACTCCCCTCCTCCTCCGGTTCGGTCGGCCATACGGTGTTCGACGCACCGTACGGTCGGCGCGGCCGACGCTGCTACAGTTCCGGATTCCGGCCCGGCGCACGGCTGTTCGACGCCGGGGAAACCGCTGCGAGGAGAGTCCGCCCGTGGGCACAGTCGTCGACGACGCCGCCTCCGAGGAGTTCCACGCCTTCTTCGAGCGCCACTACGCCGAACTCTCCCGGCTCGCCCGTCTGCTGACGGGTGAGCCGGACGCCGCCGACGACCTGGCGGCGGACGCCCTGCTCGCGCTGTGGCACCGCTGGGACCGGGTACGCGCGGCCGACCATCCGGTGGCGTACGCGCGCGGTGTCGTCGCCAACCTCGCCCGCAGCCGGATACGCAGCGCGGTGCGCGAGCGCCGGCGCGTCGCCCTGTTCTGGTCGCAGCGCGAGGAGGGGACGGAGAACCCGGACGTGGCGGGCGTGGTGGACGTGCAGGAGGCGTTGCGCGCCCTGCCGTTCCGCAAGCGGGCGTGCGTGGTGCTGCGGCACGCGTTCGACCTCTCCGAGAAGGACACCGCGCTCGCCCTGGGCGTCTCGGTCGGTACGGTGAAGAGCCAGACGTCGAAGGGGATGGCCGAACTGCAGCGGTTGCTGGGCACACGGGACGCGCCGCAGCGGGTGCACGCGGCGATCGCGCGCACCGGTGAGACCGCGGGAAGGAAGCGATGACCGGGCGGCGGAACGTGGACGAGGAGCTGCGTGCCCGGCTGCACGAGGCGGCCGCGGCGCACGAGCCCGACCGTGCGCGCATCCTGGCCCGGGTCGAGCGCGGCATGTCGGGCCCGGAGCGCCTCGGGCACCGAGCGGCGCGGCCGCCGCTGCTGGGCTGGGCCCGGGCGGCCGGCGCGTCGGCGGCGGTCGCGGGGATCCTCGCGGTCGGCGGGTACGCGGTGGCGTCCGCGGTGAAGGACGACCCCGCCCCGCAGCGTCCGGTCGCCGCCTCCCCCACGCCCACGCCGTCGGCGGCCGGCCCCACCGAGCGCGCACCCGAGCCGCCGCCCGCCCGCCCGGCGCCGAGCACCCCGCCGGAGACCGGGCCGGCGACCCCGGACCCGTCCGCGCCCTCGCCCTCGCGGACACCCGCCGGCACCGCGACCGCCACCACCCGGCCGCCGGCCGCCGGCGTCGAGGACGGCCCGCTGTGGTCGGACGGCTCGGTGGACCCGCACAGCAACGACTTCTGGGCGCAGAGCAACGTCACCCTGAAGACGCGCGCCCCGCTGACCGCGCTCACCGTCGAGCTGAGGGTGGCGCAGACCGGCTCGGTCGCCTCCACCGGCGCCTGGCGGTCGCTGCCCGAGGACGACTTCACGTTCACGCTCGAGGAGCGGGACGGTTTCCTCGTCCACCGGTGGACGCTCAAGGAGGGCCGTACGGTCCCGGCGGGCGAGTGGGTGTTCGCCGGCCAGTACGACCACGCGCGCGGCGGCCGGGACGCGTACGGCGACAGCTACGCGGCGACGGCCACCGCCGGCGCCGAACGGCTGTCGGTCGAGGGGGACTTCGCGCCGCGCGGCAGCGGTTCGTGAAAAAAGATCAGGAGACACGGCAACCCATCGCCCACGCGTGGCGACAGGAGGGCGAAAGGTTCCCCTCCCCACGCAAGGACACGAGCATGACTGCAGGAGCTGCACAGCGGGTCCGCCACCGCCGCCGGGTCACCAGGCGCCGGGCGGTGATCGCATCGGCCGCCGCCTTCGGCGTCACGGGCGCGGCGATCGTCACGACGACGATGCTGTCCACGGCCGGCGCCGCGTCGTCCTGGCCCTCGGACACCGGCAGCAAGCCCGTCTCGTCGACGATCCCGGTCTCCGGCACCTACGACGGCAAGATGAAGAAGTTCTACGGCACCGGCGCCCTCGGCACCTCCGGCCAGGACGAGGACCAGGGCCCGATCTTCGAGCTGGCGGACGGCGCCGTGCTGAAGAACGTCGTCATCGGCACCCCGGCCGCGGACGGCGTCCACTGCAAGGGCTCCTGCACGCTGCAGAACGTGTGGTGGCTGGACGTCGGCGAGGACGCCGCCAGCTTCAAGGGCACCTCGTCGTCGGCGGTGTACAGCGTGCAGGGGGGCGGCGCGAGGAACGCCGACGACAAGGTGCTCCAGTTCAACGGCGCGGGCAAGCTCGTGGTCAGCGACTTCCGGGTCGAGAACTTCGGCAAGCTGGTCCGCTCCTGCGGCAACTGCAAGAAGCAGTACAAGCGCACGATCGTCATCGACGGGGTGGACGTCACCGCGCCCGGCAAGGCCATCGTGGGCATCAACGAGAACTACGGCGACACGGCGACGCTGCGCAACGTCCGCATCCACGGCGACGGCAAGAAGAAGATCAAGACCTGCGTCCGCTTCCAGGGCAACAACACCGGCAAGGAGCCCAAGGAGCTCACGCCGGCCGGCCCGTACGGCAAGGTCTGCAACTTCACGGCCTCGGACGTCACGTACGAGTGACCCCCGGCGCGCCGGCCCGCCCCCCGGGCCGGTGCGTGCCGTCCGGGCCCCCACTCGGCCGGCACACCGAACGCCCCCGCCGGTGACGACCGGCGGGGGCGTTCCCCTTCCCGGCTCCTTCCGGAACCAGAACGTCCCGGCCGTTCCGTCGTCGACCGGGCCGTCGTCCGGCTCGTGCTCGAGCGCCCGGTGGGAGCCGGGCGGGTCACCGGTGGCGGGCCCACGGGCGCCAGTCGCCGAGGTACGCCTCCCTGGTGTGCGCGGCGGCCTCGGCGCGGGTCAGCTGCGGCCGGTTCCCGGGGACGGTGACCGCCGCGCCGGGGCCGGTGTTGCGGTACTCGCGAAACCGCTGTTCCTGCCACGGGTACGCGTCCCGCATGTCGGCGTAGGGCGCGGCCTCGTCGATGCCCGCGCCGAGGTGGGTCTCGCGCACGGTGAGCATCGGGCGGGCGGTGGTGTCGGAGCTGGGCACCCAGGGGCGGGCCAGCTTGTAGGAGCCGTCGGGGGCCTCGCTGCTGACGCGGCCCCGGGTCACGAGGTAGCCGCGCGGGTTGGCGCCCGCCGTGGACGGTGCGAACACGAAGCCGTAGGGGGCGGCGGCGAGGTCGGTGCGGACCAGGGTGCGGAAGTGGCAGTGCTCGTACACGGCCGTCGCCCGGCCGAAGACGAAGTCGACGTCGCCCTCGACATAGCAGTGGGCGTAGTACTGGCGGGCGAAGTGGTCGAGGGCGCGGGTGTCGGCGTAGAGGGTGTCCTGGTGGCCGAGGAAGCGGCAGTGGTGGAACGCCGTGCGGTCGCCCTGGGCCTTGAGGGCGACGGCCTGGGTGCCGGTCCAGCCGGGGTGGTCGGCGCGCAGCCAGTCGTTGGCGAAGGTGATCCGGTGGGCGGTGAAGCCGTCGGCCTGCACGGTGACGGTGGCCGAGCCGCTGGTGCCGTAGGTGCCGGAGCCGTCCGGTTTGGGGGTGCCGGCCGCGTTGTCGTACACGATGACGGTGTCGCGCGGGTCCCCGGAGGCGCCGATCCAGGTGGTGCCGGTGCGGGTGGCGTCGACGGTGACCGTCTCGCGGTAGGTGCCGGGCGCGAGGACCAGCGTCCAGCCGCTGCCGGTGGCGGCGGTGACGGCGGCCCGGACGGAGGTGAAGTCGCCGCGGCCGTGCGGGTCGACGTACAGGGTCTTCGGGGTGCGGCGGGCGGACGGTGAGCCGTGGCGGCCGAACGGACGGGGGCGGCCGGCCGCGGGGGCCGGGCCGGCGGCGAGGCCGACGGCGGCGCCCGCGGCGGCCGTCGCGAGCAGGAAGCCTCTGCGGGACGGGGCGGGACGGGGCATGCGCGTGCTCCTTCGGGAGGATGGCGGGGCCGGGGTGGGCCGGGGCGGTGCGGGCGCCCCGGCCCGGTTCGGGTGGGCGTCAGCGCAGGCGGCCGGCGCCCGCGCCGCGGTCGACGACGTGGGGGACCACCGCGGCCGGGAGGACCACGGTGCGCAGGGTGGGCGTCCAGCCCGCGCCGGTGCGCAGGGTCTCGGCGGGGATCTCCGCGTTGTGCACGGCGATCAGGTCGACCGTGCGGCCGTTGACCCGGTTGTGCGCGGCGGTGACCGGGGCGTCGTTCCACTTCTTCAGGACCTTGGCGGGGCCGACGCCCTTCGGGAGCGTGAAGGCGTTGTGCTCGGCGACGAGCGCGGACTCCTTGCCGACGCCGAAGCTGTAGGCGTAGTCGTCCGAGGCCACGAAGTGGTTGTTGTAGACGTCGACCTGGCCGAAGCGGACCCGGGGCGCGCGCTCGACGAGGTTCTTGAACAGGTTGTGGTGGAAGGTCACCTTGAGGTGGCCGCGGTCGCCGGCGGCGGTGGACTCGCTGTCGCTGTTGCCGATGAGGATCGTCTTGTCGTGCTCGGTGAAGACGTTCCAGGAGGCGGTGACGTAGTCGGCGCCCTTGACGACGTCCAGTTGGCCGTCGTGCTGCTGGTAGAGCATGCCGAAGTGGGTGGGCGCCGCGCTGTCGGGGTGCTCGCCGTCGGTGAAGGTGTTGTGGTCCAGCCAGACGTGGGTGGAGCCGTACACGACCGCGCTGTCGTACTCGGAGTTCCAGTTGCCCTTGTCCCCGTCCGTGGGGTCCCACTGCGGGAAGCAGTCCACGGGGCTCTCGAAGGCGAGGTTGCGGACGATGACGTTGTCCACGCCCTTGATCTGCAGGCTGGCGCCCTTGAACCCGGCGTTCCGGCCGACGCCGATGATGGTGGTGTCGGCGGGGACGTTCGCCTTGACCGACCGGTCCTGCCGGGCGGCGGAGGCGCGGCGCAGGCCCTCGGGGCTGTCGTCGGGCTCGGCGCTCAGGTCGGTCTCCAGGCCCCAGTTCTCGGGCGAGTACTTCTCCAGGTAGGCGTCGAAGTCGTAGCCGGGGGCGGCGAAGGCGTCGCAGCCCTCGGAGACGGCGTCGATGGTGCCCTTCACCTTGATGATCCTCGGCGCGTCGCCGCCGGCGGCGAGGGCGGCCTTGAACTCGGCCCAGGTGGTGACCGTGTACACGTGCTCGGCGTCGGCGGCGGCGCCGCCGGTGGTGCCGGTGCCCTGGGAGGCCCAGCCGTCCTTCGCCGGCAGCGTCTGCCGGGCGACGTCGTGGGGGTGGTGGCCGGGGCGGGCCTGGGCGGTGGCGGCGGTCAGACCCAGCACGAGGGCGGTGCAGCCCACCAGCGCGGCCGCTCTCTTGCTGGCATGCCCATGCCATATCCGTGTGCTCATGGTGCGGCTCTCCTTCTCCGGTACGGGGGGTTACGCGGTGGCCGGTTGCGGCCAGCCGATCCAGGACGCGGGAATCTCCTCGTCCAGCCGGCGCACGTCCCGGTGCGCCAGCACCCGGGTGCGCAGCAGCTCCCGCGCGACCAGCCGGGCCACCTCGATCGCGCCCGGCGGGTTGAAGTGGGTGTTGTCCTGCTCGGTGGCGGTCCAGTTGAAGTACGTCTTGGTCTCCTCGACGCCGAGCCGCTGCCACAGCGCGAGCGACAGCGCCTGCACGTCGAGCAGGGCCACGCCCTCCTCGGCGGCCAGCGCCCGCATCGCCGCCGGGTACGCGCCGTGGCTGGGGACCGCGTCGCCGTCCGCGTCGAACCGGCGCCGCTCGACGGGTGTGGCCAGCACCGGCCGCGCCCCGCGGGCCCGGGCGCCGTCGACGTACCGGCGCAGGTGGTCCCGGTAGGTCGTCCAGGGCTCGGTGTAGCGGGCGGGGTCCTCGCGCTTCTCGTCGTTGTGCGCGAACTGGACGAGGAGCAGATCGCCGGGCCGGACGGCGTCGAGGAGCGCCTCCAGCCGCCCCTCGTCCACGAAGCTCTTGGAACTGCGCCCGTTCACGGCGTGGTTGGCGACGGGGAGGTCCTTGCGGAGGAAGAACGGCAGCGCCATGCCCCACCCGGTCTCGGGCGCGGCGTCGGCGTACTTCTGCGCGGCGGTGGAGTCGCCGGCGATGAAGAGCGTGCGGGAACGACGCCCGCCGGCCCGTGCGGTACCGGCGCCGGCGAACGCCAGCGGAACGGCGGCGACGACCGCCGCGGTGACGTGCCTTCGGCTGAGTGACACGCTGGTCGACCTTTCGTGAAGGGGGAGTACTCGCCTCGGGGGCGCGGGGCCGCATCACCGTGCGGCTCCACCGCGCGGGTGCGACGGGCCGGGGACGGCCGGCGGTCCGCGGACCACGGGCCGTCCCACGGCGATGCCGGGCCCGGGCTCTCAGCCCGTCTGCTCGTTCCACTCGGCCTGCGCCTCGTTCAGCTGGTCCGCCATCGTGTCCAGGAAGTCCTTCGCGCTCATCTTCCCGAGCAGCACCTTCTGGAAGTTCGGCTCGTTGTCGGCCTTGGAGATGGTGTTCCAGTCCGGCAGGTAGTACGGCAGCTGGACGATGGTCGTCGACCCGTCGTTCAGCGCCTCGGCGGCCAGCTTCGTCGGCTCGGCCTTGCCGATCCACGCGTCCTTCGCGGCCTCCGTGTTCGACGGCACCTGCCCGGCCGACTCGTTGAACTTCGAGTTCTGCTCCTTCGAGGTGGCGAACTCGATGAACTTCCAGGCGGCCTCCTTGTTCTTGGAGCTCTTGAACAGGCCGAGCCCGTCGACCGGGTTGGACACCTGGACGCGCTTGCCGGAGGCGCCGACCGGCTGCGGGATGCCGCGGAACTTGTCGGCGCCGAGCGCCTTCACGTGGTCCTGGTAGGAGCCCAGATTATGGTTGAGCATGCCGATCGTGCCCGAGTCCCACTGGGCGACCATCTTGGCGAAGTCGTTGTTGACGTCGGCGGCCGGCGTGACCTTCTTGTAGAGGCTCGCGTACTTCTCCAGCGCCTCGACGTTCTTCGGGTCGTTGAGGGTGGTCTTCTTCTTCTCGGCGTCCCAGAACGAGGTGATGCCGGACTGCCCGTACATCGCGTCGAGGGCCTGGGCGATGGAGCCCGAGCCGCCGCGGATGGTGTAGCCGAACTCGTTCCTGCCCGCGTCGGTGAGCTTCTCGGCCGCCGTGTAGAAGGCGTCCCAGGTCGTCGGCGCCTCGAGGCCCGCCTTGTCGAACAGGTCGGTGCGGTAGTAGAGGACGCCGTTGTTGGCCGAGGTCGGCACCGAGTAGAGGCGGCCGTCACCGCCGCCGGCGGCCCGCAGGGACTCGATCATGTCCTTGTTGACCCTGCCGTTCAGGGACGACCCGGTGAGCCGGTTGTCCAGCGGCTCCAGCGCGTTCTGGGCGGAGAACCCGGCGAGCATCGCCGCGCCGACGCCGCCGACGTCGGGCAGGCCGCCGCCCTGGATGGCGGTGTCGACCTTGGACTGGTACTCGGTGGCGGCGATGCCGACGTACTCGACGTCGATGTCCGGGTTCGCCTTCTCGAAGTCGGCGATGATCTCCTTCCACACGGCCGTGCGGATGCCGCCGTTGTTGTCCCAGAAGACGATCTTCCCCTTGCCGTCGCCCTCGGCGCCCTTGTCGCCGCCCGCCCCGCTGCCGTCGTCACCGCAGGCGGTGGCGGTCAGCGCGAGCACGGCCCCCAGGGCGACGGCGACGGTCGTCCGGCGCCCGGCGGTGCTTCTGTTGCTGCGCATGCTGATCTTCATTGGTCGGCTCTCTTCTGCTGGATCCAACGGTGCGGTGCTGAACGACGTGGGGGGCGATCAGTGGTGCTGCGGGCGGCTCGGTGGGTGCCGAGCTGCTTCTGCGGTCCCGAGGAGCGCTTCACCGGCGGCGGCGAGGGTTCCGCCGGCTCCCGGCAAGCGCTTGCTCCGGGGATGCGTCATTGCGGCTCTCACCAGGCGTACGGATGGGGTCTGTCACTGGGGCGTGATCCGGAAGTGCGTGAACTCGGCGGTGCCGGCGTCCCCCCGGCCGGTGGGCGCGAGCGCGAACAGGCCGAGCAGGGCGCCGACCCAGCGCCACGGCGTGGCGGCGAAGACCTGGCCCGTGGGCCGGAAGCCGTCGCCGAGGTCGCAGGAGAAGCGGCAGCGCGCCCCCGGCGCCGTCTCGATCCGCAGCCGTACCCGTGCCCCGGGTGCGACGCGGGGGTGGTCGGCGTCCCGCTCGGCCTCCGCCACCGGCTCGGCGAACCGGTGCACCAGGTGCACCGCCCCGTCCGCGCCCCGCTGGAGCCCGATCCAGCGGTAGGCGTCGCCGAGCACCGCGAGACCGGCGCGGGCACCCGGCTCCGTGCTGTCCAGGCGCAGCTCCACCTCGACGGCCGACGGCAGGCCGGGCAGCCGCTGGGTGAGGACGTTCGGCAGCTTGCGCAGGTCGTGCGCGTCGGCCGTGCGGACGCAGGCGAGCCTGAGTCCGTCCCCGGAGTGCCGGACGGCCCAGCCCTCACCCGGGTTGGCCGTCCACGACCACTGGCGTCCGTACCGCCCGCCGGGGAAGTCGTCGTCGGTCGCGGGCGCGGCGGGCGGCTGCGGCGGCAGCGCGGGACGCGGGTGCTCGGTGACCGGGGCGCCCTCGTCACCGAGGACCGGCCAGCCGTCCGTCCCCCACCGCATCGGCTGGAGGTGGACCACCCTGCCGTACGCGCCGCGCTGCTGGAAGTGCAGGAACCAGTCCTCGCCGGCCGCGGTGCGCACCCAGCCGCCCTGGTGGGGGCCGTTGACGTCGGTGTCCTTCTGCTCGAGGACGACCCTCTCCTCGTACGGTCCGAAGAAGTCGCGGGAGCGGAAGGCGCCCTGCCAGCCGGTCTCCACTCCCCCGGCGGGCGCCAGGATCCAGAACCAGCCGTCGTGCCGGTAGAGCTTGGGGCCCTCCAGGGTGAACCATCCGGGGATGCGGTCGGCGTCGACGATCACCTTGCCCTCGTCGAGGAGCCCGGTGCCGTCGGGGCTCATGCGGTGGCCGGTGAGGCGGTTCTTGATGCCGGAGCGCGAGCGGGCCCAGGCGTGCACGAGGTAGGCCTCGCCGGTCTCCTCGTCCCACAAGGGGCAGGCGTCGATCAGGCCCTGGCCGGCCTTGACCAGGTGCGGTTCGGTCCACGGGCCCCGGATCTCGGGGGCGTTGACCTGGAAGACGCCCTGGTCGGGGTCGCCCCAGAAGATCCAGAAGCGGTCGGCGTGGTGGCGCAGGGACGGGGCCCAGACGCCGCAGTCGTGCCGGGGCCGGGCGAAGACGTCCGCCGGTTCCAGGCGGTCCAGGGCGTGGCCGACCAGGGTCCAGTTGACCAGGTCCCGGGAGTGCAGCAGCGGCAGGCCGGGGGCGCGGCCGAAGCTGGAGGCGGTCAGGTAGAAGTCGTCGCCGGCGCGGACGACGTCCGGGTCGGACCAGTCGGCGTTCAGGACGGGGTTGGTGTACGTGTCCGCGGTCTCGGGGGTCCCAAAGGCCCTGGGGGTCACGGAGGTCTCGGGGGTCACGGGCTCACCGCCTTCCGTACGAGGGTCGCCGCGGCGCCGGCGTCGAGGCGGCCGTCGGCGACGACGGTGACGATCCGGCGGACGAGGGTGTCGCCGGGGGCGACCGCCAGCCGTTCCTCGTGGGCCAGGGAGGATCCGACGCCCGGGTACTCCTCCGTGCGCACGAACCACGGGTCGCGCCGGGTCCGGTCGGTGGCTCCGGCGAACACCAGCGTCCAGGTGTCGCCGGTGAGGGCGAGCCAGTCGGCGGGGCGGCCGTGGACGTCCTTCTCGCCCTCGCGGTCGGCGGTGAAGACGTGCGGGGCCGTGCTCCCCTTGCGGGCCCGCCAGAAGAAGCCGCCGTAGGCCGCGCCGGGGCGCCCGTTGGTGGCGGGGCTGCCGATGGTGAGGGGGTCCGCGGTGACGTTGGTGAGGGAGAAGGTGAAGTCCAGCGCCCAGGCGGCGTCCGTGAGTCCGGTGGCGGCGACGGTGCGGCGTTCGCGCAGCAGCTCGGTGCCGGCGGCGACCCAGCGCAGCTCCTCGACGAAGCCGTCGGGGTCGCGGAGCTGGAAGGCGATGTGCCGCTGGGCGCCGTGGTTGTCGAGTTCGGTCGGCCCCCGGTCGCGGACGTAGGTGCGTCCGCCCCAGAAGTTGTGGCCCTCGACGTCGGGAACGGCGACACCGACGCCGAGGTGATGGAGGTGGTCGGCGGGGTTGAACTCGGTGACCACGGTGCCGGCCAGGGTGGTGACGGGGTGCAGGTGGGGGCGCGGGGAGAGGCGGGCGGGCAGTTCGGGCCGGACGACGTACCGGCCGACGGGGCGGCCCGCCACGCGCAGCACCGGGGAGTCGGTGCCGGTCATCGGGTGCTCACCTCTTTCAGGGGGTGCTCCGTGCGCGGCGCCCACGGGGCGCCCAGTTCGGAGTACAGGGAGAGGGTGTCGGCGGCGGCGGCCACGAGTGCGTCGACGCCGGGGACCACGCGGCGGTCCTCGCCGGGGACGCGGTGCCAGGCGCCCTCGGGCAGCGGCTCGGGGTCGGGGGCCCGGCGGATCGCCTCCACGACCTTCATGAACGCGCCGGTCCCGTCCGGCGGCACCAGCAGCGCGGCGCCGGTGGTGAGGTGGCCGACCAGGTTCTCCAGCAGGTCGGTGCGGCCGTGGTCGTACTCCTCGGGTCCGTGGCCGGCGCGCTGGAGCAGGACGCGGTCCTGCTTGTACCAGAAGGTGATCCGGCCGCTGCTGCCGTGCACCAGGACGTACGGCTCGCCGGCCCGCTCCGCGCACAGGGTCGCGGCGACGGTGACGCGGTGGCCCCGCGCGGTGGTGATCCGTACGCAGGAGGTGTCGTCGGCCTCGATGTCGTTGGCGTGGCCCAGCTCGGTCTCGATGCCGGCGACGTCCTCGGCGCGGGCGGTGCCGCCCAGCGCGAGGGCGGTGGCGACGGCGTGCGCGAGGGGGTTGGTCAGCGCGCCGTCGATCACGTCGGCGCCGTCCAGCCGCCGCCGGCCCGCCCAGGGCGCCCGGCGGAAGTAGGCCTCGTCGCGCACCCAGGCCCCGGCTCCGCCGACGCCCGTCACCTCGCCGATCGCGCCCTCGGCGATCAGCGCGCGGATCGCGGGCACGGCGTGCGAGCCCAGCGACTGGAACCCGATCTGGCAGGCGACGCCGGCCTCGGCGACCCCGTCGGCCATGCGCCGGAACTCGGCGTACGACGGTGCCGGGGGCTTCTCCAGGAGCAGGTGCACACCCCGGCGGGCGGCGGTCAGGGCGAGGTCGGTGTGGGTGGGGATCGGCGTGCAGATCACGGCGATCCGGGCGCCGGTGGAGTCGAGCAGGGCGCCGAAGTCGGCGGACTGCTCGGGGAGTTCCCCGCCGGCCTCCTCCTCGGTCAGCGGGGACAGCTCGCAGATGCCGGCCAGGCGGACCAGGCCCGCCCGCTCCAGGCGGCGGATGTTGGCGACGTGCCAGCGGCCGTGGCCGCGGGCACCGGCGAGGACGACGGGCAGCGGAGCGTTCATCGCGGCCTCCCCGCGCCCGCGTCCCGCGCCGCCGCCCGGTCGTCGTCCGGGGCGAGGGGGTCGTGGCCGACGTCCCGTGCGCCGTCGGTGCGGGCGGGGACGCGGAGTGGGGCCGGGAGTCCGGCGGCGGCCGTGTGTCGCAGTCTCAACCCTTCACCGCCCCCGCGCTGAAGCCGGTGATCAGCCACTTCTGGATGAAGGCGAAGACGATCACGACGGGCACGGCGGCGATGATGCCGCCGGCGGCGAGTGCGCCGAGGTCGACGCTGTCCGCGCTCATCAGGGTGTTGAGGCCGACCGGGACGGTCTGCTTGCCCTGGTCGTTGAGGAACATCAGGGCGAACAGGAAGTGGTTCCAGGAGTGCACGAAGGCGAAGGAGCCGACGGCGATCAGGCCGGGGCGCAGCAGCGGCAGCACGACGATCCGGAAGGCCCGGAACCGTCCGCAGCCGTCGACCCAGGCGGCCTCCTCCAGGGAGTACGGCACGTTCTTGATGAAGTTGCTGATCAGGATCATCGACAGCGGCAGCTGGAAGACCGTCTCGGCGATGATGACGCTGCCGAGCGAGTTGATCATCTTCAGCTCGGCGAAGATCTCGAACAGCGGGACCAGCAGCAGCGCGCCGGGCACGAACTGGGAGCAGAGCAGGGCGAGCATGAAGCCCCGCTTGATCTTGAAGTCGAACCGGGCGAGGGCGTAGCCGCCGGCCAGGGCGACGAGCGTCGTCATGACCAGGGTGGCGAGACCGACCAGCACGCTGTTCTGGAAGAAGGTGCCGAAGGCGCGGTCGGTCCACACCTTCTCGAAGTGCTCGAAGGTGATCGGCCAGGGCACGAGCGAGGTCGAGCCGGCCGGGCGGAGCGCGAAGAGCAGGATCCAGTAGAACGGGATCAGGGTGAAGACGAGGTAGACGCCGAGCGGCAGGTAGATCTGCCAGCGGGGGACCTCGTCCCAGGCGGGGCGCTTCTTCGCGGGACGCGGCGGTTCGTGGCCGGCCCGCACGGGCGCGGGGGCGGGCGCGGGGGCCTCCTTGGTGATCACTTGTTCTCGCCTCCGAACTTGCTCAGCCGCAGGTAGACGATCGAGCAGAAGAGCAGGATCACGAACGCGACCGTGGTGAGGGCCGACGCGTAGCCGAAGTTGTGCGCGTCGACGCTGGTGTTGGCGATGTAGAGGGGCAGGGTCGTGGTCTCGCCCGCGGGTCCGCCGCCGGTCAGGGTGTAGAGCAGGTCGACGTTGTTGAACTCCCACACCGCGCGCAGCAGGGTGGACAGGACGATGGCGTCCTTCAGGTGGGGCAGCGTGATGTGCCAGAACTGCTTGACGCGGCCGGCCCCGTCGACCTCGGCGGCCTCGTAGAGGTCCTTCGAGACGGACTGGAGGTCGGCGAGGATGAGGATCGCGAAGAAGGGGACACCGCGCCACAGGTCGGCGACCACCGCGGCGGAGAACACGGTCGAGGTGTCCGACAGCCAGCTGGTGCCGTACGAGCCGATGCCCATGTCGGCGAGGTAACGGGTGATGCCGGTCTGGGAGTTGTAGAGCAGCACCCAGATCGCGGAGGTCAGCACGCCGGAGACGGCCCACGGGGAGAAGACCAGGGCGCGCCCGATCCCCCGGCCCACGAAGGTCTGGTTGACGATGAGTGCCAGCGCCAGGCCGAAGAGCAGTTGGAGCCCGACCTCGACGAAGACCCACTTGGCGCTGAAGACGAGGGTGTCCCAGAACTGGGGGTCGTCGGTGAAGATCCTGACGAAGTTGTCGAGGCCCGCGAAGCCGTTGCGCCAGGGCTTGGTGGGGTTGTAGTCCTGCAGGCTGTAGTAGAAGACGCTGACGACCGGGTAGGCGATGAAGCCCAGCATCAGCAGGGCCGCCGGACCGATCAGCAGGTACGGGAGCCTGCGCGGCGTGGCGGAGGCACGGCGCCGCCTCGGTGGCGCGGGCGGTTTCGCCACGGCTGCGGCTTGGGCCATGACAGTTCTCCGTTCTGGTACGTCGTGCGTGGGTGGTGCGCGTACGGGGCGCCTGCGGCGCGGCGGTGCGGCGGTGCGGCGGTGCGGCGGTGCAGGAAGCGCTTTCTCCAGGTGCGTGGGTGTGCGGTGTCCCGCTGCCGCGGGGTCAGCCGGCGTAGGGGTCCTGCACCGTGCCCGGGCGGGCCAGGAACTCGAAGTCGCAGCCGGTGTCGGCCTGGGTGATCTGTTCGTTGTAGAGGGCGCCGTAGCCGCGTTCGTAGCGGGCGGGCGGTGGCGTCCACGCGGCCCTGCGGCGCTCCAGCTCCTCGTCGTCCACGTCCAGGCGGAGGGTGCGCGCCTCGACGTCGAGGACGATCGTGTCGCCGGTGCGCACCAGCGCGAGCGGTCCGCCGACGTACGACTCGGGCGCCACGTGCAGGACGCACGCGCCGTAGCTCGTGCCGCTCATCCGGGCGTCGGAGATCCGCACCATGTCGCGCACGCCCTGCTTGAGCAGGTGGTCGGGGATGGGCAGCATGCCGTACTCGGGCATGCCCGGTCCGCCCTTGGGCCCGGCGCCCCGCAGCACCAGCACGCTGTCGGCGGTGATGTTCAGGGAGGGGTCGTTGATGGTGCGCTGCATGGTCCTGTAGTCGTCGAAGACGACCGCGGGACCGGTGTGCCTGAGCAGGTGCGGTTCGGCGGCGATGTGCTTGATGACGGCGCCGTCCGGGCAGAGGTTGCCGCGCAGGACGGCGACCCCGCCCTCGCTCGCGACCGGGTTGTCGCGGGGCCGGATGACGTCGTCGTCGTGCACCTGGGCGCCGGCGATCTGCTCGCGCAGGGTGTCGTGGGAGACGGTGGGGCGGTCCAGGTGGAGCAGGTCCGGGATCCGGGACAGGAACCCGGGCAGGCCGCCCGCGAAGTGGAAGTCCTCCATCAGGTACGTCTGTCCGCCGGGGCGGACGTTGGCGAGCACCGGGACGGTGCGGGCGATGCGGTCGAAGTCGTCGAGGGTCAGCTTGACGCCGGCTCGGCCCGCCATGGCGATCAGGTGGATCACGGCGTTGGTGGAGCCGCCGAGGCCCAGGACCGTGGTGACGGCGTCCTCGAAGGCGTCGGCCGTGAGGATGTCGCTCAGCTTCCGGTCCCTGTGGACCAGTTCGACGATGCGCAGTCCGGCCGCGGCGGCCATCCGGTCGTGCCCGGAGTCGACGGCCGGGATGCTGGAGGCGCCCGGGACGGTGACGCCGAGGGCCTCGGCGGCGGCGGTGAGCGTGGAGGCGGTGCCCATGGTCATGCAGTGGCCGGGCGAGCGGGCCAGGCCGCTCTCCAGTTCCTGCATCTCGCAGTCGCCGATGAGGCCGGCCCGCTTGTCGTCCCAGTACTTCCACATGTCGGTGCCGGAACCGAGGGTCTCGCCGCGCCAGTGCCCGGGGAGCATGGGACCGGCGGGCACGAACACGGCCGGCAGGTCGACGCTGGCGGCGCCCATGAGCAGGGCGGGCGTGGACTTGTCGCAGCCGCCCATCAGGACGGCACCGTCGACCGGGTAGGAGCGCAGCAGCTCCTCGGTCTCCATCGCGAGCAGGTTGCGGTAGAGCATCGGGGTCGGCTTCTGGAAGGTCTCGCTGAGCGTGGAGACCGGGAACTCCAGCGGGAAGCCGCCCGCCTGCCACACGCCCCGCTTCACGGCCTGGGCGCGGTCGCGGAGGTGGACGTGGCAGGGGTTGATGTCGGACCAGGTGTTGAGGATCGCGATGACCGGCTTGCCGAGGTGCTCCTCGGGCAGGTAGCCGAGCTGGCGGGTGCGGGCGCGGTGGCTGAAGGAGCGCAGGCCGTCGGTGCCGTACCACTGGTGGCTGCGGAGCTGTTCGGGGGACTTCCGGGGCTTCATATCGCCCACCCCGCGGCGATGGCGGCGACCTCGGCGCGCTCGTCCTCCGGCAGCGGCTTGCTGGGCGGGCGGACCTCGCGGCGGCACAGTCCGAGGGAGGCGAGGGCCTCCTTGACGACGGTGACGTTGTTGGCGGAGCCGTTGGCGGCGCGCAGTTCCTCGAAGCGGCGGATCTGCTCCCAGACCTTCATGGCGGCCGGGTAGTCACCCGATCGCAGCGCTTCGATCATGTTCAGCGAGACGGCGGGCGCGACGTTCACCAGGCCCGAGGTGAAGCCGGTGGCGCCGGCGGAGAAGTAGGAGGGGGCGTACGGCTCGGCGAGCCCCGCCACCCACACGAAGCGTTCGAGGCCGGCGTCGCGGGCGAAGGCGGCGAACCGGGCCGCGTCCGGGACGGCGTACTTCACGCCGAGGACGTTGGGGCAGTGGTCGGCCAGTTCGGCCAGGCGGGAGCCGGGGAGCTGGGGGTTGCGCAGGTAGGGCACGACGCCCAGGTCGGGCACGGCCTCGGCGATCGCGCGGTGGTAGTCGACCCAGCCGGCCTGGGAGACGTAGGGGTGGACGGGCTGGTGGACCATCACCATCCGGGCGCCCGCCTCGCGGGCGTGCCGCGCGGAGGCCACCGCGGTCGGCACGTCGTGTCCGACGCCGACCAGGACGGCGGCCCCGTCGCCGGCCTCCTCGACGGTCAGCTCGGTGACGAGGCGGCGCTCGGCCGGGGTGAGGGCGTAGAACTCGCCGGTGTTGCCGTTGGGGGTGAGGGTCGTGATGCCGGCGTCGAGGAGACGACGCAGCAGGGCCCGGTAGCCGGCCGGGTCGACGGAGCCGTCCTCGGCGAACGGGGTCACCGGGATCGCCACCACGTCGGCCAGGGCCGCCCGCTGGGTCTCGAACGTCGTTGTCATGCCTGACCGACCTCTTCCTGGGCCTCGGCTCCCGTGTGCGGGAAGGCCCGTTCGACGAACGACGCGATATGGGCGTGGAGGGCGCGTGCCGCGCCGTCCGCGTCGCCCGCGAGGGCGAGGCGCAGGATCTCCTGGTGCTCGCCGGCCTCCCGTTCCCAGGAGGGTTCGGCGGCCCAGGCGACGGCCGAGACGAGGGCCGCCTGGTCGCGCACCTCGTCGAGCATCCGGCCGAGCAGCGGGTTGCCGCACGGTACGTACAGGGCGCGGTGGAACTCGCGGTTGGCGAGCGACCGTTCGGCCGTGTCCGTGGCCTGGTCGGCCCGGGACAGCGCGTCGCGGGCCGCTTCCAGGGAGGCGCCGCGGCGGACCGCGCGCCTGAGGGCCTCCGGCTCCAGGAGCAGCCGCACGTCGTAGACCTCGCGCGCCATGTCCGCGTCCACCATGCGCACGGTGGCGCCCTTGTACTGGCTCATCACGACCAGTCCGGTGCCGGCCAGGGTCTTGAGCGCCTCGCGCACCGGTGTCTTGGACACCCCGAACTGCGCGGCGAGGTCGGTCTCGACCAGGGCCTGACCGGGTGTCAGGCGTCCGGTGAGGATGCGGCGTTTGATCTCCTCCAGCACGTACTGCGTGCGGGAGGGGATCGGCGTGGGCACAGAGGTCATGCGCGCCTCTCGGAATCTCGCGTCGACCGCGCGAACAGATCTCGGATATCTGATCTCGCGTATCGCGTCTCATATATGACGTACGGAGTACGACGCGTTGAAGGTAAGAGCGGCGCGGGGCTGCGTCAATGCTTCTGACAAAGGAAGTCGAGGTTCTGCCGTCACTCCTCGGCGGGCGGTGTCCAGCGCGGGTCGCGTCCGCTCAGGCCCACCGTCCGGTCCAGCAGCGGTGCGTCGGCGGGGAGGGCGACGACCGGCCCGAACATGCCCCGGTCCCGGTCGGACCGGTCCGCGGCGGCGGCGAGCAGGCCGTGGGCCGCCCGCAGGGCCGCGGGGTCGGGGGTGTACTCCTGGCCGGTCGCGCGGGCCAGGTCCCAGCCGTGGATCACCAGTTCGTCGGCGACGACGGCGCCGGCGGTCTCGCCGGACAGGTCGATGCCGCCGGCCCGGGTCATGCCGGTCCACGCCCCGGGGTCGCGCCACGCTTCGGCGAGTTCCCCGAGCACGGTGGCGAGCTCCTCGCGCCAGCCGGGCCCGATGTCCGGCACGCGCGCCTCCGGGCTGGTGTCCGTGGCGGGCCCCCGGTCCTTGCGCGCGGCGTCGCGGAAGGCGACGGCGAGACCGGTCAGGTGGCCCAGCAGGTTGCGCACCGCCAGGTCGGGGCAGGGCGTCGGGTCCGCGAGCCGGTCGTCGCGCACGCCGTCGGCGAGGCGGGCGAGGATCCGTGTCTGCGGTCCCAGGTCGAGGGTGGTGGTGTCGGTGGTCATCTACTGCTCCTGGGGATGTGCGGGGCCGGCTCTCTCGGAAGGTGGACTCGTCGCACCGGCGAAACTCATCGGTCGCCGGGACGATGGATAAGGCACCTGCCCGATGCCCGCACCCCGGCCTTAGGGCCACGCTGACCAGGTATGACGAAGGAAGGAACGAAGAAATCCGCAGGACCGCACGGACACCGGCCCCTGATCCGCGTCCTGCGCGACCGCAACGCGGGTCTGTTTCTCGCCGGGGTGGTGGTGTCCGGCTTCGGCACCTCGGCGCTGTGGCTGGCGGCCGGCGTGTGGGTGAAGGACCTCACCGGCTCGGACGGGCTCGCGGCGCTGTCCATGCTCGCGATGTGGGCGCCGACGCTCCTGGGTCCGGTGCTGGGCACCCTGGCGGACCGCGTCCGCCGCAGGCCGCTGCTGATCGCCACCGGCCTGCTGCCGGCCTGCCTGCTGCCCACCCTCTTCGCCGTGGACTCGCCGGACGCGCTGTGGCTGCTCTTCGCGGTGCTCCTCGTGTACGGCGCCGCGGGCGTCGTCCAGGACGCGGCCGAGTCGGCGCTGGTGACCGCCGCCGTCGACCCGGGACTCCTCGGCGATTTCAACGGCCTGCGCACGACCGCCGGCGAGGGCGTGAAACTGGTGGCACCGCCGGCCGGGGCGGGTCTGTACGCGGCGTACGGCGGACCGGGCGTGGCGCTGCTGGACGCGGCGACGTTCGTGGTGGCCACCGGCGTGTACGCCGCCCTGCGGGTACGGGAGACGCCACCGCGGCGCCCCGCGGCGACCTGGTGGCGGCACACGGCCGAGGGCGCCCGGCACCTGTGGGGGCACCCCCGCCTGCGCCCGCTCGTCCTCGCGGGCGGCGTCACGATGCTGTGCGCGGGCGTCAACGGCGCCACGACCTACGCCGTCGTCGACGCCCTCGGGCACTCCCCCGCGTACGCCGGCGCGCTGTACGCCGTCCAGGGCGCCGGGTCGGTGGCGGTGGGGGTGCTCGCCGGGCCGGCCGTGCGGCGCCTGGGCGGACGGCGCTTCGCCGCCGCGGGTCTCGCCCTGTTCGCGGTGGCGGTGACGGTGCGGGCGGCACCGTACGACGCCGTGGTCCTGGCCTCCGGCGCGGCGATCGGCGCGGGGCTGCCGGCGGTGCTGATCGCCGCCCTGACCGCCGTCCAGCGCGAGACGCCGGACGCGCTGCTGGGCGGGGTGACCGCGACGGCCGGCTCCCTGGTCCTCGCCCCGAACGTGCTCGGGCTGGCCGTGGGTGCGGCCCTGGTGGACCTCGCCGACCTGCGGCTGCTGCTGCCGGTCGTGGGCGCGGTGCTGCTGGGGACGGCGACGGCGTTGCGCTCGCCGTGACCTTCCGGCCGCCCGTCCGTCCGCGGTGCGCTACGGCCACGCCGCGCCGGCCTCGCCCCTCGCGGGGCCCGTGCCGACCTCCCGGGCCTGCGGCCGGGCGTCCGCGGCCCCGCGCACGCGGCGCTCGGCACGGTGGCGCGCCCCGGACCTCACGTGCCCCGGGCCTCCCGCGCCCCGGGCCTCCC